>DASTGT010000001.1:0-49405 GCA_035718935.1 Casimicrobiaceae bacterium
GATTCAGCCGCAGACGCTACAGTTCCTGGACGTCTCCGGCGTCTTTAACGGCAGCTTCAACTAATCGCTTGTAGGTTGTCCGGACTGCTCGCCCGCCTGATGGATGGGCGCCGTTATCGATGTGCTGCGGTTGTTCCAGCGAGCCGACTTCGTGCATCACGGTAGGGACTTTATTGAGGAGTGATCTTAGCCGAGATTTCGGCTCCGCCGTTGTCCACAAAGAGATTATTGCCGAGGGATTGAATCGTTCCCACTCCGCTCACGCCATTCAGGGTCCGGGTACCGCCGATCGCCCAGCCCGAAACATGACAGTCGGCTAGAGTCACTACCGTTTGTGTGCCGAACGATGATATCCCGTTGCCGTTTGCATCGCCAATCACCTTCGTTCGCATGATGGTCACGATCACGGGTGCCGCGCTGGCAACGCCTCCTCCAAACGCGGCAGCCCCATTGCCGTTCCCGCCCCCACGAATCAGGCTATCGTCGATCGTCACGCGTACGAAGCCGGAAGTGCTATTAGCGAGAACGCTGAACGCGACCGAATTTTCGATGTAGCTCGCATGATCAACCGCTATTGTTTCCTGTGCGCCGCCACTTTGCGATACGGATAGGCCGCTGAAGTTGTGTCGAAATACGCTCTCTCGAATGCTGATCTTCGCAGCACCGGAAAGCGATACGGCGTCATTGAGGTTCTCAAAGACCATGTTGTCGATCGATAGACTCCCGACGGCGGCAATGGTCATTCCATTTCCGGTCCCGCTTCCGCTTAATGGCCTGACGGTAAGATTGCGCAACGCGATATTGGACGCTGCCGCGTTGATCGTTATGGCATCGCCGCCGTTCGCGACAACGCTTCCCACCACACCGGGCACGGCAAGGATCGACACAGACCTCGTGATACTAACCGTGGTCGTGTTGTAATTGGCCGAATCGAGCATCCAAACCTCGCCCCCATCGTTCACTGCGGCGAGTGCCGCCGGCAGCAGACGACACGGCTGTTGGACGGTGCACGGATTCGCATCGTTACCTGATAACGATAGGTAGGCTCGGAAGATACCGGCGTGCGCTATGGACGCGGTGCACGCAGCGAAGACGGAAGCAAATGCGATCAGCACGGGACGCAGGGCATCGGAATGCATAGGTTTCTCCAATGAGTCACGCGGTTGGCGCTTAACGAGCAAGCGATGGCATGCTACCGCTTGCCGCTCCGGGGTGCTGGACACGCTGCGGCGGCAGGCGGTCGAGGGGACGGCAGCGAAGCGTCGAATCTTGGCGCCCAGCCGACGTAGGGACCAAGCTCGACCGACGTTATTCCTGGAGGCGTGCGACATCCAGTTCGGCGCCGTTGTAGACGTGAGGGGTAGGATCGACGGACGGAAACGGTACTCCGATTCGGCTCGGTTGGGTGCGCCATTCTTGGGCTAGCTGTGAAGCTTCAATACGTTGTTACTGTTCGTTCGAACTGAGTTGAGAGATTGGGAGGTGGGACCCAACCCACGAAATGGTTAAAGAGGTGGTCGATCGCAAGATGACGCTGACAGCCGCCGCTACCGCCTACGGCGTTATGCCGAAGAATTCAAGTGTGCTCCGCCGGGATTTCCAGTTCGCCCACGGCAACCCCCCACACGGCGACGCTTACGTGCGCGGGATCGCCAGCTTCGGCGACGACGGCAACACGCCGCATCGGCTCGGCGTCGAGCATGGCGCGCGCGCCGGCGCGACGGCGGGCAACGTCGGGATCGACGGCCGCATCGCGACGGCAAGCTGCGCGCTCATGGACGGCTAACCGATGGGCTTCGGTCGCGAACGGACGTGATGGTCATCGCTGCGACCGCTCGCTGTCGTCGCCAATCGACTCCGTTACATACGACGCAATGAGCATTCCTCCTACTTGCGATTCAATCGAACTGAACTGACCGGCGTTGCGGGGGCCTGCTCCAATGCTGCTGCGCCAAGCTCGCGACGTCCGGTGAGACGGGCGCCTGGCGTTTCCAACGACGAATGTTTCTAGGAGTCAGCATGGCACAACGACAGCAACAAGCGCTCAATCCGAACCGCGATTCGAACCCTGATCCGATCACGGGCGCACCTGGATCTCACCCGGTAGGTACCGGCGTCGGCGCGGTTGCCGGCGGAATTGCGGCCGGCGCCGCTGTGGGGACCGTGGCCGGTCCCGTCGGAACCGCGATCGGTGCCGCCGTGGGCGCCATCGCGGGCGGCCTTGCAGGCCATGGGGTTGCCGAACTCGTCGACCCAACGGCGGAAGAGGCGTACTGGCGCGAAAACTATTCGTCGCGCCCCTATGTTGCCGGAGAGTCGTATGACGACTTCGGACCTGCATACCGATACGGCGTGTCTTCATACACCAAGTATCGCGACCGAACGTTTGATGACGCGGAGTCCGATCTGAAACGCGATTGGGATGCTGCGCGAGGGACGTCCACCCTCGAATGGGACCGTGCCAAGCTTGCGGCACGAGATTCCTGGCAGCGGGTCAGCGATTCCGTCGAACGCGCAGTCCCGGGCGACTCCGACCGCGACGGAAAATAATATGACCAGAACGCGCTCGCATTTCGCAACCGCGAGCGTGTTCTCCTCGACGAGCCTGGACTCGAGTGCGGCAGCTGGAAGCCGCGCGCTTTAGTGAAGCGCCGAGTCCGCCCCGGCCTGCAACCAAAGAGACATCCTGTTCGCCGCCTCCTCGCGCGCCAAGCGCTGTCGCGCCAGGTGCCGGGCGCCTTTCATGGCATCGAGAAGGTGGGCTGCGCGCGTGGCGTTCACGCCGCGAACGCGCAGTCGAACGATTAGCAGCTGCTGTTCGTTGATTCGATCCTCGACCTCCGCGACGTCCCTGACTGCACGCGCCAACGGTGATTCTCGCGTCATGATGGGCGCCCTCCGGCACAGGTATGCAACGTGCCCATGCGCGTTTCGTGCCGAGGTGCTCAACGGTCGCGCTGCCGTGCCGACGCTACGAGCACGGTCGCTTGGTCAGCGCTTGCGTGCTCGTTGATTTGTAACGATTACCGTGTAAACGGCGCTTGCGAGGCCCGGTTTCAGTCTCCGATTCGGGCGCGCTACACCAGCAGGGACCACCCGATCGCGACGACGGCGATGAGGGCCGCGATCGCGACGGCGATTCGCATCAGCAGGGGGTCGGCGTGCGCCACATTGTCATCGACATCGACGGCGAGGGATGCTTGCTCTACGTCGCTTTCGAGCGCGGGCTGCACTTCGATCTCCACCTGGGTAAGTTCGATGACCTCCATGCCAGGCACGACCGGCGCATCGTGAGGCGGATTGGGTCTCGCCCACGGGGAGGCGTCGGTATAGCTCGATTCCGAGCGTCGGAAGCGCAAGCCCATGCCGTACATTGCGCCGAAGCTCGAATCGATGGCGCCCAGTCGGACAGACGGAGGTTGGGAACCGCCAGGATGACGCGGCGGCGACCGTGACGCCCGGCGACGGAAAGAAGATCGACGAAGTCGATCGGTCGCAGGCATCGGCGAATCCCACGCATCACGACCCTCGCTGCTAGGAGCGTTCGTACGTTCGGTCTTCAGCGCGCCGACGTTCGTTCGTCGGAAAATTCCAGCGTCTTCGGTCTGGAATCGCTGCTTTGCATTTCGCCGCCTGGCGCGCCATCGCCCGCGCCAGCAACCATCGGTATAACTGCGCTTTTCGGAGGGGCATCGGCGAGTCGGAGCGGGAGTGAGCGAAGGCGGGCCTATGCCGTTCGACCGATCTGCGCAGTGCGCCAGCAACGACGCCAAGGTGTGAGGACGACCAGAGTCTGCTCGGCAAAGCGCTGAAGCGAAATCGGCGTGCAGTCGTCATATGGGTAGGAAAAGCGCTCGACGCATGGATTACAAGCCGCCCCGTTGCGCGCTTTTGCACGAGATGGCGACAAGCCAGGATCGGCGTGACTATGAATTGTCGCGTCGATCGATCGGCGGCTGCAGGGCCAACGATCTTTATTTCCTGAATGGACGGCACGCACGCCTTCGTCGGCGCATACTCGGCCCGCTTGCCCTGTTGGACGAGCCGGCGACGAATCTCCGTCCGCCGATTTGAGGAACGCCGTGCAAACGATAATGGCCCGCTCCCGCAGCGAAGGTGCAGTGCGACTCATGTGTGAACAGCCACAGTCCCCCCAGAATTCAAGTGATCAGCTATTTCGCCGGCCCTCGCTGGCGGTCGTCGATGGGCTCATTTCGGTCACGCAACAGGCATGGCGCAGCCATATCGCGGAGTTCAACCAGTGACCTCGCCGTACGCGCCCGGTGCGGTCCGTGATCGGTTCCTGGCGTCGCTTCAGACGGGCGATTGGCAGACGACAGTCCAAATGGCGACCAATCTGACCGCATGCGGGAATCCGCTTCCGGGCATGACGTGCAACGAATTGGGCCTTCCGATCGGCAGCACCTACGGCGCGGCCGCGCAGTCCGTTCTGAAGCAGCGGGCACTCCAAGCCGAAGACTGACCCCGCAGCTCGCCTCGATTGCCATGGGCGAGCCGCGAGCAGGCGCGACGATGCACGTCGTTTCGTCGCCGCGCGTGACCACACCGACGGCCGCGTGTAGTTGGCCGCCATCCATCGCGACGTCGCCGCCATCGTCGATCGCTGCAAGCGCGCTGGGCAAAGCTCTACGCACGCGCGCGATGCTCCCCTGCAAGTAGAATTACGGAACACGCCGCACACGTCGGCAAACATGGTTGTCGCCGGATTGCGGCATGCGACGCGCGACCAAAGCGCGGCAGCGCGCTCGCCGTTGCTTTTGCAGACATGACACCATGAGCATCGACTGGATCGCATTCACGCCCTGGCGGTCCTTGGTGGGCGGCATCCTCATTGGCATCGCCGCCGCGCTGCTCGTCCTCTTCAACGGACGCGCCGCTGGCATCAGCGGCATCGTGGCCGGATTGCTGCATCCGCGCTATCCCGATACCGCGTGGCGCGTGGCATTCGTCGCCGGCCTCGTCGTGGCGCCGATCGCCTATCTGCTGCTCGATCAGGCACCGGTGATCGACATCGACGCGGGTTATCCGCTGCTCGTCGGCGCCGGACTTCTCGTCGGGTTGGGTACGCGCTACGGTGCCGGTTGCACGAGCGGCCATGGCGTGTGCGGCATTTCGCGGCTTTCGCCGCGTTCGATCGTCGCAACGATCGTGTTCATCGCCGTGGGCATGCTGACGGTGTTCGTCATGCGGCACGCGCTTGGATGACGGCGAGAACCCTCTTCGCATTCGTGGCCGGCTTCGTGTTCGGAATCGGCCTGATCGTGTCGGGCATGGCGAGCCCGCGCAAGGTGCTCGGCTTCCTCGACGTCACGGGACTTTGGGATCCGTCGCTGGCGATGGTGATGATCGGTGCGATCGCGGTAGGCTTCTTCGCGTTCGCGCTCGGTGCTCGCCGCAGCACGAGCCTCCTTGGCGCTGCGATGCAATTGCCGACGACGCGCGGCGTCGATCGACGTCTGGTCCTCGGCAGCGCGCTGTTCGGCGTGGGCTGGGGCCTGGTCGGGTTCTGCCCGGGACCGGCGCTCGTCGCACTCGGCGCGGGTCGCGTCAAGGCACTCGTGTTCGTGGCCGCCATGCTCGGGGGAATGCTGATCTTCGAAAGGATCGAGCGTGCCCGCGCCGAGCGACGAGGCGCGTCGGTCGCAAAGGGTGCGCGAGCCGATTGATCGAGGCGTCAGCCGTCGGTCTGGTCGATGCGTGTCATCGCGGCGTGACCTATCGGACGCGACGCCGGCGGTGTCACGGGAGGGCCACGAGCCACGATTGCGCATAGTCCGCGCCGCCCTCGCGCTCGAGGCCCGATAGCGTGAATGCCTGCTGGCTCATCGCGACCACTCTGACGTCGTAGAGCTCCGGCAGTCCCGCGAGCGCGACAACGCCCGCGCCGTCCGGGTAAAGCTTCGCGGTGCGAACGTAGCGGCGAAGCTCGTCGTCGCGCGTTTCCTCGATCCGGACGTCCCCGATCTGCGGACGCCGGTTGATCACTTCACGCCACGGGAGGATGCGTCCGCGAAAGCGCAGGAAGCGAACGGCGAAGCGCATGGGAGTACCGTATGGACATACGGTACTCTATCATCGCCGATCGGCCCCGGTGCGTTCTCCAAGGCCGAACGCCCCCCGAGCTGCTCGCCCGCCGGGAGGACGCTTGTCAGCGCTCAACGCCCCCGAAGGTCCCCGCGACGTTGCAAGCATTGTTTTGCCCGAAGAAGCGCCCGGTCATGCCGGGTCCTGTCCGCTCCATCTCGTACAAGTGCACCGTGCCGTTGATGCCGTAGGTGCATGTGTAATTCGTGCTGACGTTGCCCATGTGGCCGGCCTGGTCGTAATGGCCGGCGAACGTGCACGTGCCGAAGTTGGAGCCGAGCTGCAGCGAGAACGAGTTGTCGGTGCCGTGCGTGATGTTGATCGACCCGAGTTCCTCGACGTGGCCGTTGTTCGCCGGATTCGTGCATCCGGTCTGATCGTAGACGAAGCCGCCGAAATAATTCCCGGTGAAGTCTTCGAACGCCCATGTCTGGCGTTCGATGTTCTTGGTGACGCCGACACCGTCGACCGTATACGTGAGCACCGCGGTGTCGGTGCTGGTCGCGCTGAATACGATCGTGCCGACCTTGCGTTTCGCGACGAGATTCGGGTCGAAGAAGGCCCCGAACCAGGGTCCGGTGGTCGCCGCGAGGTCGCCCGAGAACACGGTGCCGCTCAAGTCGGAGCGGAAGAACAGCGCCGCGGTGTACCAGGTGGGCCGGGCATCCGGCCCGTAGACGAAGAGGTCGATGAAGAGCACGTCGTGCTGCTGCAGGATGGCCGCACCCCAGCCCGATTCATTGGGATTCCACCATTGGTCGGTGAAGTTCGTACCCGCCGAGGCGCGCGCGATGCCGGTGAAGGAAGCTAAGGCGAGGATGGCGAGCAGCGTGCGAAGCGTACGCATCGAAATCTCCTGCATGACGAGGTTGTTGAACGCGCCGCCATCTTTGCGGCGTACGTCGTACACGGCCATCAGCGCTTCGCCCGACGGAACGTCGTCCTTCGTCCTACCGAACGAATCCCGTTCCATTTTGCGGGCAGACGCTAAGGCTTCGGCGCACCCGGCGTATCCGGTGCGGCGGTCACCGGCGCACCGGCTTCCTCGAGCGGCGCGACGAAGTTCACGAGCCTCAGCACGAGCTTGCCAGCGCGCCCCGCGTGCGGGTCGAATTCGTACGATGTCACCGAGCAATTCGGAACGTCGGCGGCGCGGTCGATCGTGAGAATCTGTTCCTCGCTCATGCGCTCGAAGAGGTAACGCAGGCAATTCACGATCACCTGGTGCGCGACGATCAGCACGTGCTCGCGCCGGTATTCGCGCGTCAGCGTGTCGAGCAGACTGCGCAATCTCAGGATGACGTCGCACCAGCTTTCCCCGCCCGGCGGGCGGAAATAGAACTTGCCGACGTGCGCGCGCTGCTCGGCGAGTTCGGGGTACTTCTGCCGGATGCCGAGCTTCGTCAGCCGATCGAGCAGCCCGAACTCCTTCTCGCGCAGGCGCTCGTCGCGTTGGTGCGTGATCGAAGCGGCGTCGAGGGTGGCGGCATCGAGCAAGAGTTCCGTCGTCTCGATGGCGCGCACGTAGGGTGAGCACAACACGACGCGTGGCTTGTGGGCGCGCGGCATGGCGCCGAACCAGCGCCCGAGCGCAACGGCCTGCCGCCTCCCGAGTTCGGAAAGCGGCGTGTCGACGTCGCGCACCGCGATGTCGATCAGCGGTTCGGACGCCGCCTCAGCCGCTTCGCGCGCGACGTTGCCCGCGCTTTGGCCGTGCCGAACGATCCACAGCACCTGCGGCCATTTCTGCTCGGCCATGCGTGACGCGGACTATGTCATGCGCGCTTGCGCCGCGTCGCCGGCTTGCGTTCCGATCCGGCCTTGCTCGCCGTCGAAGCCTTGCGGGCGCGCGCCGCGGCGCGCGGCTTGGCGACTTCCTCCTCTTCGGCCGTGGCCTCGTTCGCCGCTTCCGACTTCGCGGCACGCTTCCCCGCCCGCGGCGCCTTCGTCGTCGTCTTGTCGATGCTGCGCTTCAAAAGCTCCATCAGGTCGATCACCTGCGCGCTGCGGCCTTCGCCGGCTTCCGCCTCGGGCTTCGTCAGCACGTGCGTTTCGCCGGACTGGATCTTCGCCTCGATCCGCGCCATCAGGTCTTCGTTGTACGTGTCCTCGAACTCTTCGGGGTTCCACGGTCCCGTCATGTCCTCGATCAGCCGCTTTGCGAGATCGAGTTCCTTCGCCGTCACGCCGACGCTCTTCAGGGACTCGGGGAAGTCGAACTCTTTCTGCGGGCGGATCTCGTTGGCGTAACGCAACGTAATCATCATCAAGGCCTCGCCGACCGGCATGACGGCGGCCAGATGGTGCGCCGTGCGGATCACGACCTGTCCGACGCCGATCTTGCCGGTGTCGCGCATCGTCTCGCGCAGCAACGCGTACACCTTCTGGCCGCGCTCGCCGGGAACGAGGTAGTAGGGCGTCTCGAAGTATTGCGGCGGAATGCTCTTGGCGTCGACGAACGTCGCGATGTCCACCGACTTCGCCTGCTGCACGTTGGCGCGTCGGAAATCCTCGTCGCTCATCACGACGTACTGGTCCTTCTCGTACTCGTAACCCTTGACGATGTCGTTCCACGGCACCTCGGCGCCGGTCGACTTGTTGTAGCGCTTGTAGCCGACCGGGCTGAAGTCGCGCTTGTCGAGCATCGTGAACGACAGCGATTGCGACTGCGACGCCGGGTAGAGCTCGACCGGAACGCTGACGAGACCGAAGCTGATCATCCCTTTCCAGATTGCCCTCGCCATCGTCATCTCCTCGGTGACGCGATCTTCGCGCCGACGCGCGCGAACATCTCGTCGGTCAGTGGTTGCCGCACGCGCGGCATGCGCGCCCAGGGATCCCGCTTGCGGGAAGCCACGATCCCGGGGACGTTCTTCACGCTGAAGCGATCGAAGCGTACATCGTCGGCGAGCTCCGACCAATCGATCGGCATCGAAACGGGCGCGCCGCGCTTCGCGCGCGCCGAGTAGGCGGCCACGGCGGTGGCGCCCTGGACGTTGCGCAGGTAGTCGATGAAGATGCGGCCCGGCCGGCGCGTCTTCGCCATGCTCGACGTATAGCGATCGGGAAACGTCTTCACGATCATGTCCGCGACCGCGCCGCAGAACGCCTTCACCTCGTCCCACGTGCGCGTGGGCTCGATCGGAATCACGACGTGCATGCCCTTGCCGCCGGTGGTCTTAAGGAAGGCCTCGAGCTCGAGCGAGTCGAGGAGCCTGCGGAGGACGGTGACCGCCTCGACGAGCTTGTCGTATCCGAGCGCCTCGTCGGGGTCGAAGTCGAAGATCAGCCGATCCGGGTGGTCGAGATCGGGCGCTCGCGAGCCCCACGGATGGAATTCGAGGACGCCCATCTGCAACAGCGCGACGACCGCGCGCACGTCGTTCGCCATCATGTAGGGCTGTACCCCTCCGCTGTCGCGAATGTCGATGCGCTCGACGAACTCCGACACCCCTTGGTTCGCGTGCTTTTGATAGAAGCACGGTTTGTCCCACCCGTTCGGGCAACGGACGAGCGTCAGTGGACGGTCGCGAACCTGCGCGACGAGGAGCTTGCCGACCGCCTCGTAGTAGTGCGCGAGATCCAGCTTGCTGACGCCGGCTTCGGGGTAGAGGAGCTTGCCGGGATTGCTGATCGCGACGCCGGCGACGCGATCCCCGGACCGATCGCTCGCGGCCGTGGAGCGCTTCGCCCGGGATTTCGTCGCGGTTTTTGCAGGTGTGCTGGAGGATCTCGTCTTGCTCTTCCGGACTTGCGATCGCGCCGTGTCGGGCGCTGCTTCCTTGCCGGCGGCGGGAAGGGGGTCGGCGTGGGGGGCCGGGTTTTCCCGCACCACGTCGCGTGCCCGCTTGTCCTCGCGCAGGCCCTGGAACGACGGGTGACGCAGCGTGCCGTCGCGCGTCCACTCCGTGAACGACACTTCCGCAACGAGTCGCGGGCGCACCCAATGCGCACGTCGCGCTTCCGCGCCCGTCGGCGGATCGACGAACGGCGGCTTGTCCGTTTCGAGTTGCTCGAGCTTGGCGGTCAGCGTCGTGAGCGTCTCGTCGTTGAAGCCGGTTCCGACCTTGCCGCAGTATCGAAGCGCATCGCCATCGTAAACGCCGAGGAGGAGCGCGCCGAACCCCGTGCGCGATCCCTGGGGATTCGTGTAGCCCCCGATCACGAATTCCTGCCGCTCGCTGCACTTCACCTTCTGCCAGTCGCGGCTGCGTGTCGCGACGTAGCGCGAATCGGCACGCTTCGACACGATGCCTTCGACGCCGATGCCGCACGCCTGCGCGAAGAACGCGGGACCGTTGCCCACGACGTGATCGCTGTAGCGAATCAGGGTCCCTTCGCCGAGGATTTTTGCGAGCAGCTTCTTGCGCTCGACGAGCGTAACGTCGCGAAGGTCATAGCCGTCGGCGTACGGCAGGTCGAAGACGCAATAGACGAGCTTCGCCGCGCGCCCTTCGGAGAGCACGTTCTGCAGCGCCTGAAAGCTCGTGCGCCCGTTGGGGTCGAGGACGACGATTTCCCCGTCGAGCCATGCCGACTTCACGGGCAAGCGCGCGACCCCGTGCGCGATCGTCGGAAAGACGTTCGTCCATTCCTTGCCGTTGCGCGACACGATCGTGCATTCGCCAGCGGCGAGCCGCGCGAGCATCCGATAGCCGTCGAACTTGATCTCGTGCACCCATTCGTCGCCGGTTGGCGCGCGATCGACGAGCGTCGCGAGCTCCGCTTCGATCACCTCCGGCTGCGCCGCCTTGCGCGCGCCCTTCACCTTGCCGAGATTGAGCGAAACCTTACGGCGCGCGATGCGTCCGGATTTGACGTTTTCCGCGACCGATTTGTTGGAATGCCACTCGCGTTCGGGATCGGCGGCGATCGCTTCGAGGCTGCGCCCGGACGCGACGCTGTCGGGCTCGGTCTCGACCACGTGCCCCTCGGCGCCGGCGCGCGCGTACTCGTCGTTCTCCTTGATGAGGAGCCAGCTCTTCTCGCCGTCGTACTTGCCGCCGTGACTCTTCACGAGCATCCAGCCGCCGTGCAGCTTTTCGCCGTGCAGGACGAACTTGAGCTTGCCCTGACGATACCCCGCCTCGGGATCGCCTTGCGGTTCCCACGTCCCCCGATCCCAAAGCAGGACGGTGCCCGACCCATATTGCTTGGGCGGTATCACGCCCTCGAAGTCACCGTACTCGATCGGGTGATCCTCGACGTGCATCGCGAGCCGTTTGTCGCGCGGATCGAGGCTCGGGCCCTTGGGGACCGCCCAGCTCAGCAGCACGCCGTTGTGCTCGAGGCGGAAGTCGTAATGAAGGTGCGAGGCGGCGTGCTTCTGGATGACGAACACCGGTGCGCGCGAGCCGCGCGCGTGGACGCGTCCCTCGGGCTCCGGCGTCGTCTTGAAGTTGCGCTTCTTGCGATAGAGTTCGAGCCCCATCGTGTCGGTCGTGGTCGTTCCGCCGGGACTCGGCTGTTCGCGGCCTGTCCATTCTTGTCGCACTGACGCACGATAGGCAAGCCCCGGGGACTGAAAACCGCGTAGGCCGCTTCCGACAGTCGTCCAGGACACCCCGGGTCTGACCCTGCTTCTAAGGCGCGGCGAGCGGCGCCTCGTCCATGAGCGCCACCTGCTCGCGCAACTCGAGAATTCGGTCCTGCCAGTAGCGCTGCGACCCGAACCATGGAAAGGCGGCGGGAAACGCCGGGTCGTCCCAACGGCGGGCGATCCACGCGCTGTAGTGGAGAAGCCGCAGCGTCCGGAGGGGCTCGATCAGCGCGAGCTCGGCGCGATCGAAGTTGCGAAACGATTCATAACCTTCGAGAACCTCGTGCAACTGCTCTTCCATCGACGTGCGGTTTCCCGACAGGAGCATCCACAGGTCCTGGATCGCGGGCGCCATGCGCGCATCGTCGAAATCGACGAAATGCGGCCCATCGTCGGTCCACAGCACGTTGCTTGCGTGGCAGTCGCCGTGGACGCGCAGCACGTCGAAGCGCGTGCGATCGAAGGCGCGGCCGACGGCCGTGAGCGCGATGTCGACGATCGCCGTCCACGCGGCGACGAGATCCTCGGGGACGAAGCGGTGCTCGAGGAGATAGGCGCGCGAATCGTGGCCGAATGCCTCGACGGTCAGCATCGGCCGCTGCGCGAACGGATGGCTCGCGCCGACGGTGTGAATCCGCGCGATGTAGCGCCCGAGGCGCTCGAGCGTGCCGCGCCGGTCGAGTTCGGGCGCGCGGCCGCCGCGCCGCGGGTAAACCGCAAAACGAAAGCCTTCGAAGTCGTGCAGCGTGCGACCCACGAGTCGAAGCGGCGCCACGACGGGGACATCGGCCTCCGCGAGCTCGTCGACAAAGGCATGCTCCTCGAGGATCTGCGCGTCGCTCCAGCGGGCCGGTCGATAGAACTTGGCGACGACCGGCGGCGCATCGTCGCGCCACGCCTGGTAGACGCGATTCTCGTAGCTGTTGAGCGCGAGCAGCCGCCCGTCGCCGCGAACGCCGACGCTGTCGAGCGCGTCGGCGATGAGCGGCGGCGTCAGGGCGGCATAAGGCGCGGGTGATGCTATCGTTGCCATTCTCCTTCCTGCCTCGCCCAACACATGATCGCGACCGACCGGATCTATCGGCAATGGGACGACGAGATCGTTCCGCGGCTCGTCGAGTACATTCGCATCCCGGCGAAGTCGCCGCATTTCGATCCGTCGTGGGTCGAGCACGGCCACATCGAGCGGGTCGTCGCGCTCGCGGAAAGCTTCTCGCGCGCACAACCGATCAAAGGCCTCGCCGTCGAGGTCATCCGGCTTCCCGGCCGCACACCGCTGCTTTATTTCGATATCCCCGGCGTCGGCGATCGTACCGTGGTTCTTTACGGGCACCTCGACAAGCAGCCGGAGATGGTGGGTTGGCGCCGCGACGGCGGACCCTGGTCGCCGTTCATCGAAGGGGACAAGCTCTACGGTCGCGGCGGCGCCGACGACGGCTACGCGATCTTCGCGGCGCTATCCGCGCTCGGCGCCTTGCACGCGCAGGGCGTGCCGCATGCGCGCTGCGTCGGATTGATCGAGACGTGCGAGGAAAGTGGAAGCTACGACCTTCCGGCGTATCTCGACGCACTCGGCCCGCGGCTCGGCAACGTCGACCTGGTCGTTGGTCTCGACTCGGGATGCGGCGACTACGAGCGGCTCTGGATGACCACGTCCTTGCGCGGATTGGCCGCCGGAACGCTGCGCGTCGACGTCTTGACCGAGGGCGTGCATTCGGGGCACGCGAGCGGGATCGTGCCGTCGTCCTTTCGCATCGCGCGCACGTTGATCGAACGGCTCGAGGACGGCGCCACCGGACGGATCCTTCCTGTCAAGTTCCATGCCGACATCCCCGAGGAGCGACTCGCACAGGCACGGCAAACAGCGGCGATCATCGGCGATCTCGCGATTCGCGAGTATCCGTTCGCCGGTGCAACGCAGCCGATGGCCGATGACATCACGGAGGCGATCCTGAATCGCACCTGGCGCCCCGCACTGTCGACGATCGGCGCCGATGGTTTGCCGCCGATCGCCGATGCCGGCAACGTATTGCGGCCGTCGACGTCGTTCATGCTGTCGCTGCGCTTGCCGCCGACGGTCGATGGCGAGCAGGCGACGCAGGCGATGAAACGGCTTTTCGAGGCCGATCCTCCGTATCGCGCCAACGTGACCTTCGAGCCCGTGCAAGGCGCGACAGGATGGAATGCGCCGCCGACGAAGGCTTGGCTTGCCGATGCACTCGACCACGCATCGCGGGCCACGTACGGCAAGCCGTCCGCCGCCATCGGCGAAGGCGGCACGATCCCGTTCATGGCGATGCTCGGGCAGCGCTTCCCGAAGGCGCAGTTCCTGATCACCGGCGTGCTCGGGCCGCACTCGAACGCGCACGGCCCCAACGAATTCCTGCACATCGCGTACGCGAAGAAACTCACGGCTTGCGTCGCCGAGGTGATCGCCGCGCACGCGCGGGCGTAACGGCGATATCGGGTCGGGCTGCAAGGACTCGCGGCTCGGTTGCGAATACTTACAGCTCCGACCGCAGTGACACGAGCGGCAACGTTCCTGCGCGATAGCGCCGAATCAAAAGGCGCGTGACGTCGAGATCGAACGAGGGTCGCGGCGGCGCTTCGAGCAGCGACTGCAGCTCGGCGTCGTCGCGCGCGCTCCCCAGCCAGCTCCAATCGCGAAAGACGTGCACGTCGACGCGCTCTCGTATCGGAACGCATTCGCGAACGCATGCGATGCCGGCCACGGGCCAGCGAGGAATCGCGAGAGGCACCAGTGCTTCCCGAAGACGCAGGTCGTGTTCGACGATCGACTCCTCTGCGACGCACACGCCGCGACATCGCCGCAACTGCCGAGCGAAGCACGGCCCGCCATGGCCGCGCTCGAGGTGCATACGGCGCTCGCACAACCCGTGTTCGCGCGCGAGCTCGCGCAACGCCGCGCGAAACGACGCGCGCGACGCGAACGGACCGAACGCAGACTCCAAATCGCGAAAGTCGACCGATTCGGCCGGCACGAACACCGGCAAGCCGTCGACCAAAACGGCGATGCCGGCGTCCTCCTTGCGGCGCAGTGTGCGGTTGTGGGCGGGCAGCAGCGACTTGACGAGTACCGCTTCGCGCAGCAACGCGCCGAGCTCGCCCGCGGTTTCCTCGTGCTCGATGCGCCGTATCTCGCGCGAAAGGCGCAGGTCCGTTTCGCATCGCCAATCGCCGGTGAAGTGCGCCGCGACGCGGTCGCGCAGGTTGACGCTCTTGCCGATGTAGAGCGGAAGCGCGTTGTCGCCGTAGAAGAGGTAGACGCCCGGCGCTTCCGGCAGCGAATCGATCGCATCCGGCGGAAGCTGCGCCGGCAGGCTCGGAACGCGCAGGATGTGCCGCATCGCCGTGTCGATGCGCTCGCGTGGCTCGTTGCGATAGAGCATTTCGACGAACGACCAGATCGCGCGCGCATCGCCGAGCGCGCGATGCCGCTTTGCGCCGTTCAAGCCGTGCCGCGCGATCAGCGCGTCGAGCCCGTGTCCGTCGACGTCCGGAAACAGTCGGCGCGACAGTCGCACCGTGCACAGCACGCGCGCGGTGAACGCGACGTCGAGGCGTGCGAACGCGTGCTTGAGAAACCCGTAATCGAAGCGCGCGTTGTGGGCGACGAAAACGCAATCGCGCAACCGGTCGAGAACCTCGCGCGCGATCGATGCAAACGAAGGTGCCGCCGCGACCATCGCGTCGGTGATGCCGGTGAGCACCTGGATCGCCGGCGGAATCGGCACGCCGGGATCGACGAGCGATTGCCATTCGCTGACGCGCAGATCGCCGCCGCCGTCGTCGACGCGGACGATGCCGATCTCGGTGATCCGGTCCGCCTCGGCGTGGGTGCCGGTGGTTTCGAGGTCGACGAACGCGAAAGTGGAAAAGGGGAGCACGCTTGACACGGCGAACGACCGTTCGCTATTCTAACGCTATGTCGAACGATCGTTCCTATCTCGGCAGGCTTCAGGACTACTACGCCCGGCACCGCGCGATGCCGTCGTACGCGTCGATCGGGAACCTGCTCGGCCTCAAGTCGAAGTCGTCGGTGGCCGCGCTGGTTGCGCGCTTGAAGCTCGCCGGCTTCCTCGAATCGACGCCCGATCGCCGCCTCGCCCCAACGAAGCGCTTCTTCGCACGGCCGCTCGCCGCGGGCTTCGTGCGCGCCGGCCTGCCCGAGCCCGTCGTCGACGACGACGCCGACGCCGTCACGCTCGATGACTACCTGATCGAGCGCCCGTCGCAGACCGTCCTCGTGCGCGTGAAGGGCGACTCGATGCTCGACGCCGGCATCTTCGACGGAGACCTCGTCGTCGTCGAGAAGCGCCCCGCCGCGCAAAAGGGCGACATCGTCGTCGCGATCGTCGACAACCAGTTCACCCTGAAGCGCCTCGACCTCGAGAACGGCCGCTTCGTACTGAAGCCCGAGAACAAGGCCTATCCCGTCATCCGCCCGGAAGGCGCGCTCGAGATCTTCGGCGTGATGGTCGGGCTCGTGCGCAAGCTCTAGCAGGCACACCGGCCGCCCGCCGCGGCCACACCGTTCCGCCGACGACTGCTTGCGGCATTCGAGCCGCCGCAGGAAGATCGGCGCGTCGCCCAACGACGACGTTGTTCCCAACTTTTCGGGAGGAGAACATGACCAGGCGCGCGCCACACGTCCTCATTCATCGGGTCGCAGGCGCCGCGCTGGCGCTTGCCCTCGCGCTGGCGCCGGCGGCCGCGTCGTCGGCGCCGCGGCTGAAGGCTCTCGGTGATACGGCCGACGACGTCGTGTACACCCCGGTCACGCCGTGCCGACTTGTCGAGACGCGCGGCACCTTCGCGGCCGTGTACCAGGGCGGCGGAGCCTTCACGGCCAACGAGATTCGCAACTATGTGATTCAAGGCGGCAACGGCGTTTGCCTGTCGCAGTTGCCGGCCGGACTTCATCCATCGGCGGTGCAGCTTCAGGTGTTCGGCATGCCGACGACGGCCGCTTCCGGCGACATCGAAATTCTCCCGCAGGGAACTGCGTTCGGCGCGACGGCGACGATGGTCTACGTCGGCAGCATCGCTTTCAACACGGTCTCGACGAACGCGAAAATCAATACCGCCAACAACCAGATCAGCGTGCAGGTGCGTGGTGGCGGCGCGCATGTCGCGATCGACGTCGTGGGCTACTTCCGCAAGGAAGCGAACACGACCACGAATGCGTTCGAAGCTGCGGTCGGCGGCAGCGTTGCGTGGCGCCTGCTGCCCGATGCATTTTCACCGATCGTCGTCGGCGGTGCGAGCAACAGCGTGACGGCGGGTGCGAGCGGCGCTGTCATCGGTGGCGGCGGTGCGCCGGGAACGAATTTCATTATCCAATTCGGGAACACGAGCATCGGGGTGGACTGCAACGGCTCGTGTGCGAACCGCGTCACCGACCTGCTCGGTACCGTGAGTGGCGGCGCGGCCAACCAGGCAGGAAACGGTACGGATCCGTCGAACGACGCCGCGTTCGCCACGGTGGGCGGCGGTATCGGCAACCTTGCGAGCGGCATGCAGAGCGCGGTGACCGGCGGTGGGAGAAACGTGGCAACAGGCAATTCCAGCGCGATCGGGGGAGGCGAGGGCAACACCGCTTCGGGCAGTCACAGCGCGATAGGCGGGGGGATAGGGAACCTCGCGGCCGGGGTATACAGCAGCGTACCGGGTGGCGAATCGAACAAGGCACTCGGCACCGCCAGCATTGCGATGGGCTTCACGGCAAACGCGAACGGCGATGGCTGCTTCGTTTTCGGCGACGTATCCACGAGTAGCGAGGTCCGTTGTGATGCCCCCAATCGCGTGGTGATGCGCGGTACGGGCGGCATCTTCATGTTCACCGGCGGGACCGAGCAGGGGAGCTATACCGGCGTCGTGCTCCCCGTCGGCGGACAAGCCTGGATCGCCGCGAGCGATCGCGCCGGCAAGGAGAATCTGCAGGCGGTGGATCCGAAGGCGGTACTCGCCAAAGTGGCCGCGATGCCCATCGCGACGTGGAATTGGAAGACGCAGGATGCAGCCATCCGGCACATGGGCCCGATGGCGCAGGACTTTGCCGCGGCATTCGGCCTCGGCGAGACGAACAAGGGCATCAACACGATCGACGCCGACGGTGTCGCGCTCGCGGCCATTCAGGGCCTGAGCCAAATGATCGTCGAGCGGGACGCGCGCATCGAGAGGCTCGAGCACGAGCTCGACCTCTTGCGTGATACGGTGGGCAAGCTCGCCGGCGGCGCGTCCGAGCAGCGACGATGACGACGCGTTGCTCGATGATTACGCCGGCCGCACCTCGACGAGACAGTCGTAGAACGTCGGTCCGCCGCCGAGATCGGTGAGCGCCTGACTCGTGACCGCGTTCGCGTTTTCGCCGCCCGGTGCGAGCTTGCGCCACCAAAGCGACGGCGCGACGACGACACCGGGCCGCGCGCGATCGCTCACGCGTGCCATCGCGGAGAAACTGCCGCGATCGTTGAAGATGCGCACGGGATCGCCACTCGCAATGCCGCGCGAAGCGGCGTCGTGGGGATGGATGTCGAGATGCGGCCGCTTCTCCTCGTCCAAGAACGCGGAGAGATTCGCGAAGGACGAGTTGAGGAAATTTCGCGTCGGCGGCGAGATGAACGCGAGGGGATAGCGCGCCGCCAATTCCGCATTAGACAGCGGTGATTCGCGCGGTGCAACGTACGCGGGCAGCGGATCTTCGCCGCGCTTCGCCATCGTCTCCGACCAGAATTCGCATTTGCCCGACGGCGTGGGAAACCCGCCCTCGGCGAACGGCGCATACGGCGTTGGCAGCGCGAGACGACGGAAGCCCACCGCCTTCAGTGCGTCCCAATCGACGTCGATGCCGCGCATGTCGCCAGCGTCGTAGGCCTGTCGCGCGAGCTCGTCGTCGCTGTCCCGAAAG
The DNA here is from genome assembly GCA_035718935.1 of Casimicrobiaceae bacterium. Classification (GTDB taxonomy): domain Bacteria; phylum Pseudomonadota; class Gammaproteobacteria; order Burkholderiales; family Casimicrobiaceae; genus VBCG01. The sequence continues at coordinate 18,576 of DASTGT010000001.1, forward strand.
CACGGCTCGTCGAACCCCATGCGCGCCGCGAGCCGGCGAAACACCTCGGTGTTCGGCAAGGCTTCTCCAACCGGTGCGATCGCTGGATTGTTCGCGAGCGCGTAGAGGTGCCCGTACGAGGTGTGGATGTCCGTTTGCTCGAGCTGCGTCGTCGCGGGCAGCAGGATGTCGGCGTAGTCGGCGGTGTCGGTCTTGAAGATCTCGTGCACGACACAAAACAGGTCTTCGCGCGCGAAGCCCCGCGTGACGCTCGACGATTCCGGCGCGACGGCGACCGGATTCGAGTTGTAGACGTAAATCGCGCGGATCGGCGGATCGTCTAGACGCGTGAGCGCATCGCCGATCGTCGACATGTTGATCGTGCGCGGCGTCCCACGGATGAGATCGGGACGCTCGAGCGCATTCTTCTGCATCGGAAACGTCCCCGACGACGAGAGAAGCGCGCCACCCGCGCAATGGCGCCAGGCGCCCACGAGGGCGGGCAGGCACGCGATCGCGCGCACCGCGTTGCCGCCGCCGTGCACGCGCTGCATGCCGTAGTTCAAGCGAATCGCGGCCGGCCGGATCGATCCATAGTCGTGCGCGAGCTCGACGATCTGTCGTGAATCGAGGCCGCACACGTTCGCTGCGCGCTCGGGCGTCCACTCGCCGGCGCGTTCGCGCAGCGCGTCGTAGCCGACGGTGTGCCGATCGACGTAACCGCGATCGACGAAGCCGTCGCGCATCAGCACATGCATCAGCCCGAGCGCGAGCGCACCGTCGGTGCCCGGAAGGGGGGCGATGTGCGCGTGGCACTTCTGCGCCGTCGCGCTGCGATAGGGATCGATCGCGACGAGCTTCGCACCGCGGCGCTTCGCCTCCTGCGCGCGCGACCAGAAATGCAGGCTCGAGGTGATTGGGTTGCTGCCCCAGATCAGGATCAGCTTGCTGTCGACGAAGGCCTCGACGTCCATGCCCATCGACGCGCCGATGACCGCTGCCCAGCCCGCCTTCCCGGCGGCGGAGCAGATCGTTCGGTCGAGGAGCGAGGCGCCGAGGCGATGGAAGAAGCGGCGATCCATCGACGAGCCCTGCAGCAGGCCCATCGTGCCCGCGTAGCTGTACGGAAGGATCGCCTGCGGGCCGTCGGCCGATGCGGCGATCGCGCCGAAGCGCTCCGCAATTTCGTCGAGCGCTTCGTCCCACGCGATGCGCGAAAAGCGCCCTTCCCCTTTCGACCCGATGCGCCGCATCGGATGGAGCACGCGATCGGCCGAGTAGGTGCGATCGAGGTAGTGCGCGACCTTCGTACAGAGCGTGCCTGCGGTGGGCGGATGATCGGGAGCACCGCGAATGTCGACCGCGCGCCCGTCTTCGACGGTGACGAGCATCGCGCACGTGTCGGGGCAATCGTGCGGGCACGCGGCGCGCACGATGCGCCGCGAACGCGTCATCGCATCGTCGAGAGGCATCGCCCGATTGTACGTGACGATGCCCGCGCTTCGCGCTCACGCGCGCAGGGTGTCCGCACCTGCCGCGATTCGAAGAACGCAGCGCGCGGCAAGCGACCCGACGGCTCGCGTTCGTAGTCCACGAAGTGTGGAAAGCACGCTGAGTACAGAGGCGAACATCGTTCTGCATCAAACACTTAGCGCATGCCGATCGGCGGAAACTGCGGATGGCACGGTTGCTGCAAACGAGTGGCGCAACCGGTGCACGAGCGCCGATACATCGACGGGAGACGCAAGTGAACTACACGCACTACGACTATCTGGAACTCGCGCCGGGTGCGAGCCCGCAACGCATCGAAGCCGCCTACTGCGCGCTGCTCGAGCGCTTCCAGTACGGTCACACGGAAGCGGGCCAGGATCTGTCGGGACTCGTGCGCATGATCCACGCGGCGTATTCGGTGCTCTCCGACCCCGCGAAGCGCCGCGCCTACGACGCGGAGTTGACGAAGGAAGCGCAGGCCGCGGACGCCGAGTTGCAATCGCAACTCGATGCAGCGGCATTGACCGGATTCACACGCGTGCAGCAGGTGCCGGAAACGCTGCTCGCGACGATTGCCGAACTCGCGGCCTGATCGTGCGGACAGCTTTGGCCGCCGGTTTTATTGGTTAACTGCAAACAGCGATGCGGTCGGCGGCCCTTCTTTCACCGAACCCGCTCTCGCGCGATGCCACGCCGCGGCGTCCCGGTCATCGCCGGCCGCGAGACGCGTCGCCCCCGCGCATGCGCCGGCCGCTTGCACGGCGCGCGATGGCGATCGGAAATCGCAATGTTTCACGCGCGGCCACGCCCAGGCGGCGGCCGACACGAAGCGTTCGACGCGTCGGCTTCGCCGGCACGCCGCTGCACTGAGCCACGAAGAACAACGCGAATCAGGGAGAAGGCTTTGGAAAAGTGCGTCGCCTGCCAGTACTACGACCGCAACGCCGGGCATGCCGAGGACAACGGCGTGCGCTGGGGCCAGTGTCGGCGCAGCGGCCCGATGGTCCATCCAGTGTCCGCGAAGAGCTACATGGTCGAGGGCATCTGGCCGCACGTCCGTGACGACGACTGGTGCGGCGAATGGACGGCGGTCAAGCGCAAGGGCGAATCGGTGTCGACCGATCCGCGCAATCTCCTCGTGCCCGCGCCGGGCCCGGCCGTGCGCCCGACCGGACGTCCAGGCTCGCTGATGACGCCCGTCACCACGGCGGCCGACATCGAGGAACCCGCGCCCAGCGTCCGCTTCGGCTCGGACTAGGGCCTGTTCACACTTTTCCGCGCACGCGTTGCGTGCTGAAAACGGCTTCGCGCGAGGCGCGAAGGCGAAGGCGAGTCGGGAACCCGGCGAGCTTTTGCAACGAAGCGCAAATCCGTTTTCGCAGCAACCCGAAGGGAACGGCCGCCATGGCTCGCCACTCTTCGTTGCTCTCCTCGCAAAGACACCCGGTATTGCTTCGTCGTGCGCCTTGATTGGCGAGCCAATGGCGCCCGTTCGCATGCGTGGAAATAGTGTGAACGGGCCCTAATTCTTCCGCTGCGCTAAAATCGTCGGTTTTCCGACTTCGAGGACTCCGTAGCGGGAAGCGTCGCTTCGCCGCCGCGGGCAACGCTTTTTGCGCGTCAGGCGGGAACTGTCGAGCCCACCGGGTCATCCCGTAGCGCTCACGATCGGCAATTTCGACGGTGTGCATCGCGGGCATCAGGCGATGCTCGCGCGCCTCATCGAAGCCGCGGAGGATCTCGAGCTTCCGCCTGCCGTGCTCACGTTCGATCCCCATCCGCGCGAGTTCTTCGCACCTTCGTCGGCGCCGGCGCGGCTGTCGACGCTGCGCAGCAAGCTCGATCTCTTTCGCGCGTATGGCGTCGCGATCGCGTTCGTCGCACGCTTCGATGCGCGGCTCGCCTCGCTTTCGGCGGAGCAGTTCGTCACCGACGTGCTCGACCGCGGTTTGCAGACGCGCTGGCTGTTGGTCGGCGAAGACTTCCGGTTCGGCCGCGGACGTCAGGGCGACCTCGCGTTCCTCCGCGCCGTCGACCGTCCTTTCAGCGTGGAGGCGATGCGCACCGTCACCATCGAAGACGAGCGGGCGTCGAGCACCGCGGTGCGCAACGCACTCGCATCGGGTGATCTCGATCTTGCGCGGGCGCTTCTCGGCCGCAGCTACAGCATTTCCGGACACGTCGCGCATGGACGCAAGCTCGGGCGTACGCTCGGCTTTCCGACGGCGAACATCGCGTTGCGCCATCGACCCGCGTTGACCGGAATCTTCGCCGTGCGCGTGCATGGCCTCGGTGCAGCGCCGCGGGCGGGTGTGGCGAGCGTCGGTGTGCGGCCGACGCTCACACAGAACGGACGCCCGCTCGCCGAGGTGTACCTGCTCGATTTCGACCAGGCGATCTACGGAAAGCGCATCACGATCGAATTTTTGCATAAGCTTCGCGACGAGGCGCGCTTCCCCGACCTCGCCGCGTTGACGAGGCAGATGCACGACGACGTCGCGCGCGCGAGCGAGTTTCTCGCCCGCGGAGAAGCAGCGTCAGCTCCCGCATCCTGTCGAAGCAGGGTCTGACCCTGCTTCTTCGACCCTCATTCCTTCGATGCCCGACGACCCCCGCGACTACAAGTCCACGCTGAACCTTCCCGACACGCCGTTCCCGATGCGTGGCGACCTGGCGCGCCGCGAGCCGGAGTGGATTGCGGCGTGGCAGCGACGCGGGGTCTACGAGGCGATTCGCGCGGCCTCGAAGGGTCGCCCGCGCTTCGTGCTGCACGACGGTCCGCCGTATGCGAACGGCGACATCCACATCGGCCATGCGGTCAACAAGATCCTGAAGGACACGGTCGTCAAGAGTCGCACGCTGGCGGGCTTCGACGCGCCGTACGTGCCGGGATGGGATTGCCACGGCATGCCGATCGAGGTGCAGATCGAGAAGACGTACGGCAAGGCGTTGTCCACCGCAGAAACGCAGCGTCTGTGCCGCGCGTATGCCAAGGAGCAGATCGAGCGCCAGAGGAAAGACTTCCAGCGACTTGGCGTGCTCGGTGACTGGGAGCATCCGTACACGACGATGAGCTTCGGCAACGAGGCGAACGAGATCCGCGCGCTCGGCAGGGTGCTCGAGAAGGGCTATCTGTACCAGGGGCTGAAGCCTGTCAACTGGTGCTTCGATTGCGGTAGCGCGCTCGCGGAAGCGGAAGTCGAGTACGAGGATCGTGTCGACCTCGCGATCGACGTCGCGTTCCCGCTCGAGGCGGAGGCCGAACGCGGCAAGCTTGCGCAGGCATTCGGCCTCGACGCTGCGCCGTCCGGCAGGATCGCCGCCGTGATCTGGACGACGACGCCGTGGACGATCCCCGCGAACCAGGCGTTGAACGTGCATCCCGACGTCGACTACGGGCTGGTGGAGACGCCGCGCGGCCACCTCGTCCTCGCGCGCGAGCTGGTCGCCGCTTGTCTCGCCCGTTTCGGTATCGAAGGCCGCATCGTCGCGATGGCTCGCGGCCGCGCACTCGAGCACGTGGCGTTTCGCCATCCGTTCTACGATCGCGCCTCGCCGATCTACCTCGCCGACTTCGTGACGCTCGAGCAGGGCACCGGCATCGTGCACAGCTCCCCGGCGTACGGGATCGACGACTTCGTGTCGTGCCGCCGCTACGGCATGCGCGACGACGAAATCCTGAATCCGGTGCAAGGCAACGGGCGCTATGCGGCGAGTCTGCCGTTCTTCGGCGGGCTGTCCATCTGGGAGGCCAATCCCAGGATCGTCGACAAGCTGCGCGAAGTCGACGCGCTGTTGCACATCGAGAAGTTTCCGCACAGCTACATGCATTGCTGGCGGCACAAGACACCGATCATCTATCGCGCGACGACGCAGTGGTTCGCCGGCATGGACGAGGTGCCCGGCTTCCGCGGCGTCAAGCCCGCCGAACCGTTGCGCGAAACCGCATTGCGCGGCGTCGAGAACACCGCGTTCTATCCGGCGTGGGGCAAGGCGCGACTGTTCGGCATGATCGCCAACCGCCCCGACTGGACGCTGTCGCGCCAGCGCCAGTGGGGCGTGCCGCTGCCGTTCTTCGTCGATCGCGAAACGGGCCAGTTGCATCCCGACACGCTCGAGCTGCTCGAGCTCGCCGCCGCGAAGGTCGAAAACGGCGGCATCGAGACGTGGTTCGACGCGACCTCCGAGGATTTCGGCGTCGACGAAAAGCGCTACCGCAAGCTCACCGACACGCTCGACGTGTGGTTCGATTCGGGAACGACGCACGAGACGGTGATGGGACGCAACGGCCGCGGCTCGCACGCGGCGCAAACCGCATTCCCCGCCGATCTCTACCTCGAGGGTTCCGACCAGCACCGCGGCTGGTTCCATTCGTCGCTCCTCACGTCGTGCATGCTGAACGGCGTCCCTCCGTACAAGGCGCTGCTGACGCACGGGTTCGCCGTCGACGGCGAGGGACGCAAGATGTCGAAGTCGAAGGGCAACGTCGTCGCGCCGCAGAAGGTCGCCGGCACGCTCGGCGCCGAGATCCTGCGCCTATGGGTCGGCGCCACGGATTACTCGGGCGAGTTGTCGATCTCCGACGAGATCCTGAAACGCGTCGTCGAGAGCTACCGGCGCATCCGCAACACGCTGCGCTTCCTGATGGCGAACACCGCCGACTTCGATGCGCAGCGCGACGCGGTACCGCAGGCGCAGATGGTCGAGATCGATCGCTATGCGCTCGCGCGCTTTCGCGCGATGGCCGATGCGGTGATCCGGGATTACGACGCGTACGAATTCCATCTCGTCGTGCAGCGGCTGCAGACGTATTGCTCGGAAGACCTCGGCGGCTTCTACCTCGACGTGCTGAAGGATCGGCTATACACGACGCCCGCGAACGGCCGGCCGCGCCGCTCGGCCCAGACCGCGCTCGCGCAGATTCGCGACGCGCTCCTCGCGCTGATGGCGCCGATCCTCTCGTTCACGGCCGAGGAGGCGTGGTCGATCCTGCGACCCGCCGATCCGACCATCTTCGTGCACACGTGGACCGAGCTCCTGCCGAGCGTGCCGGACGCAGACGCGCTCGTCGCGAAATGGGACGCGATCCTCGGCGTGCGCGCACTCGTGCAGAAGGACCTCGAGACCGTGCGCCAGGCTGGCGCGATCGGCTCGTCGTTGCAGGCCGAAGTGGCGATCGTGGCCGATGGCGAGGCGTACGACGCGGTCGCGTCGCTCGGCGACGATCTCCGCTTCGTGCTGATCACCTCGGCGGCGACCGTCACGCGGGGTGACGCGCTGGCGATCACCGTGACGCCAAGCGAGGCGACGAAGTGCGAGCGGTGTTGGCATTGGCGCGCCGACGTCGGGCGCGACCCGCGGCATCCGGCGATCTGCGGGCGTTGCGTCGCCAACCTGTCCGGCGCGGGCGAACCGCGCGTGCATGCATGACGAGCGTCGTTGCGATGCGCGCTCCGACGTCGGCGAACCTGCGCTGGCTGTGGCTCGCCGTGCTGGTCATTGCGCTCGATCAGTTCACCAAGCATTGGATCGTCGCATCGTTTCGCCCCGGCGAGGAATGGCCGGTCACCCCGTTCGCGAGCCTGATCCTCGCGTTCAACCGCGGCGCGGCGTTCAGCTTCCTGGCCGGTGAAACCGGTTGGCAGCGCTGGCTTTTCACGGTGATCGCCGTCGCCGCCTGCGCCGTGATGGCATGGCTGCTCGGGCGCGGCGGACGGCCGCTTTTCTGCGCCGGTCTTGCGCTCATCATCGGCGGCGCGCTCGGTAACCTCTACGATCGCCTGACGCTCGGCCACGTCGTCGATTTCGTGCTGCTGCACTGGCGCGGCTGGTATTACCCGGCCTTCAACGTCGCGGACAGCGCGATCACGATCGGCGCCGCGGCGCTCATTCTCGACAGCTTCCGCCGTCCGCGCGAAGCGCCGGGCCCGCCCCCGTGATGGACGTCCTGCTTGCGAATCCTCGCGGCTTCTGCGCGGGCGTCGATCGCGCCATCGCGATCGTCGAGCACGCGCTCACCGCATTCGGGGCACCGATCTACGTGCGTCACCAGGTCGTTCACAACCGCTACGTCGTCGACGCTCTGCGCGCGAGGGGCGCGGTCTTCGTGGAAACGCTGGCGCCGAAGTTGCGAAAATGCATCGCGAAGGCCGCGAAATCGTGATGATCGGCCACGCCGGCCACCCCGAGGTCGAAGGGACGATGGGCCAGTGCGAAGGCAACGTGCACCTCGTCGAATCGGTCGAGGACGTCGCACGCCTCGACGCGCGCGATGCGTCGCGGCTCGCGTACGTCACGCAGACGACGCTTTCGATCGACGACGCGGCGGCGATCGTCGGCGCGTTGCGCGCACGCTTTCCGGCAATCGCCGGGCCCCGCAAGGGCGACGTCTGCTATGCGACGCAGAGTCGGCAGCACGCGGTGAAGACGTTGGCGAAGCATGCGGAAGTCGTGCTCGTCGTCGGCAGCCGCAACAGCTCGAACTCGAACCGGCTGCGCGAGGTGGCCGTGCAGCACGGCGTTCCGGCGTATCTCGTCGACGGCGTGGCCGATATCGACGACGCATGGCTCGACGGCAAGCGCCGAGTCGGGGTAACGGCCGGCGCCTCGGCGCCCGAGGTGCTCGTGCGCCGGGTCGTCGCGCATTTGCGGCGGCTCGGTGCAACGTGCGTCGAAGATCTGGAGGGTGCCACCGAGCGCGTAATGTTCGCGCTGCCAAAGGATCTACCGATCGTCGAGGGGGCGCGCATTACCGCGCAGCCACGCGAGTAACGCGACGAACGTCGCCACGGCGACCACGCATGCCGCGGCGGCAACGAGCGCATGCCGCCCGGACTCGGCGTATGCGCGCACGAGTGCCTCGGCGGCGTAGAACGGCAGCAGCAGCGCGAGCCACTGCCGCGCACGCGTCTTCCCGCGCGCGACGCCGGGCAGCAGCAACGCGAGCGGCAGCGCCTTCAGGACGAGGAACGTCGGATGCCCGCCGAGCGGCGCGAGCACGAGTTCCCACAGCAGTTCGAGAAGGAGGAGGGCGAGCGTCCCGGCAACGGCGACGCGCGCGACGGTCGCCGATGGCCCGATCACATCAGTCGCAAAGAGCCGCGCCGAGCGGCATCGTTCAACGGACGGCGATGAACTCGTAGAGGTCGAATCCGGGTCCCTGCTCGACGAGCTTCGTCAACACGGCGAAGCCTGCACCACCGCGGCGGCGCAGGCTCACCGCCTGTTCGAGCGCGAACGCGCCCGCGGGCGCGGCGAGTTGCGGGCTCGCCTCGTCATCCTGCGTTTCCTCGGGCAGGACGAGCACCGGCATCAGGTGACTTTCCGGTGCATCCTCGGCGGCGGCGGCCGCCGCTTCGGGCGCATCGGACAGGAGCTCGCAGCCGAATTCGAGGATCGCGCTGTTCAGCGTGTTGCGAAACCAACGCACCATGGCGACCTGCAGGCCGTCGCGTCCTTCGACGCGCAACGCGATCAGGTCACCAACGCGCAGTGGATTCGGGGCGGGATCGATCTGGCGCAGCGCGTAGCCGCCCGACGTGTGATTGATCACCTGGCACTCGGTCATCGGCGGCGGCGGCGCGACCCCGTCGGGCGGCGCATGCTGCGTGCCACGGCTGTAGTGCCAGACACCGGGAAGGCCTGCGCACATCACGACCTTCGCGCGCGAAGGCAGGCGGTTGAACTGGCGCGCGGGCGGAATCGCCCATTGCCGCAGCAGGCGCTTCAGCAGCGTGACGTAGCGATGCCGTCCCTCGGGATCGTTGCCCGCCTCGCGCGGCAGGGTGCCACCCGCTTCGAGCGAACGGATCTGCTCCTGCAGTTCGAACGCGAGATCGAACGTCAGCAAGTAGAGTTTCGAGCCCTCGGTGTTGCCGCCCTTGTTCGCCGAGAACGGCGGAAAGTCGTGGCCGACGGGGACGATCGCGACGGCCTTCGCGAGCCGATGGACCGGCGCCACGGTCGTGAGCTTCGCCAGCTGCGCGTTTTCCTGCAGGTAGTGCAGCACCATTGCGAGCTGGCTCGGCAGGAAGCCGTACGGATTGGCGAGCGCGAGCAGCAGCGACTGCACGTAAAGCCGCTCGAGCGTGACGTCCGGCTGGTCCACCGTCACCGGATGCCGGTGGACGTGCCGCTCGCGCGTGTACATGTAGATTTCGTGTGCGTCGTACCACGTGTGCGACGGCACCGGCGCGTAGGTGAGATAGCTGTTGGCCAGCACCCGCGACGTCGCCTGGAACGCGCGACGCACGAGGGCGACGAGGCGCCGGGGGCCGCCTAGCCGAAAGCGGCGCGACGCTTCGCCCGCGAGCAGGCGCTTGTACGCGGTCGACAGCTCGATCGCCAGCGTGAGGGCGGATTTCGCCGACTCGAGATCGTCGCCGACGAGCGGATGCGTCGCGCGAATGAAGCGATGCTCGAGGCGCGGCCACAGCAGCGCGGCGGCCTTCCAGTATTGCTCGGTGAGCTCGAGGCGTCGCGCGTGGCTCATCGACACGCGATTCACCGCGGACAGCGCTTCCGACATGATGCGCGCGGCGAAGCCCGGCTCGCGCGTCGACGCCTCGGTCAGCCACTGCGCGACGCGCGAGGGTCGCAACTCGGGCGTATCACGGGGCCGGTCGGCGAACGGCGGCAGTCGGAGCGCGAGCGGCATGGAAACGGCGATTCGCCGTGACGCGGAGGGTTCTCGAAAAGGCGCGTCGATTATACGGGCTCGCGCAGAAAATCGACGACGATCGCGACCTGCTCGGGCGAAAGGAGCATCGGTGCATGCCCGACGTGTGGAATTTCCGCCACGCGCGCACGCGGGCCGCGCGTCGACATCGCTTGCGCGGTCGCGTGCGACAGCAGGTCGGACTCGGCACCGCGCAGCACCAGTGTCGGACAACGGATCGCATCCCACAGCGGCCACAGGTCGGGCGCGCCGGTTTGCGCGCGAAACGGGATCGCGATGCGCGGATCGTAGCCGATCACCCAGCGTCCGTCGGCTCGCTGGCGGACGTTCGTGCGCACGACGTGCTCCCACTGGGGGTCAGTGAGGGGCCCGAACGGCGCGGAGATCGTGCGCACGTACGCGGCGATCTCGTCGTACGACGCGAACGTCGGGTCGGTGCCGAAGTATTGCGCGATGCGTTGCAGCGCGGCGGGCTCGATCACGGGCCCGACGTCGTTGACGACGAGCCGCTGCACCGGCGTTTCCGGCTGCGCCGCGCTCACCATGCCGAGAATGCCTCCCATCGATGTGCCGACCCACGACACGCGCTCTGCGCCGCTTCGCGCAATCAACGCGGTGAGCGTCGTCAGGTACACGGGCGTGACGTAATCCATCGGCTCGCGCAGCCATTCGCTCTGCCCGCGCCCCGGCATGTCGACCGAGAGCACGCGGTGCGTCGACGCGAGCGTTTCACCGAGCACGTCGAAGTCGCGGCCGTTGCGGCCGATGCCGTGCACGCAGATGACCACCTCCTCGTTGTCGTGCGCACCCCATTCGTAATACACGACGCGATGGAAGCCGTGCGGCGAGAGGCTCGTGAAGTGACGGGTACGGGGGGCGGTGCGCGTCAACATCGGAAAGGGGAAAGTGGATAGGGGATGGGTGCAAGCGCCGCGGTCGCGATACGGTCATTCGTCGTGCAGCGTTCGATGGAGAATCAGGAGCATCGCGGCTGTCGCGCCCCAGATATAGCGCGTGGTCCACGGGATCGCCCAGTAGTCGCGGCGTAGGTCGCCGATCACCCGGTGATTGCGTCGATGATTCGCGGGATCGAGGATGAATTCGAGCGGCACCTCGAATACGTCGGCGACCTCGATGGGATCGGGTGCGAGCTCGAACGGCGGCTCGACCCACCCGACGATCGGCCGCACCTCGTAGCCGCTCACCGTCTGGTAGGTGGAAAGCTCGCCGAGCACGCGCACGCGATTTTGCGCCAGGCCGATTTCCTCGTGCGTCTCGCGCAGGGCGGCGGCGGCATGATCGACGTCGGCAGGTTCGAGACGTCCGCCCGGAAAGCAGATCTGGCCCGGATGATCCGGCAGCGTCTCGCTACGTTGCGTCAGCAGCAACTGCAGGCCGTGCGGCCGATTGACCAGCGGCACGAGCACCGCGGCGGGGATCGCCGCGCCTTCGCGTCCCGGCAGTCGAAAGCCGTCGGAGAGGCCGATCGCGCTACGCGGTGCGGGACGGGCAAGGCGCGCCGCGAGCCAGGCGGATTGCGCGTCGGGGGGAAGGTCGAAGAGCGGAAGGCGTGACGCCGAGGGCATGTCGCGAGGCGGCGAAAGCGCGGCCGCCGTCGCGAATCATACCGCCTGCGCCAGTGTTTCCTCGCAGCGTACCGTGAATCGTGCGTGGGGCTCACCCTCACCCCGCACGCGGGAGGGCGTCGATAGGAATCCAGGAAGCGGGCGAGCGCGAAACTGCGGACCGATCAGCAGAAGCGCTGCGCCAAAGACGTCGCCGGCCTCGAAGTGCGCGAGGCCGCCGAGCGTCGTGTAATGGACGCGCGCGGTGGGCAGCGACGCGTCGATGACGATCGCGACCGGCGTCGAGGCCGGCTTGCCTGCGGCGATCAAATGCTCGGCCACGTCGCTGCGGCGCGCAAGCCCCATGTAAAGCGCCCCGGCATCGACGTCGGCAAAAGCGTCCGCCCAATGACTCTCGGATTCGCCGTCGCCGCTGCGCGGTGTCGCGAGCGTGAACGTTCGCACGCGGCCGCGCTGCGTCAGCGACGTGCCGATCTGGGCCGACGCCGCAAGCGCGGCCGTGATGCCGGGCACGATTTCGTACGCGATGCCTGCCGCTTCGAGCGCGGCGATCTCATCCTGGGCTCGGCCGAACAGCATCGGATCGCCGCCTTTGAGGCGGACGACGACGTCGTAGCGCTTGGCCGCGTCGATGAGTTGCGCGTTGATGAATCCTTGTGCCGTGGAACCATGGTGCCCGCAATTCGAGCCTTGGGACGGCCCTGCGGCTCTCGTGGCAGCGCAACGCTTGCCGACGGCGACGATCTTCGCGCGTGCCGCGAGCGCGATCGTGTCCACGTGCACGAGCGCGTCGTGAAACACGATGTCCGCGCGCTCGAGGATCCGGGCCGCGCGCAGCGTCAGCAGATCGGGCGCACCTGGCCCGGCCCCGACGAGATAGACGATCCCGCTAGACATTCGCCGATCCGGAATCGCCTGGCCGTTCGACGGATGTCGGCCGCGCGAAGCGCGGCTTGCGTTGCACGCTCGCCTGATACCCGTCGCTGAAGTCGCGCAGCCCCGCGAGCGCATCTTCGACGTTGCGCGACTCGGGAAGGACGAACGCATCGAAGCCGCATTGAGCGAGGTAGTAGAGCTGGTCGCGCTGCACGTCGCCGACCGCGCGAAGCTCGCCGCGAAAACCGTAGCGGTGCCGCAACAGACGCGCGAGCGAATAGCCGCGTCCATCCGTGAACTGGGGAAAATCGATTGCGATCAGCGGTAGCCGCTCGATGTCGACGGCGAGCGTGGCGGGATCGTCGTCGGGTGCGAGCCAGACGCCGGTCTCGCCCCTTGCGATGAGCACCGCCCGCTGCGCTTGCCATGCGGCCAGCGGCACGATGATCGGGACGCCGTCGGGCAGCTCAGCGACCGGCGCCGGTGCGCGCAGCAGCGTCCACGAGTCGTCGACGATCGCGCGATGACGAATGAGTTGTGCCATAAACACGCTCCTTGAACGGTTCGATGCCGAGCCGGCGCACGACGTCGACGAAGCGCTCGTCCTCCTCCTGCCGTAGCTCGAGATAGGTTTCGATCAGGCGCTCGATCACGTCGGGCATCTCGGCCGCCGCGAACGACGGCCCGATCACCTTGCCGAGCGCCGCATCGTTGCCCTGCGCGCCGCCGATCGTCACCTGGTAGAACTCGGCGCCGTTCTTATCGACGCCGAGGATGCCGATGTGCCCGATGTGGTGCTGGCCGCAGGCGTTCATGCAGCCCGACATGTTGAGGTCGAGCTCGCCGATGTGGTGCAGGTAGTCGAGGTCGTCGAAGCGTCGGGCGATTGCGTCGGCGATCGGGATCGACTTCGCATTGGCGAGCGAGCAGAAGTCGCCGCCCGGGCAGCAGACGATGTCGGTGAGAAGCCCGATGTTCGGCGTCGCGAGGCCGAGCGCCTTGAGGCGTGTCCACACGTCGAACAGACGCGCCTGCGGCACGTCGCGCAGCACGAGATTCTGCTCGTGCGAAACGCCGATCTCGCCAAACGAATACGCATCGGCGAGATCGGCGATCGCATCCATCTGCGCCGACGTCACGTCGCCGGGTGGCACGCCCATGCGCTTCAGCGACAGCGTGACGATCGCGTAACCCGCAACCTTGTGCGGATCGACGTTGCGCCCGACCCAGCGTTCGAAAGCCCGATTGTCGGCGAGCGCGGCGCGATAGCCCGCGTCATCCGCCGCGAGCTTCGCATAGGCGGGACCGGTGAAAAATGCAGCGAGCCGATCGAACTCCGCGTCGGGCACCGTGCCCTCGCCACCTACCCAATGCCGCCACTCGTCCTCGACTTCGCATGCGAATTTCGCGACGCCGCGTTCCTTGACGAGGATCTTGATGCGCGCCTTCCACTTGTTGTCACGGCGACCGAAGCGGTTGTACGTGCGCAGGATCGCGTCGAGGTAGTTCAGAAGCTCGGCGCGCGGGAGGAATTCGCGGATGACGTGGCCGAGGATCGGCGTGCGACCGAGGCCGCCGCCGACCGCCACGCGAAAGCCGATTTCGCCCGCTTGGTTGCGCACGAGCGCGAGCGCGATGTCGTGGATGAGCAGCGCCGCGCGGTCGTTATCGGCGCCGGCGATGGCAATCTTGAACTTGCGCGGCAGGTACGCGAACTCCGGGTTCAGCGCCGCCCATTGCCGAACGAGCTCGCAGTACGGGCGCGGGTCGTCGATCTCGTCGCGCGCGACGCCGGCAAAATGATCGGTCGTGATGTTGCGCACGCAGTTGCCCGACGTCTGGATCGCGTGCATGTCGACGTCGGCGAGTTCGGCGAGGATCTCCGGAACGTCCTCCAGTCGTGGCCAGTTGAGCTGCAGGTTCTGTCGCGTGGTGAAGTGCGCGTAGCCGCGGTCGTACGTTCGCGCGATGGAGGCCAGCGCGCGCAGTTGCCGCGACGCGAGGAGCCCGTACGGAATCGAGATCCGCAGCATCGGCGCATGCTTCTGAATGTAGAGGCCGTTCTGCAGCCGCAACGGGCGGAAGTCGTCTTCCGAAAGCTCGCCGGCCAGAAAGCGCCGCGTCTGGTCGCGGAACTGCGCGACTCGCTCGCGGACGAGAAGACGATCGAAGGCGTCGTAGCGGTACATGCGCGTAGTACGCTAACCGGCTGCCCGCGGTAACAGAAGGAATAAGATGTCATTGGCTTATTGCCGCCGAGCATGAGCGTGTGAAGCAAAAGCGTGCCGCGACGTGGGAAGCGACCAGTACACCGCGATCATCCTGTACGCGCATGGCGCGCGCGATCCGCGCTGGGCCGAGCCGTTCGAGCGCTTGCGCGAGCGAGTTGCCGCGCGGGCGCCGGAATGCCCGGTCGTACTCGCGTTTCTCGAGCACCGCGAACCGGACCTGACAACGGCGTTCCGCGAAGTTCACCGGCAGGGCGCCAGGCAGGTGCGAGTCGTACCGCTTTTCTTCGGTCGAGGCGGGCACTTACGCGATGATTTTCCCAAACGGCTTGAGGAAGCGCGAAGGGCCGCGCCGGGTCTCGCGATCGAAGTGACCGAGGCGGCCGGGGAGAACGCAGCGGTCCTCGAGGCGCTCGCGACGTTCGCGCTGGAGGCTCCCGCGGAGCCGAGCCGGGCTTAGTGCCCGGAAAACGTGCAGAGCGTGCGCACCGAGTATTCCTGGCGCTCGAGGCGCGCGCGTCCACCGAGATCGGGCAGGTCGATCACGAACGCGGCGCCGATGATCGCCGCGCCGGTCCTCTCGATCAGCTTCAGCGCGGCTTCGGCCGTGCCGCCGGTCGCGATCAGATCGTCGACGAGCAGGATCGCCTCGCCGGCGTGCGTCGCGTCGCAATGCACCTCGAGGCGGTCGCTGCCATACTCCAGCGTGTAGTCGCGTCCGAAGCTTGGCGCCGGAAGCTTGCCACGCTTGCGAATCGGAACGAAGCCGGCTTCGATGCGATGGGCGAGGGCGGCGCCGATGATGAAGCCGCGCGACTCGATGCCCGCCACCTTGTCGATCGTTCCTTGCGCGTACCCTGCGGCCAGCGTCTCGATGACGTGATGGAAACCGTCGCGGTCCTTGAGCAGCGTCGTGATGTCGCGAAACACGACGCCAGGCCTGGGATAGTCAGGAATGCTGCGGATCAGCCGTGCAATGTCGATGTCCTCGCGCATGCTCGCTCCCGTTTTTCGCCTCGCCGATGCAACCACTGCTCCTGACGCTGGTGGCATGCGTCGCGGCCGTCGTGCTCTACCCGCCGGCGGCGCTCGCGATCTTCGTCCTGGGCGCGATCGTGACCGGTTGGGCGACGTGGAGCAAGGCCCGCGCACGCAGGCGCCGGGACGCCGATCGCTGACCGGAACCGGCATGAACGCTGCAGTTTCCGGAAGGTGGGTCTATCGGGTCGGCGTGTCGAGCGTGCGGCGCTTCGTCGAGCTCGAGAAAGCGGTCGGCTGCTCACCCATTCGCACGCGGTCGCCGATTCAAAAGAGCAACTGTTGACCGCGAAATGACGCACGTGCCGATCGCGGTGCGCCCGGACGGTCGCAAGCGAAAGAGCAAGGCTAGAATGACCGCCAGAACGACCCTTACGAGCGTCACATGCGCTACGAGCTCTATTACTGGAGCGGTATCCAGGGGCGCGGCGAATTCGTGCGGCTCGCGCTCGAGGAAGCGGCCGCAGACTACGTCGACATGTGTCGCCAGCCAGGCGGCGAAGACGCAATGATGACGCTGCTCGATGGCGAGGACGTGCGCCGCCCGCCGTTCGCTTCTCCGTTCCTCAAGGCGGGTCGGCAGATCATCGGCCAAACCGCCAACATCCTGCTTTATCTCGGCGCGCGTCACGCACTCGCGCCGGCGGACGAGCCGGGCCGCCTGTGGACGCACCAGCTGCAGCTGACCATCGCCGATCTCGTGACCGAGGTTCACGACAGCCACCACCCCATCGCCAGCAGCCTATACTACGAAGACCAGCGTCCGGAGGCGAAAAGACGCGCCGAGGACCTCGTGAAACGGCGCTTGCCGAAATTCCTCGGCTACTTCGAACGCGTGATCGCACGCAATGCGGGCGGGTCCGGCTATCTCGTCGGTCGCAGGCTCACGTATGCCGACCTCTCGATGTTCCAGCTGATATCGGGATTGCGCTACGCGTTTCCGAACGCCATGCGACGCAGTTCCTCGCGCTACGCCGCGCTCGAGCGGCTGCACGATCGAGTCCAGGCGCGGCCGCGTGTCGCGGCATACCTCGCATCGCCGCGGCGCGTGCCGCACAGCGAGCACGGCATCTTCCGGCACTACGCCGAGCTCGACGTCTAGCTTCGCTTTCGGCGGACGCTCCAGTCGGCGCGAGGGGCGGCCAGCGTGACGGGGTGGCGCGGTTGCTCGATGAGGCTCAGCGGCGAAGCCCATGCCAGCGTTCCACTGGCAACGGAAGTCCCGGCTAGCTTCGGAGTCGGTGAGCAACCCACGGCGTTGCGACCATGAACACAAGCCCGAGCCCGAGATAGCCGCCGGCGCGTACGTCGTAATCGGACCAGAGCCTCTCGGTCGAGTAACCCAACACCGTACCTAAAGCAAAGTCGAACACTGCGGTGAGGGCGCCCCACGCAGCGCCCACCGCCCAGTACAGGCGCGGAGACCTCGGCTGCCCCATCCAGCGCACAGTCAAGAGCGCGATTGCAAGCACCAGTGCCGACCCGAGGACCACGCCTATCTGGCGAGCGCGCAGGTCGCCCATGCGTGGCGCAAGGAACAGCATCCTCGCGATGCCGTGCACGACTTCGAGGACGATGACGAGCAGCCAGGCCACGATCGCACGCCACCAGGCGAAGCGATGCATCGGTGAAGCCTTTCTAGTGCCGATTTCCTGAGCTGAAGACATGGCGCGGCGATGGAGCCCTGGCGGCGGAAACACGTTTCGGGTTAGCCACACCTTCGGCTTCGACGCGAAATTGCGGAATTGTTAGACCTTCCACGGAGCGTTAGTCGGTGATGAGATGCCTCTGACAGCGGGCTCGATGTCTGGTGTCGCTTGGCCTATTTGACATAATGACAATTATACGCAGTACGGTCTTTTGCGAAGGAAAACGGAAACGCGTGATTGCGGACTTGATTGTGGCGCCCCTCTACGACGCTGGGTGCGGCCGAAGGACGCGATCGCGGGATCGAACGGTATGTGGTGGCGACCGCATGGGTCGGAGCTTGCCTTTGTGCGTAATCAATCCCTTGGAAAATGTTTCTACAGTGACTTCGATCAAGAGAAATCCATGCATGTTGCAACCCGATGCGCGAACACGGGGCTCTCGCGAGGATGCGCGCGGCATCGCACTTCCGGCGGAAGTCACTGTCCTCGCATCTGACGCCAACTGCATGAAGGACAAATTCGATGGCCGGTGCGAGCGCTGAATATCACGAGAGCCTGGACGTGCTGAAGCCCGAGACGCTCGATCATCACCGGGCGATCGTCTCGATCATGGAGGAACTCGAAGCGATCGATTGGTACGACCAGCGGGTCGACGCCACCAACGACGCCTCGCTGGCCGCAATCCTCGCGCACAATCGCGACGAGGAAAAGGAGCATGCGGCGATGCTGCTCGAGTGGCTGCGGCGGCGCGACCCGAAGCTCGACGAGCATCTGCGCGGCTACCTGTTCACCCAGCAGTCGGTGATCGAGCGCGAGCACGAGCTCGATGCCCGCAGCGCGAACGCGTCGACGGACACGGCTCGCGCGCCCGGCATCGGCGACGGTTCGCTGGGTATCGGCAGCCTGCGCGCGGAGGCCACGCGATGAACGATCTTCGACGCGAGCTTGCACCCATCTCCGACGCCGCGTGGCGCGAGATCGACGCCGAGGCCACGCGCACGCTGAAGACCATGCTCGCCGCTCGCAAGCTGGTCGATTTCAAGGGACCGCTCGGATGGGATGTCTCCGCCGTCGGCCTCGGCCGCGTGAAGCCGCTGAAGCTCGCGCCCGAAGAGCACGTGCTCGCGCGCATTCGGCAGGTGCAACCCCTCGTCGAGTTGCGCGCGCCCTTCACGCTGAGTCGCGAGGAACTCGATGCCATCGGCCGCGGTGCACCGAACCCCGACCTCGATCCCCTCATCGCCGCCGCACGCGCTGCGGCATTGAGTGAAGACCACGCGGTGTTCCACGGCTTCGCTGACGCGCAGATCCAGGGGCTCGCCGAAGCGGGCGCGGGGAGCCGGTGCACCATTCGCGAGGACTACGGCGCTTATCCGGCGGTGGTGGCCGAAGCCCTCAACAAGCTGCGCCATGGCGGGATCGACGGGCCGTTCGCGATCGCACTCGGTCCGCGCTGCTACGCCGGCCTCACGACCGGCACACTGGGCGGCTATCCGATCCTCGAGCACGTGCGGCGGTTGCTCGACGGACCCCTCGTGTGGGCGCCCGCCGTCAACGGCGCGGTCGTGCTGAGCCTTCGCGGTGGCGACGCCGAACTCGTCGTTGGGCAGGACTGGTCGATCGGCTACCTCGACCACGACGCGAGGGACGTGCGGCTCTATCTGCAGGAAACGTTCACGTTCCGGGTACTGACCCCCGAGGCCGCCGTTCCGCTCGTTTATCCGGAAGACTGAAGCCGACTCGCGCGAAAGATCGTGCCGACCCGCGCCGAGGCGGCGGGTCCGTGCGGCGCGTTGGTGTTCGTCAGCGATACACCAATCCGCCGTCGCTCAGGAACGCTTGTCCCGTGATGTAGTTCGCGTCGGGACCGGCGAGGAACGACACCAGGCCCGCGACGTCCTCGGGTGTCTGTGCGCGGCCCAGTGCGATGCCCTCGACGTACTTCTTGTACGTCGACCCCACTTCCGCACCGGTCAGCTCGGCGAATCGCCGGTCGATCTCGACCCACATGTCGGTTCCGACGATGCCCGGACAGTACGCGTTGACCGTGATGCCGTCGCGGGCCAGCTCCTTCGCCGCCGCTTGCGTCAAGCCGCGCACGGCGAACTTCGTCGCGCTGTACACGCCGAGCATCTCGAAGCCCTAGCTTGGGTCAACGGCCCGACCTGAACGATGCCCGCGTTGTTCACCATGATGTCGAAGCCACCGAGCGCGCGCTCGGCATGATCGACCGCCGCGTACACCTGCTCGCGCTGCGTGACGTTGCATCGGAAGGTCGTTGCCTTGCGTCCGACGCCCTCGACTTCACGGGCCACGGCCGTCATCTTCGCGTCGTCGAGATCGACAATCGCAATGGCGGCACCATCTCTCGCAAGCCGTAGCGCGATCGCCCGACCAATTCCCTGTCCGGCGCCCGTGACGAGCGCCACCTTTCCGTCGATGCTCATGGTTCTGCTCCGTTGGATTCAATCCTTGGGCGGCGCTTCAGCGTTCGCCCATGCCTTCGGCAGGTTGCGGGGCACGGTCGCTGCGGACCTTGTCCTCGATGCGCCGTCCGATATCGCGATCGATGCTCGTCCAGTAGTCGAAGGCGCGTTCGAGCACCGGCGAGCGAACGCCGCCAAGCAAGCTGCCCGCCACCTGGTCGACCAGCGCGTCGCGCTGCGCATCGTCGAATACGTTGCGGACGAGGATTCCCGGCTGCGTGAAATCGTCGTCGTCGCGGCGAAGCGTGTACGCGGCGCGCACCATTTCGCCATCGGCCTCCCAGCCTTCGGCCATTCGTCCGGTGTGGTCCGACCACGCGCGCCCGCCGCTGTTCGGCGCATACACGGGCGCGTTTCCGCTGTGCTGGTAGGTCATCTGCCCGTCGAACATGTACGTATTGACGGGCACCTTCGGCTGGTTCACCGGGATCTGATGGAAGTTCGTGCCGATCCTGTTGCGCTGCGCGTCGTTGTACGCGAAGGCGCGGCCGAGCAGCATCTTGTCGGGCGACAAGCCGATGCCGGGAACCGTATTGCCCGGGGAGAAGGCCGCCTGCTCGATCTGCGCGAAGAAGTTGTCGGGGTTGCGTTTCAGCGTCAGCACGCCGACCTCGACGAGCGGATAGTCGGCATGCGGCCACGTCTTGGTCAGGTCGAACGGGTTCAGCCGGTACGTCTTCGCGTCCGCATACGGCATCACCTGGACCGACAGCGTCCAGCTCGGATGCTCGCCGCGCGCGATGGCTTCGAACAGGTCGCGGCGGTGGAAATCGGCGTCCTTGCCGGCCATCTGCGCGGCCTCGGCGTTCGTGAAGAACGCCATCCCCTGCCGCGTATGGAAGTGGTACTTCACCCAGAACCGTTCCCCCGACGCGTTCACCCACATATAGGTGTGCGACCCGTACCCGTTCATGTGCCGCCACGTGCGTGGCAGACCGCGCACGCCCATGAGGTAAGTCACCTGGTGCGCGCTTTCGGGATTGGCCGTCCAGAAGTCCCACTGCATGTGGTTGTCGCGAAGGCCCGAATCGGGCAAACGCTTCTGGCTGCGGATGAAGTGCGGAAACTTCATCGGATCGCGCACGAAGAAGATCGGCGTGTTGTTACCGACCAGATCGTAATTGCCTTCCTCGGTGTAGAACTTGAGCGAGAAGCCGCGCACGTCGCGCCACGTGTCCGGGCTGCCCTGCTCTCCCGCGACGGTCGAGAATCGCGCGAGCACCTCGGTCGCAACACCCTTGCGAAACACCGCCGCCTTCGTCCAGCGCGCAACGTCTGCCGTCGTCTCGAACCGCCCGAACGCGCCGCTCCCTTTCGCGTGCGGCTGGCGCTCGGGCACCTTCTCTCGGTTGAAGTGCGCCATCTGCTCGAGGAAGTGGACGTCGTGCAGCAGTACCGGCCCGTCCGGACCGATCGTCAGCGAGTGTCGATCGCTCGGCGCGGCTGCGCCGCTGCCCGTGGTCGAGCCCGTGCCCGTGTTGTTGCGTTGCTCGATCATGGTTCCTCCTGCCGATGGGGTTTATGCGGGTTTCCCACGCTCGCGCCGGGAAAGGTGCGCGCCGCGAACGCGACGCGCCTCCAGCGTCGACGCGCGCGCCCGGCACTGGTTCCCTCGCCGAGGCGCGTCACCGCGCGACAAATGCGTTGAACGCCGAGGCAACCGTGCGGCGCGGGATATGATCGACGCGCACGACGATTGCGGACAGGTGGTGTCAAACGGGCATGAAGGCGTCGGAAGAATGGACAAACTCGATCACGACTATCCGCACGCGTTGCTCGCGGCGCACACCCCGCCGTGCCTCTCGTTGTACCAGCCGACGCATGCGACGCATCCCGACAACCAGCAGGACGTCATCCGCTTCCGCAACCTGGTGAAGTCGCTCGAGACGTCGCTGCAACAGCAAGGCCACCGGCCGCGCGACGTCGCTCCTCTGCTCGAGCCGCTCGATGCGCTCGCCGGGGATCGGGCGTTCTGGAACCACGCGCTGCAGGGCCTTGCGGTGCTTAGCAATCCGGATGACACGCGCATCTATCGGCTGCAGCGAAGCGTGCCCGAGCTGGCAATCGTCGCCGACAGCTTCCATACCAAGCCGCTGCTGCGCATCCAGCAGTCCGCCGATCGATACCAGATCCTGGCGCTGAGCCGCGCACAGGCACGCCTGTTCGAAGGCAATCGCGACGAGCTCGCCGAGATCGACGTGTCAGGCGTCATACCTGCGGCGAACGACGTCGGACCCGAAGGGAACAAACTCGAACGCGCAACGCGCATCTATGGCGCGACTACCGCGGAAGGGACGACGCGTCACGGCACGGGCGGCGAGCGACACTTTCGCGAGAACGAGACGGAGCGCTTTTTTCGTGCTGTCGATCGCGCCGTGATCGAGCACTACTCGCAGCCGTCCGGCCTGCCGCTGCTGCTCGCGACGCTCCCGGAGAACCGTCACGCCTTCCGCACGGTGACGACGAACCCGCGACTCCTCGACGTCACGCTCGACGTCAATCCGAACGATGTGTCCGAAACCGAATTGCGCGAGCGTGCGTGGCAGGCGATTCTGCCGTCATACGTTGCTCGCCTCGCAGCGGTGCTCGACGCGATCCACGCCGCGACGGCACGCCACGCGGGTTCGCTCGATCTCGCCGACGTCGTTCGTGCCGCGCATCAGGGGCGTGTGGGTACGCTGCTGATCGATGCCGACCGCCGCGTCGCCGGAACGGTCGACCCGGCGACCGGCACACTTGCGATCGACCCGCGTGCGGACCCTGCCGGCGCCGACGTGCTCGACGATGTCGGCGAGCAGGTGCTGCGCACCGGCGGTGAAGTCATCGTGGTGCCCTCTGCGCGGATGCCGTCGGACTCGGGCGTCGCCGCGGCGTATCGGTACTGAACGTCTCGGCGGGTGCAGGCGATCGAGACGAAACGGCAGTTGACTCGAGCACGGCCACCGGCGCGACGCGTTCCGGGACACCGTTGGTTCTTCCCCGCCGCGACGCTCTACGCGATCGTCGTCGTTCCCGCATCGATCGCGTCGATGCTCGGCGTGATTTCGATTGCGCCAGGACTCGCGTCGCCGGCACGCCATGCACACGAGATGTTGTTCGGCTTCGCGCTGGCCGTCGTCGCCGGCAATCAGCTCGGCCCCCGAACGCGCCGCGACCTCGCGTTGCTGGTCGGCACCTGGCTCCTCGCGCGCGTCGCCTTCGTGTCAGCGCCGGAAAGCGCGGCGGCGATCGCGACGAACGTCCTCTTCCCAGCGCTGCTTGCGTGGCGCATCGCGCCACGGCTCGTAGCGAGCGCCAAGAAATGGCGCAACCAGGCATTGCCCGCAGCATTGCTCGCGATCTGCGCGAGCGCCGTTGCGCTCACCGTTACGCTTGCGTTGCAAGGCGACGCGTCGCGCACGATCGTCGACGTCGGCGTCGCGCTGTTCGCCACGCTGCTGCTGTTCATGGGCGGCCGGCTGATCGCCCCCACCGTCGCAGGCCAGGTGTATCGCCAGGGCGGCAACCTCGATGCGCGCGTCCAACCACGAATCGAAGGAGCACTCGTCGTAACCATGGGGCTCGCCGTGCTCGCGCTGGTCGTCGAAGGCGCTTCGAGCTGGGAGGCGGTGCGCTGGATCGCCGGCGTGTCGCTCGCGCTCGCCGGCGTGCTCGCCGCCGTTCGACTCCTGCGATGGCGGCTATGGCGCGTGTGGACGCGCTGGGACCTGCTTTGCCTCGGCGCGGGTTACGCGTGGCTCGCGCTCGGCCTCGTGTTGTTCGGTCTCGCGCACGTCGGGACCATGGCGCGCGTTCAGGAAACGGTGGCGATCCACGTCATCACGGTCGGAAGCCTCGGCACGCTGACGCTCAACGTGATGGCGATGACGCATTTGCTGACGCTGCGCCGCACGCCGCCGGCGAGCCACCTCGCCTTGGCGGGCACGGTGCTCCTCGGGATCGCAACGCTGTCGCGCGGGCTCGCAGGCTACGCGGCGGATACCGGCCCGCTCGTCCTCGCCGCGGCCTGCTGGAGCGGCGCGTATGCGTTGTTGCTCGTGTTGCTGGTGCTTGCGCGCCAATCGGCGCGCGCGGCGGCGGCCCCGAAGGAACGCACGCCGCTTCACGCCTGAGCGTGCGCTTCGCGTCAGTGGGTGCTGCGCGAGCGGGACATGCCCTGCTGCGTGTTCCGCTCGCTGCGCGACGCCCTCCCCTGTCCGCGCTGCATGCCGCGATCTTCCTGTTCCTGCGACGACGAGCGTCCCTCCTGCGATTCCAGCTCCTGCTTGCGTTGCGCGAGCTGCTGGCCTATGGCCCGCAGATCGAGATTCGCCTGGCGAACTTTCGGGAACAGCTCGTTCTCCTCTTCCTTCACGTGGTGCTTCACGTACTCGGACAGCACCTTCACGCCGGCGTCGTACAGCGGGTCGCTCGTCGGCGCCATCTCGAGCCGGCCGATGATGTCCTTCAGTGTCTGGTGCTCGACCGCTGCCTCGTCCAGCAGATCCTGTCCCTTGTCCTGCAGCGCGCGGCGGGCGGCCGGATAAAAGATCGCTTCCTCGATTTGAGCGTGGATCGTCAGCGCATCGCAAATCTGCGCGACCAGCTGCTCCTTCTCCGCGTCGTCGCCGTTGTCCTTGATCTCCTCGAACTGCTTGAACATCTCGTCGACTTCGTCATGGTCATGCTTCAAAAGCTCGAGCGCGTTCATTCCACGCTCGTTCGTCGTTTCCATCATGGCGGGGCTCCTTCGCGTTGTGCCGCCCACGACTCTAGCGATATGCGCTACGCCATCCTGTCGCCGTGCGACCGCAATCGCTGTAGGAAATGGACGACAGGGGGCCGCCGTAGCCGCATGCCGTACAGCGCGTGCGCGCGGTTGCGGAGCGCGCTCGCGGCGAGTGGTAATCTCGCGCGGTTTCCGCGGATGCGCCGTCACGCAATGAGCATCGCCAACGAGTTCGAGCGCGCTTACCGGCTTCATCAGCAAGGCAAGCTGCGCGAGGCTTTCCTGCGCTACGACGCGGTGCTCGCCGCGAATCCTTCGTTCGCGCCCGCGTTGCACTACTCGGGCGTCGTGCTGTACCAGGCGGGGAAGCTGCCGGAAGCCGCAGAGCGGATTCGCGCGTCGCTGAAGCTCGAGCCGGGCTCGTCGGAAGCGTGGTCGAACCTCGCGCTCGTGCTCGAGTCCGCGGGCCGACAGGAAGCGGCGGTGAACGCGCTCAAAGAGGCGGCGAAGCTCGAGCCGCGCTCGCAACACATCCTCGCCAATCTCGCCGCGGCAGAGCTCGCACTCGGGCGCGCGCGCGACGCGGAAAGTTCGGCGCGTAGCGCCGTCGCGCTCGACGACAAATACCCGGCCGCTTGGCACAACCTCGCGCTCGCGCTCGAGCCGCAGGGACGCCTGCTGGAAGCGCTCGACGCTGCATCGCGCGCGACGTCGCTCGCCCCGGGCGAGGTGGCGTACGCCGGCTTCAAGGCGCAACTCGAGATGACCGCCGGCATGCGCAAGAAAGCGCGTGCGACGCTCGACGCCGCGCTCGCGCGCACGCCGGATTCGGCGGCCCTGCATTTCCAGCTCGCGTCGCTGCACGAGGTCGAGAACGAGCTCGACCGCGCGATGCAGGAATACGCGCACGTCGCCCGCCTCGATCCCGGGCACGGCGCGGCGCTGTCGCAACTCGTGTTCCTGCGGCAGCGACTCGGTGACTGGCACGATCTCGAGAAGCTGCGCACGCAGTTGCACGCCGCGGTCGCGCAACGCGTGCCGATGCTCTCGCCGTTCGTGCTGCTCTCGCAGCCGTCGACGCGCGCCGAGCAGCGCCTATGCGCCGAGGCGTGGTGCGCGTCGATTTCGCCGCCGGCGCCCGCCGCAGCGGCGACGATGCTGAACAGCGGCCGGCTGCGCATCGGCTACCTGTCGTCGGACTTCCACACGCACGCGACCGCCTTTCTCGCCGCCGGGCTCTTCGAGCAGCACGATCGCGATCGCTTCGAGGTCATCGGGTACTCGACGGGGCCCGACGACCGCAGCGCGATGCGCGCGCGGCTCGCGCACGGCTTCGACCGGTTCGTCGACGCGGCTGGCTGGGCGCCGTTGCGCCTGGCCACTTCGATTCGCAACGACGCCATCGACATCCTCGTCGACTTGAAGGGGCACACCGAGAATGCGATGCCGTCGGTGCTCGCCTTGCGCCCCGCGCCGATCCAGGTGCACTACCTCGGCTATCCCGGAACGCTCGGCGGCAATCTCGCGGATTACCTCATCGGCGATCCGATCGTCACGCCGCCCGAACACGCGGGTGACTATGCGGAGACGCTGGCGCTGCTTCCGCACAGCTACCAGGTCAACGATCGAGACCGCCCGATCGCGCCGTCACCGTCGCGCGCCGACGTCGGCCTGCCGCGCAGCAATGCCATCGTGCTGTGCTGCTTCAACGCCGGCTACAAGTTCAATCCGGAGGTATTCGATGCGTGGATGCAAATTCTCGCGGCCGTGCCGGAGGCCGTGCTGTGGCTGCTGTCGCGGCCGGGCGAAGAGCGCTGGACCAGCAACCTGCGACGCGAGATGGTCCGCCGCGGCCTCGATGCGCGGCGGCTCGTGTTCACGCCCGCCCGGCCGAACGCCGACTACCTCGCGCTCTATCGTGCCGCCGACCTGTTCATCGACACGTGGCCGTACAACGCGCACACCACGGCGAGCGACGCGTTGTGGGCGGGGTGCCCACTCGTCACCCTGCGCGGCGAGACGTTTGCATCGCGTGTCGCCGCGAGCCTTCTCACCGCGGTCGGATTGCCGGAACTGATCTGCGACGACGTGAAGGGATACGTGGCGAAGATCGTCGCGCTCGCGCGCGACGCCGACGCGCGCACGCGGCTGCGCCTGCATCTCGCCGGCGCGGGTCGCGAGAGTCCGCTTTTCGATACGGCGCGCACGACGCGCGCGCTCGAGGCGGCGTATCTCGCGATGGCCGACCAGTACCGGCGGCACGTGCGCGAGACGATCGTCGTTGCGCGCCCGCAATCTTAGCGGCCAACCACCTCAGTCGCGCAGCCACGCGATCGCCTCGTCGACGCGATCGATCCCGACGATCGTTGTATTTTCAAGCTTTTGCTTGGGTTTGTTCGCGTTCGGTATAAGGAAGGTGTCGAAGCCGAGCTTGGCGGCCTCCCGAATCCGCTCCTGCCCGCGCTGGACCGGCCGCACTTCTCCGGCCAGCCCTATTTCACCAAAGATCAGAGCTTTGCGTGGCAACGGCTTGTTCCTGATGGATGAACAGACCGCGAGCATTACGGCGAGGTCGGCCGCGGGCTCGAGGATGCGCACGCCGCCGACGGCATTGACGAAAACGTCGAAGCCGCCGGTCTCGACGCCGCCATGACGATGGAGGACGGCGAGGAGCAACGCGAGGCGCTGCGCGTCGAGGCCGACGGCGAGACGTCTGGGCGTACCTCCTTGCACCGGATCGACGAGCGCCTGCACCTCCACGAGGAGCGGTCGCGAGCCTTCGAGCGTCGCGACGATCGCCGAACCGGCGACCGCTTCGGCGTGCTGCGCGAGAAAGAGCGCCGATGGATTGGCGACGCCACGCAGGCCGCGTTCGGTCATCGCGAACACGCCGAGCTCGTTCGCTGCGCCGAAGCGGTTCTTGATCGCGCGCACCAGGCGGAAGCTCGAATGCGCGTCGCCTTCGAAGTAGAGCACCGTATCGACGATGTGCTCGAGCACGCG
The DNA here is from genome assembly GCA_035718935.1 of Casimicrobiaceae bacterium. GTDB lineage: Bacteria > Pseudomonadota > Gammaproteobacteria > Burkholderiales > Casimicrobiaceae > VBCG01. The sequence goes on from DASTGT010000001.1 coordinate 46,297, forward strand.
CGGACCGGCGATGGCACCCTCCTTCGTCACGTGCCCGACGAAGATCACGACGACACCGCGCTGCTTCGCGAGGCGTGTCAGCTGCGCGGCGCATTCGCGCACCTGCGCCACGCTGCCCGGTGCGGAGGTGAGCGTCTCGGTGTACGTCGTCTGGATCGAATCGACGACGACGACTTCCGGCGCCGTCGCATCGATCGCGGCGACGATCGCCTCCAGTTGCACCTCCGCGAGCAACTCGACGGGCGCGTTGACGAGTCCGAGTCGCTGCGCGCGTAGCGCGACCTGCTCGGTCGATTCCTCACCGGTGACATACAACGTTCGATGCAGCGCGCCGAGCGCGGCGCAGGCCTGCAGCAGCAGCGTCGATTTGCCGATGCCCGGGTCGCCGCCGAGCAGGATCACGCCGCCTGCCACCAGCCCGCCGCCCAGGACGCGGTCGAATTCGTCGAGTCCCGTCGGGATGCGCGACGACGCGCGCGGCGTTACCGACGCGAGCGGCGTGACGCTGCTGCTTCGCGTCCCCGCGACGTTCTCGAAGCGCGCCGCAGGAACCGGCGGTGCCGTCTCGACCAGCGTGTTCCAGGCGCCGCATGACGGGCACTGGCCCTGCCATTTCGGTGCCTGGCCCCCGCACTCGGTGCACGCGTAGACGGTCTTCGCTTTCGCCATCAACGCAATTCGTCGGGCTCGGCGACCGCCGTGCCGAGCTTGCCCACGACCACCCCTGCCGCCTCGTTCGCGATCGCCATCGCATCGGCGACGGGTGCGCCGGCCGCGAGCAACGTGCCGAGCACTGCGATCACCGTGTCGCCGGCGCCCGAGACGTCGAACACCTCGCGCGCCTGCGCGGGAATCGTCAGCGCTCCCGCGTCCGAGTACAGCGACATGCCTTCCTCGGAGCGCGTCAGGAGCAGCGCGTCGATCTGCAGATCGCGGCGCAGCGCCTGCGCGCGGCGCGCGAGATCCTCCTCGTCGCGCGCGCGGCCGGCGATCTGCCGGAACTCGCTGCGGTTCGGCGTGATGAGGGTCGCGCCACGATAGCGCTCCCAGTCGTCGCCCTTCGGATCGACGAGCACGGGCTTGCCGGCGTTGCGAGCGCGCTCGATCATCGTCGCAATGTGCGCGAGGCCGCCTTTGCCGTAGTCGGACAGCACCAGTGCATTCGACGTCGCGAGCAGCGCATCGAAATGCGCAAGATGCGCGGCGAGCAGCTCGTGCGAAGGCGCCGTTTCGAAGTCGATCCGCAACAGTTGCTGCTGCCGTCCGATGACCCGCAGCTTCACCGTCGTCCTGAGCGCGTCGTCGCGCAGGAACGTCGACTCGATTCGATCGACGTCGAGCAGGCGCTCCAAGGCGTCGCCCGCCTCGTCTCGCCCGGTGGCGGACAGCAGCTTCGCGCGGGCCCCGAGCGCGGCCACGTTACGCGCCACGTTGGCCGCGCCGCCCGGCCGCTCTTCGGCGCGGGCGATCTTCACGACGGGCACCGGCGCTTCCGGCGAGATGCGCTCGACGTCGCCGAACCAGTAGCGATCGAGCATCACGTCGCCGACGATCAGCACGTCGCTCTGCCCGATGCGGTCGCGCCACGCCGAAAAACGCGCCGCGCCCTCATGAGCCGCGCCGCGCGTGCGTCCGTTTCGCGGAGCCAGGTTCAACGCATTGACCTCCTTGGACTTTCGGTGCCGGTGCTCGGTCGGCGCGTCGGTCTCCCGCGACTCGCGCGTCGTTGGGCCCTGCGGGCCTCCGCTCGGCCTTTGGCCTCGCGCGCCGCGCTCATCGCCGCCCGATCGACACGTGCTCGAAGCCGGCGCCGCGCACGATGTCGGGCTCGTAGAGATTGCGACCGTCGAAGATCAGTGCCCGCTTCATCCGCCGCTTCATCTCGTCGAAGTCGGGACTGCGGAATTCCTTCCACTCGGTCACGACGACGAGCGCATCGGCACGCTCGCACGCATCGATCGGATTCGCGGCGAATGCGAGGCGCGGCGTATCGCCGAGCACGCGCTTCGCCTCGTCCATCGCGACCGGATCGTAGGCCACGACCGTCGCCCCGAGCTCGGCGAGCGCCGCGATGACGACACGCGACGGCGCCTCGCGCATGTCGTCGGTGTTGGGCTTGAACGCGAGCCCCCACAACGCGAAGCGCCGGCCTTCGAGATCGCGCCCGAAGCGCGCGACGATCTTGTCGACGAGCACGCGCTTTTGCGCGTCGTTGGCGGTTTCGACGGCGGTCAGTACGCGTAACGGTGCGCCGGCGCGCTCGGCCGAATGTCGCAACGCCTTCACGTCCTTTGGAAAGCAGCTGCCGCCGTAGCCGACGCCCGGGTACAGGAAGTGCCAGCCGATGCGCGGATCGGCGCCGATGCCCTGGCGTACGTGCTCGATGTCGGCGTCGAGCTTCTCGGCGAGGTTCGCGAGCTCGTTCATGAACGAGATGCGCGTGGCGAGCATCGCGTTGGCCGCGTACTTCGTAAGTTCCGCCGACCGCACGTCCATGACGAGCAGCCGCTCGCGATTGCGCTGGAACGGGGCGTAGATCGCGCGCAGCAACGCGATGGCGCGCTCGTCGTCGGCGCCGATCACGATCCGATCGGGCTTCATGAAATCCTCGATCGCGGCGCCCTCCTTCAGAAATTCCGGGTTCGATGCGACCGCATAAGGAACGTCGACGCCGCGCGCACCGAGTTCCTCGGCGATCGTCTCGCGCACGCGGTCGGCCGTGCCCACGGGAACGGTCGACTTGTCGACGACGAGCGTCCATTGCGTCATGCGCCGGCCGATATTGCGCGCCGCCTGCAGCACGTATTGCATGTCGGCACTGCCGTCGTCGTCGGGCGGCGTGCCGACCGCGATGAACTGCAGGTTCGCGTGCGCGACCGCTGCGTCGACATCGGTCGTGAAGCGCAGGCGGCCGGCGGCGACGTTGCGGCGAATCATCGGCTCGAGGCCCGGCTCGTGAATCGGCACGACGCCGCTTTCGAGCAAGTCGATCTTCCGCGCATCGACGTCCAGGCAGAGCACGTCGTTGCCGACTTCGGCGAGACAGGTGCCGGTCACCAGGCCGACGTAGCCCGTGCCGATCATCGTGATTTTCATGGGAAGTTCCTAG
>DASTGT010000002.1:0-19059 GCA_035718935.1 Casimicrobiaceae bacterium
GAGCACGAGCATCCGCTCGTGCTCGCGGCCCTCGGCTTCGTACTCGTGCTGCTGTCGAGCGCGTCGCTCGAAGCGATCCGAATGTGGCGGCTGCCGGCGTCGTTGCCGCTCGCGCCCGGTGGCGCGCTCGGCGATGCGCTCGGCGAAGCGCTTGCGCGCGGCGTCGGCTTCAACGGCGCGACGCTCCTGCTGCTCGCGTTCTTCGCGGTCGGCATGTCGCTTTTGTTCGGCATCTCGTGGCTGCGCGTCATGGAGCGGATCGGTGCAGCGGTCGAGGCGCTGTTCGTGCGATTCCGGGCACGACGCGAAGCCGCGCTCGATCGGCAGATCGGCGCGCAGCATGCGGCCGAGCGCGCCGAGGCGCTTTTCCATCTGCGCGAGGATTCGGCGCAGCACGACCCGATCGTCGTCGTCCCCCCGGTGGTCGCCGTGCAACGATCCGAACGCGTCACGCGCGAGAAGCAACGGCCGCTTTTCACCGAAATGCCCGATTCGCCGCTGCCGCCGCTGTCGCTGCTCGAGGAAGCGCCCGCGGCGACCGAGGCGGTCAGTGCCGAGACGCTGGATTTCACGTCGCGGCTCATCGAACGCAAGCTCGCCGATTTCGGCGTCGCCGCGAAGGTCCTCGCCGCGTATCCCGGACCGGTGATCACGCGCTACGAGATCGAGCCTGCCGTCGGCGTCAAGGGTGCGCAGATCGTCAATCTCGTGAAGGATCTCGCACGCGCGCTGTCGGTGGTGTCGATCCGCGTCGTCGAGACGATCCCCGGCAAGTCGTGCATGGCGCTCGAGCTGCCGAATCCGCGGCGGCAGATCGTGAAGCTCGTCGAGCTGCTCGCGTCGACGACGTACAACGACGCCCCGGGGATGCTCACGCTCGCGCTCGGCAAGGACATCGCGGGCAAGCCGGTGGTGGCCGATCTCGCGCGAATGCCCCACCTGCTCGTCGCCGGCACGACCGGCTCGGGCAAGTCGGTCGCCGTCAACGCGATGATCCTGTCGCTGCTCTACAAGGCCGAGCCGCGGCACGTGCGCCTCATCTTCATCGACCCGAAGATGCTCGAGCTCTCGGTGTACGAGGGCATTCCGCACCTGCTCGCGCCGGTCGTCACCGACATGAAGCTCGCGCCGAACGCGTTGAACTGGTGCGTCGGGGAGATGGAGCGCCGCTACAAGCTGATGTCGCAACTCGGCGTGCGCAATCTCGCGGGCTACAACCAGAAAGTGGCCGATGGGAAGAAGGCGGGAAAGCCGCTCACGCATCCGTTCTCGCTCACGCCGGAGTCGCCGGAACTGCTCGACGAGATGCCGCTCATCGTCGTCGTCGTCGACGAGCTCGCCGACCTCATGATGGTGACGGGCAAGAAGATCGAGGAGTTGATCGCGCGCATCGCGCAGAAGGCGCGCGCCGCGGGCATTCATCTGATCCTCGCGACGCAGCGACCGTCGGTCGACGTGATCACCGGCCTCATCAAGGCCAACATTCCGTCGCGGATCGGCTTCCAGGTCGCGAGCAAGGTCGACTCGCGCACGATTCTCGATCAGATGGGCGCAGAAGCGCTGCTCGGCCAGGGCGACATGTTGTACCTGCCGCCGGGCACCGGGCATCCGCAGCGCGTGCACGGCGCGTTCGTTTCCGACGCCGAGGTGCATCGCGTCGTCGAGCACCTGAAGGCGCAGGGCGAGCCGCAATACGTCCAGGGCATTCTCGAAGGCGGCGGCGCATCGGCCGACGGCGAGGATGCGCCGGCCGGGGACGGCGCGGATGCCGAATCCGATCCGATGTACGACCAGGCGGTGCAGGTGGTGCTGAAGACGCGCCGGCCGTCGATCTCGCTCGTGCAGCGGCACCTTCGCATCGGCTACAACCGCGCGGCGCGGCTCATCGAGCAGATGGAGCGCGCGGGTCTCGTGTCGGCGATGCAAACGAACGGCAATCGCGAGGTGCTGGTCCCCGCCGAGGCAAAATAGCGCCAACAGTTCCTTTGGGAACGTGCTCCGTGCACCGTCTGCGCTGCCTCGCCTTCGTTCTCGGTACCGTCTCGACCCTCGCGCACGCCGGGCCCGTCGAGGTCTATCGCGAAGGCGCGCGCTACTGCCCGCGCGACCGCATGCAAGGCGCGCCCGAGCTCACGCAGGCGCAGGTGATCGAGCGCGCGCGCTCGCTGCTCCCCGACGGCTTTTGCGGCCCCTCGACCTTCGTCAGCGGCTGCGACGTGGTGCCCGAGCATTCCCTCGGTTCGTGGCGCATCTACTTTCATCAGTACCGGCTGCACGGCACGGAACGCGACTGGGGCGGCCTCACTCACACCTACGTCGTCCTGGACGGGCGTGGCAACTGCTACGCCAACATACCCGGGACCGAGCAGGGGAGCCGGTATGAATGAGCGATTGCGGCGCCTCGCGCGCCGCCTCGGCGTCGGCGTGTTCGCGTTGACTTTGGGCGGCACTGCGTCGGCCTCCGGGCTCGACGAGCTGCACGCCTTCCTCGAAGGCACGAAGACGGCGCAGGGCAACTTCGCGCAGGTCGTGACCAACCGCGACGGACGCACGACGCAGACGAGCTCCGGCACGTTCGCGTTCGAACGTCCGGGTAAGTTTCGGTGGACGTATGCAAAGCCGTTCGACCAGTTGATCGTCGGGGACGGCGAGAAGGTGTACGTCTACGACCGCGACCTCAATCAGGTGATCGTGCGCAAGCTCGACGCTGCGCTCGGCGCGACGCCCGCGGCGCTGCTCGCGGGCGACAACGCGCTCGAGAAGAACTTTACGCTGACGGCGAGCGGCAGTGACCAGGGGCTCGAGTTCGTCGACGCGCTTCCGCGGGCAAGCGATTCGCAGTTCAAGAAAATTCGCATCGGGTTCGCCAAGGGGCTGCCGAAGAAGATGATCCTGTCCGACGCGTTCGGGCAGACGACCGATCTCACGTTCAGCGACGTCGAGCGCAACCCGAAGCTCGCGACGAATCTGTTCCAGTTCACGCCGCCGAAGGGGGCCGACGTGGTGGGGCAGTGACGGCTCGAATAGGGGTCGCGCAGTTCGGCACGGGGGATATGCGATAGGGCACACCGCGAAACGGGCACCGGTTTACCCTATCCCTTATCCCGCTTTCCATGGCCGCCGACCTCTTCGCCCGCGATGAACACGCGTCGCTGACGCCTCTCGCGGAGCGTCTGCGGCCGAAGACCGTCGATGACGTCATCGGCCAGCGACACCTGCTCGCGACCGGCAAGCCGCTCGCGGTCGCGTTCGCGTCGGGCAAGCCGCATTCGATGATCCTCTGGGGACCGCCCGGCGTCGGCAAGACGACGCTCGCGCGCCTGATGGCGGACGCGTTCAACGCCGAGTTCATCGCGATCTCCGCGGTCCTCGCTGGCGTCAAGGACATTCGCGACGCGGTGGCGCGCGCCGAGGCCACGCGCGAGCAGTACGGCCGCGGCACGATCCTCTTCGTCGACGAAGTCCATCGGTTCAACAAGGCGCAGCAGGATGCCTTCCTGCCGTTCGTCGAGCGCGGCGTCCTCACGTTCATCGGTGCGACGACCGAGAATCCGTCGTTCGAGGTCAACAGCGCGCTCTTGTCGCGCGCGGCGGTCTACGTGCTCCATCCGCTGACGCCGGACGAGCTGGCGCAACTGCTGGACCGCGCGGCGCGAATCGCAATGCCGAACGTGATCGTCGACGATGCGGCGCGTAATGCGCTCGTCAACTACGCCGATGGCGACGGACGCCGGCTCATCAATCTCGTCGAGCAACTCGCGGTCGCCGCGGCGGAAGCGGCGAAGACGACGATCGACGTCGTGTTCGTCGAGGAGACGATCGCGCGCAGTCTCCGCCGCTTCGACAAAGGTGGCGAGGCTTTCTACGACCAGATCTCGGCGTTGCACAAGGCGGTGCGCGGTTCGGACCCCGACGCGTCGCTGTACTGGATGTGCCGAATGCTCGACGGCGGCGCCGATCCGCTTTACGTGGGCCGACGGCTGATTCGCATGGCGAGCGAGGACATCGGCCTCGCCGATCCACGCGCACTCGCGCAAGCGCTCGACGCAGTCGCGGCGTACGAGCGTCTCGGCTCGCCCGAGGGCGAGCTGGCGCTCGCGCAGTGCGTGCTGTACCTCGCGTGCGCGCCGAAGAGCAACGCGGCCTATACGGCGTTCGGTGCGGCGCGCAGCTTCATCGCCGACGACGGCTCGCGCCCGGTGCCGATGCGGCTGCGCAATGCCCCGACGCGGCTCATGAAGGGATTGGGCTACGGCAAGGGCTATCGCTACGCGCATGACGAGGCGGGCGCGTACGCGGCAGGCGAGCGGTACCTGCCCGACGACATGCCGGACGTCGCGTTCTACACGCCGACCGGGCAGGGTGCGGAAGCGCGCATTCGCGAGAAGCTGCGCGATTTGCGAGAGCGCGACGAGGCCGCCGGCGGCAAGCGGGCGCCACCGGAGACGGAAGATTGATCGGCTAGAATCGTTCGATGCTCGACATCAACGCGCTGCGTAACGATTTGGCCGGCGTCGCAGCCGCGCTCGCCAAGCGCGGACTGGCGCTCGACACCGCCCGCTTCACGTCGCTCGAGAACGAGCGCAAGCGTATTCAGACGCGTACTCAGGAGCTGCAGGCGAAGCGCAACGCGCTCTCGAAGGAGGTGGGGGTCGTCAAGCGCCGCGGCGACGATGCCGAGCCGCTGTTCCGCGAGGTGGCGGGCCTCGGCGACGAGCTCGCCGGCCTCGAGCGCGAACTCGGCGCGGTGCAGGCGACACTGCGCGAATTCCTGCTCGACCTGCCGAACGTGCCCGATGCGTCGGTGCCCGTGGGGCGCGATGCGAGCGACAACGTCGAGGTGCGGCACGTGGGGACACCGCGCCGCTTCGACTTCACGCCGAAGGATCACACCGACCTCGGCGAGGCGCTCGGCATGCTCGACTTCGCGGCGGCGTCGAAGATGTCCGGTGCGCGCTTCACGTTCCTGCGCACGGGACTCGCGCGCCTGCATCGCGCGCTCGCGCAGCTGATGCTCGACACGCATACGCAGGAGCATGGCTACGCCGAGTGCTACACGCCTTACATCGTCAACGCGTCGACGCTCGTCGGCACGGCGCAGCTGCCGAAGTTCGAGGCCGACATGTTCGGCGTCACGAAAGGCGGCGCGCCGGACGACGAGGCGTCGTCGTCGCAGTTCCTCATCTCGACCTCCGAGATCACGCTCACCAACTCGGTGCGCGAGGAGATCCTGCCGGCGAGCGCGCTGCCGCTACGCCTTACTGCACATACGCCGTGCTTCCGCTCGGAAGCGGGCAGCTACGGCAAGGACACGCGCGGCATGATCCGGCAGCACCAGTTCGACAAGGTCGAGCTCGTTCAGATCGTCCGTCCGGAAGAATCGTACGCGGCGCTCGAGGAGTTGACGGGCCACGCCGAGGTGATCCTGCAGAAGCTCGATCTGCCGTATCGCGTCGTCACGCTGTGCACCGGCGACATGGGCTTCGCCGCGGCGAAGACCTACGACATCGAGGTGTGGCTTCCCGGACAGAACGCGTATCGCGAGATCTCGTCGTGCTCGAACTGCGAGGCGTTCCAGGCGCGGCGGATGCAGGCGCGCTTTCGCAACGAGCAGGGCAAGGTCGAGCCGGTGCACACGCTGAACGGCTCCGGCCTCGCGATCGGACGCACCCTCGTTGCCGTGATGGAGAACTACCAGCGCGCCGACGGCTCCATCGAGGTTCCTGCGGCGCTTCGGCCGTACATGAACGGCCAGGAAGCGATCACCCGAACAGCGTGAGACCGGAAGGCGGCAATTCCGCGTCGCGCCGCCGATTTGACCGCCGACCGATCCGTCTAGCGCATGTTGCCGGTATGCCCGATCGAATAGCGGCCCGGCTGCGGCCACACGGCGAGCCCGTGCGGCTCCTTGCCCACCGGAATCTTGCGTACCTCGCCATTCGACGTGTCGAAGACGTAGACGACGTTGTCGTAGCGCCCCGATAGCCACAACTGCTTGCCGTCGGCGCTGACGTTGCCCATGTCGGGGCTGCCGCCGCCGGGAATCGGCCAGTTCGCTTCGACCTTGCGCGTGGCGAAGTCGATCACCGAAACGCTTCCGTTGCCGTGCGCGGGTCCGTGGATCTTGTTCGAGCCGCGGTTGGCGACGTACAGCTTGCGGCCGTCGCGGCTCGGATACAGTCCGTGCGTGCCCTTTCCGGTCGCGATGAAGCCGATTTCCCTGAACGTCTCGCCGTCGACGACGAACACGCCGTCGGCCATCATGTCGGCGACGTAGAACAGCTTTCCGTCGGGACTGATGCGAACGTCCTGCGGCATGCCGCCCTTCGACAGCGTCAGGTACCCCAGCACCTTGCGGTCGACGAAGTCGATCTTGGCGAGGCCCTTCGCGAATTCGCACGTGAAGATCGCGTAGCGACCGTCGATCGAGAAGTCCGCGTGATTGATCCCGCCGCACTGCGGCACGTCGAGCGAACTCTGCAACTCCATCGTCTTGGGATCGCGGAAGTCGAGGCGCTTCAGCGCTTCTGCGACGATGATCGCGGAGCGTCCATCGGGCGTGAAATACATGTTGTACGGGTCGTCGACCGCGATCGGCTTGCCGGGCTTGCCGGTTTTCGGATCGATCGGCGTCAGGCTGCCTTTCGTCGTGTTCTCCGCGTTGTTCGCGACCCATAGCGTCGACAGATCCCACGACGGCACGACGTGCTGCGGATTGATGCCGACGCGGAAGCGGCTGACGACCTTGTAGGTTGCGGGATCGATCACGTACACGTCGTCCGACTGGATGTTCGGCACGTACACGCGCGGCAATGCCTCGCGCGCGGCGGGGCTCATGTGGTCGGGCGTCGTTTCGCTGTAGAGATTCGTGGGATCGACGACCGGCGGCATGCCGGGGATCGTGACGATCGGGGACGGCACGGTGGTCTGCTGCGCGGTGCACGGTTGCACGAGAGCGAGCGACATCGCGGTTGCGGCAAGGAGATTCTTCGGCTTCACGTAGAGGCGGGGACGGTGGGAAAAGGAGAATTCAGCGTTGCGTGGCGCGGCGGATCGCCGCGACCGAGCGCGCGACGATCGCCTCGACGCCGATCGCGCCGAGTTCCGCGCTCGAACGGTGCGGATCGCCATACACGCCGTGCGCCGCATCGACCTCGCGCCCGGATGCGAGCTCGTCACGACGAACGAGCGCGGGATCGACGGCGAGCGACAGCGAGGTATCGGCGAGCCCTGCGTGCGTGCCGATCTCGGCTTTCGAGTAGCCGCGCGCGGCGAGGGCGGCAGGATACTCCGTTTCGACGGCTGCGTAGTACTCGACGAGCGCATGCGCGCGAACGGGCGTCTTCGCCCATTCGCGATCGAGCCGCGCGGCGACCGCCTGCTCGTTGCGCTGATACCCGCCATGGTCACCTACGAACACGATGTCGCGAAATCCGCTCGCCCGAAGGCTGCGGGCGGCATCCTCGAGAAGGCGTTCGAACGTTCGGGCGGTGATCGAGATCGTGCCCGCGAAGCGCATGTGCGACGACGGCGGCGATACGTTGCCCTCGGGCACGTACGCGATCACCGGCGCGACGAGGGCATTGCCGAGCGCCTGCGCGATGCGCTCGCACAACGCGTCGACGCGCACGTTGTGCTTGCCGAGCACCATGTGCGGACCGTTCTGCTCGGTGCCGCCGATCGGAACGAGCACCGTCGTGTGGCCGTCGCGCACCAACGCCTGCACTTCGGGCGACGTCAGCGCTTCCAGGCGAACGCTGCTCTTCGCGTGCACGACTGTCGCGAGGGCAGCCGCGACGACGAAAGTGACGAGAAACCGGAGGGGCAGGCGCATCATGCCCGACATGGTAGGCGAACGTCGGCGACGTTTCGCGCAGACGAGCGAAGAAAGCGGCCGGGGCGCGCGCGGTGTTGCGCGCGGCCGACGCTTCAGCGCTCGGCGAGCTGCGCGCGAAGCTGCGGCTGGGCCGCCGCCTCGGTGCGCAAGAGGATGTCGTAATAACCGCGCACGCGGCCGACGAACGCCACCGGCATGCCGCCTCGCGCGTAACCGTTCTTGAGCGTCATGTAATAGTCCGGCTCGGCGAGCAGCGGCAACACCTTGCGCACATCGCTCCAGAGGTCCGGGTTGAGCTTCTGGCGCTGCGCGAGGATGCGCGCGTCTTCGAGATGCCCGATGCCGATGTTGAAGGCGGCGAGCGCGAGCCACGTGCGATCCGGCTCGGCGATCCGCCCGGGGATCTTGCGCTTGAGGTCCGCGAGATAGCGCGCGGCGCCGATCGCCGCGGCGCGCGGGTCGAGTCGGTCCGCGACGCCGAGATGTCGTGCGGTGTCCTCGGTCAACTGCATCAGGCCACGCACGCCCGTTTCGCTCGTCGCGTCGGGATCCCATTGCGATTCCTGGTACGCGATCGCGGCGAGCAGCCGCCATTCCACGCCGCTTTTCGCCTGCGCCTCGAGGAAAGTCTTGCGCCATTCCGGCAGTGCCTTGCGCACGCGCTCCTGGAACACACCCGCGTCGATGCGCTCGACCGGCTGCGGCTCGCCGAAGTAACGCTCGGTGAGCCGATCGAGCGTCCCGTCCTTGCGCGCGCGCCCGAGGAAAGCGTCGAGCGCGTTACGCAGCTCCGGATAGTTCGGCGCGATCGCCCAGGCGAACTCGCGCTCGGCACCCGCGGGAAACGCGACGTCGAAGTCCAGATAAATATTGCGTGCCATCGCGGCATCGGTCGACGCGACGACGGCATAGCTCAGCGTGCCGTCCGAAACTTGTGCGATCAGGGCGTCTGCCGACGCCACATCGATCGCTTGCCAATGGACGCCGGGATGCGCGGCGCGCACTGCCGCGAGCTCCGCGGCGATGCCGGTATGCGCGGGATAGGCGACGATCGCCTTGTCGAGATCCGCGAAGCGCTGCGGACGAAAGCCGTCGACGTTGTAGATCAGGACAGGCTCGACGGCGTGAAAGCCGCGCGTCCACGTCAGCGCGTTGCGAGCATCGTCGCCCGCCGCACCGAACAGGGCACCTGCGGCGAGTTGCGCCTCGCCGTTGCGGATCTTGGCGAGCAGTGACGCAGCACCCTGGGCGAACGACACGTGCAGCGGCACGCCGCGCTCGCGGGCGAAGCGCGTCAGGAGATCGTGATCGAATCCGGTGACCTGGCCGTTGGGCGCCACGAACCAGGTGGACGGGCCCGGGGTCACGACGACGTTGAGACCGGGCGGCAATGTCGGCGGACGCGGCGGCGCGACGAGCGTCTGCTCGCAGCCGACGAATCCGAGGAGTGCGATCGCCGCCGCGGCGACGAGATATCGGCGGCACAGGGGTGCAACAGCATCGACGAACGCTCGACCGCGCATGACTCTCCTTCGCTCCGCTGCCGGAGCGCGTCCGAAAGCTTCTGCGGCGATCTTCGTGCCGCCCTGCATTGATCGCAGCCTTGCCGTGGGCTGCGAGACACTCCACTCGGGTCGCAAGACGCGATGACGTCTTTCCTGCGACGCGGATCATTATAACGACGCCTCGCGCCCGGTATGCGCCGCTCGGCCGGGCCATCGTGCCGTTCACACTCGACTTTTCGACCGTTCGGCGGGCGTGCATCGCGCCGGGCCGATATAATGGCGGCACGCGCATCGCGCACCGATCAACGGCGGGTCGCCCCGCATTGCAGCGTCGTGAACCTGGTCAGGTCCGGAAGGAAGCAGCCACAGCGACTCACTGCAAGTGCCGGGGGAACGGCTCGCCACCCTTCTCTTTGCTCGCCAGATCACGCTGATACTTCGTTGCTCGCGGGCTGACGGCCAATAGACCCTCGCTCCGGCCCACGACTCGAAGCCCGCCATGAGTTATCTGGTACTCGCACGCAAATGGCGGCCTCGCGCGTTCGGCGAGCTCGTCGGGCAGTCGCACGTCGTGACCGCGCTCACCAATGCGCTGACGCGCGGGCAGCTGCACCACGCTTATCTGCTCACCGGCACGCGCGGCGTCGGCAAGACCACGATCGCACGGATTCTCGCGAAGAGCCTCAATTGCGAGAGCGGCGTGTCGGCGACGCCGTGCGGGCAATGCGCCGCGTGTCGCGACATCGACGCGGGACGGTTCGTCGACCTGCTCGAGCTCGACGCCGCGTCGAACACCGGCGTCGACAACATGCGCGAGATCCTCGACAACGCGCGCTATGCGCCGACCGTCGGGCGTTACAAGGTGTACTTGATCGACGAGGTCCACATGCTGTCGAAAGGCGCGTTCAACTCGATGCTGAAGACGCTCGAGGAGCCGCCCGCACACGTCAAGTTCGTGCTCGCAACGACCGATCCGCAGAAGATCCCGGTCACCGTGCTGTCACGCTGCCTGCAGCTCAACCTGACACCGCTGCCGCGTGCGCAGATCGCCGATCGGCTTGCGCAGATCCTGCAGGCCGAATCGATCGGGTTCGAGGACCCGGCGCTCGCGCTCGTCGCGGCGGCGGCGCACGGATCGCTTCGCGACGCGTTGTCGTTGCTCGACCAGGCGATCGCGTTCGGCGGGGGCGAGGTGCGCGAGGCGTCGGTGCGCGCGATGCTCGGTGTCGTCGATCGTGGCTACGTCTATCGGATCGTGGACGCGCTGCTCGCCAACGACGGCAAGTCGTTGCTCGCCGAAGTCGACGGTCTCGCCGCGTCGGGGCAGGCGTTCGCGCCGGCGCTCGACGAGCTCGCGTCGCTCTTTCATCGCATCGCGATCGCGCAAGTCGTACCCGATGCGCCCGCCGCCGACGACGCCGAGCAGGTTGCGGCGTATGCGTCGCGGATGTCGCCGGAAAGCGTTCAGCTCGCCTATCAGATCGCGGTGCAGGGACGCAGCGATATGGCGCTCGCCCCGGACGAGGCGATCGGATTCTCGATGACGCTGCTGCGCATGCTTGCCTTCGCGCCCGCCGATGCCGAGCACGCGCCGGCGCTCCCGCGTGGCGGTGCGCCTGAGACGCGTCACGCTTCTTCGCCCACGCCGAAGGAGGTCGATGCGAACGTGCGTGCGCTTCGGCCGGCGATCGCGGCGCGCGAGGGTCCATCCCCGGCGACTTCGGAGCGATCGCGCCCCGGCCTCGCTTCGCAAACGCCCGGTGCCGCGGGATCCGACGCGTTGCACGGTTCAGCGACCTCCGACACACGACGACTCGCGGTGCCCGAGGACGCGGCGGACTGGCCGTCGTTCGTCGCCAGTCTCAAGTTGATCGGCATGGCCGCGCAGCTCGGTGCGCAATCGGAGTGGAAATCGCTGCGCGGCAATGCGCTCACCCTTGCGATTCCCGCTTCGCAGAAGCATCTTGCGGACAAGGTCTACGCGGACAAGCTCAAGGCGGCGATCGAGGCGGCCACGGGACGCAAGTTGCTGCTCGCGTTCGAGATCGGCGAGGGCGAAGGATCGCTCGCAGCCATCACGCGTCGCGATCGCGAGCAGGCACGCGCGCAGGCCGAGGCCGCGTTTCGAAACGAGCCGTTCGTCCGCGATCTCGTCAACCGCTTCGGCGCCACCGTGCGTCCGGAAACGATCGAAAGCTCCGCGAACGACGCGAAGCACTCCATGAGGCAGGACACGCCATGATGAACAAGAACCAGCTCGCCGGGCTGATGAAGCAGGCGCAGCAGATGCAGGAAACGATGCAGCGCGCGCAGGAGGAACTGGCCCGTACCGAGGTGGAAGGGCAGTCGGGCGCCGGCCTCGTCAAGGTCGTGATGACGTGCCGCCACGACGTGAAGCGCGTATCGATCGATCCGTCGCTGCTCGGCGAGGATCGCGACATGCTGGAAGACCTCGTCGCGGCCGCCTTCAACGACGGCCTGCGCAAGGCCGAGGCGACGTCGCAGGAAAAGCTCGGCAGCCTCACGGCCGGCATGCCGATGCCGCCAGGATTCAAGCTGCCGTTTTGAACCGAGTCGACGGCGTGGCGCTCGAGCGGGCCGCAACGGCGATGAGCAACGCCTCTTCCGAGACCCTCGGCAGCCTCGCCGAGCTCGCGCAGGCGCTTCGCTGCCTGCCGGGCGTCGGCCCGAAGGCGGCACAGCGGATGGCGCTGCATCTGCTGCAGCACGATCGCGACGGCGCGGCGCGGCTCGCACGCGCACTGGTCGATGCCACTCGGATCGTGCGCCACTGCGAACGCTGCAACACGTTCACCGAAGCGACGCTGTGCACGCTCTGCGCGTCGGGGAAGCGCGACGCCGCGCAGCTTTGCGTCGTCGAAACGCCGGCCGACCTCCTGATGGTCGAGCAGACGAACGCCTACCGCGGGCTCTACTACGTGCTGATGGGCCGGCTGTCGCCGCTCGACGGCATCGGCCCGCGCGAGATCCGTCTGGAGCGGCTGCTGAAGCGCGCGACCGACGGCGTCGTGCGCGAGGTGATCCTCGCGACCAACTTCACCAACGAGGGCGAGGCGACCGCGCACTACCTCGGCGAGCTGCTCTCCGCACGCAACCTGCGCGTCACGCGGCTCGCGCGCGGCGTGCCGGTCGGCGGCGAGCTCGAATACGTCGACGCGGGCACGCTGGCCGAGGCGCTGCGCGAGCGCCGGCCGGTGTAACGCCACCTCTGACACGTGTCTGACACGTGTCAGAGGAGTGTCAGACACGTGTCGGAGGGCGGGAGTTACTTGGTGCCCTGGTAGAGCACGCTCGGCAGCCAGAGGATGATCTGGGGGAAGACGATGCAGAGCAGGTTGCCGATCGCCTGCAGGCCGATGAACGGCATTGCCGAACGGAAGATCATCGCCATCGAAATCTCCTTGGGCGCGACGCTCTTGAGATAGAACAGCGAATAGCCGAACGGCGGACTCAAGAACGCCATCTGCATGTTCACCATGAAGATGACGCCGTACCACAGCGAAATGTCCTTCGGCTCGACGCCCGCGATGCCGGCGATGCCCGGGAACGACAGGCTGACGAGGATCGGCAGGAAGATCGGCACGGTCAGCAGCATGATGCCGACCCAGTCGAGGAACATGCCGAGGATGAACAGCACGACCATCATCAGCAGCAGGATGCCGTAGGGTGGAAGACCGGTGCCGATGATGAGGTCGGCGACGAACGTCTGGCCGCCCTTGATGATGAAGAAGCCGACGAACATCGTCGCGCCGAAGAAGATCCACATCACCATCGCGGTCGCCTTCAGCGTCGCCATGCCCGCTTCGTAGAGCGCGACCCACGTGAGCCGGCGGTGCAGCGCGCACACCGCGAGCGCGCCGAACGTGCCGATGCCCGCCGCCTCCACCGGCGTCGCGATGCCGACGAAAATCACGCCCAGCACCAGGATGATCAGCAGCACCGGGGCGATCGTGTTACGGAGCAGCCGCAGCTTCTCGCGCATGTTCACGCGCTCTTCGGGCGGCAGCGCGGGCCCGAGCGACGGCTTGATGTAGCAGCGGATCGTGATGTAGGTGATGTACATCCCGGACAGCAGCAACCCCGGGAATACCGAGCCGATCAGGAGCTCGCCGAGCGATTGCTGCGCGACGACGGCGTACACGATGGCCATCACCGAGGGCGGGATGAGGATGCCGAGCGTGCCGCCGGCGAGCAGCGAGCCGCAGGCGAGCTTCGGATCGTACTTGCGCCGCAGCATCGCAGGGAGCGCGATCATCCCCATCGTCACTTCCGTCGCGCCGACGACGCCGACCATCGCGGCGAGGAGCGTGCACGCGACGACCGTCGCCGACGCGAGCCCGCCCTTCAGTGCGCCGAGCCACTTGTAGATGACGTCGAAGAGCTCCTCGATGATCCCCGCCTTTTCGAGCACCGCCGCCATGAAGATGAAGAGGGGCACCGCGGAAAGCTGGTAGTCCGTCATGAACGGAAAGATCCGCGACGGCATCATGTTCAGCACGGCGCTCGTCCCGAACAGGTAGAGGAAGATCGTCGCGAGACTGCCGGTGCAGAAGGCCATCGGCAGCCCGAGCGCGAGCAGCATCGCGAGCCCGCCGAAGAGCAGGATGGTCAGCCAGCCGATGCCGATCTCGAGACCCATGCGTTACGCTCCCCTGCGCGCGACGAACAAGACGTCCTTCAGAAGCTTTGCGAGTCCCTGCAGCAACAGCAGCCCGGCGCCGATCGGGATCATCAGCTTGACCGGCCAGTACTGGATGCCCCATTCGGTGAACGACACTTCTCCGGCCCTGATCGCGTCGCCGGCGAACCGGATGCCGGTGACGAACATCGTGCCGATGAAGATGAAGAAGAACACCGACGTGACGATGTCCGCGATGGCCTTGCCGCGCGGCGAGAACTTCGCATAGATGACGTCGACGCGGACGTGCTGGTCCTCGCGGTACGCGTAGGCGCCCGACAGCATGTATTGCATGCCGAACATCAGGAACATGCTTTCGTGCACCCAGTTCGTCGGCGAATTGAAGACGTAGCGCGCGACGACCTCGTAGTAATAGACGAACACGGCGATGAGCGACCACCACGCGACGAATTCGCCGGCGCGAACGTTGATCGCTTCGATCCAGTCGCTCACGCGCGTATGGAAGTGCAGCGTCGGATCCTCCGCCAGCACCGGTTCGGCGACCGTGGCGGGCGCCACGTCCGCCACCAGCGGCCGGTGGGGGTCTGCCATCTCGCGCGCACCCTGCCTGCGCACGAGTCCTGGCAGCAGCACCGCGTCGACGAGCAGCATGATCGCGAGCACGATCGCGCCCCATCGCGCGCGGCCGTACCACGCATTCGTCACGGCCAAGGCGACGTCGAATTCACTCTTCGTCTTCGCAAGATCGTCCTGCGCCCGCTTGTACGACGCCGATGCTTCCGGTGTCGGCGTCGGCGTATCGGGCTTGGCGACTTCGGCAGCGTGCTGCGCCTGCTCGTATGCCGCATACGTGCGCGACGTGTCGTCGCGCACCTCGCGCAACTGATCGTTGCAGAAGATGATGAAGAGGAAGACCGGGATGAACGCGAATCCGACCGCGCTTCGCAGGTAGAAACGGTGGATGCCGATGAAGCCCGCGGTCAGCCAGAACAGGTACGCGATGAAGAGCTTGGGCCGCGAATGCGGCGGCGTTCGCAGTTGGCGCCGAACGAGGTAAGCGGCGAGGAGCGGAAACAGCAGCAGCCCGGCCCAATAGAGCCAGTGCGGAAGGATGAACGTCAAAGTGGGCATGAGCCGTCCATCAACCTTGCGGCGACCTTTTCGGCCGCCGCAAGATCGTTCAGGTACCGCGGAAAAATCCGGTCGAACGCGACCGGATCAGGCCTCGATCTTGAGGCCCTTGTACATATCGGGCGTCACGTAGCCGCAGGTCGGCGACTCCATGATCTCGAGCTGGGCCTTGAACAGACGGGCGGCGTCCTTGTCCTTGTTCGCCCACTTGAACCAGATCGGCACGGCGATGCGCTGGAACTTGTCGAGATCCTCGAACGGCAAACGGTTGATCTGCGTGCCGGCCTTCAGGAACTTGCCCCACGCCTCCATGTCGGCCTTCTGGATCGCGCCGAAGTGCAGTGCGGAGTACGCCTCCACTTCATTCTCGAACCACAGCTTCATCTTCGGCGACAGCTTGTTCCAGACATTCATGTTGATCACGATGTCCATCAGGTCGACCGGCTGATAGATCGACTCGAGGCCGACCGGCCCCGTCCAGATGTACTTCGTGACCTGCTGGAAGCCCAGGTCCCAGTTCACCGCCGGACCCGTGTAGTCGGCGGCGTCGACCGTGCCTTTCTCGAGCGCCGAGAACACTTCGCCGCCCGGCAGGAGGGTCGTCCGTGCGCCGATCGCCGCGAAGCCTTCGGCGATCATTCCGCCCGGCACGCGCAGCTTGAGCCCCTTGAAGTCCTCCGCGGTCCGGATGGGTTTCTTCGAGTGGATGATGTTCGGCCCGTGGTGAACGCGGCCGACCCAGTACATTCCCTGCTTGGCGTAGATCTCGCGCGCCATCTGCACGCCGCCTTTGCCGTAGAAGAAGATGTCCCACTCGTGCGGGTAGCGCAGTCCCATCAGGTACGACGACAGGAACGCAGTCGCCGGAATCTTGCCGACCCAATACACGCAGAAGGAGTTCATCCCTTCGAGCACACCGTTGCGCACGCCGTCGAGGAGTTCGAAGTCGCCGACGACTTCCTTCGCGGCGAACGGCTTGATCTCCAGCTCGCCGCCGGTCTTCTCCTTGATGGAGCCCGCCCAGGTCTTGAACGTGTTCAAGCCGACTCCGGCAGGCCACGACGTCTGGATCTTCCAAACGGTGGTTTCGGCCGCCTCCGCGTTGCGGATGAATGGCGCACCGACGACGGCGGCACCACCGGCCGCGACCGCCGCGGTCTTCAACAGGCGACGCCGTGCGGGTTCGGCTACCGGCGTGGACGCCGCCGGGACGGGGGTCTTCTCGTCCATCGAGTCTCCTCCTTGAAATGACGTCTGATGACGGTGGCGCTGCCGGTCTTGAATGCCGAGCTCCGCGCCTCGCGCTTCGGGTTCGCCGTTCGGGTCGGCGACAGGGCGAAGTATCCGAGGATCGGCCTGCGGCGGCAAGAGCCGACCGCCCGATTGCCTCGAAGTGGTGCGCGGAGTACGCTGGCCGCGACATTCGTCCCCTCGTCCGGCCGTTGGTAAGGAGGTCCCCATGCTCGTGAGCGAGATCCTGCGCATCAAGGGCAATACCCTGTTCACGACGCCGCCCGAACGACCCGCGCTGGCGGCGGTGGAAGTGATGGCGGAGCACGACATCGGATCACTGGTCGTCATGGAGCACGGGAGGATGGCCGGGATGCTCACGTTCGCCGAGGTGCTGCAGGCGCTCGCGCAGCATGGCGGTACGCTCGATGGCCTCGCGGTCGAGGATCTCTACCGCCGCGACCCTCTCGTCGCCGTCCCCAATCTCGACGTCATGGAGCTACGCCGCGTGATGCTCGAGCGCCACGCGCGCTACGTTCCCGTCATGGAGGACACGACGCTGCTCGGCGTGGTGTCGTTCCACGACGTCGCCAAAGCCGTGTACGAGGACCAGAGCTTCGAGAACCGGATGCTGAAGAGCTACATCAAGAACGGGCCGGACGAGGAAGCCACGGTGTGAAGAAGTCGAGTCGGACTCGCGACCCGGTTCACGCGGTGAGGAGGAACATCGCCGGGCGCTTGTCGAAGCGGTCCACGTCCGCGCCGCGCCATTGCCGCGTCGTCCTGCTCTCGATGGTTTCCGTCGCGAGCGTCAGGTCGGCGGCGACGCAGATGCGCGTCTTGCCGTCGAGGGTCGCGGTCATCGCCTGCAGCAGCGCGACGTTGCGGTAGGGTGTTTCGATGAACATTTCGGTGCGCCGCTCGCGACGCGATTGCGCTTCGAGCGCGCGCAGCGTTTCCGCTCGAACGGCAGGCTTCACCGGCAGGTAGCCGTGAAAGCAGAACGCCTGCCCGTTCATGCCCGAGGCCATCAACGCGAGCAGGATCGCCGAAGGTCCGACGAGCGGCACCACCCGCACCCCGTGCTCGTGCGCTGCGCGCACCAGCCAGGCGCCGGGATCCGCGACGCCCGGACAACCTGCATCCGAAAGCACGCCTACGTCGCGTCCCGCGAGGAGGGCGGCGAGCGAGGGATCGCGCGCGTTCGCCGCATCGGCCGAGGGCAACGGCACGATCTCGAGATTGGCGATCGGATGCGTCACCTCGAGCGATTTCAGGAATGCGCGTGCGGCTTTCGGCGTCTCGACGGCGAAATGCGTGAGACGCCGCGCGATGTCGAGAGTAAGCGCAGGCAGCACGTTCGTGGGCGGCACGGCGCCGAGCAGGTTCGGCACGAGGTACAACACGCCCGCGCTCATGGCGCGTCACGTTCCGCATCGGGATTTCGCACGGCGTGCGTGACGACGTCGAAGCCTTCCCGGCGCAGCAGGTCGACGACGGCGATGAGCGGCAATCCGATCAACGCGGTCGGGTCGGCGTTGACGATCGCCTCCACCAGCGCGATGCCGAGGCCCTCGGATTTGATCGAGCCCGCACAGTCGAACGGCCGCTCGCGATCGACGTACGCCTCGATCGTCGTGGGCGAAAGCGTGCGAAAGCGCGTCGTCACGTCGATGCGCGCGACGTGCGAACGCCCGCTCGCCGCGTCGACGAGCGCAACGCCGGTGTGGAAGACGATCGCGCGTCCCGACAGCCGTGCAAGCTGCGCGATCGCTTCCTCGCGACCTCCCGGTTTGCCGATCGCCACGCCGTCAGCATTGGCCACCTGATCGCTGCCGATGACGAGCGCGTGCTCGTAACGCGCGGCGACGTCGCGTGCCTTGGCGAGCGCGAGCCGCTCACAGGTCGCCGCGGGCGCTTCGCCGTCGAGCGGCGACTCGTCGACGTTGGGTGCGGCCGTCTCGAACGGCACCCGGAGACGCGCCAGCAGCGCCTTGCGGTAGCGTGACGTCGAGCCGAGGACGATCGGTCGGTTCTCCATTGTTTTTGCTCGCAATTTTGACAGCGATCCGCGTACGCAGTATCATTTCACGTTTTTCGTCTGGCGCGGCTTCGATCCTGCGAGCGCGTTTGCGAGGCGGCGTAAGGTTCTGGGGCAGGCGGCATGGTGCGCAAGGGTTCCGCGCAGAGATTCGACGCGATCCGTCTTGCGCGCGAGCGCAATGTCATCGAGGGTAGCGTCGACCCGCATGCGCTGTCGCGAATCGCCGACCAGCTGACCGGTCCGGGCTCGGTCGCGTGGCGGATCGAAGGCACGAGCGATCCGGCGGGACGACCCGCGTTGCGCATCGTCCTTTGCGGCAGCGTCATGCTCGAGTGCCAGCGCTGTCTCGACGATTTCGCATGGCTTGTCGACGTGACGACCGAGGTGCTGCTCGCGCGCGACGACGCCGAGCTCGCGGCGCTCGACGCCGACAGCAGCCTCGAAGTCGTGCTCGCCGCAGCGCCGCTCGATCCGCTCGCGCTCGTCGAGGACGAGCTCGTACTCGCGCTGCCGTTCGCGCCCCGTCATCCGGACGAAGCCTGCGACAGCACCATGACAAGGAGAACCTGATGGCAGTCCAGCAGAACAAGAAGTCGCCGTCGAAGCGGGGCATGCACCGCGCGCACGACTTCATCTCGAAGCCGCCGCTCGC
>DASTGT010000003.1:0-3729 GCA_035718935.1 Casimicrobiaceae bacterium
CGCGTCGAGATCGAGCGCGGCCGCGCGACTGCGGTCATGCTCGAAAGCGGCGAGAAGGTCAAAGCGTCGCGCATCGTCGCGAACGTCAATCCGAAGTTGCTCTTTACCGATCTCGTCGCGCGCGAGCATCTCGACGACGACTTTCGCACGCGGATCGACGGCTATCGCTGCGGCTCCGGCACGTTCCGGATGAACGTCGCGCTTGGCGAGTTGCCGCACTTCGCGTGCTTGCCCGGTAAGCGAGTCGAGCAGCACCACGGCAGCGGCATCGTCGTCGCGCCGTCGCTTGCGTACATGGAGCGCGCGTATTTCGATGCGAAGACGCTCGGCTGGTCGCGCGCGCCGATCGTCGAGATGCTGATTGCGTCGGTGCTCGACGACTCGCTCGCGCCGCCCGGCATGCACGTGGCAAGCCTCTTCTGCCAGCATGCGCATCCGCGCATCGGCGACGTGCTGCCGGGTCACACCTGGGACGACCATCGCGAGGAAGTCGCCGACCTGATGATCGCAACCGTCGATGCGGTTGCGCCGAACTTCGCGCGCAGCGTGCTCGGCCGGCGCGTGCTGTCGCCGCTCGATCTCGAGCGCGAGTTCGGCCTGACCGGGGGCGACATCTTTCACGGCGCGCTCGCGCTCGACCAGCTCTTCTCGGCGCGGCCGGTGCTCGGCAACGCCGACTACCGGATGCCGATCGACGGGCTTTACCTCTGCGGCTCGGGCGCACACCCGGGTGGCGGGGTTACCGGGATACCGGGACGCAATGCGGCGCGGGAGATCCTGCGCGATGCGCGACGGCGAACGGCGCCCGGTCGGGGACGCGCCGCGCGTTCGCGCTGACAAAAAAAGCCCGCGTCGCGATGCGACGGCGACGCGGGTCGGAGGAGATCGGTCGGCCGCCGTATCGGCAGCGCTCGTCCGGTCAGTTGAAGATGCACGCGTCGCTGATGCCCGCTGGGGGCGCACACTCCCGTGCGGCATCGATCCCGGCAGTCGGCCGATCGAATGGCATGGCGCCCAACGCGCCCGCCGCGGACGTCCATGCCATGGCGCCTGCATTTCGCGCCGGACTCGATGTCGTCGCCGACGGTGCAGCGAGCCCTGCTGCGCCCGACGATGGCGACGAGTGCTCCGGCGGCTTGGCAATGCCGTAGCCGATGACGATCAAGGCGAGGACCAGGCCGATGCCGCTCACCCCTGTCACGAAGCCGCGCTTCGTCGATGGATCGACTATCCTGTTCGGTGTCATGGAAGGCTCCCAAAGCTGTGGAACGCCACAGTCGCGAGTGACAGCTTCCGCCGGACCGTTCTCGACGTCTTGAGAATTGCCTAAAATTTTTCTTAAACTTGACTTGGCGTCGTTTCGGACGATGCGCGCTCGGCATCGCTCGGAACGTCGACGCCGGACTCGTTTTCCGTAGCCGGAAGGCGACGCATGACCGAGACCTACCAGGTCGGGCCGCTCGTGCTCGATACGCAGACGTGCCTGGTCGTCCGCGACGGGGCGCCGATCGCGCTCGGCAAGCGGGCGGTTGCGGTGCTGACGGCGCTCGTGGAATCGGCGCCACAGTTCGTCTCGAAGACGCGGATCATCGAAGCGGCATGGCCCGGCCTCGTCGTCGAGGAAGGCAATGTCGCGGTGCAGATCTCGTCGATCCGGCACGCGCTCGCGCAGGTATCGGGCGGCGAAGACTGGGTCGAGACTCTGGCCGGGCGCGGCTATCGCTTCGTCGGTCCTGTCACGCGACTGCCGGAGGGGACGGCGTCGGTTGCAGAAGCACATCCACGCACGAATCTGCCGGAACCGCTCACGTCGTTCGTCGGCCGGGAGCGGGAGCTCGCCGAACTCGAGCGGCTGCTATCGACGAGCCGCCTGCTGACGCTCGCGGGCACCGGCGGCGTCGGCAAGACGCGACTCGCGCTGCGCGTCGCCGAGCGCGCCGTCCATGGCTACGGCGATGGCGCATGGCTCGTCGAGCTCGCCGCGTTGCGGGATCCGGATCTCGTCTCCCAGGCGGCGATCACGGCGCTCGGATTGAAGGAGCAGCCCGGCAAGCCGATGCTGCAGACGCTCACCGAGCACCTGCGCCCGATGCGTCTGCTCCTGATGCTCGACAATGCCGAGCACCTGCTCGCGCCTTGCGCGCAATTGGCCGACGCGGTGCTGCGGCGGTGCGCAGGCGTAACGATCGTCGTCACCAGCCGCGAGCCGCTTGGCGTACCGGGTGAGGTCGTCTATCGGGTGCCCCCGCTGTCCGTCCCGGACGCCCAACGCGGCGGCACGCTGCAAGGCGCCATGGATAGCGAGTCCGTGCGGCTGTTCAGCGAACGCGTGAAGCTCCACCAGTTCACCGTCGGTGACCGAAATATCGCGGTGATCGCCGACATCTGCCGGCGTCTCGACGGCATCGCGCTCGCCATCGAGCTCGCCGCGGCACGCGTGCGCTCGATGTCAGTGGAGGACATCGACCAGCGACTCGACCAGCGATTCATGCTTCTGACGGGCGGGGCGCGCACGCTCCCTCCGCGCCAGCAGACGCTGCGCGCCGCGATCGACTGGAGCTACGAGCTGCTGAGCGACACCGAAAAGACGTTGTTCCGTGCGACGTCGGTCTTCGCCGGCGGCTTCACGCTCGAGGCCGCGGAGCAGGTATGCGCCGGGGATGATGTCGCCGCCGAAGGCATGCTCGATCTTCTCACGTCGCTCGTCGACAAGAGCCTGCTCGTTCCGGAGCAGCGTGTTGCCGCAACCCGCTATCGGCTGCTCGATACCGTGCACGCGTACGCAACGGAGCAGTCGCGGATGCATCCCGACGAGGAGCGTTGGCATGCCCGGCACCTCACGCATTTCTTCGCACTCGCCGAGGCGGCCGAGCCGCAATTGACGGGAAGCGACCAGCGCAAGTGGCTGGATCGGCTGGAGACCGAGCACGACAACATGCGCGCCGCTTTGGCCCATTCGATGGGGTCCGGCGGCGACCCCGAAGCCGGGTTGCGGCTTGCGAGCGCTCTCTCGCGATTCTGGCTGGTTCGCGGCTATCTCGCCGAGGGCCGCGGATGGTTGTCGAAGCTTCTCGAGGTGACGCCCGGTGTCGACGCTGTCACGCGCGCCAAGGCGCTCAACTGGGCCGGCATACTGGCCTGGAAGCAGGGCGACTACGGGGCCGCAAAGGCGTCCTACGCAGGTTGCCTGGCGATCCGGCGGCAACTCGGTGACCGGAAGGGCATCGGCGCGGTCCTCAACAACCAGGGCCTGTTGGCTTACGAGCAGGGCGACTATCGAGCGGCGCGCACGCTCCACGAGGAAAGCCTCGCGATCGACCGCGAGCAGGGCGATCGCTGGGGCGTCGCCGTATCGTTGATCCACCTCGCGAGCCTCGCGATGATGCAGGGCGACTACGTGTCGGCGCGCAGCCTGAACGAGGAAAGCCTCGCCATCTTTCGCGCGTTCGGTGACCGCGGGCACATCGCGAACGCGCTTCGTTCGCTCGGCAACCTGCATAGCCACGAGGGCGACGACGAAGCGGCTCGTGGACTCTACGACGAAAGCCTCTCGATCTGCCGGGAGCTTCGCGACAGGTCGGGCATGGCCGGCGCGTTGCATGGGCTCGGGTTGACGGCGCACCCGATGGGCGAGCCTTCGCGCGCATGCGAGCTCTTGGAGGAAAGCCTCGCGATCTATCGCGAATTGGGTGACCGTGAAGGGACGGCGCGATCGCTGAACAGCCTCGC
>DASTGT010000004.1:0-29653 GCA_035718935.1 Casimicrobiaceae bacterium
CCGCCGTGAATCGCCGCCCGCTCGTGGAGTCCCCGTTCTCGTCGTCGCCGTCGCGTGGCTCGCGATCGCGCCGCGCGCGCACGCGGCGATCTGCAAGTACATCGACGCGGGCGGCACGATCCATTACACGAACGTCGCGCCGGAGAAGGGTTGGCGCAAGCTCTCGTGCGACATCGCCGAGGAAGCGGCGCGGCCTTCGAACGGCGGCAAGCCGTCGTCCACGCCGTCGTCGTTTCCTCGCGTCGAGCCCGCGACGCAGAAGAGCCGCGACGAGATGCGTAGGAAGGTGCTGGCCGACGAGCTCGCGAGCGAGGAAAAGCTGCTCGACGAGGCGCGGCAGGCGTACGGCAACGGCGCGCCACCTCCGCTCGCCGCGGAGCAGAACGACGCCGAAAAATATCGTCAGCGCATCGCGCGGTTGCGGCAGTCGGTGCAGGTGCACGAGCGCAACGTCGACGCGCTGCGCAAGGAGCTGGCGACGACGCGCTGAACGCGCGCCGGCGCGCTCGGCATGCGCGCCGCACTGACGCCGATCGGCGCCGCTTCGCGCGGCCTTCCCGCGCTCTACGAGCAGGCGCTCGACGCACTCGCGACGGCCGTCGTCGTACAGGACGCCGCACGCCGCGTCGTCTACGCGAACACCGCGGCCGAACATCTGTTCGCGCTGTCGCGGCGTGCGCTCGTCGGGCGCCGTCTCGCCGACGTGTTCGACGCGTGCGCGTCGCTCGAAGCGATCGTCGCGCGCGCAGCGGAGACCGCCGCGTCGTGTGGCGAGCAGGAGCTCGCGCTCACCGGCGCCGGCCGCGTGCTGCACGTCGCGTGCACAGCGTCGCCGCTCGACGACGGCGCGCACGTCCTGCTCGAGCTGCGTCCGCTCGACCGGCAGCTACGCGCACTGCGCGACGAGCGGGTGCGCGAGCAGCAGCAGGCCAATCGCGAGCTCATGCGAAGCCTCGCGCACGAGATCAAGAACCCGCTCGGCGGCATTCGCGGCGCGGCGCAGCTTCTCGAGGGCGAGCTCGCGCGGCCGGCGCTCGCCGAATACACGCAGGTGATCATCACCGAGGCGGATCGGCTGCGCGCGCTCGTCGATCGCCTGCTTGGCCCGCACCGCGCGCCCGCGTATCGTCGCGTCAACGTGCACGAGGTGCTCGTGCGCGTGAAGGGCGTCGTGCAGGCGGAATTTCCACGCGTTCCCGTCGCGTGCGATTTCGACGCGAGCCTCCCCGAGCTCGACGCCGATCCCGAGCAGTTGCTGCAGGCGCTGCTCAACATCGCGCGCAACGCCGCGCAGGCCCTGGCGTCGTCGACGACGCCGGCACCGCAGGTGCGCCTGGTCACGCGTGTCGCACGCAACGTCACGCTCGCCAAGCGCCGGCATCGCCTCGCGCTCGCGATCGGCATCGAGGACAACGGGCCGGGCATCGCCGAGGCGATCCGCGAGCGCATCTTCTATCCGCTCGTGTCGGGCCGGGAGGGCGGCAGCGGCCTCGGCCTCACGATCGCGCAGACGCTGATCGCCGGGCACGGCGGCGCCATCGAATGGACGAGCGCGCCGGGCCGCACCGTCTTCACCGTGTTCCTCCCGCAAACGCGCGGGGCAGGAGAACGATCATGAACGCGACGTCGTTGGCACACGCCGGCACGCCGGCCGCAGTGGTGCAGGATGGGGTCTGGGTCGTCGACGACGATCGCTCGATCCGCTGGGTGCTCGAGAAGGCGCTCGCGCGGGACGGCATTCCGCATCGCATGTTCTCGTCGGTGTACGAAGTGCGGCAGGCGCTCGCGATGGCGACGCCGGGCGTGCTCGTCTGCGACGTGCGGATGCCCGGCGAATCCGGCCTCACGCTGCTCGGCGAGGTGAAGGAGCGCGATCCCGGCGTGCCGATCATCGTGATGACGGCGTATTCGGATCTCGATAGCGCAGTCGCCGCGTTTCGCGGCGGCGCGTTCGAATATCTTGCGAAGCCGTTCGACGTCGAGCACGCGCTCGCGCTCATCCGCCGCGCCGCCGAGGAAGCACGGCAGCCGGCGAGCGCCCCCGGCTTCGCCGCCGAGCCGCCGGGCATGCTCGGTCATGCGCCGGCAATGCAGGAAGTGTTTCGGGCGATCGGCCGTCTGTCGACGTCGACGGCGACCGTGCTCATCACCGGCGAATCGGGCACCGGGAAGGAGCTCGTCGCGCGCGCGTTGCATCGGCACAGCCCGCGTGCCGCGGGACCGTTCGTCGCGATCAACACCGCGGCGATTCCCAAGGATCTCCTCGAATCGGAGCTCTTCGGCCACGAGCGCGGCGCGTTCACCGGCGCGCAGGCGTCGCGGCGCGGCCGCTTCGAGCAGGCCGAAGGTGGCACGCTCTTCCTGGATGAAATCGGCGACATGCCGCTCGAGCTGCAGGTGCGGTTGCTGCGCGTGCTCGCCGACGGCGAGTACTACCGCGTCGGCGGACACGCCGTGCAGCGCGCGAGCGTGCGCATCATCGCGGCGACGCACCGCGATCTCGACGAGCGGGCACGGCAGGGACTCTTTCGCGAGGATCTGCTGCATCGGCTGAACGTCGTGCGGCTGCGCCTGCCGCCGCTGCGCGAGCGCGCGGAGGACATCGCACCGCTGGCGCGGCATTTCCTGCAGAAGAGCGCGCAGGCGCTCGCCGTCGAGCCGAAGACGCTGTCGGACGACGCGCTCGTCGCACTCGGCGCGTTTCCCTTCCCCGGCAACGTGCGGCAGCTCGAGAACATCTGTCACTGGCTCACCGTGATGGCGCCCGCGCAGCGCATCGACGTCGGCGACCTACCCACCGAAGTGCGCACGATGCAAGGCGCCGCGCGGCGCGCGACGCAATGGCTCGAGGCGCTCGACCGAGAGGTTGCGCAAGCGCTCGCCGAGGGCGAGCGCGCCGTGGGGGATCGGCTGCAGCACGATTTCGAGCGGGCACTGATCCGTCGCGCGCTCGCCTTCACTGCGGGACATCGAATGGACGCGGCGGCGCGCCTCGGCTGGGGACGCAACACGCTCACCCGCAAGATCCAGGAACTCGGGCTCGAGGACGAGTTGCGCAAGGGCCGAACCTAAGTCGCGGCCCCGATCTACGGCATCGGCGTCGCGACCGGCGCGAGCATCGAGCGCTCGACCATCTCGTCGATGACGACGGTGGGCCGCTCGCGCAGCACCTGCGCCGGGTCGAGACGGTGCGACGAGACGTAGACGCTGCGGGTGAAATTCTCCGACAGCATCGGAATGAGCGGGATCGCCATCGAATCGCGGTACGCGAGCAGCGCGGGAAGGCGTCCCGGACGATCGCACGCGTAGCGCTCGACCTCGGGCTCGTCGCCCGAGTCGACGCGTCGCGCGCAGCGCGATCCGCGCGACGCGAGCACCTTGCCGAGGGGCGCGATGTCCGCTTCGCTGAAGTGCCCGGTGTCGCCCGTCATGCGCGCGAGATCGCCCGCGTAGACGTCCAGGTCGCGCACGTAGGGCGGCAGGTCGACCGTCGCGATCGCGACGGGCGCCGGTGCGAGCGACCGGGCGATCGCGCTCATGATCGCGCCATACGCCGCGCGCGCGCCGAGGTAGTTCCAGTGCGAGTCGGTCATGTAGTAGACCCGCTCGCGCGCCTTCGCCTCGCGCAGCGGTTTGCGGAGGTCGACGTACGGTACGCCGGCCGCGTGAAGCGCATCGCTCAGGCGATCGAGCGGCGCGCGCGGGACGATGCGGGTGGCCCAGCCCGGCAGGTGCTCGGGATAGATCGTCGCCTTTTCGGGCGCGATCGTGACGACGTAGGCGATGCCGTGCGCGGCGAGCCACGCGTGGCGACGCGAAAGCTCCGCGACGATGCGCGCGATGTCGGCATCACCGAACGGCAGCGTGCCGCGGAAGTAGCGATCGAACGACGTGCCCTCCTCGCCTTTGAAGTAGAGCCAGCCGTCGCGTCCGAGCAGCACGTCTCGTGCGGGCGACACGTCGAAAACGCGAACGAGCAGATGGTTGTGCAGCCGCAGCAGTTCCCCGCGCGCGCCGAACCGATCGGCGAATGCCCGCTCGAACGCGCGCGGGAACCCGGCCGACACCTGCGTCGGCCACGGCGCCGTTGCGCGGTTCTCGTTGGCGAGCGCCGTCCGATGCCCCGGTACGAACGCGGCGATGCCGATTGCCGTAATGGCGACGACGAATGCGATCGACGCGACGATCTCGCGCCACCGCTTTGGCGAGGGCGCTTCGATTTTTTCCACCGACGGGGTCGTGTCGTCCGCGGCGGGCGTCATCAGAAGCGAAAGTAGATGAACGGGTTGTACGTGCCCGCCGCGAGCATCGCGGCGGCCGCGACGCACAGGAGTGTCATCGCGACGCCGTCGACCGTCAGCACGAGTGCGCCGGCGATCGGACGCGACGCGAACGGTTGCATCCGGCGCGACATCCATGGCGCGATCGGCATCGAGAACAGCACGCCGCACGCGAAGGCGACGACCAGCAACGGATTCACGAATTCACCGAGCGGATGGAGCGCCGGATCCGCCGTCGAGAAGCCAAGCAGTGCGCGATAGAACGCGCCCGCGTGCGCGAGCGTGTCGCAGCGGAAGAGCACCCAGCCGCCCATCACGGCCGCGAGCGCGTACGCGTGCGCGAGCACCGGATGGCGCGTCAGCGGACGGTCGAGCCCCGCGCGCTCGGCGACGAGGAACGCTCCGTGCCATGCACCCCAGACCACGAACGGCCAGCTCGCACCGTGCCACAGGCCGCAGAGCAGGAACACGATCACCAGATTCGCGTACGCGCGCGCCGCGCCGCGGCGATTGCCGCCGAGCGGAATGTAGAGGTAGTCGCGAAACCAGTTGGAAAGCGAGATGTGCCAGCGGCGCCAGAATTCGCGAATGCTGCTCGCGATGTACGGATAGTCGAAGTTCTCCAGAATGTGAAAGCCGAACATGCGCATGAGCCCGATCGCCATGTCCGAGTAGCCGGAGAAGTCGAAGTAGATCTGCAGCGTGTAGCACGCGATGCCGAGCCACGCGACCGGCGCGGCGAGCTCGTGCCCGGGCAGGCCGAAGATCGCATCCGCCGTCGCGCCGAGCGTATTGGCAATGAGCAGCTTCTTGCCGAGGCCGACGACCAATCGGCGCACCCCGTACGCGAAATCGTTCGGGCTCGCCGGATGCGATCCAAGCTGCGCCGCGATGTCGCGGTAGCGGATGATCGGGCCGGCGATGAGTTGCGGGAAGAGCAGGATGTAGAGCGCGAACTCACGCGCGTCGCGCTGCGCGCTCGCCGTGCGCTTGTAGACGTCGACGACGTACGAGATCGCGTGGAACGTGAAGAACGAGATGCCGAGCGGCAGCGGGATCGCGGCGAGCGCGACCGGCGCGAGGCCGAAGACCGGCGCGATCGCGTCGACGTTGGCGGCGGCGAAGTTCGCGTACTTGAAGACCGCGAGCGTCGCCAGGTTGCCGGTCACCGCGGCCGTGAGCCGTCGCTTGCGCACACGGAGATCGGTCGCGTGCGCGATCGCGAGGCCCATCGACCAGTTGAACGCGACCGACGCGAGGATCAGCGGAACGTAGCGCGCCTCGCCCCACGCATAGAAGACGAGGCTCGCGACGAGCAGGACGCCGTTGCGCCAGCGGCGCGGGAGTGCGAAGTACGCGACGATCGTCGCGGGGAGGAAGAGGAACAGGAACAGCGGCGACGCGAAGACCATCGCGACGGGCCGGACCGGGGATCAGCCCCGGGCTCTGACGCTGATGACGGGTCCTACGCTGTGGTCAATAGACCGGATAGCCCGTTCCGGGCTTCGGCGGTGACGGCACTTCCTCGACCTTCGGCTTCGCGGTGGCGGCAGCGGTGCGCGGCGGCTCGCGCCGCAGGTTCGGCACGTTGCGCGGATAGCCGGCGTCGTCGAGCGCCGCCTGCCAGCGATCGGCGTTGTAGCCCTCGAGCACCTGCTTCTCGCCGACCTGCAGCACCGGCCCCACCTGCTTCCCGGTGAGCGCCTTGAGCCGCTCCGCGCCCTTCTCCTCGGTGACGATCACCGTTTCGAACGGAATGCCGCGCTTGGTGAGCAGCTCCTTCGCCTCCTTGCAGACCTCGCAGTCGAACGTGTACAGCGTGACCGGGAAGTTCTTCGCCGCCTGCTGCGCGGCGAGCGGCAGCGGATCGGTCTCGATCACGTTGTCGGTGAGCGCGCGCGGCTCGACGGCTTTCGCCGACGAGGGCGGCGGTTGATCCGAGTAGACGACGCGTCCGTCCGCGTCGACGTAGCGGTAGAGCGCCGCGGAAGCGCTACCGGAGAACGCGGCGGCGACGAGCGACAGCGCGATCAGGGTGCGGACCGGCATGGGACGGTGACCTCATGATGCAGGAACCATCCCATTATGGCGCAGGAGCGCCTCGAGCGACGGCGGCCGGCCGCGAAAGGCGATGAACGACTCGATCGCCGGGCGGCTGCCGCCGCGCGCCAGCACCTCGTCGCGAAAGCGCGCGCCGATCTCGGGCGAGAGCACACCCCGCTCCTCGAACAGGCTGAACGCATCCGCCGACAGCACCTCGGCCCACTTGTAGCTGTAATAGCCTGCGGCGTAGCCGCCCGCGAAGACGTGGCCGAAGGCGTGCATGAACCGGTCGTATGCCGGACGCTCGATGACCGCGACTTCGCGCCGAACCGCGTCGAGCACGGCCTGCGGCGTCGCGAAGCGGCCGCCGTCGTCCGGTGCGTACTCGGTGTGCAGCAGCATGTCGAAGAGCGCGAACTCGATCTGGCGCAGCGTCGCGATGCCGCTGCCGAAGTTGCGCGCGGCGAGCATCCGGTCGAAGAGCTCGCGCGGCAGCGGCCGTCCCGTGTCCGCGTGCGCGGTCATCTGCGACAGCACGTCCCATTCCCAGCAGTAGTTCTCCATGAACTGGCTCGGCAACTCCACCGCGTCCCACTCGACGCCCTGGAGGCCCGAAACGCCCGCGACGTCGACGCGCGTCAGCAGCTGGTGCAGGCCGTGGCCGAACTCGTGGAAGAGCGTGATCACCTCGCGGTGCGTGAAGTACGGCTCGCGCCCTTCGATCGGCCCCGAGAAATTGCACGTCAGGTACGCGACCGGATGCTGCAGGCGATCGTGCGCGTAGCGACGGTTGATCGCGTCGTCCATCCACGCGCCGCTTTGCTTCCCCTCTCGCGCGTAGAGGTCGAGGTAGAACTGGCCGACGAGCGAGTCGTCGCGGTTGCGGATCTCGTAGAAGCGCACGCTCGGATGCCAGACCGGCGCGCTGCCCGCGCGAATGCGCACGCCGTAGATGGTCTCGACGACGTGGAAGAGGCCCGCGACGACGCGGCCCTCCGGAAAATATTGCTTCACCTCCTGTTCGGAGAACGCAAAGCGCGCGCGCTTGACCTTCTCGGTGACGTACGCGAGGTCCCAGGCCGACAGATCGGCGATGCCGACCGTGTCGCGCGCGTAAGCGCGAAGCTCGTCGTATTCGCGCACGGCGAACGGCCGCGCGCGCGTGGCGAGATCGCGCAGGAAAGCGAGCACCTCGTGCGGCGCCTGCGCCATCTTCGGCACGAGCGACAGCTCCGCGTAGTTCGCGTAGCCCAGGAGCCGCGCTTCCTCGTGGCGCAGCGCGAGCAGGCGCTCGATGATCTCGGTGTTGTCCCACTCGCTGCTCGCGCCGAGGTCCGACGCGAGCGTTGCAAACGCACGGTGCATCAGCGCGCGCAACGCCCGGTCCTCCGCGTACTGCATCACCGGCATGTAGCACGGATAGCGCAGCGTCAGCTTGTAGCCCTGTCGCTTTTCGGCCTCCGCCTCGCTGCGCGCCGTGGTGACCACGTCGGGCGGGACGCCGGCCAGCGCGTCGGCACGATCGACGTAGTGCGAAAACGCGTTCTCGCTGTCGAGCACGTTGTCGTCGAACCGCGACGAAAGCATCGCGAGCTCCTCCTGCACGGTCTTGAAGCGCACCTTGTCGGCATCGCCGAGTTCCGCACCGCCGAGGCGGAAGTCGCGGATCGCGTTGTCGACGACGACCTTCTGCGCGTCGTCGAGCGCGGCGAACGCCGCTCCATTCCTCAACGCCTTGAAGCGCGCGTACCAGCCGAGGTCCTGCGCGATGTCGGCGTAGAACGACGTCACCTTCGGCAGTGCCGCGTTGTACGCGTCGCGGATCGCCGGCGTATTGACGACGGCATTGAGATGGCGCACCACGCCCCACGCGCGATCGAGGTGATCGAACGCGCTTTCGGTCGGCGCGACCACGCTCGCCCAGGTCGCCTCGCCGGTGTCGCTCGCCACGCGCGAGACGGCCGCGCGCGCCTTTGTTAGCAAAGTGTCGACGGCGGGCGCGACGTCGGCCGCTTGGATGCGATCGAAGCGGGGCAGGCCGGTGAAATCGAGCAGCGGGTTCGTCATGACGTCAGGGTCGGGTCCAAGTTGCGTGGCGGCGAAAGCGAACGCATTACCCTCGCTTCGACACGGCGAGCATCGCGTTGAGCGCCGCGAGGTCGTCCGGCGTGCCGACGTTGGCCCACGGGCCGGCGTAGCACTCGCCGGAGACGATGCCGAGCGCGATCCAGCGCTGGTACAACGGCAACATTTTGAGCTTCGCCCCGCGCGGGAGTTCGGCGAACAGCGCACCGTCGTAGATGCCGATGTTGCCGAACGTCAGGCGCGGCTCACCCTCCGCCCGCACCCGGCCGTCGGCGAGCGCGAAATCGCCCGCAGGATGGTACGGAGGGTTCGGCACCATCACGAGATGCACGCGCATCGGTCCGCCCTCGCGCATCGTCGCGATCCGCGACGCGAGCGACGCGTAATCGAAGTGCGTGAAGATGTCGCCGGAGACGATCAGGACCGGGCCGGGTGCGAAGAGATCGCGCGCGGTCGCGATGCCGCCGGCCGTCTCGAGCGGCTCGGGCTCGCGCGACCAGTGGATGCGTGCGCCGTACGCCGCACCCTCGCCGAGCGCAGCGATCATTCGCTCGGAAAGATGTGCGGTGTTGATCGCGATGTCGCGAAAGCCGGCGCGCACCAGCGCCTCGACCTGCCACGCGATCAGCGGCTTGCCGCCGGCTTCGAGCAGTGGCTTCGGCGTCGTGTCGGTCAACGGACGCATCCGCTCGCCGCGACCGGCGGCGAGGATCATCGCGGTGGCGAGCGGCGCGGTCAAGATGCAGCGAGCGATGCGGCGCTGGTCGGATGCGCCTGCGCGTCGAGCGCGTCGAGGAGCGACAGCAGCGAGGCGAGTTCGGCGTAGCGCGCGCACGCGCGCCGCAGATAACCCATCACGCGCGGCATGTCGGACACGTACGCGGCCTTGCCGTCGCGCACCTGCAAGCGCGCGAAGATGCCGAGCACCTTGACCTGCCGCTGCACGCCCATCCATTCGAAATCGCGCCAGAACGCGTCGAAGTCCGTGCCCACCGGCAGCCGCGCGCGCAGCGCGCGCTGGAAGTAGGCCTGCGCGAACTCGACCTGCCGCGCCTCGCTCCACTCGACGTACGCGTCGCGCAGCAGCGACACGAGGTCGTACGTAATCGGCCCGTAGACCGCGTCCTGGAAGTCGAGGATCCCCGGATTGGGCGTGCTCAGCATGAGATTGCGCGAGTGGTAGTCGCGGTGCACGAACACGCGCGGTTGCGCGAGATTGTTCGCGACGACGGCATCGAAGACCTCGGCGAGCGTCGCGCGCTGCGCATCGGTGAGCGTGATAGCGCGATGCCGTGCGACGTACCAGTCGGGAAAGAGCGCGAGTTCCCGGCGCAGCAGCGCGTCGTCGTACTCCGGCAGCGCGTTCGCGCAATCGAGCCGCTGCATGGCGACGAGAGCGTCGAGCGCGTCGGCGTAGAGCGCGGGAGCGCTGTGCTCGTCGAGCGCCGACGCGTACGTGCGCGTGCCGAGATCGCTCATCAGGAGGAAGCCTCGCGCGACGTCCGCGCCGACGATGTGCGGGACGTGCACGCCCGCCGACTCGAGCAGGTTCGCGACGTGCACGAACGGCCGGCAGTCCTCCATCGGCGTCGGCGCATCCATCGCGATCAGCGTCGTCGCGCCGTTCGCCGGCGCCCACGGCGTGCCGAGCGTTACGCGGAAGTAGCGGCGGAAGCTCGCATCGGACGATGCGGGCGCGATGCCCGCGACCGGGACGCGCTGCGCCGTCGTGAGCCACTGCGAGAGCGCTTCGGCGCGTGCGTCGGGCATGATGCAGATAGAATGGCGCGCATTCTAGCAAACGCTCCGTCGCAAATCCCTTGCACGTGATGAAGCTTCGCGCGAGCGTCGTCGCCGCATCGGCGGCCGTCGCCGGCGCTCTGGCGACGCCGGGCGCGCGTGCAGAACCGCCGCTGGCGCTCCAGTTGTCGCGCGAGATTCACGCGGTGCCGCCGCGCAGCGCGCCGACGCCAGGCGCGCTGATCGGTGCGCCCGAGACCGCGCCGGGCCAGCCGCAGGAAGTGCGCGGCGCCCTGTTTCTGCGCGCCGACCGCCTCGAAGGCAGCGGGAACGTGATCACGGCCATCGGCAACGTCGAGCTGCGCTCGCGGCGCGAGACCGTGCTCGCCGATCGGTTGTCGTACGACACGACCACGCAGACGATCGACGGCCGGGGCAACGTCGTGCTGCGCCGCGATTTCGATTGGATCACCGGGCCGACGCTCGAATTCAAGCGCGACACCGAGACGGGCTTCTTCCGCCAGCCGAGCTTCTTCATCGCCGAAACGAACGGGCGCGGCGAAGCGGCCGAGATCCGCTTCAACGGGCCGAACGAGTACGAGGCGAGCGATGCGAGCTACACGACGTGCGTCGCGCCGCGCCCCGACTGGTATCTGCAGACCGGCGAGCTCGAGGTCGACAACCTGCGCAAGGTGGGCACCGCGCGCGCCGTATCGCTGCACTTTCTCGGCGTGCCGGTCGCGTATGCGCCATGGCTGCAATTTCCGCTGTCGAACGAGCGCAAGTCCGGTTTCCTGACGCCGACGCTCGGCTCGACCGGCGTGCGCGGCTTCGAGGCCAGCACGCCGTATTACCTGAACCTCGCGCCCAACTACGACGCGACGCTGACGCCGCGGCTGATGACCAAGCGCGGGCTGATGCTCGGTGCGCAGTTCCGTTACCTGCTGGGTGATGCCACTGCCCCGCTCGGCAGCGCGAACGGCGAGATGAACGCCGAGATCCTGCCGCACGACCGCGCCACGGGCGAGCGCCGCTACGCACTCGCGTGGGCGCACAACGAGCAGTTCGCGCCGTGGCTCGCCGGCTATTTCAACGTCAACAAGGTCTCGGACGACAAGTACTTCGCCGACTTCGCGGACCGCGTCGCCATCACCTCTCAGAAGATCCTGACGCGCGAAGGCGGCATCGCGGCATCGCGGGGGCCGTTCGAGGTGCTCGCGCGCGTGCAGAGCTTCCAGACGCTGCAGGATCCGAACGCGCCGATCGTGCCGCCGTACAACCGCGTCCCGCAGCTGCTCGCGTCGCTGCGCGACACCGACTGGCTCGGCCTCACGTGGAGCGGCAGCGGCGAGTACGCGCGCTTCTCGCAGGAGGCGCTGGTGCCGACCGGCGAGCGCGTCGTCCTCTATCCGCAGGTTGCGTGGCGGCGCGAAGGGTCGGCGTGGTTCTTCGAGGCGAAGACCGGCGTTCACGCGCGCGAATACCTGATCGACAAGACGACGCCCGCGCTCACCGAGCGGCATCCGAGCTACGCGATTCCGATCTCGAGCGTCGACGCCGGACTCGTCTTCGAGCGCGACCTCGACGTGATGAAGCTGCCATTGACGCAGACGCTCGAGCCGCGCGCCTACTACGTCTACATCCCCTATCGCGACCAGCACAACGCGCCGATCTTCGACACCGCCGTCGACGACTTCAATTTCTCGCAGCTCTTCGCCGAGAACCGCTACATCGGAAACGATCGCATCGGCGATGCGAACCAGCTGACGCTCGCGCTGACGTCGCGTTTCCTCGACCGCGCGACCGGCGCGGAGCGCCTGCGGCTCGCGGTGGGCCAGCGCTTCTATTTCGAGGACCAGCGCGTGAGGCTCAACGAGCCGCTGCGCTCGGCGTCGACGTCCGACTTCCTCGTGTCGGCCGAAGGGCGCATCACCGATCAGTGGTCGATGCAGAGCCTTCTGCAATACAACTTCGACGCGAAAGAGGTCGAGCGGCTGAACGCCGGCGTGCGCTATACCCCGTCGCCGGGACGCGTGCTGAACGCGACATGGCGCTATACCCGCAACATCATCGACCCGACCGGCGCGCCGACGACGCTGAAGCAGGTCGACCTGTCCGGGCAGTGGCCGGTCTCCGAGCGGTGGTCGCTGATCGGGCGCTGGAACTACTCGCTGCACGACCGTAAGACGCTCGAGGCCGTCGCGGGCATCGAGTACAATGCCGACTGCTGGGTGCTGCGCGTCGTGGGTCAGCGGCTCACGACGACGACGCAACAGGCGACCACGTCGGTTTTCGTGCAACTCGAGTTCTCCGGCCTCGCGCGCGTCGGCACCAGCCCGCTCGAACTCCTGCGCCGCAGCGTCCCGGGCTACGTGCCCAGCAACAGCCCCCTGCTTCGCGAGCGCGACCAGCGCTTCGAACCACTCCCCGAATTCTGAAAGGTTTCACCGATGGCCGTTCGCCGTCTTCTCGGATTCATCATGTTCGCGGCCCTCGCCGGTTGGGTGCACGCGGCCGCCGATCCCGTCTCGCTCGACCGCGTGGTCGTCGTCGTCAACGACGAGGCGATCACGCAGTGGGACATGAACGAGGCGCGGCGCATCCTGGTGTCGCAGTTGAAGGCGTCGAAGATCACGCCGCCGCCCAACGACGTGCTCGACAAGCAGGTGCTCGAGCGGCTGATCGTGCAGCGCGCGGTGCTCCAGTACGCGAAGGAGACCGGCATCCGCGTCGACGACACCACCGTCGAGCGCACGATCCTGCGCATCGCCGAGGAGAACAAGCTCGCGGCCGACGAGTTCCGCAAGGTGCTCGAGCGCGAGGGCATTCCTTACGCGAACTATCGCGAGGACATCCGCAAGCAGATCCTCATCCAGCGCGTGCGCGACCGCGAAGTCGACAGCAAGGTGAGCGTGTCGGACGCGGAGGTCGACAACTACCTCGCGACGCTCGCGTCGCAGGCGGGCGGCGAGGACGAGTACCAGCTCTCGCACATCTACATCGGCGTGCCCGAGGAGGCGTCGACCGACGCCGTCGAGGCGAGCCGGCGCCGCGCCGAGCAGGCGCTCGCCGAGATCAAGTCGGGGAAGGACTTCGCGCAGGTCGCCGCGGCGTATTCGGCGGCGCCCGATGCGCCGTCGGGCGGTGACCTCGGCTGGCGCACGCGCGCGCGGCTGCCGTCGGTATTCGCGGATCTGGTGCAGAAGATGAAGCCGGGCGAGGTGTCGAACGTCCTGCGTAGCGGCAGCGGCTTTCACATCGTGAAGCTGGTGAACGAGCGCAACCGCAACCAACCGACCGTCGTCGACCAGACGCATGCGCGGCACATCCTGATCAAGGTGAACGAGCAGACGTCCGAGGCCGATGCGAAGGCGAAGATCGACCGCCTGCGCGAGCGCATCGTCGCCGGCGCCAATTTCGACGAGATCGCGCGCGCGAACTCGGAGGATGCATCGGGCGCGAAGGGCGGCGACCTCGGCTGGCTGTCGCCGGGCGACACGGTGCGCGACTTCGAGCAGGCGATGGACAAGCTCCCGGTGGGCGATGTGTCGCAACCGATCCGCACGCCGTTCGGCTGGCACCTGATCCAGGTGCTCGAGCGGCGCAAGCAGGACGTCACGGTGGAGCGGCGGCGCGAGCAGGCGCGGCAGGCGATCCGCCAGCGCAAGAGCGACGAGCAGTTCGAGGAGTTCGTGCGCCAGTTGCGCGACCGCACGTACGTCGAGTACAAGAACGACGATCGCTAGCGACTGCGAAGGAGTGTCGAGCATGGCCGAGCCCGTCGTCATCGCCGTGGCGATCACCGGATCGCAGCCGAAGAAGAAGGACAACCCGGCGGTGCCCGTCACCCCCGCGGAGCAGATCGAATCGACGCACGAGGCGTACAAAGCTGGTGCGACGCTCGTGCACATTCACGTGCGCAATGCCGACGAGTCGCCGAGTTCCGATCCCGCGCTGTACGCGCTCGTGCAGGAAGGCGTGGTCAAGCATTGCCCGGGGATGATCGTTCAGTTCTCGACCGGCGGCCGCGGCCGCGACCAGGCCTCGCGCGGCGCGATGCTCGACCTGCGGCCCGACATGGCGTCGCTCGCGACCGGCTCGGTGAATTTCGCGACGATGATCTACGAGAACCCGCCGCAACTGGTCGACGGCCTCGCCCAGGCGATGCTCGACTACGGGATCAAGCCGGAGGTCGAGGTGTTCGACCTCGCGATGCTGTACAACGCGGCGAGCCTCGTGCAGCGCGGCTTGCTGAAGCCGAAGCCGCACGTGCAGTTCGTGCTCGGCATCCCGAACGCGCTGCCGGTGCGTCGCGAAGTGTTCGACTTCCTGCAAAGCGAATTGCAGGCGGTGCTGCCCGGTGCGACGTGGGTCGCCGCGGGCATCGCGCGCCACCAGTTCGAGGTGAACAAGTGGTGCCTCGAAGCGGGCGGGCATTGCCGGACCGGCCTCGAGGACAACACGCGCTTCGACAAAACGCGGCTCGCGGCGTCGAACGCCGAGCTCGTGAAGCGCATCGTCGACGTCTGCGGCGAGTACGGCCGCGTCGTCGCGTCGCCGGCGCAGGCGCGCGAACTCCTCGGACTTCCGCCGAGGTAGGGGGCTTACGTTTGCAGCAGGGCGACGCGCGCGAGCGTGACGCGCGCCCGCGGCGCGAGCGCGAACGTCACGCGCAGCCGCGCGATCTTCGCTCCAGGGCAGCCGAGCACGATCCCCGCCGAGGTGCGCATTGCCTTGCCGATGTCCGCGCTCGCGAGCACCTCGTACCGCGAACCTTCTTCGCGTCGCGCGGCGATCTCGACGGCGCCGTCGATCGCCTCGTCGAGGCCGAGCACGATGCGGTGCATGCGCGCGACGTCGAGATCGGTCGGCGACACGAGGACGATGCGACCCTTCGCGTCCGCCGTGAGCGCCAGCGCCCCGGGCAGCGCGCGCATCTCCCCCACGTCGGCCGACCAATCGTCATCGTCGGCGATCGTCGCGCTGCCGAACGTCCATAGGTGGTTGCCGCGAGGCAATCCCGATCGCGCGAGCATGAAGTCGCGCGTCGCGTCTTCGAGCGGCGTGTTGCGCCACGCGGTGAACGCGACGTAGCCGGCCTCGTCGGCGCTCGCGCCGTTGGCGCCGTTCCATGCCATCGGCGAGACGAACCGCGCACCGGCATTCCACAGCTCGCGCAGCGCCCGATACGCGTCGGTGTAGCTGGGCCGGCGCTCGCGGTGCCGCAGGTCGGCGGTGTTGAATTCCACGATACCGAAATCGCCATCGATTCGCGCGAGCGTCGCATAGAGCCGCTTTCCGTTCTCCATCGGCATCGTGTTCGTCGCCGCGTCGCCGTAGACGATCGCGCCGAGGTGGCCGTCGCGCGGCTTGCTGCCTTCGATACAGACGCCGGCGGAGTCGTAATTCTTGACCGGGCTGTCGAGCGCGAGCGCGAGCGGCATCGCGTCGTCGGCAGGCGCCATCAATCCCTGCGACGACCAGATCCGATCGCGCGGGATGCCGGCGTCGACGAGCCAGCGCGCGAGCTCGTCGTAATGCAGCGCGACGAGATGCCGCCGGAAGTGCTCCCACTCGCGCACCCACGGATCCCGCCAGAAAGGGCGGTCGGGGTCGCGCGAAAATGCGCGCGGCGGATCGACCTCGGCCCACGAGGCGAAGCGTCGCCCGGCAAGCGCACCGACCACGTCCAGCGTGAGCGGCAGGCGGCGCCGATACACGCGAAGGTCGGGTGCGCCGTCGTGCGGGTCGCCCGCGTACGGGCCGTCGCCGGCGAGCCATTCACGAAACTGCCGAAGCGTTCCCGGGTTGTAGTCGTACCACTGCGTCTCCTCGAAGAACGGGTTGATGTAGACGTCCGGATCGAGATTCAAGCCGACGAAGAGCGCGTCGTGCGCGCGCATGAACGCCACGAGGTGCGCGCCGGCCTGCTCCAGGTTGCGCCGCTTGTACGAACGCACGGCACTCGCATAGACGTTCAGCGTAAGCGCGCGCGACAGCTCGGGCGCATCGTGCGAGCCGGGCAGATGCCCGAGGTGATCGTCGGCCATCACCTCGTCGCGCTCGTTCCACTGGCAGTTCCGGACGTCCTCTTCGAGGCGGTCGGTGACGTCCCATGGTATGCACGTGCCGGACGCGTCCGACCAGATGCCGCCGTTCAGCGTGACGAGTACCGGCAGCCGATAAGCGACGGCGTGCGCAAGCAGTGGCGCGAGCGCGTCGTCGACGATCGGACGCGTGCCGTTCGTGCGATGCGTGTCGAATTCCGCGTCGAATACGTAATCGCCGGCGGCACCGCGTGTCGTGCGCAGATAAAGGATCGGCACGCGCATGCCGATCTGCATCGTCGCCGATACGTACCCCGCGTACCACGCGTCGAGGCCGTGCGCGCCGCCACGCGCGATGCCCGAGAGCGCCGGGAGCACGTGGAAGGGCTCGGGATCGGCCGCATCGACGAACCGCCAGCGCGCGTGCGCGGCAGGCTCGATCAGCGATCGCGTTCCGAGCACGCGCTCGCCGCCGCACCGGTCGATCGCGACGATGGCCAGTACGCGGCGGTCGACGCCTGCCGGTGCGGGAGATCCCGACACATCGACGACGACGTCGAAGCCGCTCCGTTCTGCCGCCTCGCGCCCGGGATGCACTTCCGCGACGTCGCTGCGCAAGAGGCCGTAGCGCGCCTCGAAGCGCTGCGCGTCGACGCGCACCTCGACGGCCGCGATGCCGGCGGTCGCGAGTGCCCAGCCTTCGATCCGCACGACGTGGCCGACGGTGCCTTCCGACGTCGGCGTGTCGATCCAGCCGACGATCGCGTCGGTTTCCATCGCGGCGGCGTGCTGCGGCATGGCGAGCGCGATTATCGCGTGCCGTAGAATTCCGCTCGCCGATGGCCGCGCCCGACGCGCTTCCCGTGGCGCGCCTCCGCGCCGAACCCTGGTATGTCGACCGAGTGACGTTCGACGGACCGCGCGTGCGCGTCGAAGGCTGGTCGATGCCGGTCGACACGCGCGTTCCCGACGAAGGCTGGTTCACGATCAACGGACGGCGCTTCGACCGCATCGCGTATCCGTTGCGCCGCGACGACGTCGGCGCCGTCTTCTGGCAGCGCCGCGATGCCGCCCTGTGTGGGTTCATCGCCGAAATCGACGATCTCGCGCAGCCGTATCCTGACGGAATGCTGGAGATCCGCCGCATCCGCGAGGACACTCCGCCGAGCGAGCGCGGCCGAGATGCGTGGTTCCTGCCCGATCCTGCGCGACATGCCGATCTTCCCGACGAGGACCGCCGCTTCCGCGTGATCGGCGATCGCGACGCGCGCGGTTTCCTCGTCTCGGGCGCGACCGATTATCGCCGCCTCGACCGCGCGCTGGTCGAGATTACCGGTCGCGCGCTGCACGGGTACGCGCAGGTGCTCGATTGGGGCGTGGGTTGCGGTCGTGTCGCCCGCCACTTTCCCCGCGATCATGCGGACGCGTTGACCGGCTGCGACATCGACCAC
This sequence comes from Casimicrobiaceae bacterium, assembly GCA_035718935.1. Taxonomy (GTDB): domain Bacteria; phylum Pseudomonadota; class Gammaproteobacteria; order Burkholderiales; family Casimicrobiaceae; genus VBCG01. The sequence goes on from DASTGT010000004.1 coordinate 17,647, forward strand.
GACAACGTCGGATGGTGCCGCGCGCATCTTCCCGGTACGTTCGTCGCGACGTCGCTGCAGCCGCCGCTGCCGTTCGCCGACGACGCGTTCGACCTCGTGTACGGGATCTCGGTCTTCACGCATCTGCGCGAGCCGATGCAGTTGCGCTGGCTCGACGAGCTGTCGCGCGTGACGAAGCGTGGCGCCGTATTGCTGATGACCACCCACGGCCAGACTGCGATCGACTTCTCGCGCCTCGCGCCCGATGCGTACCGCGCGACATGCGAGCGCGTCGCGCGCGAGGGTTTCGTCGAAAGCGGCGCGAACACGCAGCTCGACGGCCACACCGAGCATCGCGGCGAGTACGTGAACGTCTACCATGCCGACGACTACGTGCGGCGCACGTGGGGGCGCTGGTTCGACGTGCTGGCGATCCTTCCCGGCTACATCCTCCATCACGACCTCGTCGTCATGCGCAAGCGCTGACGAGCGGGCACTCATGAGGCGAATCCGATGACCGACGACGACCGGCCGCTGCTCGAGCAGCAGATCGACTACTACCGTGCTCGCGCGCCGGAATACGACGCGTGGTGGTTTCGCACCGGGCGCTTCGATCGCGGAGAAGAGAACAACGCGGCATGGCATCGCGATACCGAGGCGGTCGAGGGCGCCGTCGACGCGATGCTCGCGGCGCGTCGACCCGAAAGCGTGCTCGAGGTCGCGTGCGGCACCGGGCTCTTCACGCGCCGGCTCGCGCCACGCGTCGCGCACGTCACCGCGGTCGACGCCGCGCCCGAGGTGATCGCGATCAACCGCGGCCGCGTCGCTCGCCCGAACGTCGACTACGTGCAGGCGGACCTCTTCAATTTTGCGCCGCCGTCGCGCTACGACCTGGTGTTCATGAGCTTCTGGCTGTCGCACGTCCCGCACGCGCGCTTCGACGCGTTCTGGGCCATGGTGCGCGACGCGCTCGCGCCGGGCGGCATCGCCTACGTCGTCGATTCCGCACACGATCCGACGTCGCACGCGGTCGACCATCCGACGCCCGATCGCCACGCGGGCGTCGTGACGCGCCGGCTCGACGACGGCCGCGAATTCCGGATCGTGAAGGTCTTCTGGGAGCCGGCGATGCTCGCCGCGCGGCTGCGCGAGTCGGGGTTCGCGTCGACGATCGCGGCGACGCCGCGCTACTTCGTCTACGGCGAAGCGCGTCCGCTCGGCGCGACCGGGTAGAGCAGCACGCGCGACAGCGTCGCGGTGTCGCCACCCGGCGCAAAGTGGAGCGACAGGCGCAACTGCGTGACGATCGTTGCATCGCGTCGCCACGCTGCGGGCCACGCGAACGCGAGCGCATCGGTCGTCGTCGTGCCGACCGCGCGCCACGGCGACGTCGGCGCATCGCGCGCTTCGATGCTGATCTTCGCGGGCTTCGCCGCGCCTTCGAAATGCAGGAAGAGCGATGCGATGCGCGATGGACGGATCACCTGATCGGCGGGCGAGAGCAGCGTCACGTCACCGCGGTCGGGCATCAACGTCGCAAGGCCTTCGCCGGCGACGAGCTTGCCGCGCTCGGCGGTCCAGCCGTCGCTGTCGACGTGCACCGGCGTGCCGAAGGTCCACAGCCGAGCGCCGACCGGCACGTCGGCGTGCGACACGAGGAAGTCGCGCATCGCGTCCTCGGCCGGCGTCCAGCGCCACGACGTGTACGGCACGTAACCCGGCTGGTCGGCGAAGAGTCCGTTCGAGCCATTCCAAGCCATCGCCGACACTTCGCGCGCGCCGTAGTTGAAGGCGTCGCGAAACGTCTGGTACGCCATCGCATAGTCGGGCCGCTGAGTCGGAAACTTGAGGTCGGTGTTGTTGTACTCGACGATCGCCCAGCCGTCGTCCATCCGTCCGATGGTCGCGAACAGCGAGTGCCCGCCGTCGAGGTTCAGCGCGTTGCGCGCGGTGCGGCCGTAGAGGATCGCGCCCAGGTGACCGTCGCGCGGAATCGCACCCTCGACCGACACGCCGGCGGAGTCGTAGGGCGGTCCCTTGCCGAGGACGTGCACGGCGAACGCCGGCAAGTCGGGATCGTTGTGCACCAGTCCCTGCGCGCTGAAGATGCGCGCGCGCGGAACGCCCGCCTCGTGCGCCCACGACGACAGCTCGTCGTAATGCAGGTCGACGACGTGCCGGCGAAACTCGTCCCACAGGTCGTACCAGGGATCGTTCCAGATCGGCGGCTCGCCCGGCCTGCGGGGATCGACGATGCCCGGCAGCCGGCGGGGCGGCTGCACGTCGTTCCAGGTCTTCCACTGCTGGTGCGCAAGCGCGTTCACCTGCGCGAGCGTCAGGGGTTTGTCGAGCCGGTAGGCGGAGAGATCCGGCGCACCATCGGCCGGGCGGCCCGCATACGGGCCGCTGCCGCGCAGCCATTCGCGGAACTGGCGCAGCATGCCGGGGTTGTAGTCGAAGGCCTGCGTGCCGCGGAAGAACGGATTCATGTACGTGTCGGCGTCGAGCACGACGCCGACGAAGAGGTCGGCGTGCTGGCGAGCGAATGCGGCGACGATGCGCGCGGCGGCCTGCAGGTTGCGCTTCTTGTAGCGGCGGACGGTCGTCGCGTAGACGTTGTACGTGAGCGAGCGCGCGAGCTCGGGCGACGCGGTCGATCCGGCCAGGTTCTTCAGGTAGTCGTCGGGAAACACCTGGTCGGCCTGCGTCCATTGGCAGTTCGCGCGGTCCTGCTCGAGGTGGTCGGTGAGGTCCCACTGCGGCGTCTCGCAGCTCGCATCGCCCCAGATGCCTCCGTTCAGGATGAACTGCACGGGCAGCCGATGCTTGACGGCATAAGCGATGACCGAATCGAGGTTGTCGTCGGCGACTGCGCGCTCGCCGCATTTGCGCTTCAAGTCGAAGCGCGGGTCGAACACCCAGTCACCCGCGGAACCCTTCGTCGTGCGCAGGTAGAGGATCGGCACGGCGACGCCGACTTTCTGCGTGCGCGAAAGATAACCGCGATACGCAGTGTCGATCTCGTTCGCGCCGCCGCTCGCGACGCCCGACGTCATCATCAGGAAGTAGAACGGTTCGCGCGCGAGTGCCGGTTGGCGGTCGAGAGGCGCGCGCCACATCGCGAGCGCACCGGGTGGAATCGGTCGCAGCGGCGGCGGCGTCGGCACGCCGGCGGGCTGCGCGGCCGCGAGCGTCGCAACCGCGAACGCGAAGACGGCGCACCAGCGCGACGCGCCGCACACGCTACTTGATCGAGTAGTAGACGTACCCCTTCTGCGGCACGCGTCCCTGGTTCATGTCGCGCTGCGCCTCGACTTCGGAGGGCAGCTTGTCCCACCAGATGTTGCGGCCGACGCGTTGCTGCGTCTCGATCTCGGGTTTGCGCGCCAGGAGCTCGCTGATGAACTTGGTGTGGTCCGAGACGTAGTGGCGAGCGGGCAGGAGCGGCATGGCGAACGTAGATGGGCGAATGCGATCAACCGATTGGACCGCTCACAGCGCGCCAGATTCTATCACCGGCGCATCGCGCCCTCGACGATGCGAAAGACGAAGAGGCGACATTCGATCGCGCCGTTCCACAGCGGAACGCGCCGCTGCGGCGCGAGCCCGATGAGCCGCGCGAGGCGAAGATCGCCGGTGAAGAGCGCCGCCGTCCACCCGGCGAAGCGATGCTTCAGCGCATCGCCGAGCCGCGGGTACAGTGCGGCGAGCGCGTTCGCGTCGTCGAGCCGAATGCCGTAGGGCGGATTGGCGAGCAGCAGGCCCGCGGGGGCGGGCGCGTCGCGCGTCAGCACGTCGGCGCGCTCGACGTGGACGAACCCCTCGACCTTCGCCGCGCGCAGCGTCGTCTGCGTGCGCGCGACGGCCGCGAGCGCGATATCGCTCGCGAAGAGACTCGGCGCGCGGGGCGCCGGGCGCTGCCGGTCGTGCGCCGCCTGACGTATCCGCTGCCACGTGGGGCCGTCGTAGAACGCGAGCTTCTGGAACCCGAAGGTGCGCGAAAGGCCGGGTGCGCGATCGGCCGCGATCATCGCCGCTTCGGCGACGATCGTTCCGCTGCCGCACATCGGGTCGAGCAGCACGTGTTGCGGCGTCCACTGCGCGAGCGCGAGCAGCCCTGCGGCGAGGTTCTCGCGCAGCGGCGCGCTGTCGGCGTCGCGGCGATAGCCGCGCTTGAAGAGCGGCTCTCCGGACGTGTCGACGTAGATCGTCGCTTCGCGCTGGGACAGGTGCGCGTGCACGCGCACGTCCGGCGTGCGCTTGTCGACCGAAGGCCGCACGCCGGACGCGTCGCGAAACCGGTCGCAGATGGCATCCTTGACGCGCAGCGTCGCGAACTCGAGGCTTTGCAACGGCGAGCGCGTCGCTGCGACGTCCACGCGCAGCGACCGCGACGGCAGGAACAGACGCGGCCAATCGAGCGCCTGCACGAGCGCATGGAGGTCGCGGTCGTTGCGATACGCGCCGCCGCCGACGCGCCAAAGGATGCGGCTCGCAAGCCGCGATTCGAGATTGGCGCGGTACGCGAGGTCGAGTTCGCCCTCGAAGCCGACCCCGCCTTCCGCCGAGGCGATCCCCCGTGCGCCGAGTGCCGTCAGCTCCTGCGCGAGCGCGGCTTCGAGCCCGCGCGGGCACGGCGCGAAGAAGCGTTCGGGCATTCAGAACGGCTTCGCGACCACGAGCCACACGATCGCGATCAGAAGCGGCAACGCCGGGATCTCGTTCAGCCACCGGTAGAAGACGTGGCCGTGCCGATTGCGGTCCTCGCGAAACGCCCGCAACAGCACGCCGAAGTAGACGTGCACCGCGACCAGCACCAGCACGAGCGCGAGCTTGGCGTGCAGCCAGCCGCCGGCGACGCCGTAGCCGAGCCACAGCCACAGCCCGAAGGCGATGGTGAGCAGCGCGCCCGGTGTCGTGATGCCGAAGTAGAGCTTGCGCTCCATCAGCTTGAAGCGCTCGATGCCGGTCGTGTCGCGCGGATCGGCCATCGCGTGATAGACGAAGAGGCGCGGCAAGTAGAAGAGCCCGGCGAACCACGTCACCATGAACACGACGTGCAGCGTCTTCACGATCGCGTAACCGGCGGTCATGCGTGATGTCCCATCCTAGTGTGCTGAGTCGATCTCGACGAGCTTCGCTCGGCCCGATGCGCCGTGCCTGATCGTCACGCGCGCCTTGGCCACGCCGAATCGACGCGCGACGAGCGCGCGGAGCTCTTCGTTGGCCTTCCCGTCGACCGGGGGTGCCTTCACTTCCGCGACCCACGTTCCGTCGTCCTGCTCGCGCAGGGCGGACACGCGCGCATTCGGTTTGACGCGCACGGTGAGCCGCGTAGTCACTTCAGCAGGCGGCGCCGCGTCAGCGCGATCGCGATCCAGTACGCGACGAACGCATACGCGAGGATCACGAGCACGTGCAGCGCGATCGCGCCGGGAACGCGGCCCTGCATCAGCGGCCGCGCGATGTCGATCGCGTGCTTGAGCGGCAGAAGGTTGGCGACCGACTCGAGCCACGCGGGCATCTGGTCGACGGGAAAGTAGACGCCCGAAAAGAGCAGCATCGGTGTCAGCACGAGCGTGAAGAAATACGTGAAGAAGTCGTAGCCCGGCGCGAGCGCGTTCATGACGAGGCCGAACCCGCCGAAGCAAAGGCCGACGAGAAAGCCGAGCGGCAGCACGCCGAGCGCGAGCCACGTATGGCCGAAGCCGAGCACTTCGATGACGACGAGGATCGCCGTGGTCGACATCACCGCCTTGGTCGCACACCAGATCCATTCGGCGAGCATCACGTCGTCGAGCGAGATCGGCGCGTTGATGATCGCCTCCCACGTGCGCTGCACGTGCATCCGCGAGAACGCCGAGTACATCCCCTCGAAGCTCGACGTGAACATCGCGCTCTGGCACACCATGCCGGTGCCGATGAAGGCCACGTACGACATGCCGCCCACCTCGCCGATCATCGACCCGATGCCGTAGCCGAGCGCGAGCATGTAGAGCAGCGGATCGGCGATGTTGCCGAGCACGCTCGCCGCGGCGAGCTTGCGCCAGACGAGGAGGTTGCGCCGCCAGACGGGCACGAAGCGCAGCGACAAGCGCGGCAGCGCGAGAACCGCAGTGGTGTTCATCGTATCGATACTTTACGCGCGCGAGTCATCCCGTCTCGGGGGCTTTCCTGCGCTTGCGCAACCGGATGTTCAGCAGCTCGACCGCGGTCGCGAATGCCATCGAGAAGTAGATGTAGCCCTTCGGGATGTGGAAGCCCGAGCCGTCGGCGATCAGCGCGAAGCCGACGAGCACGAGGAACGACAGCGCGAGCATCTTGATCGTCGGGTACCGCTCGACGAACTCGCCGATCGGCTTCGCGGCGAAGATCATCACGCCGACCGCGAGCAGAATCGCGATCACCATCACGGGAATGTCGTCGACGAGGCCGACCGCGGTGATGACCGAGTCGAGCGAGAACACGATGTCGAGGACGGCGATCTGGCCGATGACCGCGAGGAGCGAGACTTTCACCAAGCGCGACGTCGATTCCGCGGGATCGTTCTCGATCGTGCCGTGGATCTCGGACACGCTCTTCCAGATCAGGAAGAGACCCCCGCAGAACAGGACCACGTCGCGCCCGGACACTTCGTGCCCGAACAGCGCGAAGAGGGGCTGCGTGAGCGACATCACCCACGCGATCGACAGCAGCAGCAGGATGCGCGTGCCGGCGGCCAGCGCGAGCCCGAGGGTGCGCGCGCGCTGCCGCTGCGACTCGGGCAGGCGCCCGGCGAGGATCGAGATGAAGATGATGTTGTCGACGCCGAGCACGATCTCGAGCGCGGTGAGCGTGGCGAGCGCCACCCAGGCTTGCGGGTTCGTGACCCACTCCATGAACGTCGCCGATGACGAAAACGGCGAAGCCTAGCACCCGCGAAGCGCGCGGGCCGCCGGCCGCGACGTCAATCGCGCAGTTCGCGCCCCGTCAGCTTGATGAACAGGTCTTCGAGGTTCGCGGGGCGGTGCAGGTAGCGCACGCCGGCGTGCGACGCCAGGTCGGCGAGCAGCGGCGCAGCGTCGTTCGCGTAGCAGAACGCCGTTTCGCCCGCCAGCTCGAGGCGATTCGACAGCGCGCGTCCGCGCGTCTCGGCCCACGTCTTCGCCTCCTCGCCGTAGACCTCGACCACTTCCGGCTCGACGTGCTGCGCGAGAAGCGCGCGCGGCGCATCGCAGGCGATCATGACGCCGCGGTCGATGACGGCCAGGCGCGTCGCGAGCCGCTCCGCCTCGTCCATGAAGTGCGTCGTGAGCAGGATCGTCTTGCGCTGCTTCAGCAGTTGCCGCAAGCCGTCCCAGATCAGGTGGCGCGCCTGCGGGTCGAGGCCCGTCGTCGGCTCGTCGAGGATCAGGAGTTCGGGATCGTTGACGAGGGCGCGCGCGAGCGTCAGGCGCCGCTTCATGCCGCCCGACAGCGTGCGAATCGACGTTTCCGCCTTGCCGGCGAGGCCCGCGAACTCGAGCAGCGGCGCAATGCGCTGCTCGAGGACCGCGCGCGGCATCCGAAAGTAACCGCCGTAGATCAGCAGGTTCTCGCGGACGGTGAAGTCGGGGTCGAGATTGTCCATCTGCGGCACGACGCCGACCCGAATGCGCGCCTCGCGTGCCGCTTTCGGCACGGGCTCGCCGACGAGCTCGATCGTGCCGCCGTCGGGATCGATCAGACCGAGACAGCAGCGCAGCGTCGTCGTCTTGCCGGCGCCGTTGGGGCCGAGCAGCGCGAAGCATTCCCCGCGATGGATCGCGAACGACAGCCCGCGCACGACGTCGTTCCCGCCGTAGCGCTTGCGCAGATCGTCGACTCGCAGGATCGCGGGATCGACGGCGCGCGCATCGCGCATTGCCGCCGCCGCCGGCTCGGGCAGCGCGACACCGTTCATCGCGACTCGCGGTCGCCGTGCGACCACATCGTGGTCACGACGCGCGAAAGCTGCGGCAGGCGGCCGTGGAAGAAGTGGCCCGAGCCGGGAAACACGACGATCGGCAGCGCCTGCGGACGTGCCCACGCGAGTACGTCGGCGAGCGGCACGACGTCGTCTTCCTCCCCGTGAACGACGATCGTGTCCGCCGGCACGTGCGGGACGTCGAAACGATTGACGGCGGCGCCGACGAGCACGAGACCCTGCGCGGTGACGCGCTGCGCGACGCGCGTGACGATGAACGATCCGAACGAGAAACCGGCGAGCGCCAGCGGCAACGCTTCGCCGTAGCGGCTTCGCGCATCTGCGACGACCGCCAGCGCGTCCTCGGTTTCCCCGCGTCCTTCGTCGAACGCACCGGCCGACGCGCCGACACCGCGAAAATTGAAGCGCACCGCCGCGTAGCCGAGCGCGAAGAACGCCTTCGCGAGCGTCTGCACGACCTTGTTGTCGAGCGTGCCGCCCTGTAGCGGATGCGGATGACAGACGAGTGCGATGCCGCGCAGCGCCGGTTGGGGCACGCTGGCGACGACCTCGATCGCGCCGGCGCCGCCTTGCACCGTCAGGCGCTGCGTGTTGCGCGGGCTCATTTTCCGTTCGCGGCAGCCAAGGTCGTCGTGGAAGATTAGCGCATCACGCGTGGTCCAACGGCTTGCCCCACGCAGGCAGCCCGGCGAGCGCGAACAGCCAGATGGCCGTCATGATCGGCCACGCGAAAAGCACGGTGCGCGTGAGGCCGTTGTAGTTCAGCAGCTGGCCGTATTGCCAGTCGAACAGCGTGACCGGCGCACGCCCCGCGAGCGATTCGGGTGCGAGCAGCGGCGCACCGAGCGCCGACAGCACGGCGACCGCACAGAGGGCGACCTGCGCGGGGCGCGGCAGCGCGAGCGCGACGCGCAACAGCAGCGCACCGACTGCGATGCCGGCGAGGGCGGGCAGCTTCGCCCAGGTGTGCCACGCCGCGGGCTTCAGCATCAACGCGGCCGCCATCGTCTTGAGCAGGAGCGCGCCTAGGATCAGCGTCGTCACGAACGTCGCCGCACGCGCGTGCCGGCGCAACAGCAGCGCGACGAAGAGGCCGACGCCGATCACCTGGAAGGCGCTGCCGGCTGCCTGCACGAGCAGGCTCGCGGCGTCGGTCGGCGCGATCGTCGGCGTGCCGGCGGGATTGATCGCGTCGGCGTCGAACGTGATGCCGAAGAGCGGGATGCCGGGATTCGTCTGCGCGACGAGCCACAGCAGCAGGAGGCCCAAGCCGATGTCGCCCAGGTGTCCGGGCAGGAACCAGCGCTCGCGGGCGCGGTAGAGCAGCCTTCGCGCGCGCGGGCTGCGCATCACGGGCATCGCGACGAGTCCGCCGAGCAGCGCGCCGAGCGTGTTCGTCGCGAGGTCGAACGGACTCGCGATCCGCGGCGGCACGTACATCTGCAGCGATTCCATCGCGAACGACATCGCGGCGCCGACCAGCGTCGCGATTGCGACGCGCCGCGCGGGTCCGCCGCGCGCGGACAGTGCGAGGAAGCATCCGAACGGGAGGTACGCGAGGACGTTGAGCAGCGCGTCGTAGCGGACGAAGCGCGTCGTCGCGCCGAACAGGAAGAACGGCGTGCCGCTCGGCGGCGGCAGCCACGGCGCGAACGGCTCGAGCGACGCGTAGACGATCGCGACGCCGTAGAGCGCCGCGAGAACGTGCGGCAGGCGCGTGCGTTCTATCGCGATGCCTTGATCTCCGTCCACAGCTTATTGCGCAGACGCCGCTGCGCGGCGGTCAAGTCCTTCAGCTGCTCGAGCTTCTTCTGCAACTCGGGCGGCGGAAAGACGGCCGGGAGCTTCAGCAGCTCGGGCTTGATGTACTTCAGCGCTTCCATGTTCGGATTGCCCGAGCCGATCAGGTTGGTGAGCTCGGCCGAGTTGCGCCCCTCGAGCATGAAGTTGATGAACTTGAGCGCGAGGTCCGGCCGCGGCGCGTTCTTGTCGATCACCATGTTGTCGACGGCGAGCACGGCGCCTTCCTTCGGTACGCCCTGCAGGATCTGGAACGGCCGGTTCGCCGCCTTGGCGTCGAGGTTCGCCTGGAAGATGTCGTTCGAGTAGCCGTGCACGAGCCAGATGTTGCCGACGGTGAGCTCCTTGATGTACGACGATGCGTTGAACGCCGCCCAGTACGGCTTGGCCTTCTTGATGACCGCCGCCGCTTCGTCCCAGTGCTTCGGATCGACGTCGTTGGCCGAGTAGCCGAGGTACTTGAGCGCCGCCGCGAAGACCTCGTTCGCGCTGTCGAGCACCGTGACGCGGCCCTTCACCTTCTCGAGGTACTTGGGATCGAAGATCACCGCCCACGTGTCGGTCGGCAGCCCGAGCTCCTTCATCTTGACGTCGTTGTAGCCGATGATCGTCGTCGACATCGCGTAGGGCACCGAGTACCGGTTGCCCGGATCGAACGGCGTGTTCAGGTACGCGGGATCGACGTTCTTGATGTTGGGGATCGCCGTCTTGTCGAGCGGCTTCAGCTGCCCGCCGCGGATCAGCGCCTGCACGGCGTTCGACGTCGGCACGAGCACGTCGTAGCCCTTCGCGCCTGCGGCGAGCTTTGCGAGGAGCTCCTCGTTGTCGGAGTAGTACGCCTGCACCACGTCGCACTGGCAGGCGCTCTCGAAGCGCTTCACGGTCTCCGGGGCGATGTAGTTGTTCCAGTTGTAGAGGTGCAGCTGGTCGCGCGCGAAGGCGGGTGTCGCGAGCGCGACGGTCGCGGCGAGGGCGGCGATGACGAGGCGAGGCTTCATGGTCAGTTTTCCCGAGCGGTGCGAAGCAGGGTGGGCGAGAGCTTGACGGCGAGAACGATCAGCAGCAACGTCAGGAGCATCAACAGCGTTGACACGGCGTTGACCTCCGGCGTGACCGAGATCTTGATCATCGAATAGATCTGCAGCGGAAGGGTCACCGTGCCCGCGCCCGCGGTGAAGAATGTGATCACGAAGTCGTCGATCGACAGCGTGAAGGCCATGAGCGCACCCGCGACGACCCCCGGCATGATGAGCGGCAGCGTCACGTGGCGAAACGCCTGCACCGGCGTGGCGCCGCAGTCGCGTGCCGCCTCGGTCAGCGTCTCGTCCATGCCGGCGAGCCGCGCGCGCACCACGATGGCGACGAAGCCGATGCAGAACGCGATGTGCGCCAGTGCCACGGACACGAGCCCGAGGGTGAAGTTCAGCATCACGAAGAAGATCAGCAGCGACACGCCGGTCAGGATCTCGGGAATCGCGATCGGCGCGACGATCAGGATCGGCAACAGTCGCAACCGGTAGCGGTGCATGGCGACCCCGGCGAGGGTGCCGAGCACCGTCGACACGAAGCTCGCGACGATGCCGATCAGAAGCGAGTTGCCGGCGGCGGCGATCATCTGCTCGTCCGCCGCGAGCGTTCTGTACCAGTCGAGCGTGAAGCCCACCCACTCGGCGTTGAGGCGCGAATCGTTGAACGAATAGACGACGACGATGACGAGCGGCAGGTACAGGAACGCGTACGCGAAGAGCGCCGCCGCATAGAGCCAGGTCGAACGTCTACGCATGAGCGCCCGCGCCGCGCCGGCCGACCCACGCGGCGGCGCCGGCGAGCGCCAGCGCCGAGATCGTCAGCACGATCGACAGCACGCTGCCGAACGGCCAGTCGCGCGTCTCGAGGAACTGCTGCTTGATGAGGTTTCCGATCAGGGTGTCGTCGGGGCCGCCGAGGATGTCGGGGATCGCGAAGATTCCCAGCGCCGGAATGAACACCAGTGCGGCACCCGCATACACCCCGGGCAGCGACAGCGGAAACGTGATGCGCCAGAAGCGCTGCCACGCGTTCGCGCCGAGGTCCTGCGCGGCGTCGAGCAGCGCCTGGTCGTGTTTCTCGAGATTCGCGTAGAGGGGGAGCACCATGAACGGGAGGTGCACGTAGACGAGGCACACGAGCACGGCGAAGCCGCTGAACAGCAGCGGCACCGGTCCCGCGCCGAAGACGCCGAGCACGGCGTTGACGAATTTCGCCAGCGCGGCGTTCGGCCCGAGAATGATCATCCACGCGTAG
>DASTGT010000005.1:0-14777 GCA_035718935.1 Casimicrobiaceae bacterium
AGTCGGTGAGGCGCGGATTGCCGAAGCGCACCGCCTCCTTCAGCGCATCGAGATCCTGGTACACGAGCAGGTCCGCGTCGATCTCGCGCGCGATCTCCGCTTCGGTCCGTCCCGTGGCCACGAGTTCCTCCTGGTTCGGCATGTCGATGCCGTACACGTTGGGGAAGCGCACCGGCGGGCTCGCCGACGCGAAGTACACCTTGCGCGCGCCGGCGTCGCGCGCCATCTGCACGATCTCGCGCGACGTCGTGCCGCGCACGATCGAGTCGTCGACGAGCAGCACGACCTTGTCCTTGAACTCCATGCCGATCGGATTGAGCTTCTGCCGCACGCTCCTCTTGCGCAGCGCCTGCCCGGGCATGATGAACGTGCGGCCCACGTAGCGATTCTTGACGAACCCTTCGCGATACGTCTTGCCCAGCGTGTTGGCGAGCTCGAGTGCGTACGGCCGGCTCGAATCCGGAATCGGAATCACGACGTCGATGTCTCGGGCCTGCGGGATCTCGCGGACCTTGCGCGCGAGCGCGGCGCCCATCCTCAGCCGCGCTTCGTACACCGATGTGCCGTCGATCACCGAGTCGGGTCGCGCGAGGTAGACGTACTCGAAGATGCAAGGATTGAGCGACGGATGCTCGGCGCATTGCCGCGCGTGGAAACGACCGGCGTGATCCACGAAGATCGCTTCGCCGGGCTCGACGTCGCGCAGCACGCGAAAGCCGAGCGGCTCGAGCGCGACCGACTCCGACGCGACGAGGTATTCCGGGCCGTCGGCCGCGTCGTGGACGCCGACGATCAACGGCCGGATGCCGAACGGATCGCGAAACGCGAGCATGCCGTAACCGGCGATCATCGACACGACCGCGTACGCGCCCCGGCAGCGCCGATGCACGCCGGCGACCGCCCTGAAGATCGCGTCGGGATCGAGGCGGTCGTGCTGCGCCGCGCGCTCGAGCTCGAGCGCGAGCACGTTCAACAGCACCTCGCTGTCCGAATTCGTATTGACGTGACGGAAGTCGAGCTCGCGCAATTCGCGCTTCAGCTCCTCGCTGTTCGTCAGGTTCCCGTTGTGCCCGAGCGTGACGCCGAACGGCGAATTGACGTAGAACGGCTGCGACTCGAGGTCCGAATACGCCGAGCCCGCCGTGGGGTAGCGGCAATGCGCGATGCCGGTGCTGCCCGAGAGCTCGCGCATGTTGCGCGTGCGGAACACGTCGCGAACGTAACCCGGGCCCTTGTACGTGTGGAACACCGGCCCTTCGCTGGTGACGATGCCCGCCGCATCCTGGCCGCGATGCTGCAGCAGAAGCAGGCCGTCGTAGAGCAGCTGGTTGACGGGCGCGTGCGTAACGGCCCCGACGATCCCGCACATGATCAGTGGCGCCGAGCCGGCCGAAGCCACTGCTGCGCCCCCGTTGGGAGCAGCGAGCGGAGCGAACGTGCGGGTCGTTTCATCCTAGACCTCTTGCGCCTTGGGTGAGCGGCCGCCGCCACCGTGGGGCGAATAGTCGAGCCGGCCGGCGATCTCCGCCGGCAGATGCGGGCGCAGGGCGTACACCCCGGCGACGAGCGGCGGCACGAGCGCCGAATGCTGCCACCACGCGCTGCGCGGCAACGTCGTGAAACCCGCGACGAGCACGAATGCGAGCATCAGCACGACGCCGCGCACGAGTCCGAAGACCGAGCCGAGGAAGCGATCGACGAAACCCAGCCCCGCCGCGCGGACCGCCTTCGACAACGGCCACGCGACGAGCGCGCCGGCGAGCAGCGCCGCGATCAGGACCAGCGTGAAAGCGATCACGTAGCGCAGCACGACGTGACCACCGAGATCGGGAAGCATCGCCGCGAGTGCGGGCGCGTAGAGGAGCGCCGCGATGATGCCGAGCACCCAGGCGATCAGCGCGATGAGCTCGCGGATGACGCCTCGCAGGAACGCGAACAGCGTGGACAGCGCCACCACGATCACCGCCATCCAGTCGAACGTCGTCATCGAGGAGCATTATCCGAATCGCTCAGGTGCGGACCCACGCCTACCTGATCGCGGCGACGATGCCGTTCTGGCCTTCGGTCTTGAGCTTGTCGCGGGCCGCGAGCGCGGCTTCGCGGGACGGATACGGGCCGACGCGCACGCGCCACAGCGTGCCCTTGCTGGTCTTCAGAGGCTCCGTATATGCGGCGTATCCGGCGCGCTTCAAGCGACCCGCCAGAGAGTTCGCACCCTTGTCGTCGGCGAACGCCGCGAGTTGTACCGCGAAGCCGTCGCGATGCGCACTCGTCGCCGAGGCACGTTCACTCGCGCTCGACGACGAACGTTGACTCGCGCTCGCCGAAGTACGTTCGGTCGCGACGGGCGCAGGCCGTTCGCTCGCGGTAGCCCGCTCGCTCGTACTCGTCGCCGGCCGCTCGTTGGCGCTCGCGCCCTTGTCCGTGATGATCACCGGCCTCTCGCTTCCGCTCGCAGCCTTGTCCGGTGTGGCGTTCGATGGATGCGCGTCCGCGGTTTGCGGCGCGGGCGCGGCGGGCGGTGACGGATGCGCCGGTGCGGTCGAATCGGGAGACGCGCCGTTTTGCGTGGCGGCAGCCGTCGCATCCGGAATGCGCGTGTCGTACTTGGACGCATGCGCAGGCGCGTCGGATGGCGCCGGCGGCGATGCAGGCTCGGACGCGGATGGCGCAGCGTCCTGCGGCTTGACCGAGGGGGCCTTGGGATCGTTGAGGCGATTGACGAACTTGCCGTCGTCGACCGGCGGAATCTTCACGGAGACGTCTTCGCCGAGCGGCTTCTGCTCCGTTTCGAGGAGCATCGGCACGACGACCGCGACACCGAGGGCGAGCACAACGGCGCCGACCAGTCGTCGCCGCGCCCGCCGGCGCAGTTCGTCCACATTGATGTCGGCGGGTTCTGCGGTCTTGCTCATCGGGTCCCTTCCTCGCGCGATCGAGCTTTGCGCATCGCGTCCTGCACGGCCGCGACGGTGAGGAACGAGCCAAAGGCCGCGATTCTATCAGTGTCGCACGCATCGTCGCGCGCGGAGGCGAGCGCATTTTCGATGTCGTCGAACGCGTGAATCGCGTCGTCCGCGACGCCCGCGCCTGCGAGTGCAGCGACGACACTTGCGACGTCGCCGCCGCGTGGCCCCGGCAGCGCCGCGACGTACCACGCATCGATCCTCGGCGCCATGGCTCGTACGACGGCGTCGATGTCCTTGTCCTTCAGCATGCCGAACACGGCGAGCGTGCGCCGAAACGCGCCCATCGCCGCGAGTGCCGACGCGAGTGCGCGCGCGGCTTGCGGATTGTGCGCGACGTCGAGCACGATCGTCGGCCGTCCCGGCAGCACCTGCAGGCGTCCCGGCAGCTCGACGCCGACGAGTCCATCACGCACGGCACCGCCGGAAACGGGAAGGCGCTCGCGCAACGCGTCGATCGAGGCCAATGCGGTCGCAGCGTTCTGCAGTTGATACGGACCGCGCAACGCCGGATACGGCAGGCCGTAGCGGCCGCCGCCCGGTCCTTCGTAGCGCCACTGCGTGGCTTCGCCGGCATAGCGGAACTCGCGCCCAAGCCGCCAAAGCGGCGCGCCGATTTCCGCTGCGTGCGCGACGAGCGACGACGGCGGATCGGGGTCGCCGCAGATCGCCTGGCGGCCCGCGCGAAAGATGCCCGCCTTCTCCCGGCCGATCGCCTCGCGCGTGTCGCCGAGATAATCGACGTGGTCGATGTCGACCGTCGTCACCACGGCGACGTCCGCATCGACGATGTTGACCGCGTCGAGGCGACCGCCGAGCCCGACTTCGAGGATCCGCACGTCGAGGTTCGCCTCGGCGAAGAGCGCGAGCGCGGCAAGCGTGCCGAATTCGAAGTACGTGAGCGGGGTCTGCCCGCGCGCGGCGTCGACGCGCTCGAACGCATCGACGAGCTGCTCGTCGCTCGCGGGCGTGCCGCCGAGGACGACGCGCTCGTTGTAGCGAAGAAGGTGCGGCGACGTGTAGACGCCGGTGCGAAAGCCCGCGCATCGATAGATGGCCTCGAGCATCGCGCACGTCGAACCTTTGCCGTTCGTCCCGCCGACGGTCACGACGGGACCGTCGACCCGCAGCGCCATGCGCGACGCAACGGCCGCCACGCGCTCGAGCCCCATTGCGATCGACTTCGGATGCAGCGTCTCGATGAACGCGAGCCAATCCGAGAGGCCGCGGCGCGGCCCCGACGCCGCCTGGTTCACCCTCGCGTCAGGAAGTTGGCGCAGGCTGGCGCGTCAGCATCGCGAGGAGCCGCGCGAGCTCGTCCCGCAATTGTCTGCGGTCGACGATCATGTCGAGCGCGCCCTTGTCGAGCAGGAACTCGGCGCGCTGGAAGCCTTCGGGCAATTTCTCGCGCACGGTCTGCTCGATGACGCGCGGGCCGGCGAAGCCGATCAGCGCACCCGGCTCGGCGAGCACGATATCGGCGACGAACGCGAACGACGCGGACACGCCGCCCATCGTCGGATCGGTGAGCACCGACACGAACGGCAGCTTGGCGCGCGTGAGCTCCTGCAGCACGGCGGTCGTCTTCGCCATCTGGAAGAGCGAGTTCACGCCCTCCTGCATCCGCGCGCCGCCCGACGCCGAGAGGCAGGCGAACGGCAGGCGGTTCTCGAAGGCGACGCGCACACCGCGCGCGAAGCGCTCGCCGACGACCGAGCCCATCGATCCGCCCATGAAGTTGAACTCGAACACGGCGAGTACGAGCGGAACGCTCTTCACGCTCCCCTGCATCACGACGAGCGCGTCGGTCTCGCCGGTCTCCTCGAGCGCGGCCTCGAGCCGCTCGGTGTATTTCTTCGTGTCCTTGAATTTGAGGCTGTCGATCGGAACGACCTCGAGCCCGATCTCGAAGCGGCCTTCGGGGTCGAGAAGCTGCTCGATCCGCTCGCGCGACGAGACGCGATGGTGATGATTGCACTTCGGGCAGACCAGCAGGTTCTTCTCGAGGTCGGTGCGATAGAGCGTGCCTTCGCACGCCGCGCACTTGACCCACAGCCCTTCGGGAACCGGCGTCTTGCGCGCGCCGGGCGTGCTCTTGATGCGCGGTGGAAGGAGCTTCTGCAACCAGCTCATGGATGTAGCCCCCCCACGCTTGCGGCTGTCGCCACTGCGCTGCCCCCGGAGGGGGCGGAATTCGCGCCTCGGGGCGGCCCTTCGGCGCTCGCGCGCATCATGCGTGGACCTCGCTTTCGCGCGTGTCGAGCGCTTCGCGGATCGACGCGACGAACGCCGCGGCGCGTAATGCTGCCTCGCCCGGTGCGGCCTGCTCGATCTCGAGGATGATGCGGCTGCCGATGACGATCGCGTCGGCGTGCTCGGCGATCGCGCGCGCGCTCGCCGCATCGCGAATCCCGAACCCGACGCCGACCGGCAACGCCACGTGGCGGCGGATCTCGTCGAGGTTGTGCGCGACGTCGCGCGTGTCGAGGTGACCCGCGCCGGTCACACCTTTCAGCGACACGTAATACACGTAGCCTGCGGCGAGCTTCGCGATCGCGTCGATGCGCGACGGCGGCGTCGTTGGCGCGACGAGGAAGATCGGCGCGATGTCGCGCGCGCGCAGCAGCGCGACGAACTCGACCGCTTCCTCGGGCGGATAGTCGACGACGATGACCCCGTCGACGCCCGCGTCGCGCGCCGCATCGACGAAGGCCTGCACCCCCATGGCCTCGATGGGATTCGCGTAGCCCATCAGCACGATCGGCGTTCGCGCATTACCGCGACGAAACTTCGCGACGATGCCGAGCACGTCGCGCAACGCCACGCCCTGCGCCAGCGCGCGCTCGGCGGCACGCTGGATCACCGGGCCGTCGGCCATCGGATCGGAGAATGGAACGCCGAGCTCGATGATGTCGGCGCCGGCCGCGACGAGCGCGTCGACGATCGCCGAGGTTGCGGCGAGCGATGGGTCACCGGCGGTGACGTAGGGGATCAGGACGCTGCGGCCGGTGCGCTTGCCCGCTGCGAACACCGTATCGATTCGATTCATGCTCGCGCCCGCTCGGCCACCGTCGCCATGTCCTTGTCGCCGCGACCGGAAAGATTGACGAGCAGAATCGCGTCGTTCGGCAGCGTCGGCGCGAGCTTCGTCGCGTACGCGAGTGCGTGCGACGATTCGAGCGCCGGGATGATGCCCTCGATGCGGCAGCACGCATGGAACGCGGCGAGCGCCTCGTCGTCGGTGATGGAAACGTACTGCGCACGACCCGTGTCCTTGAGCCATGCGTGCTCGGGACCGACGCCCGGGTAATCGAGGCCCGCCGAGATCGAGTGCGTCTCGATGATCTGCCCGTTCGCGTCCTGCAGTAGATACGTGCGATTGCCGTGCAGCACGCCCGGCTTGCCGGCGCAAAGCGACGCGGCATGATGTCCGGTGGCGATGCCCTCGCCTGCCGCCTCGACGCCGACGAGCTTCACTTTCGGGTTCCGGACGTACGCGTGGAAGATCCCCATCGCATTGCTGCCGCCGCCGACGCACGCAATCACGACGTCGGGATCGCGGCCCGCGGCTTCGGGCATCTGGGTCAGGCACTCGCGACCGATCACGCTCTGGAAATCGCGCACCATGAGCGGATACGGATGCGGTCCTGCGACGGTGCCGATGATGTAGAACGTCGTGTCGACGTTCGTCACCCAGTCGCGCATCGCTTCGTTCAGCGCGTCCTTCAGCGTTCGCGACCCGGACTCGACGGGCACGACGGTCGCGCCGAGCAGGTTCATCCGATAGACGTTCTGGGCCTGCCGGCGCACGTCCTCCGATCCCATGTAGACGATGCACTCCATGCCGAAGCGCGCGGCGACGGTGGCCGTCGCCACACCGTGCTGGCCGGCTCCGGTTTCCGCGATCACGCGGCGCTTGCCCAAGCGTTTTGCGAGCAGCGCCTGGCCGATGCAGTTGTTGATCTTGTGCGCGCCGGTGTGATTCAGGTCCTCGCGCTTCAGCCAGATCTGCGCGCCGCCGAGCTCGCGCGACCAGTGCTGCGCGTGGTAGACGGGTGACGGACGCCCGACGAAATGCGCGAGCTCGTGCTCGAGCTCGGCGACGAAGTGGGGATCGTTGCGAAGCCGCAGGTACGAAGCCTTGAGCTCGTCGAGCGCCGCGATCAGCGTTTCGGCGACGAACACGCCGCCGTACGGACCGAAGTGACCACGCTCGTCGGGCAACTCGCGGCCCTGCCATGGTTCAGCCATCTGCACTGCGCACTCCTTGCACGAACGCCCGGATGCGCGCCGCGTCTTTCAATCCCCGGCGCGGCGACCCCTGCGCATCGCGTTCCTCGACCCCGGACGACACGTCGACGCCCCATGGCGCCACCCTGTGCACTGCACGGGCGACGTTGTCGGGGTCGAGACCGCCGGAAAGGATCACGGGAGCGCCGATGCGGGAGCGAACGGCGCTGGAAAGCCGCGCCCAGTCGAACGCGCGACCGGTGCCGCCCGGGAGATCCCCTTCGCGGTACGCGTCGAACAAGACGCCTGCGGCGTCGCCGTAGGAAGACGCCGATTCTAGCAAATCGACGTCGTCCTTCACGGGAACGGCCTTCACGTAACGGCGCCCGAATGCGCGACAGAATTCGGGCGCCTCGCCGCCGTGGAATTGGAGGACGTCGATCGCCACCGCGTCGAGCGTCGCACGAACCTCGTGCGGCGTGGGGTCGACGAAAAGCGCGACGACGCGCGGCGTACCGGGCCAGAACACGAGCCCGATCGCATCGACGCCCGCGTCGGCCGCGGCGAGCGCGTCGGGAACCCGCGTGATGCCGCAGATCTTGATGCGCGTGCGGTGAGCGCCGTGATTCACGATGCGAGCGCCGCAACCTCGCGGCGCGTGGATGGAAGGGCGAAGCGCGCATCGTAATCCGCGCCGGTGAAATAGAGTCCGTCGGCGGCAAACGTCGCCGGGCCGCGGGTGCGATCCGCAGCCGCGAGCAGTTCGCCAAGCCATGCGACGGAGCGCCGCGCCGAGCCGACGTCGACGAGCGCGCCGACGACGTTGCGCACCATGTGCTGCAGAAACGCGTCGGCGCAAATGTCGATGCGCACGAGGCCCGCGCTGCGCGTGACGTCGAGCCGCGCCACCGTCTTCACCGACGATTTCGCCTGGCACTCGGCGGCGCGAAACGACGAAAAGTCGTGCCGTCCGACGAGCACCCGCGAAGCGTCGCGCATCGCGTCGACGTCGAGCGGCGCATGGAACCAACCGACGCGCCCGTGCAGCAACGCGGGCCGCACGTCACGGTCGAGCAGCAGATAGGCGTAGTGGCGGGCGGTTGCCGCGAAGCGTGCGTGGAAATCGTCCGCGACCGGCGCGCACCACAGGATCGCCGCCGAGGACGAAAGATGCGCATTGGCGCCGCGTACCCACGCGGTGAGAGGCCGCGCGACCGGCGCATCGAAGTGAACGATCTGCGACGTCGCGTGCACGCCGGCATCGGTGCGCCCGGCAGCGACCGCACGAACCGGCGCGCCGGCGATCGCCGCGAGCGCACGCTCGAGCGCATCCTGCACCGAGCATCCCGAAGGCTGCGATTGGAAGCCGCAAAACGCCCGACCGTCGTATTCGACGGCGATCGCATGCCGCATGCGCGGCGCAGCGTTACGCCGCGGCGAGCTTGGCGAGGAGCGCGTTCGCTTCGGACTTCTGCTGGTCGTCGCCTTCGTGCAGCACTTCCTGCAGGATCTCGCGCGCGCCGTCGACGTCGCCCATCTCCTGGTACGCCTTCGCGAGATCGAGCTTGGTCGCGGCGTCGTGCCACTGACCGTCGAGCACCGACGGCGTGCCTTCGTCGTGCACCGGGCGGTCGGAGTCGAACGACAGGTCGAGCTTGTCGAGATCGAGCGACGGCGCGCGTGCGGCCGCTGGCGCACCCGCGGTCGCGAGCGTCGGCTCGCGCACGGGCTCGCTGCGCTTCAGCGGCGCCGGCCGCTCCGCGTCGTCGAGATGGAAGTCGAGGTCGAAGCGCGGCTGCTCGGCGGGCGTGTCGACCCGCGTCGTCAGTTCCTTGGCGATGTCGGCGAAGGGATCGGCGGTGGCCGGGGACGCGTGCAGCTCGCCATGCGCCGTTGCGTCTTTCGCCGCCACGAACGCGTCGCTCGCGTCGTTGGCCGCGAGATCGTGCGGCAATTCGACGTGGAATTCGGGGATGTCCTGCTTGTCCTCGGTCGCGTAGCGCGCACCCTGCGCTGCCGCCGCGACCGCGACCGGCGTGCTGGGGCTTCGTGCGACCGCGTCCTGCGCGCCCGCGAGGATCTCGGCCGCCGATTTCACCGTCGCGGCCGCTTGCGGGGCAATCGAGATGTCGCCTTCGCTGAAGGCCGGGGCGGAGGCCGATGGAATCGGTGCGGCCGCCACCGTCGCCGATGCGGCCGTCGTTGCGGGCCGCGCCGGCGAGGCGGCCGCGTCCTGGAACATCGGGTTGTTCGGATCGAGCTGGCGGCCAAGCGTCACCGCCTTGTGCCAGACGTCGCCCTGGCCATGACTGACCGCGAAGAGCTCGGAGGCCACGGTCTCGAATGCCTGCGGCTTGTTGTGCTGCGAATGGATCTCGAGCAACTTGAGGTAGATCTCCTGGCGCTGCGGATCCTTCTTGAGGGCATCCTTCAGGATCTCCTCGGCTTGCGCGTCGCGGCCATACGCGAGGTACACCTCGGCCTCGGCGATCGGGTCGACTTCGTCGGTGTCGATGTTGCCGAGGCCTTCGCGGCTGAAGTCGCTGGCGAGGGAGTTCTCGCCGGTGTTCACGACGCCGCCGCCGGTCGAGCCGAAGACGGTGTTCGTCTTGATGTCGGTGCCCGAGATGATGCTGTCCTCGAACTTCGTGCCCTTGCGCCGGCGGGCCGCGATCAGGCCGGCGATGCCGCCGAGGATCGCGAGGGCCGCGACGCCGAGCGCCCAGTTGGGCGTGCTCGAGAAGAGATCGGCGAAGAAGCCCGGCGGCTCGGCCTTCGGTGCTGAGGGCGCTGCCTTCGGCGCGGGTGGCGTGGGCGTCGCCGCCGGCGTAGCCGCAGGCGAGGCAGCCGACTTCGCTTCGACCGGCGCGCTCGGCGGCGTACCGGCTGGAGTCGACGGCGCGGTGGTCGCTGCGGCCGTCGCCGGCGCACTGGGCGAGAGCGGTGGCGTCGCCGCAGGCTCGGCGGACTTCGTGCCGCCCTTGGTCGCCTCCGCCTGGGATTGCAGTTGGGCGAGCGTCTGGTTGCGCAACTCGACCGCGCGCTGCAACTCGGCGATCGTCTTTTCGAGCGCCGCGATGCGCGCCTGCGCGTCCTTCAACTGCTGGTCGCGCGCGATCGCATCTTCGGCAGCGACTCCGCCGCCGCCGCCGGTGCCTGCCGCACGGGAGACGCGAAGCTTGTCGGACCCCGGCGCGGCCGCGGGCGTGGTGTCCTCGACGGCGGCACCGATGCGCCCGCTCGCCTCGCGCGCACCGCTGCCCGTGGCCTCGGGCGCGGCGGCCGCGACACGGTCGCGGTAGGTGCGCCAATCCGACGCCTGCACCCGCACCAGGCGCGTCGCCTCGTCCGGGGCGGCGGCCTGGGCATCGCTGGCGCTCGGGATCGTCAGGATGGAGCCCGCCCGCAAACGATTCATGTTGCCGCCTTCGAACGCCGCCTGGTTGCGGCTGAAGAGTGCGGCGAGCATCTGGTCGAGCGTGGCCTCGGCCGGCTTGTACTGCGTGGCGATCTTCTGCAGCGTGTCTCCGCGGCGCACTTCGTATTGCTGGCCGCCGCCAGCGCCGGAGCCCCCCGTCGAAGAGGCGGTCGCGGCGGGCGCTCCCGGCGCCGTGTTCGACGTCGCGGCAGGCGCGCGAGGTGCAGGCGCGGCAGCGGTTCGTGCCGGCGTGCCGGCGCGCGCCGGCGTCACCGGCTCCGCCGGCGCCGCCATCTGGATGCCCGGTGGGTCGAGCAGGAACGTGTATTCGCGAACGACGCGGCCCGCCGCCCAGTCGAGCTCGACCAGCAGGTCGAGGAACGGCTCCTGGACCGGCACCGGCGAAGTGACGCGCAGATACGGCGTGCCGCCGGTGCTTTCGACGGCGATCCGAGCGCGCGACAGCGTCGATTGGTACGTGAGGTTGTTCTGTCGATAGAGACTGGGATCGGCGACCCGTGCGCGCAGCGAATCGAGGTCGTCGCGTGACACCGACGTGAGGTCGATGCGCGCCGACAGCGGCTGGCCGAGTGCCGATTCGACGGTCAGCTTGCCGAGCCCGAGCGCGAGCGCCTGCCCCTGCAGGGCGAGAGCGCCTGCGAGCAGGCTGTAAGTGAAGAGGGGTTTTGCGCGCATGCCGACCTCGACGGGATACCGGTGGAAGCCCGCGGCTAACTTAACATCCCGCTTGGGCGGCCGCAAGGTAAACCACGGTATTAGATGAAGTTTTGGCGATCTGCGCCATTCGGCGCAACACACGGTTAATGCCGCTGTGCTAACCGGCCGCAAGCACTAGCGGCAACGAAGGACTCGACCACTAGCCGTAGTGTGCGCCGCGATGGCGCCAGAGTGTTGCATTCGCATCGCCGGCCGACAATCGGCGGTTCGCACCGCAAGCGGCGCCCACCCGCGGCCGTTGCATAAACTTGTACGAAATGACGATCCGGCGCCGGGTCAGGCGGTAACGACGGCGTTCTGCAGGATACGGAGCATCCGCCGCAAGGGCTCGGCGGCGCCCCACAGCAACTGATCGCCGCACGTGAAGGCGCCGAGGTAGTCGTCGCCCATCGCGAGCTTGCGCAGGCGACCCACCGGAACGTCGAGCTTGCCTGTCACCGCCGCAGGCGTCAGTGAGCGCATGCTCGCCTCGCGCGTGTTGGGGATCACGCGTACCCACGAATGCGCGTCGGCGATCAGGTGCTCGATCTCGGCGAGCGGCACGTCGCGCGTCAGCTTGATCGTGAGCGCCTGCGAGTGGCAGCGCATCGCGCCGATGCGCACGCAGATGGACTCGACGGGAATCGTGCCGTCGCTAAAGCCGAGGATCTTGTTCGTCTCCGCGCCGCCTTTCCACTCCTCGCGGCTCACGCCGTTGCCGAGATCCTTGTCGATCCACGGAATGAGACTTCCCGCGAGCGGAACGCCGAAGTGCTCGGTCGGGAAACGCGCGTCGCGCAGCGCTTCGGCGACTTCGCGATCGATGTCGAGAATCGACGAGGCCGGGTCTGCGAGCAGCGGTGCGGCGGCGCGATGCGCGGCGCCCATCTGCTCGAGCAGCTCGCGCATGTTCTGCGCGCCGGCGCCGGACGCCGCCTGGTACGTCATGCAGGTCATCCACTCGACGAGCCCGGCGCGCAGCAAGCCGGCGAGCGCCATCAGCATGAGGCTGACGGTGCAGTTTCCACCGATGAAGTT
Organism: Casimicrobiaceae bacterium; assembly: GCA_035718935.1. GTDB lineage: Bacteria > Pseudomonadota > Gammaproteobacteria > Burkholderiales > Casimicrobiaceae > VBCG01. The sequence goes on from DASTGT010000005.1 coordinate 12,370, forward strand.
GCGCGCGCCGTCGTCGAGCGCGCGGTCGATCAGCGCGCGATTGACCGGGTCGAGGACGATCACGCAATCGTCGCGCATGCGCAGCGTCGACGCCGCGTCGATCCAGTAGCCGTCGAACCCTGCGTCGCGAAGCTTCGGATACATCGCGGTCGTCCAGTCCCCGCCCTGACAGGTGACGATCGCATCGAGCTCGCGAAAGGCCGCGACGTCGTTGGCGTCGCGCAGCACGCTCGCGGGCTTGCCGACGTTCGGCGGCTTCGCACCGGCGCTCGACGTCGAAAAGAACACCGGCTCGATCGACTCGAAATCGCGCTCGTCGCGCATGCGCTGCATCAGCACCGAGCCGACCATGCCGCGCCAACCTACGAATCCCACTCGCATCATCTCGTTCGTCCTTCGACGGCGCGCCTTGCGCGGACCGCCGGCTTGTCCGCCTATCCTATGCGCTCCGCAGCGCCGCCGCCACGGCCTCGCCCATTTCGCGCGTCCCGACGACGCGCTCGCCGCCACCCGCGATGTCGGGCGTGCGCAACCCCTTGCGCAACGTCGCACGCACCGCGTGCTCGATGCGCTGGGCGAGGTCGTCGCGCGCGAACGTGTGGCGGAACATCATGGCCACCGACAGGATCGTCGCCAGTGGATTGGCCCGGTCCTGGCCCGCGATGTCGGGCGCCGAGCCGTGGATCGGCTCGTAGAGGCCCTTGCCGCGCGCGTCGACCGACGCCGACGGCAGCATGCCGATCGAGCCCGCGAGCATCGACGCCTCGTCGGACAGGATGTCGCCGAACAGGTTGCCGGTGACGATGACGTCGAAGCTCTTCGGTGCGCGCACGAGCTGCATCGCCGCGTTGTCCACGTACATGTGCGACAGCGCGACGTCGGGATAGTCGCGCGCGACCTCGCTCACGACTTCGCGCCACAAAATCGACGTGTCGAGGACGTTCGCCTTGTCGACCGAGACGAGCTGCTTGCGGCGCCGTCGCGCGGTCTCGAAGCCGACGCGGGCGATGCGCGCGATCTCGCCTTCCGCGTAGCGCATCGTGTCGAAGCCTTCGCGCTCGCCGTCGGGTGTCGCGCGCCGGCCGCGCGGCTCGCCGAAATAGATGTCGCCGGTGAGCTCGCGAACGATCACCATGTCGAGGCCGGCCACCACCTCGGGCTTCAGCGTCGACGCGCCGGCGAGTTCGGAATAGAGCAGCGCCGGGCGCAGGTTCGCGAAGAGTCCGAGCGCCTTGCGCAGTCCCAGGATGCCGCGCTCGGGCCGCTTGTCGCGCGGCAGCGTGTCGTACTTCGGTCCGCCGACCGCGCCGAGCAGCACCGCGTCCGCCGCACGCGCGAGGTCGAGCGTCGATTCGGGCAACGGCTCGCCCGCCGTGTCATACCCGGCGCCTCCGATCGCGCCGCGCGCACGCTCGATCGGCAAACCCTCGTTCGCGAACACGTCGAGCACGCGCTCCGCCTCGCGCACGATCTCCGGGCCGATGCCGTCGCCGGGGAGGACCGCGATCCTCATGGCGAAAAAGGCGGGTCGGGCGCTGCTTTTGCCGTCGGAACGACAGACTCGATTCTCGCGATCGAGTCTGTCCCTGATTTCGGGGTCAGAGCCACGGCTGGTCGGCGAGATGGCGCGCCTCGAACGCGCGGATCTCGTCGGCATGCCGCAACGTGAGGCCGATGTCGTCCCAACCGTTCAGCAGGCATTCCTTGCGAAACGGATCGACGTCGAAACGATACGTCGCGCTGCCGTCGCCGTTGCGCACCGCTTGGGCGTCGAGGTCGATCGTCAGCGCGTAGCCGGGAAATGCCGCGACGTCGGCGAACAGCCGATCGACGGCGCTGTCGGGCAGCACGATCGGCAGCAGGCCGTTCTTGAAGCAGTTGTTGTAGAAGATGTCGGCGAACGACGGGGCGATGAGCGCGCGGAATCCATAGTCGCCGAGCGCCCAGGGCGCGTGCTCGCGCGAGCTGCCGCAACCGAAATTGCGCCGCGCGAGCAGGATCGACGCGCCGCGATACCGGGGTTGGTTCAGTACGAACTCGGGATTGGGACGCCGCGACGCCGCGTCCTTGCCCGGTTCGCCCGCATCGAGGAAGCGCCACGCATCGAACAGATTCGGGCCGAAGCCCGAACGGCGGATCGACTTCAGGAACTGCTTGGGGATGATCGCGTCGGTGTCGACGTTGGCGCGATCGAGCGGCGCGACGATCCCCGAATGCACGCGGAACGGTTGCATGGTGGCTCTGGCTGCGAGGGGCGTCGAGATTAGAGACGACGGACGTCGACGAAATGACCGGCGATCGCCGCGGCAGCGGCCATCGCCGGGCTCACCAGATGCGTGCGGCCGCCCGCTCCCTGGCGGCCTTCGAAATTGCGATTCGACGTCGACGCGCAACGCTCGCCCGGCTCG
>DASTGT010000006.1:0-14168 GCA_035718935.1 Casimicrobiaceae bacterium
ATCGCTCTCCTCCGCGCGTCCGCAATGGCGTCACATCATACTTCGCGCCGAGGCGTCGCGTACTGGGCGACAACGTTCCGCTCTTGGACGACGCCGCGGGTGGTAGCGGCGCTGCACGGTGGACGTTGCCGCACCCGGTCAGGAGTATCGTTGACGCCCGTTGCTTGATGCGGGTCGCCTCCGCCCCGGAGGCCGCACGCGCACGCGGAGGATTCATGCGCGCATGGACTGTCGACGCCGACGCGCGTGCTCAAGGGCGACGTGCGCGGATTCTTCGGCTTGGTGCATGCGAGGGCGGAAGGTCCCGTGTGGCAAACGCTCGAGTCCGCCATCGAGTGGCCGACAGCGGCGAATCGGATGGTTGTTCCTACGAGAGAACTGGCGGAGAGGGCGGGATTCGAACCCGCGTTAGGGGATTACCCTAAACACGCTTTCCAGGCGTGCGACTTAAACCACTCATCCACCTCTCCGGCGGGCCGATTCTACGCGAGCCGGTGGCCGTTCAGATCGCCATGGACACGATCATGGCCACTACCGCGATCGCCATCAGCGCCGTCGCGATCCACCCGAGCCGATGCAACCGGCGACGAATGGTGAATGGCCCCATGATGTCGGGGCGCACCGCCATCCGCATCATCACCGCCATGATGGGCACGGCGATGACTCCGTTCAAGACGGCGGACCAGATGAGCGCCTGGATCGGATCGATCGACGTGAAGTCGATGCCGGCGCCGAGCAGCGTCGCCAAAATGATGATGCCGTAGAACCCTTTTGCCTCCAGCGGCTGGCGGTCGAGGCCGATCGGCCACTTCATCGCCTCCGCGACCGCGTAGGCTGCCGAGCCCGCGAGCACGGGAATCGCGAGAAGGCCCGTACCGATGATGCCCGCCGCAAACAGCATGAACGCAAAGTTGCCCGCGATCGGCTTCAACGCCTGGGCGGCCTGCGCCGACGTCTGGACGTTCGTGATCCCCGCGTCGTGCAGCGTGACCGCCGTCGTCAGCATGATCGCGAACGCGATGCCGTTCGACAGGATCATCCCGAACCACGTGTCGATCGTGATGCGCTTCAGATGCGCGCGGGCGCCGCGTGCGGAGTCGCGCAGCGGCTCGTCTCCGTGCGTCCCGCGCTGCTCCTCGACCTCCTGCGACGCCTGCCAGAAGAAGAGATAGGGACTGATCGTCGTGCCTAGGACACCGACGAGCAGCATCAGGTATTCGCGGGTGAGCTCGACCGGCGGGACGAGCGTCGCAGTGACGAGCTGCTTCCACGGGATGTCGACGGAGAACAACACCGCGACGTACGCGAAAAGCGACAGCGTGAGCCACTTGAGGATCGGTGCCAGGTAGCGATACGGCATGAAGATCTGCATCAGCACCGCCAGCACGCCGAAGAGCAGCGCGTGTCCGTGCTGCGGGCCGCCCACGACCAGTTGCAATGCCTCGCCCATCGCGCCGAGATCGGCCGCGATGTTGATCGTATTCGCGACGAGAAGGCTCGATACGACGAACCACAGCAGCGAGCGCGGATAATGGTCGCGGATGTTGCGAGCGATGCCGTGACCGGTGACGCGGCCGATGCGCGCGCTCACCACCTGGATGCCGACCATCAGCGGCGTGGTGAGGAACACGCTCCAGAGCATGCCGAGGCCGAACTGCGCGCCGGCCTGCGAATACGTCGCGATGCCGCTCGGATCGTCGTCGGCGGCGCCGGTGATGAGACCCGGGCCGAGCCGTTCGAGTATGCGTTGGACGGGCTGGATCATCGCGAAAAGCGCGCGGCGGGCAAGGCGCGCGGGCGGCGGAGTATAGCCTTCTGCGTCGCCAGGTTGCGCGCGTGCAACGCCCGCTTGCAGCTGGCGCGCAAAGGAGGTCGATGAAGCGCCGTACGCTGCTCGGTCTCGTCCCTGCGCTGCAGCTGTTGCGGGCGGGATCGTCGGCCGCGGCACTCGCTGGCGCGACATCGGCGCATGGCGTCACCGCGCCACTTCGGCACTGGCCCACGCGATCACAATGGGACGCACTCGCCCGACGCGTCGACGGGCGCCTGTTCGCGGTCGATTCACCTTTCGCCGATTGCGGCAGCGGTCGCGCATGCGACGCCCTCTTCCAGCGTCTTCGCAATCCGTACTTCATCCGAGACGTTCCGGCGCTCACCCAGACACTCGGCTGGGTCGACGCCTGGCAAAGCACGCCGAGCGCATACGCCGTGGCGCCCTCGCGGGCCTCGCACGTCGCGGCTGCGGTCGATTTCGCGCGACGTCATCGGACGCGGCTCGTGGTCAAGGGTGGCGGGCACAGCTATCTCGGCACGTCGAACGCGGCGGACTCGCTTCTGGTGTGGACGCGCGACATGCACGACATCGTCGTGCACGATGCGTTCGTCCCGGACGGCTGCGTCGCCACGAAGCCGGGGCCCGCCGTTTCCATAGGCGCGGGCGCGATCTGGATGCATGTGTACGAGGCGGTTTCGACGCGAGGCGGACGCTACGTGCAAGGCGGAGGCTGCGCGACGGTCGGTGTGGCAGGGCACGTGCAAAGCGGCGGCTTCGGCAGCTTTTCCAAGCGCTTCGGCACCTCGTCGTCGAACCTGCTGGAGGCGGAGGTCGTCACTGCCGACGGTCGCGTTCGTGTGGTCAATGCGTGTCGCGATGCCGGCCTATTCTTCGCACTGCGCGGCGGTGGCGGCGGGACGTTCGGTGTAGTGACGCGCGTCACGCTGCGCACGCACGAATTGCCCGCAACGTTCGGGGCGGTCTTCGGCACCATCGACGCGCGCTCGGACGCGGCATTTCGCGCGCTGATCGGTGCGTTCATGGCCTTCTATCGCGATCGTTTGCTCGACCCGCATTGGGGCGAAATCGTCTCGTTGCTGCCCGATCGTCGGCTGCGCATCACGATGCTGTTCCAGGGACTCGACGAACGCGCGGCGCGGCAGATTTGGCAGCCGTTTGTCGATTCCCTGCGCAGCGCGGTGGACGTCGCGATTCGTGAGCCGTTGAGCTTCGCAGTCGTGCCAGCCGGCAATTTCTGGGATCCCGCGTACCTGCGTCGGCACGTTCCGAACGCCATCGTCGCGGACGACCGCGCGGGCGCATCGCCGAGCGACGTTTACTGGAGCGGCGACGCAGCGCAGGCCGGCCAGTACCTGCACGGCTATACGTCGACCTGGCTGCCGGCTTCGCTGCTCGACGAGCGCAACCTCGCCACGCTCGTCGACGCGCTGTTTGCGTCGTCACGACGCTGGACGGTCGGCCTTCACTTCAACAAAGGACTCGCAGGCGCGCCGGCCGAGGTGATCGACGAGGCCGCGCGCACTGCGATGAACCCCGTCGCGATGCGTTCGTTCGCGCTGGCGATCATCGCGGCCGAAGGCCCGCCTGGCCATCCGGACGTGCATGGTCACGAGCCGGATGTCGTGCGCGCCCGCGACGACGCGCGCCGCGTTCGCGACGCGACGCTCGCACTGCGGCGGGCCGTGCCGAACCCCGGATCGTACGTCGCGGAGAGCGACTACTTCGAACCCGATTGGGGCTGCGCGTTCTGGGGCGAGCACTATGCGCGGCTACGCGCGATCAAGTCGCGCTACGACCCGCAACGCCTGTTCAGCGCGCATCACGCCGTCGGCAGCGAATGATCCTCTCAGCCGACGATACGACGGTGGTCATGCCAGAAGAAGGCGAACGAACCTGGAAGTCTTGACCGTTTCCGGGGACGGGGCGCCTTTCCTGCGCGGACGATCAGTACGGGAGCGCGCGCTGGCGCTCGGTCGCGCAATCCACGACCGTCAGCGCCGTCATGTTGACGATCCGACGCACGGTCGCCGATTGCGTGAGGATATTCACCGGCTTGGCGACCCCGAGCAGAATCGGCCCGAGCGTCACGCCGAAGCCCGACGACGCCTTGAGCAGGTTGAACGATATGTTCGCCGCGTCGAGCGTCGGCATGATCAGCAGGTTCGCGTCGCCACGCAGCCGCGAGTTCGGAAAAGCCGCGTTGCGCACGGTCTCGGAGAGCGCCGCATCCCCGTGCATCTCGCCTTCGATTTCCAGCTCCGGCGCGCGATCGCGAACGATCGCGAGCGCATCGCGCATCTTGACCGCCGAGGGATAGTTGCTGGTGCCGAACGACGAATGCGACAAAAGGGCGACCTTGGGCGTGATGCCGAAGCGGCGGATCTCCTCGGCCGCCATCATCGTGATCTCGGACACTTGGTAGGCGGTCGGATCCGCGTTCACGTACGTATCGGCGATGAAGACCGTGCGATTGGGCAGCAGCACCGCGTTCATCGCTGCATAGATATCCACGCCAGGCCGCCGTCCGATCACCTGGTCGACGTAATGCAGGTGCAGCGCGTAGGTACCAAACGTACCGCAGACCATCCCGTCGGCATCCCCGCGATGGATCATCATCGCGCCGATCAGCGTCAGGCGCTGCCGCATCTCGATCTGCGCGTACGTCTGCGACACGCCCTTGCGCTGCGTCAGCTCGTAGTAGTTCGTCCAGTAGTCGCGGTAGCGCTCGTCGTGCTCGGGGTTGATCACCTCGAAGTCGACGCCCGCCTTGATGCGCAGGCCGAAGCGATCGACGCGCCGCTCGAGCACCGCGGGACGTCCGACGAGGATCGGCTTCGCGAGACCCTCGTCGACGACGACCTGGACCGCGCGCAGCACCCGCTCGTCCTCGCCTTCCGCGTAGACGATGCGCCGCGGCGCCTGCTTCGCCGCCGCGAAGATCGGCTTCATGAGCAGGCCCGAGTGATAGACGAAGCTCGTGAGCCGGGTGCGGTACGCGTCGAAGTCCTCGATCGGCCGCGTCGCGACGCCCGACTCCATCGCGGCCTTGGCCACGGCGGGCGCAATGACGACGATGAGGCGCGGATCGAACGGCCGCGGAATCAGATAGTCGGGGCCAAACCGCGGCACGTCGTTCAGGTTGTAGGCGGTGGCGACGACGTCGGACTGCTCCATCATCGCGAGATCGGCGAGCGCGCGCACGCACGCGAGCTTCATCTCCTCGTTGATCGCCGTCGCGCCCACGTCGAGCGCGCCACGGAAAATGAACGGGAAGCAGAGGACGTTGTTGACCTGATTCGGAAAGTCCGAGCGGCCGGTGGCGATGATCGCGTCGGGGCGAGCGGCCTTCGCGAGGTCGGGCATGATCTCGGGCTCGGGATTGGCGAGCGCGAGAATCAGCGGGCGTGGCGCCATGCCCCCGAGCCATTCGGGCTTGACCACGCCGCCAGCCGACAGCCCCACGAACACGTCGGCGCCGGGCAGGATTTCGCGCAGCCTCCGCGCCGACGTCGGCCGCGCGTAGCGCGCCTTGTTCTCGTCCATCAGCTCGGTGCGCCCTTCGTAGACGACGCCCGCGATGTCGGCGACGAAGATATGTTCTGGTCGCACACCGAGCCGCACGAGCAGATCGAGGCATGCGAGGGCCGCAGCGCCCGCCCCCGAGCACACCACCTTCACGTCCTCGAAGCGCTTGCCGACGACGCGCAACCCGTTCATGACCGCGGCCGCCACGATGATCGCCGTGCCGTGCTGATCGTCGTGGAACACCGGGATCTTCATCCGCTCGCGGCATTTGCGCTCGATGTAGAAGCACTCGGGCGCCTTGATGTCCTCGAGATTGATTCCGCCGAACGTCGGTTCGAGCGCGCAAATCATGTCGACGAGCTTGTCGGGGTCGCGCTCGGCGAGCTCGATGTCGAAGCAGTCGAGGCCGGCAAACTTCTTGAAGAGCACCGCCTTGCCTTCCATCACCGGCTTCGCGGCGAGCGGGCCGATCTGGCCGAGGCCGAGCACCGCGGTGCCGTTGGTCACCACGCCCACGAGATTGCCGCGCGCGGTGAGTGCAGAGGCTTCCTGCGAATCGCGCTCGATCGCCTCGCACGCGGCGGCGACCCCGGGCGTGTAGGCGAGCGCGAGGTCGCGCTGATTGGTGAGCTGCTTCGTCGGCAGCAGCGAAATCTTGCCGGGCGGCGAACGGCGGTGGTACGCGAGCGCGTCCTGACGAATGTTCTGATCCTGGTCAGACATGCCGTTCTTTCACGTCTATCGGGGCCGGCAACCATGATAACGCCCGGCACGCCTCGCCTATAATGCGCGGGCCCACGACGCCCCACGCCCCGCTTCCTCGTGTCCCGGCACGCGCGTGCTGCGGGCAGCCTTCCCGATGCCGCCTGCCCCACTGTTCTGGCTCGTTGCCTTGTTGCTCGCCGCCGCGAGCGTGACCGCGCTCGTCTGGCCGCTGTTGCGAAACCGCGCGCGCGAGGCGATCGCGGATGACGCGGCGGCGACCGACGTTTATCGCGATCAGAAGCGGCAGCTCGACGAGGAGCTCGCAGCAGGCGCGATCACGCACGCGGAGCGCGACGCGCAGGTAGACGAGTTGGCCACGCGCCTGTCGCACGAGCTCGACGAGCGCGTCGCGACGACCCCCGCACCCCCGGCACGGAGCTCGTACGTCGCCGCGCTGATCCTCGTCGGGATCATTCCCGTCGCGGCGCTCGCGCTCTACGCGACGTTCGGCAGTCCTGCGGCGCTTCGCGCCGAGGCGGGGACCGCGGCGACGGCGGAATCGAAAATGAGCGCCGAGGAGATCGACGAGCTCGTGGGGAAGCTTGCGGCGCGCATGAAGGAACGCCCCGAAGATCCCAAAGGGTGGGAGCTTCTCGCGCGCACGTATGCGGCGCTCGGCCGCTTCGACGAATCGGTCGCCGCCTACAAGGAAGCCGCGGCGCGCGGCGCGCCCGATGCGTCACTCTATGCCGACTGGGCCGACGCCGTCGCGATGCGCAACCAATCGCTCGGCGGCGAGGCCTCGCAATTGATCGCGCAGGCACTCGCGCTCGATCCCAATCACCCGAAGGCGCTCGCGCTCGCGGCCACCGCCGCGCTCCAGCGCAAGGACTATGCAGGGGCCATCGCCGATTGGCGCAAGCTGAAGGCGCAGCTTCCGCCGCAAAGCGACGAGGCGAAGTCGATCGACGCGATGATCGCCGAGGCCGATGCCGCACAGCGCGGCGAAGGCAAGCCGTCCGGCGAGGCGACCCCTGCGGCCAGTGCGTCCGTATCGGCGAAGGCAGCCAACGGTTCTCCCGCCGAGAATTCGGCGATCACCGGGCGCGTGTCGCTGGATCCGAAGTTACGCGATCGCGTCGAAGCTGGCGAAACGCTGTTCATCTACGCGCGGCCTGCAAGCGGATCGCGGATGCCGCTCGCGGTGCTGCGCTTGCCGGCGAGTGACTTGCCGCACGACTTTCGGCTCGACGATTCCCTGGCGATGACGCCGGCGGCGAAGCTTTCCACCGCCTCCGAGGTGATCGTCGAGGCGCGCATTTCGAAAACCGGCAGCGCCACGCCGGCGTCCGGCGATCTGCGCGGCACGAGTGGTCCGCTCGCGCCGGGCGCACACGACGTTTTGATCGTCATCAACGACGTCGTGCGCTAGATCGCTTCGAATACGCGACGACGTGCTCGAAACGCATCGACTCGCCGCGCGTCGTGGTTATGCCTGGCTCTTCGCTGATCTCGACCTTGCCGTTACGCCGGGCGAGGTCTTGGTCGTCACGGGACCCAACGGAAGCGGCAAGACGACGCTCCTGCGTATCCTGGCGGGCCTCGCGTTGCCGACGGAGGGCGAGGTGCGCTGGCAGGGCGAGCGCGTGGGACCGTTCGATGCGCGCCTGCGCGAGTGCGTCGCGTTCAACGGCCATCTGCCCGCGTTGAAGGACGAGCTCACGGCCGAGGAGAACCTGCGCGCATGGACGACGCTCGAGGCGAACCACGTGGCATCGGATGCGATCGCGGACGCGCTCGACTTCGTCGGCCTGTCGGCCCAGCGCGCGCTGCCGGCGCGCGTGCTGTCGCAGGGACAGCGCCGGCGAATCGGGCTCGCGCGCCTTCGACTGGCGCGACGCTCGATCTGGATTCTCGACGAGCCTCTGACCGCGCTCGACCGCGTTGCGATCGATGCCCTCGGCGCGTTGCTCGAGGTGCATGCGGCAGGCGGCGGCCTGTGCATCGTCGCATCGCATCAATCATTGCCGATCGCGCAATCGCGCACGCGTTCGCTGGCGCTCGTCGGCGCGGCGCGTGCGGATTGACACGTGGAAAGTCCCTCGGTCCTCGGCGCACTCGGATGGGCGCTCGCCCGCGACGTTCGTATCGCGCTGCGGTCCAAGGGGGAACTCGGCGTGGAACTGCTGTTCTACGTGATCGTCGTATCGCTCTTTCCCTTGGCCACGTCGCCCTCGCGCGAAACGCTCGCCACGCTCGGTCCGGGCGTGCTGTGGACGGTCGCGCTCCTCGCGTCGCTGCTTTCGCTGTCGCGCCTCTTCGCGGCGGACTTCCGCGACGGCACCCTCGAGCAGATCGCGCTCTCGCCCCGCCCGCTCGCGGCGCTCGTGTCCGGTAAAATGATGGCGCACTGGCTCACCACCGGTTTGCCGGTTGCGCTGCTGGCGCCGCTGCTCGGCGCACAATACGCGCTCGACGGACCCGTGCTCGCGACGCTCATGGGGTCGCTTCTGCTGGGGACGCCAATCCTGTCGTTGATCGGCGCCGTCGGTGCGGCGCTCACGCTCGGCACGCGCGGGAGTGGTAGCCTGCTGGCGCTTCTGGTATTGCCGCTCTATGCGCCGGTGCTGATCTTCGGCGCGGGCGCGGTCGACGCGGTGCGCGCGGGGATGTCGGCCGCACCGCATCTTTCGCTGCTCGGCGCCGGATTGCTGCTGGCGATCGTCGCCGTGCCCTTCGCCGTCGCCGCCGCGGTGCGCATCGCGCTCGACTGACGTGGTCAAACGATTCCGCCTCACGTGATCAACTGGTTCCGCTTCTCGTCGCCCGTCTCCTTCTACCCGCTCGCCCGCGCGTGGTCGTACTGGTTCGCGCTGCTCGCGGCGCTTTTGGCCGGGGCGGGACTCGTCGTGGCGTTCTTCATCGCGCCGACCGATGCGACGCAGGGCGACGCGTATCGGATCATCTTCATTCACGTGCCGGCTGCGTGGATGGCCATGTTCATCTACCTCGTGATGGCAGCTTGGAGCGCGCTCGCGCTCGGCTTCAACACGCGGCTCTCTGCGATGATGGCGCAGGCGCTCGCGCCGACCGGTGCGTTGATGGCGGCGATCGCGTTGTGGACCGGCGCGTTCTGGGGCCGCCCGACGTGGGGCACGTATTGGGCGTGGGACGCGCGGATGACGTCGACGCTGATCCTCCTCTTCCTCTACCTCGGCGTCATCGCATTGCGCTCCGCGATCGACGATCCGCGGCGCGCCGACCGCGCGTGCGCCGTGCTCGCGCTCGTCGGTGCCGTCAATGTTCCGATCATCTATTTCTCCGTACAGTGGTGGAACACGCTGCACCAGGGCTCGTCGATCAGCATGACGGCCGCGCCGAAGATGGCGATGACGATGTTCGCGGGTATCCTGATCATGAGCGCGGCCGCGTGGTGCTACGCGATCGCGGTGGTGCTCGCGCGAGTGCAGGCGATCATCGTCGAGCGCGAGCGCGGTGCGAGCTGGCTCGAATCGCTGATCGACCTGCGGCCCAAGGAAATGCGCTGATGCTGGAATTCCTGGCGATGGGTGGTTACGCGTGGTACGTGTGGATGGCGTACGGCGTGGCCGCGCTCGCGATCGTCGTCGAGATCGTCGCGGTGCGTGCGCGGCGGCAGCGCGCGCTCGACACGCTGCGCATGGCCGCGCGGTCGGCTCGCCCACCCGCGTCGGCGCTGCGTCCGAGGAGTGCACCGTGAAGGCCCGGCATCGTCGCTTCCTGTGGATCGGCGCGGGCGTGGTCGTCCTCGGGGTGGCGGTGGCGCTCGTGCTGAACGCGTTCCAGTCGAACCTCGTGTTCTTCTTCACGCCATCGCAGGTCGCCGCGAAGGAAGCGCCCGCGTCGCGGCCGTTTCGCATCGGCGGCCTCGTCGAGCAAGGCAGTTTGAAGCGCGATCCCGGCACCCTGACCGTGCATTTCCGCGTGACCGATACCGCGCAGACGATTCCCGTCACGTACACGGGCCTGCTCCCCGACCTTTTCAAGGAAGGCAAGGGTGTCGTTGCGGAGGGCACGCTGGCGTCCGACGGTTCGTTTCACGCGACCGAGGTGCTCGCCAAGCACGACGAGAATTACATGCCGCCCGCGGCGCAGGACGCGATCGACCAGGCGCACCGCAAGACGCCCGAGTCGATGCCGAGCATGCACGAGGCGAAACGATGATTCCCGAAGTCGGCCACTTCGCGCTGATCCTCGCGCTTCTCGTCGCACTCGCGCAGGGCATCTTGCCGATGCTCGGCGCCGCACGTGGCGATCGGGCCTTGATGGGCCTCGCCGTGCCGGCCGCGCGCACGCAGTTCGCGCTCGTGGCGCTCGCGTTCGCCTGCCTCGCCTACGCGTTCGTCACGAGCGACTTCTCGGTCGCCAACGTCGCGCAGAACTCGAACTCGCACCTGCCCGCGCGCTATCGGTTCGCGGCGACCTGGGGCTCGCACGAAGGCTCGCTGCTGCTGTGGTCGCTGATGCTCGCCACCTGGGGCTTTGCGGTGACGCTTTTCTCGCGAAACCTCCCGCAGGCGCTGCGCGCGCGCGTGCTCGCCGTCATGGGACTCGTCGCCGTCGGTTTCCTGCTGTTCCTGCTCGCGACGTCGAATCCGTTCGCGCGCCTGTTCCCCGCCCCGCCCGAAGGCAGCGACCTGAATCCGTTGTTGCAGGACCCGGGCATGGTCGTGCATCCGCCGATGCTCTACATGGGTTACGTCGGCTTTTCTGTCGCGTTCGCGTTCGCCATCGCGGCGCTGATCGGCGGCCGCCTCGATGCCGCGTGGGCGCGCTGGTCGCGTCCCTGGACGACGGTTGCGTGGTCGTTCCTCACCATCGGCATCACGATGGGCAGCGTATGGGCGTATTACGAGCTCGGCTGGGGCGGCTGGTGGTTCTGGGATCCCGTCGAGAACGCGTCGTTCATGCCGTGGCTCGTCGGCACGGCGCTGATCCACTCGCTCGCCGTCACCGAGAAGCGCGGCGTGTTTCGCAGCTGGACGGTGCTGCTCGCGATCATCGCGTTCTCGCTGTCGCTGGTCGGCACGTTCCTCGTGCGCTCCGGCGTGCTGACGTCGGTGCACGCCTTCGCGACGGATCCTGCGCGCGGCGTCTTCATCCTCGCCTTCCTCGCGATCGTCATCGGCGGATCGCTGCTGCTTTACGCCGTGCGCGCGGGCGCCGTCGGCGCGGGTGGCGGCTTCGAGGTCGTATCACGCGAATCGATGCTCCTCGGGAACAACATCCTGCTCGTCATCGCGATGGCGAGCGTGCTGCTCGGCACCCTCTACCCCCTGATGATCGACGCGCTCGGCCTCGGCAAGATCTCGGTCGGGCCGCCGTACTTCAACGCGGTGTTCATCCCGGTCATGGCACCGCTCGTCTTCCTGCTCGGCGTGGGTCCCATCGCGGCGTGGCGCCAGGCGCGCATCCCGGATCTTTGGACCAGGCTGCAGTGGGCGGCGTACGTGTCGCTCGCGGCGGCCGCCCTGCTTCCGTTCGCTATGGGCGAGTGGAAGCCGCTCGTCGCTTTCGGCCTGCTGATGGCCGCCTGGATTGCGGCGGCGACGTTCACTGCATTCATTCAGCGCCTGCGCAGCGCGCCGCAACGCGGCGTGCTCGACAAGCTTCGCGCGAACGCGCCCTCGTGGTACGGGATGCTGCTCGCGCATCTCGGCGTCGCCGTGTTCATCGCCGGCGTGACGCTCGTCAAGGGCTACGAGATCGAGCGCGACGTGCGGCTCGACGTCGGGCAGAGCATCGACGTCGGCGGGGAAACTTACACGTTCCGCGGCGTCGAGCCGCGTCAGGGCCCCAATTACGATGCGATCGCCGCGACGATCGACGTCTCGCGCAACGGCCGGCACTCGACGACGCTGACGCCCCAGAAGCGCACCTATCGCGCGTCGGGACAGGTGATGACCGAGGCGGCGATCGACTGGAGCTTGCGCGGCGATCGCTACGTCTCGCTCGGCGAACCGATCACCGCCGAGGGCGTGACCGGTGCATGGGGCGTGCGCATCTACGTGAAGCCGTTCGTCGACTGGATCTGGTGGGGCTGCGTGCTGATGGCGATCGGCGGATTCTGCGCGGTCTCCGACAAGCGCTATCGCCTTGCCGTCCGACAACGATTTGCGGCGGCCGCGGCCGCCCTGGGCCGGGCATGACAGCCGAATCGATACTCGCCGCGCCTCCTGCGCGCAAACGCAGCGTGCTGCGATGGTCGCTGCCGCTCGCGATCTTCGCGATCATCGTCGCGTTCCTGTTCGTCGGCCTCTTTCGCGATCCGCGCGAAGTGCCGTCGCCACTGATCGGGAAGCCCGCGCCCGCATTCTCGCTGCCGAAGCTGCACGACCCGCAGCACACGCTCGCGAACGCCGACATGCGCGGCAAGGTGTGGCTTTTGAACGTGTGGGCGTCGTGGTGCGTCTCGTGCCGAGTCGAGCATCCGCTGCTGGTCGACCTAGCCAAAGCGAACGTCGTCCCGGTGATCGGGTTGAACTACAAGGACAAGCGCGACGACGGGCTCGCGTGGCTCTCGGAGCGCGGCGATCCGTACAACGCGTCGATCGTCGACGCTGACGGGCGTGTCGGGATCGACTTCGGCGTCTACGGCGTGCCCGAGACGTTCGTCATCGACAAGGCCGGCGTCATCCGCTACAAGCAGATCGGGCCGATCACCGCCGAAGCGCTGAACGAGAAGATCCTGCCGCTCGTGCGCGAGCTGCAGAAGTCGTGACAGCGAGGAGCGCGGGTCACCGACGCGTGTCCACGGGCCAGAATCCAGGGACGACGAGTCCGTGCGTCTCAACTTGACGCGCTTTGCCGTGATCGTCTTCGCCGCGATGGTCGGCGCGCGCGCTTTCGCGGCCGTTGCACCCGGCGAGGCGCTCGACATGCGGTTGAAGGCCCTCGAGCAGGACCTGCGCTGCCTCGTCTGCCAGAACCAGACGCTTGCCGAGAGCAATGCGCCGCTCGCCGAGGACCTGCGCAAGGAAGTGCGCGAGCAGGCGCTCACCGGGAAGAGCGACGACGAGATACGCGCCTACCTCGTGGCGCGCTACGGCGACTTCGTCCTCTACAAGCCGCCGGTCGAGCCGGTGACTTACCTGCTCTGGTTCGGCCCGTTCGTGCTGCTCGTCGGGGGCGCGATCGTGTGGTGGATGCTGTTGCGCCGTCGTGCGCGAATGCCGCGCGAGTCGCTGCCAATGGCCGACGCCGATCTCGCGCGGGCGCGGCAGATGCTCGAGGACTAGCGCGACCTTTCGCGGCGTCAGAAGTCGATGCCGAGCCAGCCGCGCACCTGCTCGTGCAGGTCGCCTTCGAAGTCGGCCTTCGTGCCCGACGCCGTGATGCGCCCGAGGCTCAGCACGTAGATGCGGTCCGACATGCGCACGACGCGGCGCACGTTGTGGTCGACGAGCAATATCCCCATGCCGCTTTTCGCGAAGCGCTCGATCCACGTGAACACTTCCTCGGCAAGGAGCGGCGACAGCCCGATGCTCGGCTCGTCGACGAGGCAAAGCTTCGGCTTTTGCAGCCACGCCTTCGCGAACTCGAGCTGCTTCTGCTGCCCGCCCGAAAGATCGCCGGCGGCCGACCGGCGCCGCTCGCGCAGCGCCGGAAAAATCTCGAGCACTTCGGCGTAGCGCGCATCGATCGACGCGCCGAACGTCTGGGCGCGACCCTGCAGCGGCAACAGCAGGTTCTCCTCGACGCTCAGATACGGGAAGAGGCTCGACTCCTGGGGAATGCAGCAGATGCCGTGATCGATCAGGCGATGAGGCGCGATGCCGGCGATCGATTCGCCGAGGAATTGGACGTCGCCGGACTTCGGTGCGAGCAGGCCGCAGATCGTCTTGACGAGCGTGGACTTGCCCGCGCCGTTGAGCCCGATGAGCCCGCTGACGTGGCCGCCGTACACCCCGAGCGACACGTCGCGCAAAACGTCGATGTCCTGCGCGTAGCCGGCCGTGACGTTCGCAACCTGTAATAGCTGCTCAGACATGCGCGTCGCTTCCGAGATACGCCTCGATGACGGCGCGATCGTGCAGCACCTCGCGCGTAAGGCCGAGCGCGATGAGCCGCCCCGCATTCATGCACGCGGTGCGATGACAAAGCT
>DASTGT010000007.1:0-6138 GCA_035718935.1 Casimicrobiaceae bacterium
GGTAATCGCCGTACCCTTTTCGAGCCATGACGCAATCCTCGACGAGATCGCCGATGTCGTGGCCGGCAAGATCGTCGTCGACGCCGTCGTGCCGCTCGCTCCGCCGAAGCTGTCGCTCGTGCAGCTGCCAGCGCAAGGCTCGGCCGCGCAGATCGCACAGGCGCGCATCGGCGACAGGGCGCTCGTCGTTTCGGGCTTTCACAACGTGAGCGCCGCGAAACTGCGGGGGACGGGCGACGTCGATTGCGACGTCCTGGTTTTTGGAAACGACCGCGCCGCGCGCGATACCGTCATCGCCCTTGCCGACGCGCTCGGCACGCGCGGTGTCGATGGGGGCCCGATTGCCAACTCGGTGGCGGCCGAAGCGCTCACCTCGGTCCTCATCGGCATCAACAGGCGCTACAAGGTCGACCTCGGTGCCGGGCTGCGGATCACCGGCAGGTTCGGGATTTCGAACGAGACGTAGACATGATGAAGGAGGATCGGTCGGTCACCTTGACGGCCGTCCAGGGACTTCCGCTGATCGAGCCGGGAGACGATCTCGGCTCGATTCTCATCGAGGGAATTCGCTGCGCCGGCATCGCACCTCGCGATCGCGACGTGCTGGTCGTTGCGCAGAAAATCGTGTCCAAGGCCGAGGGACGGTATGTCGAGCTGCGCGAAGTCGTGCCATCTGCGCGCGCCGCCGAACTCGCCGGGATCGTGCAGAAGGACCCGCGCGTCGTCGAGATCATCCTCTCCGAGGCGCAGGAAATCGTGCGCTATCGCAAGGACGTCCTGATCGTCGCGCATCGGCTCGGGTTCGTCATGGCGAATGCCGGCGTCGATCAGTCCAACATCGATCATCGGGACGGCAACGAACGCGTTCTGCTGCTGCCGGTGAACCCCGACGCTTCGTGCGCGGTATTGAAGAAACGATTGGACGCGGCCTTTTCCGTCGATCTCGGTGTAATCATCAATGACAGTTTCGGCCGTGCCTGGCGCAACGGCGTCGTGGGCGTGGCACTCGGGGCGGCGGGCCTGCCTTCGTTGCAGAACCTGATCGACAGTCCGGACCTGTTCGGCCGGGCGCTACGCGTCACGGAAGTCGCATTCGCCGACGAAATCGCCGCCGCCGCGTCGATGTTGATGGGCCAAGCCGACGAAGGCCTGCCGCTCGTGCACGTGCGCGGACTCGATTGGAATGGACCTCCCCGGAACGCGAGCGTGCTGCTTCGACCGAAGGAACAGGACCTGTTTCGATGAGCGCGCGCGTACTGGCATTGTCCGGCGGCGTTGGAGGAGCCAAGCTCGTGCTGGGTCTTCGTGCGGTGCTCGGTGCCGGCGATCTCGCAGTCGCGGTCAACACCGCGGACGATTTCGAGCATCTCGGGCTTCATGTCTCACCCGACATCGATACGGTCCTGTACACTCTCGCCGGCTTGAACGATCCGGTGCGCGGTTGGGGCCGCGCCGACGAGAGTTGGAACTTCATGAGCGCGCTCGGCTCGCTGGGAGGCGAAACCTGGTTTGCGTTGGGTGATCGCGATCTGGCCATTCACGTGGAGCGTACACGGCGCCTGCGGGCGGGAGAAACGCTCACGTCGATCGTTGCGGACATGGCGTCACGCCTCGGCGTGCCGGTCCGGATCCTGCCGATGACGGACGATCCGGTGCGCACGATCGTCCACACCCGCAAAGAGGGTCCGCTACCCTTCCAGGACTATTTCGTTCGGCATCGATGCGCGCCGGCCGTGACGGAGATCTCCTTTGCCGGGGCGAACGACGCGCGGCCAAGCCCGGCGTTCGCGGCGGCGATTGCCGATCCGGAGCTCAGCACCGTTGTCATCGCGCCGTCGAATCCCTGGCTCAGTATCGATCCGATCCTTGCCGTTCCCGGCGTGCGTCGCGCGCTCGAAGATGTGCGCGTTCCCGTCATTGCCGTATCGCCGATCGTTCACGGCCAGGCGGTCAAAGGACCCACCGCCAAGATCATGCGCGAGCTCGGCATGGAACCAACCTCGAGTGCGATTGCTCGCTACTACGACGGCTTGATCGACGGTCTCGTCATCGACGAGTCCGACGCATCGGATGCCGAGCGGATCGGCGTCCCGGTTACCGTGACGCGAACGCTGATGGAGGACCTCGACGATCGGCGCGATCTCGCGCAAGCCGTCCTGACGTTCGCCGAGGCGCTCGCCGCCACTGCGGGAAGCCGATGAACCCATTCGACGCGCCGAGGATGAACGGTGCCGGAACGCTCTGGGCGGTGGTGCCCGCCAAGCGGTTCGCGCATGCGAAAAGTCGGCTGATGCCCCTGCTGTCGCGAAAGGAACGCCGGACGCTCGCCGCCGCGATGCTCGCAGACGTGCTGTCGGTGCTCACGCGTGCGCCGTGTCTCGCCGGCGTGATGGTCGTCACGAGCGAGCGCGAGTTGATTGCGATTGCGCGTGGAGCGGGCGCAGTCGTCGTCAGCGACGACGACTGCGAAGGCACGGAGAGCGCTGCGGTCGCCGTGGCGGCGCGTCGTCTTGCCGAGATGAGCCAAGGCGGGATGCTCGTGATTCCCGCCGACGTGCCGCTCATTACCGTCGAGGATGTCGAAGCGATCTCACGCCGGCATCGTGCCGCACCATCGGTCACGCTGGTGCCCGCGAGCAAGGATGGAGGAACGAACGCGCTCGCCTGCTCGCCGCCCCTTGCCATTTCATGTCGCTTCGGCGGCGACAGCCTGCGCGCGCACAGGGAGATGGCCCGCGCGTCGGGGATCGCCGCCCGCGTCGTGCGGCTCGAGCGCGTCGGTCTCGACATCGATCGACCCGACGATCTCGCCGAGTTTCTTCTTCGGCCGTCGTCGACGCAAAGCCATGCTTATCTGATGGCGAGCGGTATCGCGCAGCGGCTGCGGGATGGCGATCGCTGCCGGTCAGGCGCGGTGGCGATCGCAGCGACGGACGGCGCATGACCCGCTTCCGCGCGTCTGCCCAAGCGCCCGATCGCAGGTTGTCCCGCGCCGAAGCGCTGGCGCTCGCAGACGTCGAGGAGCTCGACGAGCTGACGCGCGCGGCGGCCGCGCGTCGCGATCACGCACACGGTGCGGTCATCACCTACTCGCGCAAGGTGTTCATCCCGCTGACGAGGCTCTGCCGCGACGTGTGCCACTACTGCACGTTTGCGCAGCCGCCCCGCAAAGGCGAGGGCGCTTATCTGACGCTGGACCAGGTGGTCGCCATTGCGAGGGCGGGTGCGGCTGCGAATTGCCGGGAAGCGCTGTTCACGCTCGGCGACAAGCCGGAGCTGCGGTATCGAGTCGCGCGCGACGAGCTGCGCGGGCTCGGACACGTGACGACTCTGTCGTACCTCGCCGAGGCGGCGCGCGTCGTCATCGGCGAGACGGGACTTCTTCCACACGTCAATCCCGGACTGCTCGACGCCGCCGACATTCTTGCGTTGCGAAGCGTGTCGGTATCGCAAGGGATCATGCTGGAAAGTGCGGCGCACCGGCTGTGCGCCCGAGGCGCTCCTCATCATGGGTCGCCCGACAAGGTGCCGGCTGCGCGCATCGAAACGATCACGCTCGCCGGTGAAGCCGCCGTGCCGTTCACGAGCGGCATCCTGATCGGCATCGGCGAAACACGTGTGGAGCGCATCGAGGCGCTGCTTGCCTTGCGCGACCTTCACGATCGCTACGGCCACATCCAGGAGATCATCGTCCAGAATTTCCAGCCGAAGCCCGGAACGCGAATGGCGGGGGTTTCCGCGCCCTCGCTCGCCGAGCATCTGTGGACGATTGCCGTCGCGCGTCTGCTGTTCGATGCGGCGATGAACATCCAGGCACCGCCGAATCTCAGTCCCGGGTCGTTGCAGGCGCTCGTCGAAGCAGGGATCAACGACTGGGGGGGCGTGTCGCCGGTGACCCCCGATCACGTCAATCCGGAAGCGCCCTGGCCTCACCTGGATCTGCTTCGGGAAGCGACGAAATCGGCGGGCAAGGAGCTCGTCGAGCGGCTCGCCATCTATCCCGCGTATGTGCGCGAGATGGCGCGCTGGGTCGATCCCGCCTTGCGCACGGCAGTCCTTCGTCGCGTCGATTCCGACGGGTTTCCCCGCACCAATGACTGGTCGCCGGGTGTCGCCGCCGATCCGCCCGCCTCGGATCTCGCACTGATTCGCGCGCCTCGTCCCGCGATCACGCGTCGTCCCATCCACGCGATCCTGTCGAAAGCCGTACGCGGCGAAACGCTGCACGAGGCGGAAATCATCGCGCTCTTCCGCACCCGCGGCGACGACTTCTCGGCCGTCTGCGCCGAGGCCGACGAATTGCGCGCGAGCGTCAACGGCAGCGTCGTGAGCTACGTCGTCAATCGCAATATCAACTACACGAACATCTGCTCGTACCGCTGCCAGTTCTGCGCATTTGCGAAAGGCAAGGCGAGCGAGGACCTTCGCGGCAAGCCCTACGATCTGCCGCTGGACGAGATCCAGCGCCGCACGCGCGAGGCGTGGGAGCGCGGAGCGACCGAGATTTGCATGCAGGGCGGCATCCACCCCGCTTATACCGGCGCGACATACCTCGAGATCTGCCGCAGCGTGAAGGCGGCCGTTCCGGACATCCACGTCCATGCGTTCTCACCGCTCGAAGTGTGGCAGGGAGCGCGCACGCTGGGCGTCGCGCTCGAGGAATTCCTTCTAGCGCTCAAGGGCGCCGGCCTCGGAACCCTGCCGGGAACCGCTGCCGAGATCCTGGACGACGAGGTGCGTGCAACGCTGTGTCCGGACAAGATCAAGACGGGGGAGTGGCTCGAGGTGATGCGTACGGCGCACAAGATCGGACTGCGCACCACGGCGACGATCATGTTCGGGCATATGGACAAGCTCGTGCACTGGGCGCGTCATCTCCTGCGCATACGCGGGTTGCAGGAAGAAACGGGCGGCTTCACGGAGTTCGTGCCGCTCCCCTTCGTGCACATGGAAGCGCCGATCTATCGCAAGGGCAACGCGCGGTGCGGGCCGACCTTCCGCGAAGCGGTGCTCATGCACGCGGTGGCGCGCCTCGCTCTGCACCCGCTCGTTCCGAACATCCAGGTCTCCTGGGTCAAGATGGGACCGGCGGGCGCCAAGGCGTGCCTCGATGCCGGTGCGAACGATCTCGGTGGGACGCTGATGGATGAAACGATTTCCCGTGCGGCCGGGGCATCGCACGGGCGCGAGATGAAACCTTCCGCACTGGACGCCCTGATCGTGTCGGCTGGTCGCCAATCGCACGTCCGCACGACGCTGTACGCCCCGCGCATGTCACCTGTCTCGTAGCGGAGTCGTGACTCAAGGATGGTTTCAAACGGGCGTGCGTCCCGGTGATGGCGCCTTCAGCGCCGAGCGCAGATCAGCGAGGAAGCGGTCGACCGCCTCCGCGGTCGTATCCCACGCGCACATCAGCCGAACGCCGGTGTCGCCAATGAACACGTAGAAGCGCCAGCCCTTCGCGTACAGCGCGTCGATCGCGGGCTTTGGCAGGTGCACGAAGACGCCGTTCGCCTCGACCGGCGCAATGAGACGCGCTTCCGGCAGGCTGCGCAGGCCCTCGGCAAGCCGGCGCGCCATCGCGTTCGCATGCGCCGCGTGCGCGAGCCAGGCGTCGTTCTCGAGCACGCCGAGCCACGGCGCGGCCAGGAAGCGCATCTTCGAGGCGAGCTGCCCCGCCTGCTTGCGCCGGCGCGCAAATTCGTCGGCGATGTGACGATCGAAGAACAGCATCGCCTCGCCGGCCGGCAGACCGTTCTTCGTGCCGCCGAGGCACAGCACGTCCACGCCCGCGCGCCAGCTCGCGTCCGCCGGGCTGCAGCCGAGCGCGACGACGGCGTTCGCGAAGCGCGCGCCGTCCATCTGCACGCGCATGCCGCGCGCATGCGCTAAGTCGCAGAGCGCCCGGACCTCGGCCTGCGTGTAGACGGTACCGAGCTCGGTCGCCTGCGTGAGCGAGACGGCGCGCGGACGCGACGAATGCTCGTCGTGAGGCGTCATCGCAAGCCGCAGTACATGCTCCGGCCTGAGCTTGGCGTCCGGCGTATCGATCGCGAGCAACTTGGCGCCGCCGGACATGAACTCGGGACCACCGCATTCATCGACGTTGATGTGCGCATGGGCGTGGCAAACGATGGC
>DASTGT010000008.1:0-6301 GCA_035718935.1 Casimicrobiaceae bacterium
TACTGTCGGCCAAGTCCTACAGGAATGTGATCATCCGTCCGCTTCGGTGTACCGGGCCGCGCCGGTACGATGGCGCCGACCTTCCGTTGCACTTTCCTAGCGGGGATTCGCGGCCATGCCCCTCGACCACGTCCTTGGTTCCGTCGGTACGTCCACGCCCGGGCGTACCGAGCGCCGCCGCGGTGACGATACGCGCAGCCGCCTGCTCGACGCGGTCGAAGGACTGATTGCCGACCACGGCTTCAAGCCGCTCACGCATCGCACGATCGCCTCGCGCGCGGAAGCGCACGTCGCGCTCCTCAACTACCACTTCGGCAGCAAGGAGCAGTTGATCGAGGAGGCGCTCGCGCGCCGCGCGGGGCAGCTGCTCGCGATGCAGCACGAGGCGCTCGCCGCGTTGCGCGATCGCGGCGACTGGACGGTCGACGACGTGCTGTGGGCCTACGGCCGGCCGTTCGTCACGCTCGGCGAGGGCGGCGCTTCGCCATGGCGCAACTACGTTTGCCTCGTCGCGCGCCTGGCCGGTCACGATCCGACCGACACGATCATGATGCGACACTTCGGCAGCGTCTATCGCGAATGCCTGCAGGCGTTGCGCCACGCGCTTCCCGGCGTCGACGACGCCGCGCTTGCCGCGGGATTTCGCAATTGCCGGCTGTTGCTCGAGCACGATGCGCTCGGCCGCTGCAAGGCCGGCGGCACCGCGCCGCAATACGTGCCGACCGCTCAGGAGCTGATTGCGTTTCTCGCCGGCGGCATGCGCGCACTCGGCGCGCAGTCGCGCGAAGCAGCGCGCGAGGAAACCGCGCATTAGAAAATCGCGTCGGACCCGCTGTCACGTCGCCCGACCTGACATCGAGTCTTACGCTATTTCGCGGCGGCGCACTACCCGCTGCTGCGGACCGTGAATTCCGTCAACCCCGCGTCCTCGGCTGCGCGCGCGATCTCGATTCGCGCGACGCTGCTCGCCCGCGGCCCGCGGCGGCACCGCTCGACGAACGCGTCGCAGCGCTCCCGCGACCCTTGCACGTGCGCTTCGACGCTGCCGTCGCGGCGATTGCGCACGAAGCCCGTCACACCGAGCGCCGCCGCCTCGTGGTACGCGAAGTCGCGGTAGCCCACGCCCTGCACGCGACCGCGGACGCGCACGTTCACGCTGCGCTTCGCCGCACCCATCCACCTCTCGTGCAGCGTGAGTGCGGCGATCGACTTCGCATCGGTCAACCGCCCTTCGTCGAGCGCCGCATAAAGTTCATCGGTCGACATCGGGTGCACTTCGAGAAACTCCCCGGGATCGAGCTTCGCACCGACGTACGAAAGACCCTGCGCTGCATAGATCTCGATCGCCTCGGTCGAATACGAGATCACCGGGTGAACGACGCCGAGCCGCGTCCACACCTGCGCCTCGTAGCCGACCTCCTCGGCCAGTTCGCGCACGCCGGTCGCGAGCGGGCGTTCCCCGGGATCGAGCTTGCCTGCGGGGAACTCGATGAAGCTTCGGTCATGCGGATAGCGGAACTGCCGCTCGACGATCATCCGCCCGCCGTCGTCGATCGGCACGACCAGCACCGCACCGGGATGCACGATGTACTCGCGAACCGCCTCGTGGCCGTCAGGCAGGCGCGCGCGGTCGCGTCGCACGTCGAGCAACGCGCCGCGATAAACCTGCTCGCCGTCGATGCGCGTCTCGCGAAGTGCGTCGCCGCCAGCCTGAAGCGCGCGGGGATCGGGCGACGCCATGCCCGTCATGCGATCCAATCCCTGACCGGAAGGAAATCGGTGTAGAGCGCCGCTTCGGGCGTGCCCGGCTCGGGCGTCCATTCGTAGCGCCAGCGTGCAAGCGGCGGCATCGACAGCAGAATAGCCTCCGTGCGCCCTTTCGACTGCAGTCCGAACAGCGTGCCGCGATCCCACACGAGATTGAATTCCACGTAACGGCCGCGCCGATACGCCTGGAAGTCGCGCTCGCGCTCGCCGTACGGCAGCGCGCGCCGGCGCTCGACGATCGGCGCGTACGCATCGAGGAAGTGTTCGCCGACGCTTCGCGTCATCGCGAACGCCCGGGTGAAGCCGCCCTCGTTGAAGTCGTCGAAGAAGATGCCCCCGATGCCGCGCGCCTCGTGCCGATGCTTCAGGTAGAAGTAGGCATCGCACGCGCGTTTCATCCGGGCATAGAGATCGGCGCCGTACGGCGACAGTGCGTCGCGGCAGACGCGATGGAAATGCCGAGCGTCCTCGACGAACCCGTAGACGGGTGTGAGATCCATTCCGCCGCCGAACCACCACGCCGGCGCGGCGTCGGTGGCATGCGCGTTCGCGCAGAAGTGACGGACGTTGAGGTGAACGGTCGGTACGTAAGGGTTGCGCGGATGCAGGACGAGCGAAACGCCGAGCGCCCGCCACGCGCGGCCGACGAGATGCGGCCGGTGCGCGGTCGCCGATGCCGGGAGCGACGCGCCCGACACGTGCGAGTACAAAACGCCGGCGCGTTCGAAGATCTCCCCGTCCTCGACCGACATCGAGACGCCGCCGCCGCCTTCGGCCCGCTGCCACCGGTCGCTGCGAAACGGCCGCTCGCCGAGCGCGACGAGGCCCGTGACGATGCGCTCCTGCAACTCGCGCATCGACGCGTCGACGGCGTCGACGTCTGCAACGTCGGGCGCGGCCCTCACGAGGCTTCCTTTCCCGAGGCTGCCCGCTCCCCGGGCGCCTTCCCCCTCCGCAGGAGGGGGCGAGCGCCTTGGGGTGGCCCGGCGGCGCACTGGACTACCCTGCACGCTGCGCGCTTCGGGGCTTGCTCGCGCTTGGGGCGGCCCTGCACGCTCACGCGTTGCCTCGCCGCGCGAGCGCGCGATGGCCGATGTCGCTGCGATACTGCATCCCCTCGAAGCGGATCGACGCGATCGCCGCGTAGGCTGCACGCTGCGCCTGGCGCAGCGAGTCACCGAGCGCCGTCACGCCGAGAACGCGGCCGCCGGTCGCCTTGACGCCCTCGGCGTCGCGCGCGGTGCCCGCGTGAAAGACGCTCACGTCCGGATGCGTGTCGCGATTGACGCGCTCGAGGCCTTCGATCAAGTCACCGCGTCGCGGCGCGCCGGGATAACCATGGGCCGCGAGGACCACGGTGAGCGCGGATCGCCGGTCCCAGTCGGCGTCGACGCGATCGAGCGTGCCGGCGAGGGCATGTTCGATGAGCACGACGAGATCCGAGCGCAGGCGCATCAGGATCGGCTGCGCCTCGGGGTCGCCGAGCCGGCAATTGAATTCCAGCACGCGCGGCATGCCCGCCGCATCGATCATCACGCCGGCGTACAAAAAGCCACGGTAGGGCGTGCCCTCTGCCCGCATGCCTTCGATCGCCGGCGCGATCACTTCGCGCATGATCCGCGCGTGAACGGTCGGCGTGACGACAGGCGCGGGCGAATAGGCGCCCATGCCGCCCGTATTCGGGCCGCGATCGCCGTCGGCGAGGCGCTTGTGATCCTGCGACGACGCGAGCGCAAGCACGTGCCGGCCATCCGACATCACGATGAAGCTCGCCTCCTCGCCGTCGAGAAAATCCTCGATCACCACGCGCGCGCCCGCCGTGCCGAACGCGCCGGCGCCGAGCATCGCGTCGATCGCGTGGTGTGCGCTCGCCGCGTCGGTGGCGACGACGACACCCTTGCCCGCCGCGAGCCCGTCGGCCGTCACGACGACGGGCGTGCCGTGCGCGTCGACGTACGCGTGCGCGTGTGCGGCTTCGGTGAACGTGCGATACGGCGCCGTCGGAATGTCGTGGCGCGCCATGAACGCCTTCGCGAAGTCCTTCGAACTTTCCAGCCGCGCCGCAACGCGCGTCGGTCCGAAGATGCGCAACCCGGCAGCCTCGAATGCATCGACGATGCCCGCCGCGAGCGGCGCCTCGGGACCCACCACGGTCAATCCGACGCCCTGCTGCTTCGCGAAGGCGACGAGCGCGTCGACCTCGACGATGTCGACGTTCGCGACATCGGGCTCGTCGCCGGTGCCGGCGTTGCCCGGCGCGACGTACACCTGCGTGACGCGCGGCGACTGCGCGAGCTTCCATGCGAGCGCATGCTCGCGACCGCCGCCACCGACGACCAGGACTTTCATCCTAATGGCGGAAGTGACGCACGCCGGTGAAGACCATGGCGACGGCACGCTCGTTCGCCGCCGCGATCACCTCGTCGTCGCGCACGCTGCCGCCCGGCTGGATCACCGCGGACGCACCCTCGTCGGCGACGACGTCGAGACCGTCGCGAAACGGGAAGAACGCATCGGACGCGACGACGCACCCTTCGAGCGAGAGGCCGGCGTCATGCGCCTTGATCGATGCGATCCGCGTGGAGTCGACGCGGCTCATCTGCCCGGCGCCGATGCCGAGCGTGCGCCCGCCGCCGGCGAACACGATCGCATTCGATTTCACGAATTGCGCAACTTGCCACGCGAACAGCAAGTCGTCGATCTGCGAAGACGTCGGCGCGCGCGCCGTCACGACGCGTAGATCGGCGGCGCGAAGGACATGCACGTCGGCCGTCTGAACGAGAAGGCCACCGCCGATGCGCTTGAAGTCGAGCTCGCGGTCGTCGACGCTGGCGGGAAGCGGCAATTCGAGCACGCGCACGTTCTTCTTCCGCGCGATCCCTTGCAGCGCGTCGGCGGCGAACCCCGGCGCGATCAGCACCTCGACGAACTGCGCTGCCACCGCCTCCACCGTCGCGGCGTCGATGGCGCGATTGAACGCGATGATGCCGCCGAATGCGGACGTCGGGTCGGTCGCGAACGCCGCGCGATAGGCCTCGAGCGGACCGCTCGCGATCGCGGCGCCGCACGGATTGGCGTGCTTGACGATCACGCAGGCGGGCGCGGCAAACGTCGTCACGCAGCGCCACGCGGCATCGGCGTCGGCGACGTTGTTGAACGAGAGATCCTTGCCCTGCCGTTGACGGTACGACGCCAGCGCGGATGGCGCGGCACCCCGGTCGCGGTACAGCGCCGCCTGCTGATGCGGGTTCTCGCCGTAGCGCATCGCCTGCCGACGCTCGCCGCTGTAGTGAAACGAGCGCGGAAACGGCTCGCGCGTGCCGTCGACGTTGCGCGCGCTCACGAAGTTCGCAATCGCACCGTCGTAGGCCGCGGTGTGCGCGAACGCCTGCTGCATCAGCCGAAAGCGCAGTGCGTCCGACAAATGGCCGTCGTTCGCGGCAAGGTCGTCAAGCACCGCCTCGTACTCGCCCGGATCGACCACGACGCCGACGTGCATCCAGTTCTTCGCCGCGGCGCGCACCATCGCCGGCCCGCCGATGTCGATGTTCTCGATCGCGTCGTCGAGTGTGCACGTCGGGTCGGCGACCGTCTCGCGAAACGGGTACAGATTGACGACGACGAGGTCGATCGTGGGAATCGCGTGCGCGGCGAGCGCGTCGCGATGCGCCGCGACGTCGCGACGCGCGAGAATGCCGCCGTGCACCTTGGGATGCAGCGTCTTGACGCGCCCGTCGAGCATCTCCGGGAAGCCCGTGTAGGAACCGATTTCGGTGACCGCAAGGCCGGCTTCCGCGAGCAGCCTCGCCGTGCCGCCGGTCGACAACAACGCGATCCCACGCGAGGCGAGCGCGCGCGCGAAATCGACGATGCCGGTCTTGTCGGAGACGGAAAGCAGCGCCTGCGTCACAGGCATCGGCCGCCTCAGATGAGGTTGTACTTCGCGAGCTTCGCGCGGAGCGTGTTGCGATTGAGGCCGAGCATCTCGGCCGCCTGCGTCTGGTTGCCGTTCGAGCGCTCGAGCATCGACGAAAGCAGTGCGCGCTCGACGTGCGCGATCACCATGTCGTAGATGCCGTGCGGCGGCTCGCCGTCGAGTCGGCGGAAATATTCGTCGAGCGAGCGCTCGACGCTCTTGCCTATTTCGTTGCTGCCGTTGAGACGCGCGGAGCGCTTCATGCGGCGAGCGCCTCGTCGTCGAGCGCGAGGCGCGCGAAGAAGCGGTCGACGGCACGCTTCTGCGACGCCGCCGATTCGCACGCGTTGACCTCGCGCCGGAACGCGTCGCCTCCCGCGAGTTGGGCGGTGTACCCGTGCAAGTGCTTCCGCGCGATGCGCACGCCGAGCTCCTCGCCGTAGAACGCGTAGTGATCGTCGAGGTGCTCGTCGATCACCGTGCGCATCTCCCACGCCGACGGGTGCGGAAGATGCGCGCCCGTCGCGAGGAAATGCGCGATTTCCCGGAAGATCCACGGCCGGCCGTGCGCGGCGCGACCGATCATCACGCCGTCGGCGCCGGTGGATGCGAGAACGT
>DASTGT010000009.1:0-67611 GCA_035718935.1 Casimicrobiaceae bacterium
TCGGTCTCGGCGCCGTCGTCGGTGACGAACACTTCGCCGTGCTGGAACGGCGACATCGTCCCCGGGTCGACGTTGATGTACGGATCGAGCTTGAGATTGGTGACGCGGACGCCGCGGGAGGTGAGGATCGCGGCAAGCGACGCGGCAGCGATGCCCTTTCCCAACGAGGAAACGACGCCGCCCGTCACGAACACGAACTTGGTCATTGGCTGGCCAGTTCCGGGAAATTCGTATTTTACCGGAAGCGATCCCGAGCGAACAGGATCGGCAGGTGGCGCTGCCTTCGCGAGGTCACACCGGTGATGCGCTTACAACGCGCGAGCGGCGGCCGCGTCGGGCGCTAACCTGCGCTCGCCGGTGCGGATCGGTTCAGCGCCAGTCCGCGGGCCACCCGCTCGCGAGTTGCCTCGCGACCCACGAGTTCGAGGACCGCGTCGATCGCGGGCGTCTTGAGCGTACCCGCGACGAGCGCGCGCAGCGGCATCATCACCTGCGGCGCTTTCAGCGCATGACGGCTCGCCGCGGCCTTGATCGCCGCGCCGATCTCGCCGCGTTCCCACGCGATCGACGCGAACGTGTCGTGCAATTCCACCAGCGCCGCCCGATTCGCATCGTTCAATTGCGTGCCGAGCATGAAAGGGTCGACGCTCGGTGCCCGATAGAGATAAAGCGCCGCCTCCGCCATCTCGACGAGCGTCGGGGCGCGCTCGCGCAGGAGCGCCGCCACGCGTTCGATGGACGGTCCTTGCGTCGGATCGATGCCGGCGGATTGCAGGAACGGCGCGAGGCGTCGTCCGAGGTCCGTCATATCGAGCCGCTTCAAATGCTCGTGATTGAGCCAGCGCAGCTTCTCTGGATCGAAGCGCGCAGGCGACGGTGTGAGGCCCGAAAGATCGAACCACTGGACGAACGCGTCGACGTCGAAGACTTCCGCGTCGCCGTGCGCCCAGCCGAGCCGCGCAAGGTAGTTGACGATCGCTTCCGGCACGTAGCCGTCGTCGCGATACTGCAGCACGCCGCGCGCGCCGTGTCGCTTCGAAAGCCGCTCCCCGGCCGGCGTCAGCACCGTCGGCAGGTGCGCGTAGACCGGCGGTGCAGCGCAAAGCGCATGCATGATGTTGATCTGCCGCGGCGTGTTGTTGACGTGATCGTCGCCGCGGATCACGTGCGTGATGCGCATGTCGACGTCGTCGACGACGACGCAGAAGTTGTAGGTGGGCGTGTGATCCGCGCGCGCGATCACCAGGTCGTCGAGCTCGGCGTTGGCGATCTCGATCCGGCCCTTGACCGCGTCGTCCCAGGCGACGACGCCGTCGTCGGGATTGCGAAAGCGATACACGGGCGCGACGCCGGCCGGCGGCGTCTTGCCCTGCGCGTTCTCGGGACGCCAGCGGCCGTCGTAGCGTGGCTTCTCGCCGCGGGCCATCTGTTCCGCGCGCAGCGCGTCGAGTTCGGCGGGCGTCGTGTAGCAGCGGTAGGCAAGTCCGCGGGCGAGCATATCGTCGAGGACCGCGCGATAGCGATCCATTCGCTGCATCTGGTGATATGGCCCTTCGTCGTAGCCGAGCCCCAGCCACTGCATCGTTTCGACGATCGCCTGCGTCGCTTCCGGTGTCGACCGCTCGAGATCGGTATCCTCGATGCGCAGGATGAAGGTGCCGCCGTGATGCCGCGCGAACGCCCAGGGAAAGAGCGCGGAGCGGATGTTGCCGAGATGCAGGAAGCCGGTGGGGCTGGGCGCGAAGCGGGTGCGGACGGACATCAGTTCCTCCATCGGAGGTCCAACGTCGTCGGGGTCGCCGGATTGGGCGGCTCGTCGCGCAGCTCGATGCGTCCGCCCGCATGGCCATGCGGCGTGAAGCGCGCGATGCGGCGCGCCTCGGCTTCCTGCGCGTTCACCGGGAACGTGTCGTAGCTGCGGCCGCCGGGATGCGCGACGTGATACGTACAGCCGCCGATCGCGCGTAGCGCATGGCGATCGACGATCGTGAAGCGCAACGGCGACTGAACGCCGATCGTGGGATGCAGCGACGACGGCGGGTTCCACGCCTTGAACCGAACGCCGGCGACGAATTCACCGGGGACCCCGGTCGGCGTCATCGGCAGCACGCGATCGTTGCAGGTGATCGCGTGGCGCTGCGGCGCGAAGCCGGTCACCTTGACCTGCAGCCGTTCGACCGACGAATCGACGTAGCGCGACGTACCGCCCCGATGGATCTCCTCACCCAGCACGTGCCACGGCTCGATCGCCTCGCGCAACTCGAGCGTCAGGCCGTCGTAGGCGACGCTGCCGTAGCGGGGGAAGCGGAACTCGACGAACGCCTCGAACCAGGCCGGCGAAAAGTCGTAGCCATGCCGGCGAAGATCGGCGAGGACGTCGAGGAAGTCGGCGACGACGAAATGGGGGAGCATCCAGCGGTCGTGCAGCGCCGTTCCCCAGGGAATCAGCGCCGCGTCGTACGGTACGCGCCAGAAGCGTGCGAAGAGCGCGCGCAGCAGGAGCATTTGCACCGCCGCCATCCGCGCGTGCGGCGGCATCTCGAACGCGCGAAATTCGAGCAGACCGAGGCGCCCGGTCGGCGTATCGGGTGAATAAAGCTTGTCGATCGAGAACTCGGCGCGATGGGTGTTCCCGGTGAGATCGGTCAGCAAATGCCGCAGCAGGCGGTCGACGGTCTTCGCATGCGCGTCGAACCGCGCGTCGCGTTGCGCCGCGTCGTACGAGTCTGCATTCCACGCGGCCAGTCGATCGAGTTGCTGGAAGGCGATGGCGAGCTCGTAGAGGCGGTCGTCGCGGGCTTCGTCGACGCGCGGCGCCTGGCTGGTGGGCCCGATGAAATGCCCGGAGAAAAGATAGGAGAGCGCCGGGTGGGTCTGCCAGTACGCGATGAGGCTTCGCAGCAGGTCCGGACGGCGCAGCAACGGACTCTCCTGCACGCTCGCGCCGCCGAACGTGACGTGATTGCCACCGCCGGTGCCGACGTGGCGGCCGTCCAGCATGAACTTCTCGGTGGTAAGCCGCTCGAGCCGCGCTTCCTCGTACAACGCCGAACTCGTGTCGACCAGTTCTCGCCACGTCGTGGCAGGCGGCACGTTGACTTCGAGCACGCCGGGGTCCGGCGTCACGAACAGCGTACGGATGCGCGGATCGCGCGGCGGCGGATAGCCCTCGACGAGCAGCGCGCGCCGCAATCGCAACGCCGTCGCTTCCACCGTCGCGATCAGTGCGCAGTAATCCTCGACCCGGTCGATCGGCGGCACAAACACCGCAACCCGTCCCTGACGCATTTCGACGGCGAGCGCGGTTCGCACCGGCGCTTCGTTGGTGATCGACGCCAGCGGCAGGCGCAGCCCCAGGGGGGAGTCGCCGGCGATCGCGTGCAGTCGCCCATCGGGGGACGTCGGCCAGGCGCAACTCGCCCAGCGCGCAGCGTCGTTTCCATTTTCGCGTGCGCCAAGCGGAAGCAAGAAGCCGATCACCGACACGTCGCTTCCGCGCATCTCGTCGACCGCGACGATGTTTCGCGCATCGACGCGCAGTCCTTCGGCGAGCGTGACGATGACCGTCCGCGCGTCGTCGAGCGTCGCGGATCCCGGGTCGGCTGCGTCGGCAAGCAGCGCTTCATCGCGCCAGAGCGGCACGCCGTCGCTGCGCCAGAAGAGCCCGAGCGCCCAGCGCGGCAGCGGCTCGCCGGGATACCACTTCCCCTGACCTTCGTGCAGCAGTCCCTGCGGCGCGAAGCGCTGCCTCAGGCGCCGAACCAATCGGCGCGCGCGCGCGAGCTTCGCGGCGGACAGCGCTGTCGTGTTCCACTCCGGGGCGTCGACGTCGTCGATCGCGACGAACGTCGGTTCGCCGCCTTGCGTCAGCCGGACGTCGCCTGCGCGCAGGTCCGCGTCGACCTGCTCGCCGAGCGTCTCCAGCGCCTCCCATTGCGCGTCGCTGAAAGGGCGTGTCACGCGCGCGATTTCGCCGACGCGCGCGACGTTCATCGTGAAATCGAACTCGACGTTCGCGATGTCGGCAAGGCCCGTGATCGGCGCCGCACTGCCGGGACTCGCCGTGCACGCGAGCGGCAGATGGCCTTCGCCAGCGAGCAGGCCCGACGTGGGATCGAGCCCGATCCATCCGGCGCCCGGTACGTACGCCTCGGCCCACGCGTGCAGGTCGGTGAAGTCGCGCTCGAGCATCGGCGTGCCGTCGAGCGGCGGCACGTCGGGGACGACCTGGATCAGATAGCCCGAGGCGAAGCGCGCCGCGATGCCGAGCCGACGCAGGATCTGCACCATCAGCCACGCGGAATCGCGGCACGAGCCGCGGGCGAGCGCGAGCGTTTCATCGGGCGCCTGCACACCGGGCTCCATTCGCAGCACGTAAGCAATGTCGCGCTTCAGCGCCTGATTGACGCCAACCAGTGCGTCCACCGTGGACAACGCGGGCAGTCCTGCGCGAAAGCGCGCGACCCACCGCTCGAGCGCATCGCCCCCTTCGCTGCGCTCGAGGAACGGCGCGAGCTCCTTCGCGAGCGTCGGTGGATAGGCGAACGGATACGCCTCCGCATACGGCTCGACGAAGAAGTCGAACGGATTGAAGACGGCGAGCTCGGCAACGAGGTCGACCGTAACGGTGAGCCCCGCGGTGCGCTCGGGAAAGACGACGCGGGCAACGTAGTTGCCGTAAGGGTCCTGCTGCCAGTTGAGAAAGTGCTCGCGCGGCTCGATGGTCAGCGAATACGCGAGGATCGGCGTGCGACAGTGCGGCGCGGGCCGCAACCGGATCTCGTGCGGCGACAGCGCGACATCGCGGTCGTAGCGATACGTGGTGCGGTGGGAAAGGGCGACGCGCAGAGGCATGGAGCGAAAGATCGCGCGCGTCTACAACCAGTCCGGATCCGGCAACTGCGCGAACACGCGGCGCAACCCCTCGCCCCACTGATGATGGATCAGCTGGAAATACGGGTCGAACTCCTGGATGCGCCGCTGCAGCCGCACCGTAAGGCTACCGGTCTCGTAGACCAGGAGGTCGATCGGCAGACCCACCGAGATGTTCGAGCGCATCGTCGAGTCGAACGACACGATCGTGCACTTCGTCGCGTCGAGCAGCGACGTGCCGCGGTGGACGACGCGGTCGATCACCGGCTTGCCGTATTTCGATTCGCCGATCTGGAAATAGCAGGTGTCGGGCGTCGCCTCGATGAAGTTGCCTTCGCTGTACACCTCGAACAGCCGCGACGACTCGCCCTGAATCTGCCCGCCGACGATGAAGTTCGCCGACGCGTCGATGTTGTTCTGGACCATGTACGGGCCGTCCCGCGCCCGCACCTCCCGAAGGGCGTCGCCGAGCATCCGCGCCACCTCGAACATCGACTTCACCGTCCACAGGTTGGGGTCGGTGTCGCCGCTGCGCGCCTGCTGCTCGAGGATATTGATGGCATTCTGCGTGACCGACAGGTTCCCCGACGAGAGCGTGACGATGACGCGATCGGCGTCGCGGGCGAAGACGCGCATCTTCGAGAAGCGGGCGATGTGGTCGACACCGGCGTTCGTGCGCGAGTCCGACGCGAAGATCATCCCGGCGTCGAGCGACATGGCAACGCAATAGGTCATGAGAAGGTGGTTGAACGATCGGCGGCAAAGGAATGAGTTTAAAGGAGAGGCCTTCGAAGAGCCGCCGCCGCTCGATTCAACCGGGCATGAGGAACGCCCTGCTCACTTCGGCGCCCAGGCGGGCGATATGTTCCAGGAACGCGGTGAGGTACTCGTGCAGACCGAACGCGATGATCTCGTCGGTGCGTGCGTAGGCGAGCCGCGCATGCATCTCGCCGGCCATGCGCTCGACGTCGCGGCTCTGCTCGTCGCAGAGCTTGGCGAGCGTTTCGTGAATGAACCCCATGCAGCTGCGCAAGGACCGCGGCATGTCGTCGCGCAGGAGCAGCAACTCGGCGATGCGCCGCGGCGAGATCACGTCGCTGTAGATCTTGCGGTACGACTCGAATGCCGACAGCGACTGCAGCAGAGACGCCCACTGGTAATAGTCGACCGCCCCACCGACGTCGGCCACCGACGGCAGCAGGATGTGGTACTTGGTATCGACGATGCGCGCGGTGTTGTCGGCGCGTTCCATGTGCGTGCCGAGTCGGATGAAGTGGTACGCCTCGTCGCGCAGCATGGTGCCGAAGGTCACCCCGCGAAAGAGGTGTGAGCGCATCTTCACCCAGTCGAGAAAGTCCGAGACGCCGCGCGCCTCGATGTCGGCGTAATCGAAGCCGCGCATCTCGATCCACGTCGCGTTCAGGTCCTCGTACATCTCGGACGTGATCGCGCCGCGCACCGTGCGCGCCGACTCCCGCGCCGCGCGCAGGCACGAATAGATCGACGACGGATTCGCTGGATCGAGGATCATGAACCGCAGCGCCTGCTCGGCGCCGAGCGAGTCGTAGCGCTCGTAATAGGCGGAGGCGACACCGAGCGTGACCAGCGGTACCGACCACGGATGCGCCCACGCGAGGCGCGTCTGTCCCACCTCGTAGGGCAGCAGCGAGGTGCGATACGTGACGTCGAGGAGCCGCGCGGTGTTCTCCGCGCGTTCGACGTGCCGGGAGATCCAGTAGAGCTCGTTGGCGTGCCGGCTCAGCACGGCGCGTCCGCCGCGAGCACCCACGTGTCCTTCGTCCCGCCTCCCTGCGAGGAGTTGACGACGAGCGAGCCTTCGCGCAGCGCGACGCGGGTGAGCCCACCGGGGACGAGGTTGACGTCGCGGCCGGCGAGCACGTACGGTCGCAGGTCGATGTGCCGCGCGACCAGCCGGTCACCGTCGAACGTCGGCGACGTCGACAGCGCGAGTGTCGGCTGCGCGATGTAATGCTCGGGCGCGGCGAGAATGCGTGCGCGAAACTCGTCGCGCTCCGCGCGGCTCGCCGCCGGACCGACGAGCATGCCGTATCCACCCGATCCGTGCACTTCCTTGACGACGAGCTCGTCCAGGTGCGCGAGCGCCTCCGCGCGATCCTCGGGCCGAGCGAGGTCGAGCGTCGGCACGCTTTCGAGCCGCGGCTCCTCGGAAAGATAGAAGCGGATGAGGTCGGGGACGTACGGGTAGATCGACTTGTCGTCGGCGACGCCGGCGCCGATCGCATTGGCGAGCGTCACGCAGCCCTTGCGGTACGCGGCGAAGAGCCCGGGAACGCCGAGCATCGAGTCTGCGCGAAATGCGTGGGGATCGAGGTACTCGTCGTCGACCCGCCGGTAGATGACGTGCACGCGCTGCGGCCCGTGCGTCGTGCGCAGATAGACCCTATCGTTCTCGACGACGAGGTCCTGCCCCTCGACCAGCTCGACGCCCATCTGCTGCGCGAGGAACGCATGCTCGAAATACGCGGAGTTGAACGGGCCCGGCGTCAGCACCGCGACGGTGGGCCGGTCGACGCCGGCGGGCGCGACGGCGTGCAGCGTCTCGAGCAGCGCGTCCGGGTAATGCTGGATCGGACGCACCGACTGCGCCGCGAACAGCTCGGGGAAAAGCCGCATCGTCACCTTGCGGTTCTCGAGCATGTACGACACGCCCGACGGAACGCGCAGGTTGTCCTCGAGCACGCAGTACTGACCCGACGGCAGCCGCACGACGTCGATGCCCGCGACGTGCGCATAGACGTCGCGCGGCACGTCGACGCCGATCATCTCGCGGCGAAACTGGGCATTGCCGAGCACGCGCGCGACGGGCACGACGCCGGCGCGCAGAATCGCCTGCTCGTGATAGATGTCGTGCAGGAACAGGTTGAGCGCCTGCACGCGCTGCGCGAGCCCCGCCTCGAGCGTCTCCCATTCCTGCGCGGGAATGATGCGTGGCACGAGGTCGAACGGAATCAGCCGTTCCGTGCCGGTGTCTTCGCCGTACACGGCGAACGTGATGCCGACGCGATGGAACAGACGCTCGGCTTCCTCGCGCTTTTGCGCGATGCGTTCGGGACCCGTCGACTCCAGCCAGTCTGCGAAGCACGCGTAGTGGGCCCGTACGCGGCCATCCGGGGCGCGCATCTCGTCGTACGGGCGCGACGACAGCGCGGATGCAACAAGCGAAGGGGTCAGCGCATGCAAGAGACGAGCCAGGGAGGGAAAAGCGTGTCGAAACAAGAAGGGACCGCGGGACCGT
Source organism: Casimicrobiaceae bacterium (assembly GCA_035718935.1). Taxonomy (GTDB): domain Bacteria; phylum Pseudomonadota; class Gammaproteobacteria; order Burkholderiales; family Casimicrobiaceae; genus VBCG01. Next base: position 8,150 of record DASTGT010000009.1, read on the forward strand.
CCGGGCCCGCGATCGCGCGCTCGCCCGTCAAATCACCGCTTTTGTTCCAATTAGATGCGTTGTTGTCTTAGACATCCATTGACGAATTGTGCCCCGGCGTTTGAACTACCCTCCGGGGTATGGTTAAATCGCGGCTCCTGTCTGGGTTCGCGGGGCGGTTAGCTCAGCGGTAGAGCACTGCCTTCACACGGCAGGGGTCACTGGTTCGAACCCAGTATCGCCCACCACATGAACCAAGGGGTTACGCGCGAGTGTAACCCCTCTTTTTTTGCCTGACGCTCATGCCGACACCGATTCGTGCCTTCGTTTTCGACGCGTACGGAACGCTGTACGACGTCCACTCGCTCGTCACGCTCGCCGAGGAACTCGCGCCCAAGCAGGGCGCGGTGTTGTCGCAGGTGTGGCGCGCCAAGCAGCTCGAATACACGTGGCTCTCCGCGTTGATGGCGTCGCCCGGCTTCCCGCGCCCGGATTTCGCGGCGTTGACGACGCGCGCGCTCGATTACGCGATCGCACACCTGATGATTCCCCTCCGTGACGCCGAGCGGCAGCGGCTCGTGGCGGCGTATCGGACGCTCGCGCCTTTTGTCGATGCGGCCGACATGCTCGCGCGACTCGCGCCTCGTCCACGGGTCATCCTGTCGAACGGGACGCTCGAGATGCTGCGGCCGCTCGTCGCGCAATCGCCGCTCGCGCCTCACCTCGACGACATCCTGTCGGTCGACGCCGCGGAGACGTACAAGCCCGCGCCCGCCGTTTACCGTCTCGCCGTGGAACGGCTGCAACTGCCGCCGGAGGCGATTGCGTTCGTTTCGGCGAACGGTTGGGATGCCGCGGGCGCGAAAGCGTTCGGCTTCACGACGTTCTGGATCAACCGGCAAGGCGTGCCGATCGAGCGGCACGCGCCCGAGCCCGATTTCGTCGTCGCCACGCTGGGTCACATTCCGGCGATCGTCGGCGTGTAATCGGTCTCGGAGGTGCGATTCGCGCCGGTGCCGCTACGGCGAAACGAGATCGTTGCCGCGAATTGCACCTCTGATAGCGATTACTTGCCCGGACCCCGGGGTGCGCCTCTACCCCTGCGTGCCGGCCGCGTTCGGCAGCGCACCACGCTCTTGCGCAGCGCCTCGATCGCCGCGGGTCGCGGAAAGCTCCGCCGGTAGGCGAGCGCGATGCGCCGCGTCGGCACCGGTTGCGTGAACGGCACCGGCACGACCAGCTGGCTGTGATAACGCGGCGTGAGCGCGTCGCGCGGCAGCACGGACACACCGAGGCCCGAGGCGACCATGTTGCGCACGGTCTCCAGCGAGTTGGTGCGCGTCACCCGGGCGTCCGATTGGTTGAGCTCGGGACAGGCGTCGAGCACCTGGTCGCGAAAACAATGGCCGACGTTGAGCAGGATCGTGTGCTCGCTCGCGAGCTCGTCGGGCGCGACTGCCTTGCGCTTCGCCCATTTGTGCCCGTGCGGCACTACGATCTGGAACGGCTCCTCGTACAAAAACTCGCTGACCACACCCGCCACGTTGAACGGCAGCGCCACGATCACCGCGTCGAGCCGGCCGGTGCGAAGCCCGGTCTCGAGGTTCTCGGTAAGGTTCTCGTCGATGTCGAGCGGCATCTGCGGCGCGGCGTCGTGCAGTTCGGTTACGAGGTCGGGCAACAGGTAGGGAGCGACCGTGTGAATGATGCCGAGGCGCAGCGGACCGGCGAGCTGGTCGCGCCCGCCGATCGCGATCTCGCGAATGCGCGCCGCCTCCTCGAGCACCTTTTGCGCCTGCTCGACGATGCGCTCGCCGATCGGCGTCACGGTCACCTCGTTCTTGCCGCGCTCGAAAAGCGCCGCCCCGAGCTCGTCCTCGAGCTTCTGGATGGCGACCGACAATGCCGGCTGGCTCACGAAACACTTCGCCGCCGCACGCCCGAAGCTTCGCTCCTGCGCGACCGCGACGACGTAGCGGAGCTCGTTCAAGGTCAGACGCGAGCCCCCCACGCTTGCGGCCGATCGAGAGAATCGCGCGCTTCGCGCTCGGATGTTCGCCCTTGGGGCTGCCCGTCGGGCTCACGCGCTGCGCTGCCCCCCGAGTGGGCGCAATTCGCGGCTGGGGGCGGCCCTTCGCCGCTCATGTCAACGCCGCTCATCGATGATTCAAATATCGTTCGAACGCCTCACCGACCTCGGGATGGCGCACGCCGAAGTCGACGCTCGCCTCGAGGTAGCCCAACTTGCTGCCGCAGTCGTAGCGACGTCCCTCGAATTCGTACGCCAGCACGCGCTCCTCTTCGAGCAGGTGCGCGATGCCATCAGTCAACTGGATCTCGCCGCCCGCCCCGGTAGGCATCGTGCGCAAGTGATGAAAGATGCGCGGCGACAGTACGTAGCGGCCGACGACCGCGAGCGTCGACGACGTCGTTCCCGGCTTCGGCTTTTCGATGATCCGCCGGATCGGCGCAAGCCGGTTGCGCAATGCCCCTTCGATCTCGACGATGCCGTAGCTTCCCGTCGCCTCCGGCGCGACCGGCATCACGCCAATCACCGAGGCGTCCTCGCGCGAGGCGACGTCGACCATCTGCTGCATGACCGGCACGCGGGCGTCGATCAGGTCGTCGGCGAGCAGCACGGCGAACGGCGCGTCGGCGACGACCGGCTCGGCGCACAGCACTGCGTGCCCGAGACCGAGCGCCTCGGTCTGGCGGATGAAGATGCAGTTGATCCCCGGCGGCGTCGAGTTCTGCACTTGCTCGAGCAGCGCCGTCTTGTTGCGCAGGGCAAGTTCCGTCTCGAGCTCGTAGGCCATGTCGAAATGATCCTCGATCGCGCGCTTGCTGCGCCCGGTGATGAAGATCATGTCCCTGATGCCCGCGGCGGCCGCCTCCTCCACCGCAAATTGAATGAGAGGCTTGTCGACGATCGGCAGCATCTCCTTCGGGCTCGCCTTCGTCACCGGCAGAAAGCGCGTGCCGAGGCCCGCGACCGGAAACACCGCTTTCGTGATCTTCTTCATGTCGTTCCTCGTTTCTCGTCGCCTCACGCACCGCCGAGCAGTGCGCGCATCTCCGCTTCGTCGATCACCTTCACGCCGAGCGTCTCGGCTTTTGCGAGCTTGCTGCCCGCTTCGGCACCGGCGACGACGTAGTCCGTCTTCTTCGAAACGCTGCCTGCAACGGTGGCGCCGGCCGCTTCCAGCAGCGCCTTCGCCTCATCGCGCGACAGCGTCGGCAGCGTGCCGGTCAGCACGAACGTTCTCCCCGTCAACGGTCCTTCCGCCGGCCGTCGTGGCGTGCCCTCCTTCCAGTGCACGCCGGCGGCGCGCAGCGCGGCGATCACGGCCCGATTGTGCGGCTCCGCGACGAAATCGCGAATCGATTCGGCGAGCACCGGGCCGACGTCGCGGACCTGCACGAGCGCCCCTTCGTCGGCGTCGAGCAGTGGATCGAGGGCGCCGAAGTGCGCCGCGAGATCGCGCGCGGTTGCCTCGCCCACATGGCGAATGCCGAGCGCGTAGATGAAGCGCTCGAGCGTGGTGTCGCGGCTTTGCGCGATGGCGCGCACGACGTTCGCGGCGCTCTTTTCCGCCATGCGCTCGAGTCCGGCGAGATCGTCGACGCGCAGGCGATAGAGGTCGGCCGCGGTCGCGACGCGACCGCTTTCGACGAGTTGGTCGATGAGCTTTTCGCCCAGGCCCTCGATGTCCATCGCATGCCGGCTCGCGAAATGCCGTAGCGCCTGCTTGCGTTGCGCCGGACATACGAGCCCGCCGGTGCACCGCGCGATCGCCTCGTCGGGCAGTCGCTCCACGGCCGACCCGCACTGGGGGCACGTCGTCGGCATCACGAATTCGCGCGCGTCGGGCGGCCGGCGGTCGACGAGCACGCGGACGATCTCGGGGATGACGTCCCCGGCGCGGCGCACCACGACAGTGTCGCCGATGCGCACGTCCTTGCGCCGCACCTCGTCCTCGTTGTGCAGCGTGGCGTTGGTCACCGTTACGCCGCCGACGAACACCGGCTCCAACCGGGCGATCGGCGTGATCGCACCCGTGCGTCCGACCTGCACGCCGATGTCGAGAAGCTTCGTCGGCATCTCCTCGGCAGGAAACTTGTGCGCGACCGCCCACCGTGGCTCGCGCGTCACGAAGCCGAGCTCGGCCTGCCAGGCGAGGCGGTCGACCTTGTACACCACGCCGTCGATGTCGAACGGCAGATCGTCGCGCATCGCCGCAACGTGCTCGTAGAACGTGACGAGCTCGTCGCCCCCGTGCACGACACGCCGGTGATCGTCGACGGGCAGACCGAACGCGGCCAGCGCATCGAGCAGCGCGTGCTGCGACTCGGGCGGCGACCAATGGCGCACTTCTCCGATGCCGTAGGCGAAGAAGTGCAGCGGACGATCGGCCGTCATCGCCGGATCGAGCTGGCGCACCGCGCCCGCCGCCGTGTTGCGCGGATTGATGAACGGTTTCTGCCCGCTCTCCCGCTGGCGCGCGTTGAGCCTCGCAAAGTCGGCTCGCGTCATGTACACCTCGCCGCGCACGTCGAGCACCGCGGGGGGACGACGGGTGTCCAAGCGCGGCGGAATGACGCCGATCGTGTGAATATTGCGCGTGACGTCCTCACCGACCTCACCGTCGCCGCGCGTCGAGGCGACCGCGAGCCGTCCTTCCTCGTAGCGCAGATTGATCGCGAGGCCGTCGAACTTGAGCTCGGCCATGTACGCGACGGGGGGTGCGTTGTCGTCGAGACCGAGCTCGCGGCGAATGCGCGCGTCGAATTCCAGCGCGGCATCCGGCGTGGTCTTCGTTTCGGTGCGAATGGACAGCATGCGCACCGCGTGCCGCACGGACGCGAAGCCGGACTGCGGCGCGCCACCGACGCGCTGCGTCGGCGAGTCGCGCGTGACGAGCGACGGATGCCGGGCTTCGAGGGCGACGAGCTCCTTGAAGAGCGCGTCGTATTCGGCGTCGGCGATCGTCGGCCGGTCGAGAACGTAGTACGCGTGGTCGTGCTGCCGAATCTCGTCGCGCAGCGCCTTCGCGCGCTCCGCGACCGCCTGCGGGACGGCGGAGGCGGATTTCCTCGGCACTATGCGCTGAAGAGCGCCAATGCGCGCGGGCTGCCGGGCGGGATGTGCACCGCGCGTAACGCTTCCGCCGCCGCCTGCACCTGTTCGCGAATGGTGCCGAGCGCCGCGTCGTCGAGCGGGCGGCGATTGTCGTCGACGAGCTCGGCGCCGAGCGTGGCCGCCATGCGCTTGGCCGCAGCCTTCATCTGGTCGAACGTGCGCACGGGATCGGTGAGGCGCGCAACGTCGAGCAGGAACACGACGCCGTTGGTTGCGGTCAGCCGCAGCATCTCGGCGCTGAAGGCGTCGGGGCGCAGGTTCTGAAGCGTGTAGAGGATCGCGCCCGTCTCCTCGCTCGCGTATTCGAACCGGCCGGCATTGGTGAGGCGAAACCCGGCCGCTTCGGCGACACCGCGCAGGCGCGTGCCGGGGATCGACGCCGGCTCGGGCATCTGCACGGTGAGGCCGATCTGGACGTCGAGCTCGGCGCACAGCCGATCGAGCGATTCGGCGCGTTGCGTCTCCTGCGCGAGGTCGGGCACGACGAAGGTGGCAGGCAGCGACGCGGCGACGTCGCCGACGACGCGCGCGAACGTATCGAGTTGCGCCCGCGATGCGGCGCCGTTGCGATCGGCGAGGAGCAGGCACGCGATCACGTCGCCGAAGCGGCCCGGCGCGTCGCTCGTGAGCAGCTGCCAATCGGAGCGCGCATCGACGCGGCTGAACCAGCGCAGCCGCTTGCCGGTGCGCGCGTGCAGTCCCGCGGCGAGTGCACCGGCCGCCACCGGCGCCTGCGGCGTCAACGGGATGATCGATTCGATTTCGTGATCGGGCTGCGGATACGCGGCCGGCGTCACCGACATCGCGCCGGCGCTGGGCGCGCCGAGCGTCGTTGCGAGCGCCGCGTCCGCCTCGATATCATCGACGGTCGCGAGCGTCGCGGCGTCGGGTGCGCTCGCCGCGCGCTCGAATTCGCTCGGCGGCGGAATCACGTTGCCCGGCGGCACGAAGGGCGCCTGCGTCGCGGGACCCGCACGGTGGACGGGCGTCGCCGCGTCGTCGGCCGCCGCGGCGGCTTTTGGCATGAGCGTCGGCTCGACACGCTCGGCCGTGCGGCGTGCCGGCTCGGCACGTGCCCGATCGGCGGATACGCGTGATTCGGCGAGGTGGCGCGTGACGCGGCGCTCCTGCCAGAGGTTGTAGACGATGACGGCGACGACGAGCAGCACGCCCGCCGCGATCAGGCCGATCTGCAGTGGACTCACTCGACGCAGCGCATGTGCATCACGCGTTGAAGTATACGACGCGCATGGGCGCGACAGCGCGTCTCATGCCGACGCCGCGGTCACGTCGCGAGTTGCGGCTCGGCCGCGAGCTCGAGGGCTTCCGCGATGTCGACTGCGACCACGCGCGACACGCCGGCGTCGGGCATCGTGATGCCGATGAGCTGATTCGCCATTTCCATCGTGATCTTGTTGTGCGAGATGAAAAGGAACTGCGACTCCGCCGACATCTCCTGCACCATCTGGCAGAACCGATGGGTGTTCGATTCGTCGAGCGGCGCGTCGACCTCGTCGAGCAGGCAGAACGGCGCGGGATTCAGCTGGAACAGCGCGAACACGAGCGAGATCGCCGTCAGCGCCTTTTCGCCACCGGAAAGCTGGTGGATCGTCGAATTGCGTTTGCCCGGCGGATGCGCGATCACCTGCACCCCCGAATCGAGGATCTCCTCGCCGGTCAGCACGAGCCTCGCCTCCCCGCCGCCGAAGAGCGCGGGGAAGAGCTTCGCGAAGTTCGCATTGACGATGTCGAACGTCTGCTGCAGGAGCTCGCGCGATTCGCGGTCGATCTGGCGAATCGCCGCTTCCAGTGTCGACATTGCTTCGGTGAGATCCGCGGCCTGCCGGTCGAGATAGCTCTTGCGCTCGGACGCCTGCGCGAGCTCGTCGAGTGCGGCGAGGTTCACCGCCCCCAGCTCCGCGATCGCGCTGGTCAGCCGCTCGATTTCCGCCGGCAGCGCGCGCGCACTGCCCCACGCCTTCAACGCCTCCGGCAACGCGGCGACATCGGCCTTCGCCTCCGCCAGCTGGTCGGCGAACTGCTGCTCGGCAAGCGCGGCGGCCTGCTCCCTGAGCTGCATCTCCTGGATCTTCGCGCGGGCGGGCTCGAGCTTCTGCTCGCTCAGAAGCCGGGCTTCGTCGGCGTTGCGCAGCTCGCCGGTCATCGCTTCCTGGTGATTGCGCGCGGCCGCCAAGGCCTGCTCCGCTTCGCCGCGCGCGCCGAGCTGTCGCTGCAACGCCTCCTCGACCGGTGTCCAATCGATCGCCTGGCGCTCGCCCGTCAGTTGCGCGAGCAGGTTTTGCTGCTGCGCGGTCTGCGCCGCGAGCGACTCGCGCCGGCGCGCGAGCTCGGCCAGCCGGTCGCGCGCGCTGCGCTCGGCGAAGCTCGCCTCCTGCGCCGCGCGCTCGGCGGCGCGCACCTGCTCGCGACTACGGGCAAGCGCGACTTCGGCTTCGTTGCGCGCGTGCCGCGCCGCTTCCCGGCGGCTCATCTCGTCGTGCAATCGCGACTGGCGATCGGCGATATCGCGCACGATCGCCGCGTGCTCGTCGCTGCCCTGCGCATGTTGCTGCGCGAGGTCGTCGCTTTCCTGCCCGATCTGCGTGCGCCGGCGCGCCTGCGCTTCCGCGGCCTGGCGCAATTGCACGAGCTCGAGCTCGAGCGCGTGGCAGCGCCGCTGCTGCGATGCCAACGCGGCGTTCTCCCGATGCCACGCCGCCTGCTTGTCCGCGAGCTCGTGTTCGACTGCGTCGAGCGCGCCCCGGCTCTGGTGCGCGGCGGTGCCCGCCGCCTCGAGCTCAAGGGCGAGCTCGTCGAGCTCGCGCTGGCGCGCGAGCACGCCGTGCAGCTCGCTGTCCGGCGCGAACAGTGCAAGACCGTGAGCGCTGACGCGGTGACCTTCGGGCGTGACGAACAATTCGCCGGGTCGAAGCTCGCTTCTCGCCGCGAGCGCCGCGGAGAGGCCGGGCTGGCAGCGCACGCCGAAAAGCGCGTCGGCGAGCACGGCCTCGAGATTCGGGTGCTTCGCGCGGACGCGCGCGAGCAGCGCATCAGCCGGAGTCGTATCGGCCCGCGCGCCACCTCGCGCGAACGCCGCGAGGCGCGCGGGCGGAGGGTTGCCGTCGAACCACGCGAGCGCGTCGTCGAGCTCCGCGAGCTCGAGCGCATCGATCCGCTCGCGCAGGACGGCTTCGAGCGCATCGTCCCAACCCGGTTCGATGTCGACGAGCTGCCACAGCCGGCGTGCATTGGTGAGCCCGCGCCCGGCGAGCCATGCGTCGATGTCCTCGCCGTGACCAATTTTCGCCTGGAGCGCGGTCAGCGCATCGGCGCGCGCGCCCAAGTCTGCGAGACGCTTGCCGTCGCGTTGGGCTGCGTCGGCCGCTTCGCGCTGCTGGACCTGCAAAGACTCGACGCTGGCGTGCAGTTCCTGCGTGAGGCGCTGCGTGCCCGCGAGCTCGGCGGACTCCTGTGCGAGTTGCTCCTCGACGTCGCGCACGGGGTCGGTCGCGGGTACGGCGAGCGTCTCGAGCTCGGTCGCGAGGCGCGCCCGCCGCTCCGCGATGCGCGCAAGCGCCTGCGCGACGCTGTCGCGACGTGCCTCGCCGACACGCGTCTCCTGCTCGGTCGTCGCGATCTGTTGCTGCAGTTCGGCGAGCATGCGCGTCGCTTCGGCGACAGCGGCCTCGCGCTCGGGCAAGCCGGCCTGCGCCTGCTGCTCGTCGGCGCGGGTGCGCTCGCACGCGGCGAGCGCATCGGCGAGCGCCTGCTCGGCCGTCGCCTGCTCGGCATCGAGTAGCGCCTGCTGGCCCCCGAGGGCACCGATCTGCTCGGTCAATTTCGCGAGCTGGTCGGTGAGGCGCGTCTCGCTCTCGCGGGCGAAGGCGAGCTGCTGCTCGAGTCGCGTCACCTCCGCGTTCGCCGCGTAGAACGCGGCCTGTCGCTCGTGCAGCGCGTCGCCCGCGGCGAAGTGCTGCTCGCGCAGTTCGACGAGATGCGTCTCCGCCTGGCGCACGTCGGCCTGCAAAGCCTCGAGCGCGACGGTGAGCGTGGCGATCTCGTGCGAGTGGCGCTCGCGCGCACGCTGCGCCTCCTGCGCCTTGGCGTGCCACAGCAGGTGCTGCGCCTGTCGATGCCGCCCCTCGAGCTCGTGGTATTGCGCGGCGACCTTCGCCTGCTCCTCGAGCTTCGCGAGCTGGTTGCCGAGTTCCTGACGGATGTCCTCGACGCGCGAGAGGTTCTCGCGCGTGTCGGCGAGCCGCCCCTCGGTCTCGCGGCGGCGCTCCTTGTACTTGGACACACCGGCGGCTTCTTCGAGGAACACGCGCAAGTCCTCGGGTTTAGCCTCGATGACGCGCGAGATCATGCCCTGCTCGATGATCGCGTAAGCGCGCGGGCCGAGTCCGGTACCTAGAAACAGATCGTGGATGTCGCGGCGGCGCACCGGAATGCTGTTGATGTAATACGTCGAGTCGCCGTCGCGCGTCAGCATCCGCTTGATCGACAGCTCGGCGTACTGGCCCCACTGCCCGCCGATGCGGCCCTGGCTATTGTCGAAATGCAATTCGACCGACGCGCGCCCGACCGGCTTGCGCTCGCCCGCGCCGTTGAAAATGACGTCCTGCATCGACTCGCCGCGTAACGCCGACGCCTTCGATTCGCCGAGCACCCAGCGCACGGCGTCGATGACGTTCGATTTGCCGCAACCGTTAGGGCCCACGATGCCGACGAGTTGGCCTGGGGTGGCGATCGTCGTCGGATCGACGAACGACTTGAAGCCGGAAAGCTTGATCTGCGTGAGGCGCACGGCGAAATCGGACGAGAACGCGCGGCAGAGACGCCGCGTCAGGCGGAGGGCGGGCGAAAACGACGCGGCATTATAGAGGCAAAAGCAGCGTCAGATTCCATTTGATCGGGCGTCGCGTGTGCTTTCGGATGCGTGCGTCCGATCGAATCGAGTCTGACCCGATTCATGCTGCGGCCAGCTCACGCAGCGCCTGCAGCACCGCGGCCCGCGCCTGCCCGTACACCATGCCCTTCCATACGTCGCGCTCGTCGTAGAACGCGTCGCGCAACCGGCGCTTGATCGCCTGCCGGGTTGCGCCGTCGGTCTGCGGATGATTGACGAGCCATTGCTCGGCACGCAACGCGTCGAACACCTCTCGATACGACTGCGTGCCGAACTCGAGCGTGAGTCCGGTGAACTCGACGCCGGGACACGCCTCCACCGCAGCGTGGAACGACGCGCCGGTCAGCAGCGCCGACGACGACGAGTCGTCGTACATCGACGTGACGTCGTCGCCGAACCACTGCCGGGCACGGGTGAGCGACGTCTCGTCGTTCGGGCCGTTCAGGATCTTCTCGCCGTGGCCCCACGCGCCCAGTCCCGTGTGCAGGTCGATCCAGCCAATCCTCTTGCGCCCGCAGCCATGACGGGCAAACACGCCGCGCAGCACCGTGTTGCTCCACGTCGGCGCACGGCCGGCGTAGAACAGCCCGTCGGCGAACTCGGCCTGTCCGCTGCTCACGGCGGCCTGCAACTGCCGCATGCCGTGGCGCACGACATAGGCGCCGAGCGCCTGCGCGTTCCCCGGCGGCGGGGGCCACGCGTCGGGAACGACGAGCCGATGCACTTCCGCGTACGCGACGTTCGCCGTCGGCATCGCGGCGAAATCGCGGAAGTTGCGATTGAGGTCGACGTTCTCCTCGTTCGCACGGCGAAGATGCGAGAAGCCGTACGGATTCAGCGCATGCACGAACAAGACGGCGGTCGCGGAGCGCACCAGCGCCTCGGCGAACGATGGATCCTGCATCAGCGCCACCTGGCAGCCAGAGCCCGCGAACCCCTCGACGCCGTGCATGCCCGACGATAGAACGAGCAATCCTTCGGCGGGGCTCGAGCCGGCCAGTACGACGTCGATGGCGAGCTCCTCGCCGTTGGCGCCGAGCAGATGCGGATGAACATGGGATTCGACTTCGCGGCCGGCGTGGCTTGCCTGCGCCACGAAGCGCTCGCGCGCCTCGGCATATGTTGCCGGGAACGCGGTGGCCAGTTCGAACGTCATCCGGCCGCTTCGGGCAATGGCATCCCGCGCTCGGCCAGCGACGCGAGATACGCGGCGCCGAGCGGCAGCACGCTGTCGTTGAAATCGTAGCGGCTGCTGTGCAGGAAGGCGCCGTCCTCGGCACCCCCCTGCCCGAGGCGCGCGAACGCGCCCGGCTTCTCCTGCAGCATGAACGAGAAATCCTCGGCGCCCATCGAGGGATCGAGATTGCGCACGACGTTGTCTCGCCCGACCAATTTCTCCGCCACTTGCGCGGCGAATTCCGCATCCGCCTCGTGGTTGATCGTCGGCGGGTACACGCGCTGGTAGTCGAGCGTCGCCCGCGCGCCGAACGCCGTCGCGATGGATCCCACGAGGTCGCGCAGCCGGCGCTCGATCAAGTCCTGCGTCTTCGGACGGAAGGTGCGGACCGTGCCGACGAGCTTGGCGTGCGCGGGAATGACGCTGAACGCGCCGGGATTGCCCGATTGCATCGCGCAGAGGCTGATGACGGCCGTGTCGATCGGGCTCACGTTGCGGCTCACGATCGATTGCACCGCCGTGATGATGTGTCCGGCGACGAGCACCGGATCGACGGCGATGTGCGGATGCGCGCCGTGCCCGCCGCGGCCGTCGATCACGATCTCGATGCGGTCGGCGGCTGCCATCGCAGGCCCGGGCGTGACGCCGATCTTCCCGGGGGGCAACGCCGGCCAGTTGTGCAAAGCAAAGACGCGCTGCGCCGGAAAGCGCGTGAAAAGCCCGTCGTCGATCATCGCCTTCGCCCCGGCGTGGCCTTCCTCGCCGGGCTGGAAGATCAGGAATGCGACGCCATCGAAGTCGCGCGTCTCGTGCAAATAGCGCGCGGCGGCGAGCAGCATCGTCGTGTGCCCGTCGTGACCGCAACCGTGCATGCGCCCGTCGTAGCGCGACTTGTGCGGAAAATCGTTCTCTTCCTGCAGCGGCAACGCATCCATGTCGGCGCGCAGCGCGATGCGGCGGCCCTGCGTATCGCGCCGGCCTTCGACGACCGCGACGATGCCGGTCTTTCCGATGCCCGCGTGATGCTCGATGTGGTAGGCGTCGAGCGTATCGCCCACCAGGCGCGCGGTGCGATGCTCATCGAAGCCGAGCTCGGGATGCGCGTGCAGGTCGCGGCGAATGCGGGTGAAGTCGTCGGCCCAGCAGCTTATGCGGGCGACGGGGTCGGAGGTCATTCGGGGCGGATCATGCCACAGACGCAGCGATGAGGGACTGAGGTTCAGGGACTAAGGGGCCGTTGGACGGCGCGTGCCGTCTGGGGGTGTTCGCGCATCCGAGGCGTGCTCGCGAAAAGCGCCTGCGTATAAGGGTGCCGCGGACGGGCGAACACGTCGTGCTTCGTGCCCTGCTCGACGATCTTGCCGCGGTACATGACGAGCACGTCGTCGGCGATGTGGCGCACGACCGACAAATTGTGCGCGATGAAGAGATACGCGACGCCGAACGCCTGCTGCAGGTCCATGAGCAGGTTCAGCACCTGCGCCTGGATCGACACGTCGAGCGCCGACACGGGCTCGTCGGCGACGACGAGGCGCGGCCGCAGCATCAAGGCGCGCGCGATCGCGATGCGTTGCCGCTGGCCACCGGAGAACATGTGCGGGTAGCGTCCATAGTGCTCGGGCCGCAATCCGACCTGCGCGAGCATCGCGTGCGCGGCGTCGCGCCGATCACCGCGCGTGCCGCGGCGTTGGATCACGAGCGGCTCCTCGAGGAGTTGACCCGCCGTACGGCGTGGATTCAGCGAGGCGAACGGATTCTGAAACACCATCTGCACCTGCGGCCGCAATTGCGTTCGGTAAGTCGCATCGGCAGCGACATCGTGGCCGTCGATGCAAAGCTTCCCGGCGGTCGGCCTCTCGATCATCGTCACCTGCCGGGCGAGCGTCGACTTGCCACACCCCGATTCGCCGACGACGGCGAGGGTGCGCGCCGCATGCAACGAGAACGACACGCCGTCGAGTGCTCGAACGACCTCGCGCGTGCGCAACCCGGCGCCGGGGGCGCGATAGTGCTTCGCGAGATCGTGCGCCTCGAGCAGTGGGGAAGTGGTGGTCACGACAGCGGGAAGTGGCACCGGACGCTGCGCGTCGCGCCGAGTGCATGCAGCGCGGGCCGCTCCACGGCGCATCGCTCGACGCAAAAGGCGCAGCGCGTCGCGAGCAGACATCCGGACGCGCGATCCGCGATGCCCGGCACGACGCCGGGTATCGTCCGCAATCGCGCGCGGTCGACGTTGTGCTCGGGAATCGCATCGACCAGGGCGCGGGTATACGGATGCCGCGGCGATTCGAAGATCTGCGGCACCGGCCCGGTTTCCATGACCTGCCCGGCGTACATCACCAGCACGCGGTCGGCGGTCTCCGCCACGACGGGCAGATCGTGGGTGATGAGCAGAATCGCCATCGCGCGCTGGCGTCGCAAGCGTGCGAGCAACGCGAGCACCTGCGCCTGCACGGTCACGTCGAGCGCGGTGGTCGGCTCGTCGGCGATCAGCAGCTTCGGCCGCCCGGCGATCGCGCTCGCGATCATCACGCGCTGCGCCATGCCGCCCGACAGTTGATGCGGATACGCCTGCAGGCGTGCAGCAGGATCCGTGATCTCCACTTCGGCGAGAAGCGCGATCGCGCGCTGGCGACGCGCCGCCCGGCTCGCGCGTTCGGCGGTATCGCCATGCCGGCGGATCGCCTCGTCCAGCTGATAGCCGACGGTGTAGCAGGGATCGAGGCTCGCCTGCGGATCCTGGAAGATCATCGCGATGTCGCCGCCGGCAAGCCTTGCGCGCTCGCGTGGGGCGAGCGGCTGCAGGTCGCGTCCGTCGAACGCAAGCCGCGCAGCGTGCACGAGCCCCGGCTCATCGACGAGGCCCATCAAGGCCAGCGCCGTCATGCTCTTCCCCGAGCCCGATTCACCGACGATGCCGACGATTTCGCCCGCGTCGACGTCAAGGTCGACGCCGTCGACCGCAGGCAACGGTCGGTTCGGTGTCCCGAAGTCGACGTGGAGATCGCGGATTTCGACCAGCGGCATGATCAGCTGCGCCGCAATTTCGGATCGAGCGCGTCGCGCAAGCCGTCGCCGACGAGGTTGAACGCGAGCACCGTGACGAGAATCGCGAGTCCCGGAAATGTCACGACCCATGGCGCGCGCTGGATGAACTCGAGCGCGGAGGCGAGCATCGCGCCCCATTCGGGCGTCGGCGGCTGCGCGCCCAGGCCGAGGAAGCCGAGCGCAGCCGCATCGAGGATGGCGTTCGAGAAGCCGAGCGTGGCCTGAACGATCAAAGGCGCGGTGCAGTTGGGCAGGATCGTCGCGAACATGAGGCGCCAGGCGCCAGCGCCCGCGATGCGCGAGGACGTCACGTAGTCGCGACCGGCTTCGGAGATGACCGCAGCGCGCGCGAGGCGCACGTAGTGCGGCAGCAGCACGATCGCGATCGCATACATCGCGTTGATGAGGCCGGGACCGAGGATCGCGACGACGGCGATTGCGAGCAGCAGGCTCGGCAGCGCGAGCATCACGTCCATGAGGCGCAGGATCGCGACGTCGACGATGCCGCGAAAGTACCCGGCGAGCAGTCCGAGCGTCGTGCCGAGCGTGAGCGACAGCGCGACGGAGAGGGTGCCGATCAGCAGCGACAGCCGCGTGCCGTGGATGAGTCGCGAAAGGAGGTCTCGGCCGACCGGGTCCGTGCCGAGCGGAAAGCGCAGGCTTCCCCCGTCGTGCCAGAACGGCGGGACGAGCGTGAAGTCGCGATATTGCTCGTTCGGCGGATACGGTGCGATCACGTCGGCGCCGAGCGCGAGCGCGATCAACAACGCGACGAGCACAAGGCCTCCGACGGCGCCACGGCTTTGCGCGAACGCGCGCGCGAATTCGGCGAAGCGCGAGGGCGGGCCAGCGGGCCCCAGGACGCCCTCTGCGTGCGTGGCTGGAAGAGGGTTGGGACGAGGGGCGCTAACCATGGCGGATCCGCGGATTGATCACGCCGTACAGGACGTCGACGATCAAGTTCACGCCGATCACGATGGCGGCGATCAGCAGGATGCCGCCCTGCACCACGGGATAGTCGCGCGACTGCACCCCGTGCACCAGCCAGTTGCCGATGCCGGGCCACGAGAAGATCGTCTCGGTGAGAATCGCGCCCGAAAGCAGCAGTCCGACCTGCAGCCCGACGACCGTCACGACGGGAATGAGCGCATTGCGAAGCGCGTGCACGACGATCACGCGAAAGCGTGACAAGCCTTTGGCGCGCGCTGCGCGCACGAAATCCTCGCGCAGCACCTCGAGCATCGCCGAGCGCGTCATCCGCGCGATCACCGCGAGCGGGATGGTGCCGAGGGCGATCGTCGGCAGCACGAGATGCGATATGGCCGATCGAAACGCGCCGGCATCGTGCGCGAGGAGCGTGTCGATCAGCATGAAACCGGTCACGACGGGCACGTCGAACTCGACGGCGATGCGGCCCGACACCGGCGTCCAGCCAAGCCGTACCGAGAAGAACAGGATCAGCAGCAACGCCCACCAGAAGATCGGCATCGAATAACCGGTGAGCGATGCGCCCATCACCGCGTAGTCGGTCACGGTGTTGCGGCGCACGGCGGCGATGACGCCCGCCGGGAGCCCGACGACGAGCGCGAACAGCATCGCGAACGACGCGAGTTCGACCGTCGCCGGGAAGAGCGCCGCAAACTCCTGCGCGACGCCGACGTGCGTCGTCAACGAGCTGCCGAGATCACCGCGCAGCACCTGCGCCACGTAACCGAGGTACTGCACGGGCACCGGACGATCGAGTCCGAACTCGTGCAACAGGCGCGCGCGGCGCGCCGGGTCCATTCCGCGCTCACCGGAGATGTTCTCGACGGGATCGCCGGGAATGAGATGGATCAGCGCGAACGCGAGCAGCGTGACGCCGATGAACGTCGGGACGACGAGCGCTGCGCGGCGAAGGACGAACCGCCACATTCCCCCTACCCTGTTGCCCTCAGGGCGAGAGGGAACGAGGCGCGTAACACGGTGCGGGCGAGGGGTGCGCGCGCATGAACGAGGCGAGCCAAGCTACTTCACGATCTCGACGTTGTTGAAGTAGTGATGCGCGGTCGCATCCATCTTGTAGCCCTTCACTTCCTTGCGCACCGGATCGAAGCGCACCGAGTGCGCGATCGGAATCCACGGCGCCTCGTCGTGAACGATCACCTGCGCCTGCTCGTAGAGTTTCGCGCGCTCGCCTTGAACCGGTGTCTGCGCCGCCTTGATCACGAGTTCCTCGAAGGGACGATTGCACCAGCGGGCAACGTTGCCGCCGCCCTTCACCGCCTCGCACCCGAGCAGCGGCACGAAGAAATTGTCGGGGTCGCCGTTGTCGCCCGACCACCCGAACATCATCACCGCCTGTTCGCCGGTTTTGCTGCGCTTGCGGTACTCCGCCCATTCGTACGTGACGAGATTCGTCTTCACGCCGACCTTCTCCCAGTCGGCCTGGATGAGTTCCGCCATGCGCTTGCCGTCGGGGTTGTACGGCCGGGTGACCGGCAGGTACCAGAGATCCACTTCGAACCCGTTGGGGTAGCCAGCCTGTGCGAGCAACTGCTTCGCCTTCGCCGCATCGTAGGGGTAATCCTGCACGGCGTCGTTGTAGCTCCACAGGATCGGCGGGATCGGATTCTTCGCGACCTGCCCGTTGCCCTGATACACGGCCTTCAGGATCGCGTCCTTGTTGGTCGCGTAGTTCAGCGCCTGCCGCACGAGCTTGCTGTCGAACGGCTTCTTCTCGACGTTGAATGCGATGTAGCCGACATTGAGGCCCTCCTTCTGCAGGATCGTCAGATCCGGATCCTTCCGCATGGCCTCCAGGTCGGCCGGCTTGGGAAATGCCATCGCCTGGCATTCGCCGGTCTTGAGTTTGGCGTAGCGCGCGGTTGCGTCGCGCGTGATCGAGTAGATGAGGTTGTCGATCTTCGGGCGGCCGCGAAAGTGCTGGTCGAACGCCTTGTAGCGGATCGTTGCGTCCTTCTGATAGCTGGCGAACTCGAACGGGCCCGTCCCGATCGGGTACGCGTCGGCGGCGTGCGGGGTTCCTTTCGCGAGCATCGCCTCGAAGTACTCCTTCGACAGAATCGACGCAAAATCCATCGCCATGTCGGCGAGAAACGGCGCCTCGGCGCGCTTGAGCACGAACCGCACGGTGTACGGGTCGATCTTCTCGACGCGATCGACGATATTCTTCATGCCCATGTCGTCGAAGTACGCGAACGTCTGCCCGGCGGTCAGCTTGTGGAACGGGTGATTCTCGTCGGCCATCCGGCCCCACGAGAACAGCACGTCGTCGGCGTTGAAGTCGCGCGTCGGCGCGAAATTCGCGTTGCGGTGGAATTTAACGCCCTTGCGCAGCTTGAACGTGTACGCCTTGCCGTCCGGCGCCACGGTCCACGATTCGGCGAGCGCCGGCACGATGTTCGTCGTGCCGATCTCGAATTCGACCAGCCGATTGAACATCGGGACCGACGCCGCGTCGAAGGTCGTCCCGGTGCTGAAGAACTGCGGCTGGAAGCCCTCGGGGCTACCTTCCGAGCAATAGACGAGCGTCCCCTTCGCGATCACCGGTCCGCTCGCCCACCCGATGGCTGCGATCGCCGCGACCAGCGTGCGCGCCAGCCGTGAATTTCGCCTTGTCGCCTTCTTCATGATGACCTCGCCCGCGCTTGTCGCGCCGCATAGAGACAGATGCCCGCCGTCACCGAAACGTTGAGACTCCCGACGCTGCCGAGCATCGGGATTGCAATGAGGCGATCGCAGCTTTCGCGCGTCAGGCGACGCAACCCCTGACCTTCCGCGCCGAGCACCCACGCGACGGGTCCCGAGACGTCGGCGTCGAACAGGCTTTCGCCTCGGACGTCGGCGCCGAGCAGCCAGATCCCCCGCTCCTTCAACTCGCGCATCGTCCGCGCCAGATTGGTGACCGTAATCACCGGCACCGTATCGGCCGCACCGCTCGCGGCCTTCGCGACCGTCGCGTTGACGCCGACCGACCGATCCTTCGGCACGACGATCGCCTGCGCGCCGAATACGTCGGCGGTGCGCAGGCATGCGCCGAGGTTGTGCGGATCGGTGACGCCGTCGAGCATCAGCAGCAACGCCGGTTCGACGAGATCGGACACCACGTCGTCGAGCGTCACGTGCGGCATGTTCGCATCGACGATCGCGACGACGCCCTGATGCGGCGCACGTCCGGCAAGCGCGTCGAGCCGCGCGGTATCGACGGCGTGCACCGCGATGCCCGTCGCTTTGGCGCGGTTCGTCAGGTCGCGCATTCGCCCGTCGTGGCGTGCGGCGTCGACGTAGATCGCCTCGATCGATTCGGCCCGCTGCCGTACGCGCGCGGTGACTGCGTGGAAGCCGAACAGGGGTCGCGTCGCGGGCACGGCGTAACGGATCGCGGGAAGCGGGTTCTCCGATGGGCGGAGCATTCTACAGGCGCGGATGCAAGCGACGCTGTGCCAGAATCCGCGGGGCCCACGACCCGCGCCAACCATGCCTGCGCTCGCCGACGACCTTCGCCAGTTCCTCGAATCGATGCTGCTCGCGCTCGCGACGCTGTTGCCGATCGTCAATCCGCTCGGCGCCGCGCCGCTCTATCTCGCCAAGACCGTCGACCTCACGAAGAGCGAGCACGCAGGCCTCGCCTCACGCGTCGCGCTCAATTGCTTCCTGCTCCTGATCGCATCGCTCCTGATCGGCGCCTACGTGCTCGATTTTTTCGGCATCTCGGTGCCGGTGGTTCAGGTCGCCGGCGGCCTGCTCGTATGCTCGCTCGCGTGGTCGCTCCTGCATCAACCCGACGAGCCGCTCGATTGGGTGCAGGACGTCGCGTCGCCGGTCAAGCGGCCCGACCTGCGCACGCGCGCGTTCTACCCATTGACGATGCCGCTCATCGTCGGGCCCGGCTCGATCTCGGTGGCGATCACGCTCGGCGCGAATCAGTCACACGCGTTCCGGCCGCTCGTCGTCAACACGCTCGGCCATGTGCTCGCCGCGTTCCTCGTCGCCGTGACGATCTTCGTAACGCTACGCTATGCCGAAGCGATCCTGCGCCGCTTCGGGCCGACCGGCACGGCGGTGATCCTGCGGCTGTCGGCGTTCATCCTGCTCTGCATCGGCGTGCAGATCATCTGGAACGGTGTCTCGGCACTGTGGCAGGCGTTCCGCTGAGCGTCGGAGCGTCGCAACCATCGGCTATAATTTGCGGCTTCGTGCCGGTGTAGCTCAGTTGGTAGAGCAGCGCATTCGTAATGCGAAGGTCGGGGGTTCGACTCCCTCTACCGGCACCATGTCCTCGCCATGGCGACGACCAAAGATAACGCGGTGTTCAAGAGCCCGTGGCACGCGGTGAGCCTCATTGGCGGTGCGCATGCGTGCAACGCGGTCGTGCTGATTCGCGCCAGACGATTCCTGCCGCAGGAAGCGCCGCGCTTCCCGCTGGACGATTGCACCATGCCCTCGCGCTGCCAATGCGTCTATCGGCATTACGCCGACCGGCGCGCAGGTCCGCGACTCGCAGGGGTGCATCGGATGCCTGCCGGCGGCGACAGACGACGCGGAAGGCGCGGACGACGCGCTGACGATTAGCCGCGTCGGCTGGCGCTTCGCGCGCGCCGGCGGCCGGATCAACAGCCGTTTCTCGGTTCCACGCTTGGCAATGCCCGGCGCGAGGGCGTATCTTATTGCGCCCCCAGACAAGAAGAACGGGGATCGCCTTCGTGTCGTGTCCACCCCAGGAGGGATTCATGGACCAGAGAGCGCAGGGCATCAGCGAAGACTGGCTGTCGTTGTGGATCGGGCTTGCCATCTTCGTGCTTTCGTTGGGCTTGCTCGTCAACGCGGACCTGCTCGGGTGGGCCGTCACCACGAGCGTCTGGACCGATCTCTCGAAAGCACTGTCGCCGGTGTCGAAGGCTTACGCCGGACTCGGTGGCTTCGCTTCGCTGATCGTCACCTACGTCGCGCTCCTCGTCGTCCTGACGATCGGCGCGGCGGCGCTCAAAGCCGACGTGAAGCGGTTCGCGCTCGGGTTCACCGTCGTCTTCTGGATCGCGTACCTCTGCTGGATGATCGGCAGCTTCGCCAACTTCGCGGTAAACACTCCGGCCGACATGCAGAAGTTCGGCGTGAACTGGTCGCTGAGGCTCACCAACGAGGGCGGTTACATCGTCGCACTCATCGGCGGTCTCGTCATCGGCAACTTCCTTCCCGGGTTGGCGGACTGGATGCGGGAGGCCGTCCGGCCGGAGCTCTACGTCAAGACGGCGATCGTGATCCTCGGCGGCTTCCTCGGTGTCACTGCCGCGGAAAAGCTCGGCCTCGCGACGTCGGTGATGTTCCTCGGCCTCGCTTCGATCGTCGTTGCGTACCTGATCTTCTGGTCGGTCGTCTACTACGTCGCGCGCGTATGGTTCAAGTTCAGCCGTGAGTGGGCTGCACCGCTCGCGTCGGGCATCTCGATCTGCGGCGTGTCGGCGGCGATCGCGACCGGCGCTGCGATTCGTGCACGCCCCATCGTCGCGATCATGGTGTCGTCGCTCGTCGTGCTCTTCGCGGTCGTCGAACTGCTGTTCCTGCCATTCGTCGCGCAGGCGTACCTGCACCACGAGCCGCTCGCCGCCGGTGCATGGATGGCGCTGTCGGTGAAGACCGACGGGGCGGCGGTCGCGAGCGGCGCGATCACCGAGTCGCTGATTCTCGCCAAGTCCGCCGCGGAAGGCATCAACTACCAGAAAGGCTGGATACTCGGCACGGCAGCGACGGTGAAGGTGTTCATCGACATCTTCATCGGCATCTGGGCCTTCGTGCTCGCTTACGTCTGGACGCGGCACATCGAAGTGCGCGAAGGCGACGTCGCGCGCGCCGGCGAGATCTGGCAGCGCTTCCCGAAGTTCATCATCGGCTACGTGATCACGTTCGTACTGATCCTGCTGCTCGCGCTCGGCGCATCGCCGGCGTTGCTCGGCAAGGTCAAGGCGGCGATGGGCGAAGCGAACACGTTCCGCGGCATCTTCTTCGTGCTGACGTTCTTCACCATCGGCGTGATGTCGAACTTCAGAAGGCTGTGGGACGAAGGGATCGGCCGC
Organism: Casimicrobiaceae bacterium; assembly: GCA_035718935.1. Lineage (GTDB taxonomy): Bacteria > Pseudomonadota > Gammaproteobacteria > Burkholderiales > Casimicrobiaceae > VBCG01. Next base: position 29,476 of record DASTGT010000009.1, read on the forward strand.
CTCGCCGCCGTCTATCTCGTGTGCCTGTTCGGCTTCATCATCTGGGCGGGCCTCGTCATTTCGTTGGTGTTCTTCGCCGGCGTCAAGCCGCCGCTGGCCGGCTGACAGGGAGGATCGAGATGGCACGCATACTGAACGAGCCGAAGATCGCCGAAGAAATCCGCAAGATGGAGTACGAGCCCCTGCTGCCGATCGAAAAGAAGCTGATCGGATGGAGCCTCGGGCTCGGCATCGTTCTTCTGGTGGTCCTGTACGGGGTCGCGCGTCTTTTCCTCAAGACGACGATGTAGCCCCGGCGGCGCGGAACCAGGACGGCGAAGCCGCGACCATGGGCCTCGCGCCGTCGTGTCGCTTCACCCACCCACACCGATCGCCTCGAGGTGCGGGGGGCGGCCGTGCATTCAAACGATGCGCGGATTGCCGACGCCGAAGATGCCGATGATGCCGATCAGGATCAGGTAGATCGCGACGATGTAGTTGAGAAGTCGGGGCACGATCAGGATGAGAATGCCCGCGATCAGCGACACGAGCGGCGCGAACGAAAGCGAGAGGCTCATCGGCGATTCACTCCTTACGGGAAGTCGACACGCCGCGGCATGCGGCGCGCCGCCATCATAAGACACTGCTCGGCACGGCCACGCGGGCTTGGTGCGTGCCGGTGTATTTCCGGGTGCGATCGAACCGGCGGAATGCAACGCGAACTCGACTGTTCGCGTCTTGCGTATGCAGACGCCGTGGCCCTCGATGCCACGCCGACGTCACGTTCCTTTCGCCGAAGGAGTCGCCATGCTCATGCTTCCGCTCGCCCCGCCTCACCTCGTCAGTCGCCTCGCGCGTCGCGCCCTGCCCGCTGCCCTCGGCGCATGCCTCGCCTTCGCCGTCCCGATCGCCAATGCACAGCTCGCGCCCAATCAAACGCAGGGCTTCGGCAACGACCAGATCGTCACCTTCACCTATCTTCAGAATTTCGATTGCGTGGACGAGCCGCAGATGGACCTCGATTTCAACAAGATCCCGGCGCAGTCCGACCCGAACGAGATGCAACTCCCGATCTGCCAGGTGATCACCGAACCGTCGGCGGATCCGTCGGGAACCGACATCCGGCACACCGCGCATCTGTACGTACTCGTGCCGATGTTCGGCAACGACACGAACCCGGCGGACGCGATGGCGTGTCCCGGCACGCCGCGCGCGGGCGAACTGTGCGGCGTCGATCTCGGCAACGCACTGATCGGTCTTTTCGGCTTCGTTCCCGAAGCGTGGAAGCGCACGCCGGCCGTGAATACGCAATGTCCGGATCCGAACAATCCGATCCCCGGCACGTGCACGATGCACTCGTCGACCGTCGATCTTTCGGTGCTGCTCGCCGCGATGCACATGCCGCCGGTGCGACCGACGGCGCCGACGCTCGTGCCGACACCGAACCACAGTCACGTGGTCGACAACTCGCGCACGAACACCGGCGCGATCTGGTGGGAGGTGCGCCCCGTGCTGATCTTCGACCCGAACGACTGGCCGGCCGCCGATGGCAGCAGCGGCATTACGTCCTCGAGCGCGATGGACGCCGCGGAAGAAGCGGGTCGCGCCGTCGAAGTCGGCTCGAACTTCTTCCTGTTCTTCAAATCGCAGCTCGCGCAGCACGCCATGCATCATTGATGCGTTTCGCGTAGCGCGGCGCGCGCGCCGTCGTGCGCGCTGCTGCGACACGTCGTCATCCGTTCTCGACGTGCACGCAAAAGTCCGTTCCCACCCAGCACTGCTCGTCGTGCCAGTAGAACGTGAAATCCACGCGACGGCCGGCACGCAAGTCGGCCGTCGGCAGGTCGGTGACGTGCACGCCGAGCGACGTGTCGCGGGTATCGCAGTCGCGCACCGATTGCCAGCCATCGATGCCCCAATGCACCCGCGCCGGGACGAAGGTGTGCACGCGAAGCGTCGCACCGGGCGGCATCGTCCGGAGCTTGTTGTTCGGGCTCCAAACGACACGCGTCGACGTCGCGCGCCCGACGAGGTATCGCTCGACCGTTTGCACCGGGCGATCGAAGATCGCACCGTCGCGCAGCGAGCGACAAAGTTTCAGGTACTCGGCGTGCGCCCACACCAGCGGGCTCGCCGACCCCGACGCATGCCCGAAATACAGTTCACGATCGGGCACGTCGGGCGCGTCCCAGATTTGTTCCGGTATCAATCCGCTCGCGCCGGCGAACGCCTCGACCGCGTCCGCGAGTCGCTCCGCGTCGCGCAGATGGCCCGCGGCCAGCTCGAAATGCGCGCGCTCGCCGGTCAGGAGCGGCCACGCGCGGCCGATGCCTACGCCGTCGAACGGACTGCCATCGGCGTGCTCGCCATAACCGTCGCCCTCGTAACGGCGCCACGCCGGTCCCCTCGGCGTGTCGACCTTCAGCAGCGCGTCGATCAGCTTGACCGTGTTGACGATGCGCGGGTCGGTTGCGGTGCGCAACCCGAAGCGAACGAGCGCCAGTGCGTCGACGCTGACGATCGCCGCGGCCGGCGCGATCGACCGATCGGGCGGTCGGTTCTTGATCGGCACGAAACCCGCGCAGGGTGATGCGGCGTCCGCCTGATCGGGATCGGAGACGCGAACGTAGTAGCCCTTCACGTCGTACCGGCGCGCGAGTTCGGTGTCCTCGACGTAGAGCCACCGTTCGATGCTCGCGTTCCACGCATCGGCGGTCTCGCGCAGGAACGTCGCGGCGGACCGGCGGGACGCAGCCTCCGCGAGCTCGGCTGCGACAAGCAACGCCGCGATTTCCGTCGCGACGGTGAACGGCGAATAACCCGGATCCTCTTCCCAGCGATCCTGCGGGCTGACCGGACCGTTGCGGGCGAGAAACGCAGCGGCCCGCTGCACCATCGGCCAGTACGCATCCCGCTCGCGCTGGTCGATCGCGCCTTCGCGCGCGGCGAGATCCACCAGGAGAATCGGCAGGGCCGTTTCGTCCATCTGGATCCCCTGCCAGTACGGCGTGCCGTCGAGCCACATGTTCTGGGCCCAGTGACCGTCGGCCTCCTGCGTGACCTGCAGATAGCGCAGAATGCGCCGCACTTCGTGGTGCGCACCGATGGCGAGGAATCCTCCCGCTGTCTCGACGAGGTCGCGCGGCCACACGAGGTGGTAGCCGCCGAGATCGTTGTCGCCTTTGGAAAAGCCCCAGGGAATCGACAGGCTCGCGATCACGCCACCCTGGATGCGCTTCGACTCGTGAATGCGCAACACCGCGGAACTTTGCGCGTGCAAGCGTCGCGGCGCCGAGGTCGTCGCGCTTCGCCGCTGCACCCTTTGATGCCATCGCTTCCAGCCGTTCACGTACGCGGCCTGAACGGCGTCGAGATCGTTCAGCAGGCTCGTTCGCGCATGTTGCGCGGCTTCGTTGGCGGTCGGCCCGAACCCGAGCGCGAGGATGAACGTCCCTTCCGCCGCGACGAGATCGACCTGCCCGGTCAGCGCCACGTTGCCGTTCTCGGCGCGCTCGTACGTGCGCACCAGGCGCTTGTCGGAGCGCAGTTGCTGCCAACCGTCCGACGCGCCGACGAAGCCGACCGAGCGCGCGATCCATGGCGCCGAAGACGCGAGCGCCAGCGCGAGGCCATCGCGTTCGGCGAAGAGCATCGGGATGCCCTTGTATTCGCCGCTCCACGCGGTGTTGCCCGCGCCGTGATTGGCGAGGTGCGGCGCGAGCAGCACGTAGACGCCGTAGTCGGCCAGCGAGCCTTCGCGCGGCAAGAAGCGAACGCGCTGCAGCACGACGTCGCACGAGGGATCGCTATGCACCTCCTTGTGGATCTCGTAACGGCCACCGGTGTGGGCGTTGCGGATGCGGTAGCACGGGATACCCGGTTCGACGGTGGAGGTTTCCGAGCGCGTGTCGCGCTTTTCCTCCGAAAAGAGTGCCTGTCCGTCCGTCACGATCAGCCCGAGATCGCGGGTGCAGGCACTGTCGATGCGCGGGTAGTAGACCTCGTTCAGGATGCCGTGGCTGAGCGTGAACCACACGCGACTGTCGCCGTCGACCGCGGTACCAAGCCCGGTCTTCGCGCTCGAAGTCCAGCGCGCGGGAATGCCCGGCCAGCCGGGCGCGTACGTTTCCGATTCCGAACTCACCTCGACACCATCCCCGGCGGTGCGTCCGGCCGTCGCCTACTGGCGCAAACCCAGGTAGCGGCCGAGCGTACGCTGCTCGCGCGCGCGTAGTCGTACGCATCCATCGATCGATTCGAGCGCCTCCGCGAGATTCCGTTCTGCGCCTGCGTAGCGCGCGAGTCGCGGCCGCCAGAACAGCTCGACGTCGCGGCGATCGTCGTCGCCGCAAAGGCGGGACGCCACGACGGGCCACCCACCAGGCGTATCGGGGTCGACGCGCTCGGCGAGCGCATCGAAGTGCGCGACGACGAATTCGTGCGAGACGCGCCTCGGCGCCCTATCGATCGCAAAGCTCCACGCCGTCGTCGCCTCGCGTACGTCGATGCGCGGATCGAGCAGGAAGCTCAACCCTCGCTTGGCGAGCGCCGGATCGCCGAACGACATCAGCGCGATCAGCAGATTGCGCCGATCGAGCGCGCTGTCGGTCGCCAGCGCTTCCTGCGCCATCGCGTCGAACAGCGACGCGTCGCCGGTGCGCGCGGCCGTCAGCAGTACGGCGTCGACGATGTCGGGGTCGACCGCGTTGCGATCGTGCAGCCATGCGCGAGCGAGCCGCCGTGCCTTCATCGCGAGCGGCGGATCGTAGGGTGCGGCGAAGCTCAGCAGCGCGCGTCGCAGCAGCCGATCGTCGTCGCTCTCGCCGCGCCTGGGAAGGAAGCCGAGCGCCCGTGCGCGCGGGGCGAAGGTCTGGCGGACGAACGCGGCAAACGCGTCCATCTCGCGCGCGCCCACCAGCGTGTCGCGCACGTAATTCGCGACGGCGAGCGCCGCCGTCACCACGCTGCGCTCGCGCGAGCGCGTGCCCACGCGAATGCCGTCGAGCACCTGCGCAGCGTCGATCGCGCCGGCGCGGAGCAGCGGCCGCAAATCGTAGACGACGCTCGCCGCCTCCGCCGGTGTCATCGCCCCGGGCTTGGCGAAAAGACGCGCGAGGAGCTTGCCGCGATACTCGGGAACGTAATAGCCGCGCCCGCCCGCGTTGGCCATGACGAACGTCGGGCATGCCGCGCCGAGAGAAAGCGTCGACGACGCCTCGGACAGTAGCGTGCACGCTTCATTCGTCTCCTTCGCGTTGCCGTACCGCGCGCACACGGGAATTTGCCAGCGCTGCGCACTCGCCGGCGCATCGGGCGCGGCGTGCCGGCGCTGCGCCAGCGCGAGTCGCGCGGGCGCCGTCTTGCAATCGAGCTCGACGATCACCTGCGGCACGCCGTTCTGATCGAGGAACGACGCGAACGCCGGTACGACGGGCTTGCCGGTGTTCGCCTGCAGCGCGTCGAGAAAGTCGGCCGTGGTGGCGTTGCCGTTCGCGTGGCGCTCGAGATACGTGCGGATCCCTTGCCGGAACGGCTCATTGCCGAGCCAGCCCTCGAACATGCCGATGACCGTCGCGCCTTTCTCGTAGGTGATCGAGTCGAACGCGTTGAAGACGTCGCCCCGCGTGGCGATCGGCTGCCGGATGCGGCGTGCGCCGGCGAGTGCATCGGCCTCGATCGCGTCGGCCCGCTCATGCACGTGCGCGCTTCCGTGCTCGTAGCCGGGATCCCATGCATCGACCATTTTCTGCGCGAACCAGCTTGCGAACGCCTCGTTCAGCCAGACGTCGTCCCAGTCGCGCATCGTGACCAGGTTGCCGAACCATTGATGCGCTATTTCGTGCGCGCCGACGTTCGCGAGACCGTGGCGAAACGGCGCCGGCGTAGCGCCCGGCGCGATCAGGATCGGTGCGCCGTAGGTGATGAGGCCGGCGTTTTCCATCGCGAAGCGCACGGTGAGCGGTATCGCTGCGTGGTCGAGCTTCGCGTAGGGGAACGGCACGGCGAACCACGCCGCTTCCTTCGCGAGAAGTTCGGGCAGCGCGCGGCGCGCGAAGGCGAGATCGGCAATGTGCCCGCGTGGGGCGACGATGCGAATCGGCGTTTCGCCGACGCGACCGGCGTCGAGCACGTCGAAGGGGCCGACCGCAAACGCAACGAGATACGACGGAAGCGGCTTCGTCGGCGCGAACGCGATCTCCTTCATGCCATCGGCAATGACGCGCTCGGCCGCAATGGGCGCATTGGAGACCGCCGTGAGATCGCGCGGCACGCGAAGCGTGAGCTGCCAGGGCACCTTGAAACGCGGCTCGTCGAAGCATGGAAACGCCCGGCGCGCCGAAAGCGCCTCGAACTGCGTCATCGCGTACCACCCGGCCGCGTCACGGACGGCAAAGATGCCGCGCGTCGACTTGAGATCCTGGTTCGCCTCGTAGTCGAGCGTCACGCGATGCGCGCCTGCCTCGAGGGGCGGATCGAACGCCATCCCCACGACCTGCGGATGCTCCGTGCGCAGCGTCGCGCGCGAAACGCTGCCGTCGACATCGACCGTGCCGATCGCGATCCGGTCGGCATGGAGCCAGATCAGCGACTGCGGGGCATCGACCCTGATGTCGATGACGATCCGTGCCTGCACCTTGGCTTCGCCGGGAACGACCGACAGCGTGACCGCGTAGCGCTCGGGGCGCACGCCGTCGGGCAGGTGCAGCGAGGGGGCAAGCTCATCGGCGGCGTTCGCTTGCGAGACGCCGAGCGCGGCGAGCAGCGCGACCATCGCCGCGACGTGACGGATGAACGACATGCCGGCCTCAGGACTGCGAAGGCCGCGATGCTACCGCAGAAATCAAGACCGATGATGTCCCGGAAGCCGGCCCCGGCCTTCAAGGAATCCGAAGCGTCGACGTGTCAGTCGCCCACGCCTTCGCTCACGCGCTCGACCCAGCGCGCAGTGAGCTTCTCCTGGACGGCATTCTGGCGCAGTCGAGCGTCGAGCGCAGGAAAGTCGACCTCGTCGAGCGGCTGGTCCTGGTTGAAGCAGGAGAACACGTAGCGCGTCTCGCCGGTGGCGGGATCGCGCTGCGGCTGCAGGCATTGCGCGCAGATCTCCTTCATCATGCATTGCATCGGCGAGTTGATCGACCCGATCGCACGGTGATCGCGCGACAGGTACGGCGCAAGCAACGTATGGCGCGCGGCGGCGACGGCGGCCATCATCTTGTCGGAGCCGATCGCGATGATGCGATCCGCCTCGGTCAATGGAATCGTCGGATCTCCGAGCTCACCACAAGCGTATGCGCGCATCGCGTCGACGATGTTCCCGACGTACGCGCGATCCTGCAGGCGCGTCGCATCGAAGCCCGGTCCCTCGTCGCAGCACCAGACGACGACGTCGGCAGCGGCCTCGATGTCCTCGACCTTGTAGCGATCTTCCATGTGCCGGTAACCGGCGAAATACAACACCTTCGACCCCGCGTCGCGATACGCACGGCCGATGGAGAACAGCACCGCGTTGCCGAGTCCGCCGCCGACCAGCACCACGGTCTTGTCGTGCTCGATTTCGGTCGGCGCGCCGGTCGGCCCCATCAGCACGATGGGCTCGCCGGGTTTCAGCGTCACGCAAAGATCGGACGAGCCGCCCATTTCGAGCACGATCACCGATACGAGGCCGCGCTCGCGATCGACCCAGGCGCCGGTGAGCGCGAGCCCTTCCATCGCGAGCCGCGTGCCGTGCGGGCGCGGTGCGAGCGATTCGAAATTCTGCAGCCGATAGAACTGTCCGGGACGGAAACGCCGCGCGGCCGCCGGCGCATGCACGACCACTTCGACGATCGTCGGCGTCAAGCGCACGACGCGCTCGACCCGCGCGCGGAACGTCTCGTCGAGCATCGCGAAGAATTGCGCCTGCGCGCCCTCCGGTGGCCGGTGCACGCGTTCAAGCATGCGCGACACGATCGGATAGCCCTGCTTCGCGCTCGCCATCGCCTTGACCACGTTGCCGTGGAACGACGGATGAAGGTCACCGAAGAAGCTGATCGCCCGGCCGTCGTCACGAAGATGCGTGAGCACCGCCGGCTTCGGCGGCTTCGCGAGCCCGCGGATCGGCTTCTCGATCGTTCCGTCCTCGTCGTGCAGCTCGAAATAGCGGCCGTCGAGCTTGAAATGCGATGCGTCCTCGCGCGCGAGCACGGTGTTCGGCTGCGTCCCCGCGGCGACGAGAATCGTGCGCGCCGGCATCGACTCGCGGCGCACCTCGGACCACTGGCCGTCGTCGCTGCGCGCGCGCACCGACACCGTCAACGTCTTCGCGTGACCCGCGTCGTCGACGTCGATCGCGAGCGGCGTCAGCCCTTCCGCGAAGCGGATGCCTTCCTCGAACGCCTTCTCGACTTCCTCGTGATTCAGCGTGTACGACGGGCTGTCGACGAGCCGCTTGCGATACGCGATCGTCGCGCCGCCCCACGACCGCAACAGCTCCGCGATGCGCGCTTCCCGACATTCGCGCGCGGCGGCTTCCCGTTCGGCACGCAGTGCCCGCGCGTGCGCGAGGAATTCCTGCGCGATCGCGAACTCCGGCGGGCTCCACGCCGCTTCGACCGCGGTCCGGCCGCTCGCCCTGACGAGCGTTTCGTAGCGGGCGAGGAATTTCTCCACCTGCACCGGGTAGTACGCGAGCGCCTCGGTGGCCGTGTCGATCGCCGTCAGCCCACCCCCGATGACGACGACGGGCAGGCGCACCTGCATGTTCGCGATCGAGTCGTTCTTGGCGGCGCCGGTGAGCTGCAGCGCCATCAGGAAATCGGACGCGGTGCGCACGCCGTGCGCGAGACCGTTCGGCAATTCGAGCACCGTCGGGCGCCCGGCGCCGGCGGCGAGTGCGATGTGATGGAACCCCATCGCGAACGCGTCGTCGACGTCGATCGTGCCGCCGAAGCGCACGCCGCCGTAGAGCGCGTAGTTCGCGCGCCGCTCGAGCAGAAGCCGCACGACCTTCAGGAAGTTCTTGTCCCAGCGCACCGTGATGCCGTACTCGGCGACGCCGCCGAAGCCCGCCATGACCCGCGCGTCGAGCGGCTCCGCGAGCGATGCGAAGTCGGCGATCGGCACGAACGGCACGCGCTCACCAAGCGCGGTGACGCCCGAAAGTGCCGGATCGAGCGGCTCGATCTTGAGGCCGTCGATCGCGACGACCGTGTGGCCTTCGTTCAACAGGTGATGCGCGAGCGTGAAGCCCGCCGGCCCCTGCCCCACGACGAGCACACGCTTGCCGGTGGGCGACTTGGGCAACGGGCGGCGCAGGTCGAGCGGATTCCAGCGCGTCAGCAGCGAATAGATCTCGAAGCCGTACGGCAGCGCGAGCACGTCCTTCAGCACGCGCGTTTCCGACTGCGGGATGTCGACCGGATCCTGCTTCTGGTAGATGCAGGCCTTCATGCAGTCGTTGCAGATCCGGTGACCGGTCGCGGCCGCCATCGGATTGTCGACGCAGATCATCGCCAGTGCGCCGAGCGGCCAGCCTTCCGCCCGCAGCTTGTGGAATTCGGAGATTCGCTCCTCCAGCGGACAGCCGGCGAGCGTCACGCCGAACACCGACCTCTTGTACGGGTCCTCGGGCCGCGGGGCCTTCTCGAGCAACCCCTTCGCGCACGAATCCTTGCCTTGCTCGTGGCACCAGATGCAGTAATGCGCCTGGTCGAGTCCGCCGACGAGGTCGGTCCCGGCATCGGTCAACTTGAACCCTTCGCGCCGCCGCAGGCCTTCGTGCTCGGGGCGTTGCAGGCTCTCGATGCCGTCCCGCGTGATCGTCTCGACCGGCACGAGCCGCATCATGTCGAGTTTGCGCGGTGCGCGGAACAGCACGCCGCGGCGATGCGCCAGCTTGCCTTCCTGCGTGTGCGCGGCCCACGCGGCATATCGTTGCGCGACGTCGAGCGCGTGCGCGTTCGCCGTCTCGTTCTGCTGCCAACGCGTCACGGCCTGCGCGAACGCGAGCTCGAACGCCTGCACTCCGTCGTTCGAGCCGAGCAACGCGTCGAGTTCCGCGCGTAGCGCCGTGGCGTCGAAGGTCGCCGCGACGTCCGCCTTGTACGCGTTCATCGCCTTTCGCTGGACGAACTGACGCTTGACGACGAAGAGTGGCGCGAGCTCGTGGTGCTGCGCTTCGAGCGCCTCCACCGCTTCACCGATACCGAAGAGATCGGCGAGGAAGTCCTCGAGGTGCGGCGCAGTCTCGATCAGCAGTTGCGACTCGTCCTTGGCGTTGAGCTTGGCGGGTTCGGAGCGTGCGGCGACGAGCCGTGCGGCAAGCGCAGCGTCGGCCTGCGCGAGATGCGAGACGAAGCGCCGGTCGATACGCGCGGCGCCTTCGACCGAGTAGAGGTCGCTGAACGCGAGTCCGTAGGCAAGGCGAAGCATCGTGATCGGGTGTATCCGCAGGCGCGGAAGCGGCATCGAAGCGTAATTTTATCGTTTCGGGCCGCGTCGCCCAAAGGGCGTCCGGGACATATCCTTATCGCAAATCAAGCATTTGCGGGCGAATTCGCCGACGATTCGACGTTTGATACCATCGACCCGCCGACTCCGCGAGGAACTCCATGGCACGCCGCATCGCGATCCTGCTCGCCCTCTTCCTGGCGGCGCCCGCGCTCGCGCAGACGATCCGCCTGGGCGAGCTCAACGAATACAAGCAGTTTCCGGCTTTCCTCGACCCCTACCGGAAAGGTATGGAGTTGGCCGTCGACGAAATCAATGCCGCCGGCGGGCTGCTCGGACGCAAGGTCGAGGTCGTGTCGCGCGACGACAACGGCGTCCCCGGCGACGCGGTCCGCGTCGCCGAGGAGCTGCTGACACGCGAGCGCGTCACGATGCTGATGGGCACGTTCGCCTCGAACATCGGCCTCGCCGTCGCCGACCTCGCCAAGCGGCGGCACGTCCTTTTCATAGCGGCCGAGCCGCTCACCGACAAGATCGTCTGGGAGGACGGCAACAAGTACACGTTCCGGCTGCGCGCGTCGACGTACATGCAGACGGCGATGCTCGTCCCCGAAGCGGTGAAGCTGGGCAAGACGCGCTGGGCGATCGTGTATCCGAACTACGAGTACGGCCAGGCGGCGACCGCGACGTTCAAGCAACAGATGCAAGCGCAGCAGGGCGGCACCCTTGAATTCGTCGAGCAGGCGGTGCCGCTCGGCAAGATCGAGCCCGGCGCGGTCGTGCAGGCGCTGCAGGATGCGAAGCCCGATGCCATCTTTTCGTCGCTGTTCGGGCCCGATCTCGCGCGCTTCGTGCGCGAAGGCGAGTTGCGCGGTCTCTTCAAGGATCGGCCGGTCTTCAACCTGCTCGGGGGGGAACCCGAGTACCTCGACCCGTTGAAGGCCGAGGCGCCGGTCGGCTGGTACGTGACCGGCTATCCGTGGTACGCCATCGAGACGCCGGAGCACAAACGCTTTCTCGCCGCGTATCAGGCGAAATTCAACGACGACCCGCGCCTCGGCTCGGTGGTCGGTTACAGCACGGTCAAATCGGCCGCCGCCGCGATCGCGCGCGCAGGCTCGACCGACACCGAGAAGCTCGTCGCCGCCATGGAAGGCTTGACGTTCGAGACGCCGTTCGGGTCGGTGACGTATAGGGCGATCGATCATCAATCGACGATGGGCGCCTACGTCGGGCGCACGGCGGTGCGCGACGGCAAGGGCGTCATGGTCGACTGGCATTACGCAAACGGGAAGGACTTCCTGCCGCCCGACGACGTCGTGCGCAAGCTGCGCCCAGGCTCGTGACGCATTCGGCGTAGCGCGTGTCGCTCGCCTCGCTCGCCGTCCAGATTCTCAACGGTCTCGCGTCCGCGTCATCGCTCTTTCTCATCTCCGCGGGCCTGACGCTGATCTTCGGCGTCACGCGCATCGTCAACTTCGCGCACGGCTCGTTCTTCATGCTCGGCGCGTACGTCGCGTACTCGGCCGGCCAGGCCTTCGGTGCGTATGCGGGGTCCGCCGCGGGCTTCTGGAGCGCGGTGCTTGCCGCGGCATTCGTCGTCGGCGCCTTCGGCGCGCTGATCGAAGTGTTGCTCCTGAAGCGCCTCTACCCCGCGCCCGAATTGCTGCAGCTGACGGCGACGTTCGGCATCGTACTGATCGTGCGCGACGCCGCGCTTGCACTATGGGGGCCCGAGGACCGGCTCGGCCCGCGCGTCGCAGGACTCGACGGCGTCGTCGAGCTGTTCGGGCGCGCGGTCCCCGAGTACGACCTGTTCCTGCTCGTCATCGGACCGATCGTGCTCGTGCTGCTCACCATCCTCATCCAACGCACGCGCTTCGGCATGGTCGTGCGCGCAGCCTCCGAGAATCGCGTGCTCGCCGCGGCGCTCGGCATCGACGAGCGCACGCTCTACACCGTCGTGTTCGCGGTGGGGTCGTTCCTCGCGGGCCTCGCCGGCGCGCTCACGCTGCCGCGAGAGCCCGCGAATCTCGGCATGGACCTCGCGGTGATCGCCGACGCGTTCGTCGTCACCGTGCTCGGCGGCCTGGGTTCGGTACCCGGTGCATTCATCGCGGCGGTGATGATCGGCGTGACCAAGGCGCTTTGCATTGCCGCCGGCACGCTCGACGTCGGCCCTCTGTCGATCGCCTTCCCGAGACTCACGCTGGTGATCGAGTTCGCCGTCATGGCACTCGTGCTGCTCGTGCGGCCTTCGGGGTTGCTCGGACGGCCGTCGGTCACACCGGCGACCACGAACGTCGCGATCGAGCGCGCGCTCGTGCGACGGCCGGCGCAACGGAGCGCGCTCGTCGCCGTCGCGCTGCTCGTCGTTGCGTTGCTGCTGCCTACGTTCGGCGATCAGTACCTGCTCGTGCTCGCGACCGACATTCTCGTCGCCGGACTCTTCACGGCGAGCCTGCAACTCATCGTCACGAACGGCGGTATGACGTCGTTCGGCCACGCGGCGTTTTTCGGTCTCGGCGCGTACGCGGTCGCGCTCGCGGTGACGCACGGGTTGCCGTTCGGGGTGGCGCTGGTGCTGGGGCCGCTGGTCGCGGCGCTCGCCGCCCTCGCCTTTGCCGCGCTTTGCGTGCGGATGTCCGGCATCTACTTCGCGATGCTGACGCTCGCATTCGCGCAGATCCTGTGGTCGATCGCCGTCCAGTGGGACAGCGTGACGGGCGGATCGAACGGCATCATCGGCGTGTGGCCGCCCGAATGGCTCGGTGCCCGCACGCGCTTTTACCTCTTCGTGCTGGTCGTCGTCGCGCTTGCGCTCGCCGCGCTGGCGCACATCGCCTTTACCCCGTTCGGGTATGCGCTGCGCGGAGCCCGCGATTCGGCGCTGCGCGCGGGAGCAATCGGCATCGACGTGCGCGCCCGACGCATCAAAGGCCTGGTGACCGTCGGTGCGTTCGCGGGGCTCGCAGGTGCGCTGTACGCCTTTTCGAAGGGCGGTGTCGCACCCGACGCATTGTCCATCCCGCGCTCGGTCGACGTGCTCGTGATGATGCTCCTTGGCGGCATGAACGCGCTCTTCGGGCCGCTTCTCGGCGCCATCGCGTTCACGTGGCTCTCCGACGTGCTCGCGCGCTACACCGACTACTGGCGCGCCGGGGTCGGCATCGCGATTCTGCTGATCGTCAGCGTATTTCCCTTCGGGATCGGCGGGGCGTTGGAGACCGCTCGTTCGCGACTGCGCTTCCGTTCATGAACGAACCACTGCTCGTCGTCGAGCATCTTTCCAAGTCGTTCGACGGCGTCGACGCGGTACGCGACGTTTCGTTCAGCGTGAACGCCGGCGAGATCGTCGCGATGATCGGGCCCAATGGCGCGGGCAAGACGACCTGCTTCAACCTGATCCATGGGCAGCTTCGCGCCGATGCGGGCGACGTTCGCTTCGACGGACGGTCGATCGGTGGACTTGCGACGCATGCGATCGCGCATCTTGGCATCGCGCGGACGTTTCAGATCCCGGCAACGTTCGCGTCGATGACCGTGCGCGAGGCGGTGGCGTTGTCGATCGCAGCAGACGCGGGGAACGACGCGCGAATGCTCGGGCCCCGACTCGCGCTTCACGCGACCACGATCGACGAAGAGTTCGCGCGTCTTCGGATCGACGATATCGCCGCTGCACACTGCGGCACGCTCGCGTACGGGGACGCCAAGCGCTTGGAGATCGCCCTCGCGCTGATCGGCTCGCCCAAGCTGTTGCTGATGGACGAGCCCACCGCGGGCATGACGTCTAAAGCGCGTCGTTTGCTGATGCAACTCGCCGTCGACCTTGCGGGCGAGAACGGGGCAGCGATGCTTTTCACCGAGCACGACATGGACATCGTCTTCGGATTCGCCGAGCGCGTGATCGTGCTGGTCCGCGGAGTGCTCGTCGCCGACGGTCCTCCTGCGGACGTCCAGGCGCGGACCGACGTGCAGGCCGCGTATCTCGGCGTAGCGCGTCCTGCCGAGTAAATCCGTCGCGACCGATACGACGCCGGCTTGCTCTGAATGGATGATTTCGTCGGCGCCTCGGCGCTGGCACACTGCGTTGCCCGGCTGCTGTAGCGCGCGCCGGTATGCGCGTGCGTGCGTCGGATGCGCTCATGCGGCGATGCTCGCAAGCGGCGACCACGGCGAGGTCCCCGCCTACAATGGCGGCGAGCTCACGCTTCACGCGCGGCCATGACCCCCCCGCCTTTCGACTTCGAGCCACTTACGCCGACGGCATTCCTTGCTCGCGCGGCGGTCGTCTTCAACGATCGAGTCGCCGTCGTGGACGACGGGACGCGCTTCACCTACGGCGAGTTTCATGCGCGCTGCTTGCGCCTGGCGAGCGCGCTTCGCAAGGTCGGTGTCGCACCGGGCGAGCGCGTCGCGGTCCTCGCGCCCAACACGCACGTCCTCCTCGCCGCGCACTACGCCGTGCCGTTCGCCGGCGGCGTGCTCGTCGCCCTCAACACGCGGATTACCGCCGACGACATCGCGTACATCCTGGAGCATGCGGGCGTGCGCGTCCTGATCTACGACGATGCGTACGGTGCGACGGCGCTCGACGCCTGCAATCGCGCGAATGCGAGCGTGCTCGCGTTGCGCGCCGGCGGCGAGCGCGACGACCTCGAGGCGCTGATCGCCGCCGCCGTGACGTTTCATCATCCGCTCGCCGACGAGCGTGCGATGCTGGCGATCAACTACACGAGCGGAACGACCGGCAAGCCGAAAGGCGTGATGTACCACCACCGCGGCGCCTACCTCCAGGCGCTCGCGATGGCGCTGCACATGGGGCTCACGAGCGACAGCAAGTACCTGTGGACGCTGCCGATGTTCCACTGCAACGGCTGGTGCTTTCCCTGGGCCGTCACCGTGATGGGCGCGACGCACGTGTGCCTGCGTCGCGTCGAGTCGTCGCTCATCTGGGATCACCTGCGCGAATCGGGCATCACGCACCTGTGCGCGGCACCGACGGTGCTGACGATGATCGCCTGGGATGCGGGCGCGCGCGCGATCGAGCGCCGCGTGCGCATCGCCACGGGCGGCGCCCCGCCGACACCTGCGCTGCTCGAGCGGCTCGCCGCGCTCGGCCTCGACGTCACGCACTTGTACGGGCTCACCGAAACGTATGGCCCCGCGGTAATCTGCGAGTGGCGCAGCGAATGGGATGGACTCGCGATCGACGAGCAGGCCCGGCTCAAGGCGCGCCAGGGCGTCGCCAACGCGATCGGGGAAACGCTGCGCGTCGTCGATGATCAGGGACACGACGTGCCGCCCGATGCAACCACGATGGGGGAGATCGCGATCCGCGGCAACAACCTGATGCTGGGCTACTACCGCGACGACGAGGCGACGCGCAAAGCCTGTCCCGATGGCTGGTTTCGCACGGGTGATCTCGGCGTTCGACATCCCGACGACTACATCGAGCTGCGCGACCGCGCGAAGGACATCATCATTTCCGGTGGAGAGAACATTTCGTCGGTCGAGGTCGAGCGCGCACTGAACCAGCACGATGCCGTGCTGGAGGTGGCGGTCGTCGCCGCGCCCGACGCGAAGTGGGGCGAGGTTCCCGTGGCATTCGTCACGCTGAAGGAAGGAGCGAGCGTCACCGCCGAGGGGTTGATCGAGCACGTGCGCGCGCGGATCGCGCGCTTCAAGGCGCCGAAGCGCGTTGTCTTCGGCCCGTTACCGAAGACGTCGACCGGCAAGGTGCAGAAGAACGTGCTGCGCGATCGCGTGCGAGGCCAAAAGCCATGATCGACTTCTCGATCCCACCGGAGCTGCGCGACCTGCAGGCACGCATCCGCGCCTTCATCGCGAACGACGTCGTCCCCCTCGAATCGGATCAGAGACGCACGCGCCACGGGCCTACCGAGGCGCTGCGTCACGAGCTGATCGAGCGTGCGCGGAACGCGGGGCTGCTTGCGCCGCACGTCGCACGTGAATACGGGGGGCTCGGGCTTTCGCACGTCGGTCGCGCGATCGCGTTCGAGGAGGCGGGCTATTCGCCGCTCGGGCCGGTGGCGATGAACGTCGCGGCGCCCGACGAGGGCAACATGCATCTCTTGGAGGCGGTCGCGACGCCGGCGCAAAAGGCGCGCTGGCTCGCACCGCTCGCGGCGGGCGCGCTGCGCTCGTGCTTCTGCATGACCGAGCCGCCGCCCGGTGCAGGTTCGGACCCGTCGATGCTGCTGTCGACGGCGGCGCGCGATGGCGAGGCATTCGTCATCAACGGCGGCAAGTGGTTCATCACCGGCGCGCAAGGCGCCGCGTTCGCCATCATCATGGCGAAGGTCGACGACGCCGGCGCCACGATGTTCCTGTCCGACATGAACACGCCCGGGATCCTGGTCGAGCGCACGATGGAGACGCTCGACGAGTGCTTCCCGGGCGGTCACGGCGTGGTGCGCTTCGACGGCCTGCGCGTGCCCGCAGAAAGCGTGCTTGGCGAAGTCGGCAAGGGATTCAAGTACGCTCAGGTTCGGCTCTCGCCGGCGCGCCTCACGCACTGCATGCGCTGGCTTGGCGCGGTGCGCCGCGCACACGACGTCGCCGTCGACTACGCGCGGCGTCGCCAGGCGTTCGGCAAGCCGATCGGCGAGCACGAGGGCATCGGCTTCATGCTCGCCGACAACGAACTGGACATGCACGTCGCGCGCCTCGCGATCTGGCACTGCGCGTGGCTGCTCGACCAGGGTGACCTGGCACTGCACGAGTCGAGCCGTGCGAAGGTCATCGTCTCCGAGGCCGCGTGGCGCGTGGCCGATCGCTGCGTGCAGGTCCTCGGGGGCCAGGGCGTGACGGACGAAACCGTGGTCGCCCGGATTTTTGCCGATCTGCGCGCATTCCGGATCTACGACGGACCATCCGAGGTCCATCGCTGGAGCATCGCGCGACGCATCCTGCGCGGCGAACGGCGCACCGGTCCGCGCAACGCCGCCGACCGATGAGCGGGGTCTCGAGCGAGCGCGAAGCGGACGCGCTTTCGGGCTTTCTCGCGCGCACCACGAACGCCGACGAGGTGAGCGTCACCCGCTTCGAGCGTTTGGGCGGCGGGGCGATTCAGGACAACTACGCGCTCGACGTCGACATCCGTGGCGGCCCCCTCGGCGGAACGCATTCGTGGGTGCTGCGCAAGAACGCGCCCTCGCGCGTGACCGGCAGCCTGTCGCGGCGCGACGAGTACGAGGTATTGCGCCACGCGCATGCGGCAGGCGTGCTCGCGCCGAAGCCGCTTTTCCTCTGCACCGACACGTCCGTGCTCGGTGACGAATTCTTCGTGATGGAGCGGCTTCCGGGGATCGCGGCCGCCCATCGTCTCACGCGCGATCGAAGTCTCGTTCCCGATCCCGACGCGCTCGCATTCGCGCTCGGCGCCAATCTGGCGCGCATTCACGCGATTCCCCCGCCACCGCAACGCTCGGTCGCCAGCGAAAGCGGGCGCGGGTTCGACGATTCCGCCAATCCCGCCCTCGTCGAGATCGCCACGCTGCGCGGCTGGCTCGATCGCCTCGACGACGCGTATCCCGCGCTCGAATGGGGCCTGCGTTGGTGCGAGCGTCGTGCGCCCGCGTCGTGGGACGTGACTTTCGTGCATCGTGACTATCGCACCGGCAACTATCTCGTCGACGACGGCAAGCTGATCGGCGTGCTCGACTGGGAATTCGCCGGCTGCGGTGATCCGCGACAGGACCTCGGATGGTTCACCGCACGCTGCTGGCGCTTCGCCGGCAAGGACCATGAGGCCGGCGGCATCGCCTCGGTCGAGCCGTTCGTCGCCGGCTATGCATCGGTCGCCGGTCGTGCCATTTCACGCCAGGACCTGCACTACTGGCAGGTGATGGCGCATCTGCGCTGGGCGACCATCGCCATCGAGCAGGCGCGACGCCACAGCGACGAGCCTTCGCTCGAGCTCGCGCTGACCGGACGCATCGTCGACGATCTCGAGTACGAAGTGCTGCGATTGACGAAAGGCGTCGGATGAGCGAACGCGCTGACCGCTTCGAGATTCCCGATGCCGCGGCGCTCCTCGGCACTGCGCGCGCGACGCTGACGAGCGATTTGCTCGCTGCCATTCCCGACGAGCAGCGTTACACCGCGTTGATGGTCGCCAATGCGATGGGCATCGCAGCACGCGAGATCACGCTCGGACCGCAGGCGCGCATCCGCGAGATCGAGCGCTTGCGTCCGCTCGCGGCGCAGGACGTTGCACCGAGCGCCCCTTCGGACGACGACGTGCACGCGCTGCGGCGCGCGGTGTGCGCGGCGATCCGCGATGGCCGATTCGACGACGGTGCGCATGCGATGGCACTGCACGACGCGCTGCTCGCGATCGCCGTCGACCGCCTCGCCATCTCCGATCCCAAGGCCATCCGGGAGTAACGATGGAGATCACGCTTGCCGGGCGTCGCGCGCTCGTCACCGGCGCGAATGGCAGCCTCGGCCGCCATTTCGCGATGACGCTCGCACGCGCCGGCGCCGACGTCGCGATCGGCGCACGGCGCATCGACGCGCTGGACGACCTTGCAGCGTCGATCGTCGCCCTCGGCCGACGCGTATTCCCGGTGGCGCTCGACGTCACCGAGATGGCGAGCGTGCGCGACGCCTTCGAACACGCGAACGCAGGACTCGGGCCGATCAGCGTCGTCGTCAACAACGCCGGCATCGCGGTCACCAAGCCGCTCCTCGAGCACAGCGAAGACGAATGGCTCGAGGTGATCGACGTCAACCTGAACGGCGCGTGGCGCGTGGCGCAGACGGCCGCACGCTCGATGGTCGCCAACGCGCAGGGGGGAAGCATCGTCAACGTCGCGTCGATCCTCGGCCTGCGCGTGGCTTCGCAGGTCCCGAGCTACGCCGCTTCGAAGGCGGCGTTGATCCAGTTGACGAAGGCGATGGCGCTCGAGCTCGCGCGGCATCGCATTCGCGTCAACGCGCTCGCGCCGGGTTACATCGAGACCGGCATCAATCGCGACTTCTTCGCAAGCGACGCCGGACAGGCGATGATCAAGCGCATTCCGCAGCGGCGCATCGGCACGCCCGAGGAGCTCGACGCGGCCCTTCTTCTGCTCGCCTCGGATGCCGGTTCATACATGACGGGCAGCGTCGTGACCGTCGACGGCGGGCACGTGATCAATTCGCTTTAGCGGCTCACCCCGCCAGCCGCGCAAGGCCGTCCTGCAGATCCTCGATCAGGTCCTGCGGATCCTCGAGGCCGACCGCCAGGCGTAGCGTCGGCCCGCCCGGATTCCACGTGGTGATCGTACGCGCGCGTTCCGGCCACGTGGGGATGATCAGACTCTCGAAGCCGCCCCAGCTCCATCCCATCCCGAAGAGGCGCATGCCGTCGAGCATCCGCGCGACCGCCGCGGGATCGACCGGCTCGAGCACGACGCCGAACAGGCCGGACGCGGCGCGAAAGTCGCGCTTCCACAGCGCATGGCCCGGGTCGGCAGGCAGCGGCGGATAGAGCACGCGCCGCACTTCCGGCCGCGCCGCGAGCCACGTCGCGACGGTCATTGCGCTTTGCGCGTGCCGGGCGAGACGCACGGCAAGCGTGCGCAGGCCGCGCAGCCCGAGATAGCAATCGTCGGGCGACGCGGCGATGCCCATGTCGGTCCACAGCCTTTGCAACGCGGGGAACGTCGCTGCGTTCGCGATGACCGCACCGAGCAGCACGTCGGAGTGGCCGCCGACGTACTTGGTGACGGCGTGCACCGAGACGTCGACGCCATGGTCGAACGGCGCGAAGCCGATCGGCGTTGCCCAGGTATTGTCGAGGATCACCCGTGCCCCGCGTGCATGTGCGACCTGCGCGATCGCGGGAATGTCCTGCACCTCGAACGTCAACGATCCTGGCGATTCGGTGAAGACGACCGTCGTGTTGTCACGAAAGGCCTTTGCGATCGCCGCACCGGCAAGCGGATCGTAATAGTCGACGTCGATGGCGAAACGACGCAGGTGATTGTCGCAGAAGCGGCGCGTCGGCCCGTACACAGCATCGGTCACGAGAACGTGATCACCGGGCTTGGTCAGCGCGAGCAGCGGAAACGTCGTTGCGGTCAATCCCGACGGCACGACCAGCGCGGCGTGACCGTGTTCGAGCCGCGCGAGCGCCGTGGCAAGGTCAGCGACCGTCGGCAAGCCGTGCAGGCCGTACGTGACGCCGGGCAGTTCACCGCGCGTCGCCTGCTCGAGCTTCGCCATCGTATCGAACAGGATGGTCGATGCCCGGAATACCGGCGTGTTCACGGCGCCGAGGAAACGCCGCGGATCGCGCCCGACGTGCGCGACTTCGGTGGCGACGCGATATCGACGCGACGCGCTCACGATGCGTCAGCGGCGACGACGCTCGTCGCTCCGTCCCGCAGCGCTTCGATGATCGCCTGGACCTGAACGTCGACCGTCGCGTCGACGTCGATAACGATCGCGTCGCCGGGCGCTTCGAGCGTCGCGATCTGGCTCGCGAGCAGCGACGCGGGCATGTAGCGATGACGCCGTGCGGCGAGCCGTTCGGCGATGACGTCCGCGCGGCCGGTGAGGTGCACGAAGCGCACGTCACCGGCCTGCCTGATCCGATCGCGATAGCGTTGCTTCAGAGCGGAGCACGCGAGCACGACGTTGCCCGATCGCACACTCGCAGCACGCGCCGCATCGACG
This sequence comes from Casimicrobiaceae bacterium, assembly GCA_035718935.1. GTDB lineage: Bacteria > Pseudomonadota > Gammaproteobacteria > Burkholderiales > Casimicrobiaceae > VBCG01. The sequence goes on from DASTGT010000009.1 coordinate 50,572, forward strand.
ACGCGGTCGAGCCACGGCGCGCGATCCTCGTCGGTGAGCGGCGTGCCTGCGCGCATCTTCTCGACATTCGAAGCAGGATGCAGATCGTCGGCATCGATCAGCGGCCAGCGCAGGCGCGACGCGAGCGCGGCGCCCACCGTGGACTTGCCCGAGCCCGAAACGCCCATCAGAACCACGATCATCCGTGGTCCTGCGATGGCACGACCGCGTGGCCGCCGAACGCGTTGCGCATCATCGCCAGCATTCGATTCGCGTAGTCGCCGCGACCCTGGCTTGCAAAGCGCATCATCAGCGCGAGCGACAGCACGGGCGCAGGCATGCCTTGCGCAATCGCCTCCTCGACGGTCCAACGGCCTTCGCCGGAATCCGCGACGACGGGCGCGACGCCGGCGAGATGCGGATCGAGCGCGAGGAAGTCGGCCGTGAGATCGAGCAGCCAGGAGCGCACGACGCTGCCATGCTGCCACGCGCGCGCGATCCTCGCGACGTCGAGCTCGAGATCGCGCCGGTTCTCCATCAGCGCGAAGCCCTCGGCGATTGCCTGCATCATTCCGTATTCGATGCCGTTGTGAATCATCTTCGCGAAGTGGCCCGCGCCGACCGTGCCACAGTGCACCCACCCGGCGTCGGGCGCCGGCGCGAGCACGCGGATGTAGGGCACGAGCATCGCCGCCGTTTGCTCGTCGGCTCCGAACATCAGCGCGTAACCGTCGGCGAGGCCGTGCACGCCACCCGACACGCCGCAGTCGGCGAAGCGCAACCCGAGCGCGTGTAAAGCTTCGCCGCGCCGCTCGGAGTCATGGTAGTTGGCGTTGCCGCCGTCGACGATCACGTCGCCCGCCGTGAGAAGCGGCGCGAGCGCATCGAGCGCTTGCTCGGTCATTTCACCGGCAGGGACCATGAGCCAGACCACGCGCGGTGGCGGCAACGCGCTCACGAGCAGATCGAGCGAGGCGGTAACCTCGATGCGCTCGGTCGCGATGCCGCTCCGAACCGTCTCGTCGGGATCGAAGCCGATGACGCGCACGCCGCCACGCGCGAGCCTGCGCGCCATGTTGCCGCCCATGCGACCGAGCCCGACGATGCCGATGTTCACGGTGGCGCGTCTCCCGCCTCCGATGCTACCGAAACGGCGCTCGGGGCGCCAACGCCGCTTCCTTTCGACGCGATCAGCGCAGCGGTCACGATGAGCGCGCCGCCCGCGAACGTACGCAACGTCGGCCACGTCTGCAGGAAGGCGGCGGCGAGGACGACGCCATAAACCGGCTCGAGGGCGGCGACGACGCTCGCCGTTTGCGCGGATACGCTGCGCATGCTGGCGATGAACAGCGTATGCGCGAAGCCGGTGCAAACGACGCCGAGCACGACGAGCAGCGCGAGCTCGGTCGGCGTCGGTTTGCGGTCGAACATTCCGAACGCCATGGCGATCGGGAAGAGGCACGCCGCTGCCGATACGTTCTGCCAGAACGCGATCTGCGAGGCGGCATGCTCCGCCACGAACCGACGGTTGCGCACGGCGAGCCATGCGAAGGTGAACGCCGACACCAGCCCGAGTGCAAGGCCGCGGGTCGCATCCGAAGACCACGACGGTTCGGGAATGATCGTGATCAGGCCGAGAAACGCGAGCACGGCCGTGACGCAGTCGCGTCGCGACAGCGCGCCTGCCACCGGCCGCACGAGCAGGAGGACGAAGACGGGAAAAGTCGCGTAGCCGAAGAGCGCGATGGCGACGCCGCCGATCTTAACCGCGGCGAAGAAGGCGACCCAATGCATCGCGAGGAGCGCGCCGTTGGCAAGCAAACGAGCGCCGCCGAAGCGCAGCGATTGCCCGCGCAGCCGTGCGACCGCTGCGAGCGTGACCGCCGCGACCGCGGTGCGTCCGAAGACGATCAGTGTCGCCGGCAGCGCCACCCATTCGCCGAAAAGCGCCGCGAATCCGAACAGCGCGACCGCCATGTGCAGCGCGCCGAGCGCGACTCGGGGAGAAAAGGCCGGCATCCGCTCGGGAACCGGGGCGTGGCGGCGATCCAAGTCGCGCTAGAATTCGATGCTTTTGATTTCGAGCCGCGAAGCCGTCAAGGGGAAAACCTCCATGCCCTCGCCCGCCGCTGCCAACGACATTCTGGCAGCCGTTCGCCAATCGCCCGGCAGTCGCGTGAAAGTCGGCGTCGTCGACATCGACGGCATCTTGCGCGGCAAGTATGTCCACAAGGACAAGTTCGAGTCGGCGGTCGAAGGCGGCTTCGGCTTCTGCGACGTCGTCTACGGTTGGGATTGCCACGACCAGTGCTACGACAACACGACGCTGACCGGCTGGCACAAGGGCTTTCCCGACGCCCTCGCACGCATCGACCTGCGTACGCACCGCAACGTCCCATGGGACGACAACGTCGACTTCTTCCTGGCCGAGTTCGTCGTGCAACGCGATGGCGCCGTCGAGCCGTTCCCGCTCGACGGGCGGCAGGTGCTGAAGCGCGTGCTTGCCCGCGCGGCGAAGCTCGGCGTGATGCCGATGTGCGGGCTCGAGTTCGAATGGTTCAATTTCGTCGAGACGCCGCAATCGTGGGCCGCCAAGCAGGGGGTCGATCCCACGCCGCTGACGCCCGGCATGTTCGGCTATTCGCTGCTGCGCGCGAATCAGTCACGCGACTACTTCAAGGCGCTCTTCGACGACATGGGCGCGTTCGGCGTCCCGATCGAGGGGCTGCATACCGAGACGGGACCCGGCGTCTACGAAGCCGCCATCGTCTTCTCCGAGGCGCTCGAGTCCGCCGACCGCGGCGTGCTGTTCAAGGCCGGCACCAAGGAGATCGCCGCACGCTTCGGCATCATGCCGAGCTTCATGGCGAAGTGGAGCGCTCAGTACCCGGGGTGCTCGGGCCACTGCCATCAATCGCTCTCCGACGGCAAGAAGAACCTCTTTTACGAAGCGAAGGGACGCCATGGGATGAGCGTCCTCTTCGAGCAGTACCTCGCCGGGCAGCTCTCGACGCTGCTCGAGTTCGCGCCGATGTTCTGGCCGACGGTGAACAGCTACAAACGCCTCGTCGACGGGTTCTGGGCGCCGGTGAAGCCGACGTGGGGCCTCGACAATCGCACGGCGAGCTTTCGCGTGATTCCCGGGTCGCCCAAATCGACGCGCCTCGAGACGCGCTGCCCCGGCGCCGACGTGAATTCGTATCTGGCCGTGGCCGCCTGCGTGGCCGCCGGACTCGACGGCATCGAGCGCAAGCTTTCACTGACGACCGCGCCGATCGAGGGCACGAACCGCGGTGCCGAGAACATCCCGCGCGCACCACGCACACTGATCGAAACGACGCGTGCGTTCCGGCAATCGGAACGTGCGCGCGACTGGTTCGGCGACGACTTCGTCGAGCACTTCGCCGCGACGCGCGAATGGGAATGGCGGCAATGGCAGGACGCCGTGACCGACTGGGAACGCAAGCGTTACTTCGAGATCATCTGAGCGACAACCTTTGGCGTCCTTGCACCGATTCGCTTTTCCGACGGCGATTCTTTTCGGCGTGGGCGCGCGCCGCGACGTCGCGCCGCATCTTCACGAGCGCGGATGGCAGCGTCCGCTCGTCGTCACCGACCGCGGGCTCGCCGCGCTGCCCGTGTTTGCGCGCTTTCTCGACGAGCTGAAGTCTCTCGAGGCGGCGGTCTTCTCCGGTGTCGCGGGCAACCCGGTGCGAAGCCAGGTCATGCAAGGCGCGCGCGCGTATCGCGAACATCGCGCGGATTGCATCGTCGGCATCGGCGGCGGCGCGGCGCTCGATGTCGCGAAGGCGATCGCCGTGGTGGCGACGCACGAGGGCGACATCCTCGACTACGCGTGGGACCATCCGCAGGTGCGGCCCATCGTCAACGCGCTGCCGTACCTCGTCGCCGTGCCGACGACGGCCGGCACCGGTTCCGAGGTGGGACGCTCCTCGGTCATCTCGGACGACACGACGCACGTGAAGAAGATCGTCTTCTCGCCGGCGCTGCTCGCGAAGGCCGTGTTCGCCGATCCCGAGCTCACGGTCGACTTGCCGCCGTCGATCACCGCGGCGACCGGCATGGACGCGTTGACGCACAACGTCGAGTCGTACCTCTCGCCGGCGTGGCATCCGCTGTGCGACGGCATCGCCGTGGAAGGCGTGCGGATCGCCGCCCGCGCACTGCCCATCGCGGTGCGCGACGGCCACGACCTCGGTGCGCGCAGCGACATGCTGATGAGCTCGATGATGGGCGCCATCGCGTTCCAGAAGGATCTCGGCGCCGTGCATTCCTGCGCGCACGCGCTGTCGACCGTCGCCGACCTGCATCATGGCCTCGCGAACGGAATCATGATCGACCACGTGATGCGCTTCAACCTGCCCGCGGCAACGGCGAAGCTCGCCGAGCTGGCGCGCGTCGCACGCGTGCCTGGAGGGGATGCGGGCTCCGACGAAGCGCGTGCGCAGGCGTTCGTTCACTGGCTCCGGGCGCTCAAGGCGGACCTCGGGATCCCGGCCACGCTCTCGGCCTATGCGGGCGCGCACCGCGTCAGCACGCAGGACATTGCGCGACTGGTCGAAGTCGCGGTCGACGACACGTGCCACAAGACCAACCCGCGCCCGTGCACCGCGGACGATTTCCGGCGCATCTTCACCGAGGCGATGTAGGCGCATGGCTCCCCCTCTCCTGATCGGCGTTTCCGCGCGGATCCACCACCCGGCGGACAACGTCGTCAACCTGGGCGGCGTGTTCACGAAGACGCTGCATTACCTCGAGCAGTCGGTCGCGAACTGGGTAATGTCGAAGAACGTGCTCGTCATGATGATCCCCGCGATCGAAAGCGAGGGTCTCATCCAGCGCAGCGAGATGCGGCTTTACCACTACGCCGAGAACCTCGACGCGCTGGTGCTGCAGGGGGGTGCCGACATCGCGCCGCCGACGTACGGCGAGCTGCCGCGCGATCCGGCGTGGGTCGGCGATCGCGTGCGCGATCGCTACGAGATCGAGCTTCTCGAGGCGTTCGTCGGCAAGGGAAAGCCGGTGCTCGGGATCTGCCGGGGCTGCCAGCTCATCAACGTCGCGTTCGGCGGCACGCTCTACCAGGACATCGCGACCCAGGTGCCGAACGCGCAAAATCACCGCGACATCGCGAAGTACGAGCAGCAGTTCCACACGGTGAAGTTCGTCCCGGACACCGGCCTCGCGAAGCTCTACCCGAATCGCGCGGAAGCGACGATCAACACGATTCACCACCAGGCGGTGAACAAACTCGGTCGCGGCCTGATCGTCGAGGCACTCTCCGAGCCCGACGGCATCGTCGAAGCGCTCCGCTGGCGCGGCCCGAGCTACGTGATGGGCGTGCAGTGGCACCCCGAATTCATGTGCGGACCGACGATGACCGACGCGCACCTCGACGGCTCGCCGATCCTGAACGAATTCCTCGAGGCGGCCCGCGTTCGCAAGGCGAAGCGCTGATGCCTTCGACGCCGCTGCCGATCGTCAACCCCGCGACGGGCGCGATCATCATGCGCCTCGTCGCCGACGGTCCGCGCGAAGTCGCCCAGCACTACCTCGCGGCGCGCCGCGCTCAACCCGCGTGGACGGCGACGCCGATGCGTAAACGCATCGCGGCCATCGAGAAGTTTCGCGAGCAGGTGATCGCGCGCGGCGAGACGCTGGCGCAAACGCTCACACAGGAGGTCGGCAAGCCGATCCGCCAGTCGCGTAACGAACTGAAGGGTTTGCTCGCCCGCCTGGATTTCTTCATCGCCGAGTCGGCGCGGACGCTGCGCGAGGAACGCGTGTTCAGCGATGCCGCACAGAAGCTCGACGAACGCATTACGCACGAGCCGCTCGGCGTCATCGCCAACATCTCGGCGTGGAACTACCCGTACTTCGTCGGCGGCAACGTGTTCGTGCCGGCGCTCGTCGCCGGCAACGCGGTTCTCTACAAGCCGTCGGAATACGCGACGCTGACCGGCCGCCACATCGCCGACATGCTGCATGCGGCGGGCGTGCCCGAGGACGTGTTCGTCCCGGTGATCGGCGCCGGCCCGACCGGCGCCGCGCTCCTGTCCCAGCCGATCGACGGCGTGTTCTTCACCGGCTCGTACGCGACGGGCGCAAAGGTCGCCGCGGCGGCGGGCAAGCGCATGATCAAGGTTCAGCTCGAGCTCGGCGGCAAGGATCCTGTGTACGTGTGCGACGACGCCGACGTGAAGAGCGCGGCGGCGGCGCTCGCCGACGGCGCGTTCTACAACACGGGCCAGTCGTGCTGCTCGGTCGAGCGGATCTACGTGCACGAGTCGATCCACGACGCGTTCGTCGACGCGTTCGTCGCGGAGGTGAAGACGTACCGCGTCGGCGACCCGATGGACGAGGCGAGCTACATCGGACCGCTCACGCGCGCGGCGCAACTCGACTTGCTGCGCGCGCAGGTCGCGGATGCGAAGCGCAAGGGCGCAAGGCTCCTGCTCGGCGGCGCGGCGATCAAGCGCAAGGGGAACTGGTTCGCGCCGACGGTGCTGACCGACGTGGACCATTCGATGTCGGTCATGCGCGAAGAAAGCTTCGGGCCGATCATCGGCATCCAGAGCGTCGCCGACGACAACGCCGCCGTCGCGCAAATGAACGACAGCGACTACGGCTTGACGGCGGGCGTGTATTCGAGCGACGCAACGCGCGCACGGCGGATTCTCTCGCGCGTGCAGGCGGGCAGCGTCTACTGGAACTGCTGCGATCGCGTCAGCCCGCGCCTGCCGTGGTCGGGCGTCAAGCATTCCGGGATAGGCCTGACGCTCGGGACGATGGGAATCGAGACGTTCACGCGGCCGAAGGCGTGGCACCTCCGCTCGGCGTAACTCCTCTGACACGTGTCAGAGGTGATTGACGTCCGATCAGCGCAGATTGCGGCTCGACCACCACAGCGACAGGCTGAGCGCGAGCAGCACGATCAGAGCCGCCGCCATCGTGACCAGGGACGTGACCTCGACGTTCTTGCGCTCGAGCACGAACTTCGAGTTGAGGTCGCGGTACACCTTCTTAAGGTCGTTGGACGTGCCCGCCCGGAAATACTCGGCGCGCGTGACGTCGGCCACCGACTTCAGCGTCTCCTCGTCGAGCCGCACGTAGACCGACCAGCCCTCGAAGCCAATCAATCCCCCCTCGGCGGTCCCGAACCCGACGGTGAACACGCGTACGCCCCGGTCGGCCGCCATTTTCGCGGCATCGAGCGGATCGGGTCCCGTGGTGCGCCGGCCATCGCTCATCAGGATGATCACCTGGTTCGTGTTCGACCCCGGCGGCACCGGCTTGAACGGCTTCGCATCCGACTTCTCGACGGGGTCGAGACGGCGCCCTCGCGAACTCGGCGTGTAGAAGCCGCCGGGAAACGTCAGCGATTCGATGTTGATGCCGGCGTCGGGGAACAGCGTCGCGAGCGCGACGTAGAGCGCGCTGCCCGTCGCCGTTCCGCGCTGCAGCTCGAAGCGGTCGATCGCCTGCAACAGCTTGTCCTTGTCCTCGGTCGGCGGCTGCACGAGCGCCGCGTTGCCGCCGAACGCCACGATGCCGATGCGCGCATTCGGCGGCCGCTCGTCGACGAAGCTTCTGGCCGCGATCTGCGCGGCGGTGAGCCGGTTCGGGTCGACGTCGGTCGCGCCCATGCTGAGCGAGACGTCGATCGCGAGGATGATCGTCTGCTGCTGCGACGGCAGCGTCACGAGCGCGGTCGGGCGCGCCAGCGCGACGATCATCCCGCAAAGCGATAGCAGCAGCAGCGCCGGCGGCAGGTGCCGGCGAATCCGCTCGCCGGGGCCGACGGCCGCCCGCACCAGATCGAGACTCGAGTAGCGGACCGCGTTCTTCTTGCGGCGACGCAGCCAATAGACGTACGCCGCGACGAGCAACGGCGCTGCCATCAGCGCCCAAAGCATTTGTGGCCACAGGAACTTCATCGTTCGCGTTGGATTGTATTGCCGTCCTGCAATTCCGCGGCGCGCAACGTATTGGCGAGGAGCGTCGCGATCGTCATCGGGCCGACCCCGCCGGGAACCGGCGTGATGAAGCTCGCCCGCTCGCGCGCCGCATCGAACGCGACGTCGCCGACCAGCCCGCCGGTCTCTGTGCGATTGATGCCCACGTCGATCACGATCGCGCCTTCGCGGATCCAGTCGCCCGGCACGAACTCCGGCTTTCCGACCGCGGCGACGACGATGTCGCCGCTACGCACGATCGCGGGGAGGTCGCGCGTCGCGGAGTGGCAGATCGTCACGGTACAGCGCGCCATCAGCAGTTCCAGCGCCATCGGCCGACCGACGATATTCGACTGGCCGATCACGACGGCGTGCTTGCCGACGAGCGGCTCACGGGTCGCCGCGAGCAGGCGCATGCACCCATACGGCGTGCACGGACGCAATACCGGCATGCGCAGCGCGAGGCGCCCCACGTTGTAGGGATGGAAGCCATCGACGTCCTTGTGCGGATCGATCCGCTCGATGATCGCCTCCTGCGCGATGTGATCGGGGAGCGGTAACTGTACGAGGATGCCGTTGACCGCCGGATCGGCATCGAGGCGGTCGACGTGCGCGAGCAGGTCGCGCTCGGCCACGCTGGCGGGCAGGTCGATCGCGAGCGAGCGCATGCCGACCGACTCGGTAGTGCGGCGCTTGTTGCGCACGTAGATGGCCGAAGCAGCATGTTCGCCGACCTGCACGACTGCGAGCCCGGGCGCCGGCTTGCCGTCGGCGACCCTGCGCGCAACGCCTGCGCGGACCTCGGCCGTCACTTCGTCGGCGATGCGCCGGCCGTCGAGAATTCGCGCGGGCATAGAATCGCGGCGTGATCGAGCCGTTCATTCTAGCGGCAATCGAAGCACGCCTCACGCGTGCGCGCGCGCTGCCCTCGGTGCACTACCGGCGCTTCGTGGTGGACGGCATCCGGATCGGCCTCATCGACGAGGCGCGCGTCGAGCGCCTTTCGGCGTTCGACGTGTTCACGCGCGGCGAGGAGATCGGGCTCGACGGCAGGCTCCGCACCCCCGGCGAGCGATCGCGAGCGATGGCCGACGTCGCCGACGCGCTGCGCGCCGCCGGCCAGTTGCCCGCATGGAGGAACGAACTTTTTGCGATCGCGGCACGCTTCGGCGATCCGCCGCTGTTCACCATCGAGCGCGGCGCCGCGCGCTATTTCGGATTCCTGACGTACGCTGTGCACGTCAATGGCGTCGTGCACCAAGACGCACATGCGCAGCCGCGCATGTGGCTTGCCCGGCGCAGCCCGACGAAGGCTGTCGATCCCGGCCTTCTCGACAATCTCATCGGGGGCGGCGTCGCCGCCGGTTTCCGCATCGACGAGACGCTCGTCAAGGAAGCGTACGAGGAAGCGGGCGTGCCCGCCCCATTGGCGCGGAGGGCGCGGGCGGCCGGCATCGTCCATTCGATCAAGCCGATGTTCGACGGCCTGCAGCGCGAGGTGCTATTCGTGCACGATCTCGCGCTGCCGCGCGAGTTCGTGCCGGCCAATCAGGATGGCGAGGCGATCGACCATTGCCTGGTCGAACTCCACGAAGCAGCGTCGGCGATCGCGACGACGCACGGGCCGCAGGAGACGACCACCGATGCGAGTCTCGTCGTGCTCGATCACCTGATCCGTCACGGCCACGTGGCGGCCGACGATCCCGCGTACCTGCGCCTCGATGCGCTGCTGCATACGCGCATCGAGGCGTAGTGCGTCAGCGCATCAGTGGCGTCCGACCTGGTTCCCGATGACGCCGCCGACAACGCCGCCCACGGCCGCCCCGCCAACATCGCCGGTCACACCCGCGCCGATCGCGGTCCCGACGCCCGCGCCGACGACCGTGTCGCGATCGCGTTCGGACATGCCGGCGCAACCCACGAGGCTCGCGCCGAGTAATGTGCAAAGCAGAAGCTTCGTCGCTCGTTTCATCGTCACCCTCCGTGGCGGGCGCGCCGGCCCCTTGCCGGCGGCTTCGCTCCCGCGCTCGAGACGGGGTCACTATGCCGGGCGCGACGGGCCCGGGGTAGCGATCTGCCGCCGAAAGTGGTGTCGGCGGATGCCCTATAGGTGGGTTTCGAGGCCGTCGATCAGGCTGCGGCGCGCGCCGGCGCGGGCGCGACGCGCGTGACGCGCATCTCGGCGAGCGTGTCGCGCACCGCGTTGACCGCCTGGCGCATTTCCTCCGGTCCGATCGCGCCGATGCAGCCGACGCGAAACGTCTCGACCTGCGTGAGCTTGCCGGGATAGAGGATGAAACCCTTGTCGCGCACGCGGTCGTAGAACTCGCGGAAGCTGTAGCGCGGGTCGGCGGGCGCATGGAACGTGACGATCACCGGCGCCTGGATGGCCGGATCGAGGAACGGCCGAAAGCCGAGCTCGGCCATGCCGGCGACGAGCGCCTCGTAATTGCGCTGATAGCGCGCAAGGCGTGCCGGTTGGCCGCCTTCGGCGACGAACGCGTCGAGCGCGGTCGCGAACGCGGCGACGACGTGCGTCGGCGGCGTGTAGCGCCACTGCGTCGTCTTCTCCATGTATTGCCACTGGTCGTGGAGGTCGAGCGACAGCGACGTCGCGTTGCCCGCCGCGCCTTCGAGCGAGGTCCGCCGCGCCACGACGAATCCCATCCCGGGCGGGCCTTCGATGCACTTCCCCGACGCCGCGATCAGCGCGTCGAACGGCATGGTTTGCGCATCGATCGCAATCGCGCCGAACGAGCTCATCGCGTCGACGATCAGCTTGCGACCGTGACGAGCGATCACTTGCGCGATTTCCGGCAGAGGATTCAGGATGCCGGTCGACGTCTCGCAATGGATGAGGCCGACGTGCGAGATCGACGAATCGGCGGCGAGAAGGCGCTCGACGTCGCCGCCCGTCGTCGGGACGTCCTCGGCCGTCTCGAACGTCGACACGCGCCGGCCCATCATCTGCCCGAGCTTCGCGAGCCGCTTGCCGTACGCCCCGTTGACGAGCACGAGCAAGTGTCCGCCGCGCGGCAGCAGCGTATTCACCGCGGCCTCGACGGAAAACGTCCCGCTGCCTTGCATCGGCACGCAAACGTGCGTGGCATCGCCGGAAACGACGTCGAGCACCTGCGTGCGCACACGCGCGGTGATCGCGTTGAAGTTGGAATCCCACGATCCCCAGTCGCGCAGCATCGCGACCTTCGTCGACAGCGCCGTCGTCAACGGGCCGGGTGTGAGCAGGATCGGGTCGCGGCTTGCGTTCGCCATGTCGACTCCTCGTTGCGTTGATTGCGTTCGATGCCCGAATCAGCGAACCGCCGCGCGCGTGGGCAGCCGCGCGAGGCCGATCAGCACGATCGCGGTCGTGATCGCCAGCACCATCGTCAGCGCCGCCGCGTCGAAGATCGCGCCGCGGTCGGAAAGCGCGAAGATGCCCACCGGCATCGTCACCCAGCCGGGCGGGTAGACCATCACCGTCGCGCCGAGCTCGCCCATCGACAGCGCGAAGCTCAGGCTGAACGCGGCGATCAGGTACGGCGTGATCAGCGGCAACGTCACACGACGCAGCCGATAGAACGGTCGCGCGCCGAGGCTCTCCGCGACCTGCTCGAACTCCGCTGGCAAGCGCGCGAGCCCCGCCGACACGTTGCCGTACGTGAACGCCGAGATCAGCACGAAGTGCGCGATGATGACGATCGTCGTCGTGCCGTTCAGCAGCACTGGCGGCCGGCTGAAGGCGACGAGGAGCCCGAGGCCGACCGACACCGACGGCACCGCGCTCGGGATGAAGAAGACGGCGTCGAGCACCCGCCTCGCGGTTCGCGTCTGCATGCGCAACGACAGCGCGGCCCACGTACCGGACGCGAGCGCGATCAGGCTCGCAATGAAGCCGGTCATCACGCTCACGTGCAGGTTCTCGAGCGAGTCGCCGTGCAGCGCATTCGCGTAGTGCTCGAGCGTGGGCTTGCTCGGCAGCACGCCGTTCCACTGCCCGGCAAAGCTCGCGAGCGCGATCACCGCGATCGGCAGTCCGTAGAGAACGGCGAAGAGCACCAGCGCCGTCACCGCCGTGCCCGTGCGCGCGGATCTAGACCAGACCAGCACGGCGGCCCCCGAAATACGCGACCACGAAGCGGTACAGCGAGTACAGCGCGAGCGACAGCGCGACGTTGACGACCGCGATCACGCACGCGGTCGTGTAGTCGAACTGCTGGATCGCCTTGTCGTAGATCAGCAGAGGCAGCGTGATCACGTCCTTCGCGCCGATGAAGAGGACGATGCCGAATTCGTTGACGGTCAGCAGCAGGCAGAGGCTTCCGCCGGCGACGAGCGCGGGCAACGCGGCGGGCAGGATGATCCGCGACACGATGCGCAGCGGCCGTGCGCCGAGGCTGCTCGCGACTTCGAGCTGCGCCGGCTCGATCAGCGAGAACGCGGCGAGGAGCGGCCGCATCACGAACGGGGTGTACACGGTGATCTCGGACAGGATCACGCCCCACTGTGAATACAGGAAGTCGACCGGCGGCAGGTCGCGGTGCATGAGCGCCATCAGCGACTCGTTCAGCATTCCCGCCGAGCCGTAGATGAAGGTGAACGACAGCGCGACCAGGAACGTCGGCAGCGCAATGAACGTGTCGATCAGTCGCGCGACGATCGACGCGCCCGGGAACGGCGTGAACGCGATGAACACCGACAGCACGAAGCCGAGCACGAGGCAGCCGGCGGTCGCGGAGAGCGCGATGACGAGCGTGTTGCGCAGCCCGTCGACGAACATCCGCGAGCCCAGCACCTCCGAGAAATGGTTCAGCGAGGGCGCAGCGCCCTCGCCGCCGAGCGCCTGCCGCGCGATCAGCGCGAGCGGGAAGAAGAAAAGCGCCGCGAGGATCAGGAGCGGCGGCAGAACCCAGATGCGGCGGGAGCCGGTGCTCCCCTGCCCGGGCAGCGCAAGCGCGAGATCAGCCACGCAACGACTGCTCGGGAACGAGCGTCGCCTCCGACGCGCTGAAATGGACGGTGAGCGACGCGCCCGCCTGCGGTGGCGAGTGCATCGGCGCGCACGCGAGGCGCAGCAGGTGCCCGCCGACGTCGAGCTCGACGTTCTGCATGTCGCCTTGCCACTGCACGCCGCGCACGATGCCGGACAGCATGTTGCCGATCGCATCGGCCGGCGAGAGCCGCAGCTCGTGCGGCCGCACGCAGAGCAGGCACTCGCCGCCTTCGGGCAGCCCGTGATGGTTGCGCGCGATCAGCGCGTCCTGCCCGAAGCGCACGCGCGCCATGCCTCCCGCCGTCGATGCGACCTCGCACACGGGCAGCAGGTTGGCGCGGCCGAGGAACTCCGCCGAAAAGCGATTCGGTGGATAGCGATAGAGCGACTGCGCGTCGCCGAACGCGACGAGCCTGCCGTCGCGCATGATGCCGATGTGATCGGCGAGCGTCAGCGCCTCGGTCTGGTCGTGCGTGACGTACAGCACGGTCAGCGACGGCAGCTCGCGGTGCAGTCCTGCGAGCTCGTCGAGCATCGAGCGGCGGATCTGTGCGTCGAGCGCGGACAGCGGCTCGTCGAGCAGCAGCACTTGCGGCTTGATCGCGAGCGCGCGGGCGATCGCCACGCGCTGCTGCTGCCCGCCCGAGAGCTCGCGCGGATAGCGTTTCGCATAGCTCGCCATGCCGACCATGCGCAAGCACTCCGGAACGCGCCCGCGGATGACGTCGGCCGGAGCACCGCGCGCGCGAAGCCCGAACGCGACATTCTCCTCGGCGCGCATGTGCGGGAACAGCGCGTAGTTCTGCACCACCATGCCGATGTTGCGCGCGTACGGCGCGACGTTGGTGACGTCGCGTGCGCCAATCGAGATGGTGCCGCGCAGCGGCCTGACGAAGCCGGCGACCGCGCGCAGCGCGGTGGTCTTGCCCGAGCCGGAGGGCCCGATCAGCGCGACGATTTCACCGGGCTTGACGCTCAGCGTGAGCGAGTCGAGGACGACGACGTCGTTGTAGGCGACGGTGACGTCCTCGAAGCGAATGCCGCTGCTCGCCTCGGCACCTGCACGCGCCTGCGCAGCAGGCGTCGCCATTGCCGGCGCCGCCTGCGCCAATTCCCCCTGCATCACTGGCCCGAGATCGCCTTGTTGTACGCCGCGACGTCGGCGGGCAAGTCCTGCAGCACCTTGTTCCAGTCCGGATACCAGACTTCGACGCCCGACAGCATCGCGTTCAGCTTCTTGAAGTTCTCGTCGGTGGGGTGAACGTCGGTACGCACCGGGAAGCCTTGCGCGACCGAGCTCACTTCGCTTTGCGCCTTCTCGCTCATCAGGAAGTCGATGAGCTTCTTGCCGGCGTCGGCGTGCGGCGCATTGTTGACGAGCCCGATGTAATACGGCAGCGGGAATACCGAGCGCGTGCCGCTCGGCGCGGCCGGAAAGAACACCTGCACGTTCGGGTTGTTGCGCATTTGCGCGAGGTTCATCTGCAGGTCGCCGTTCGCAACGTAGATCTCGCCCTTGTTGACGAGCGCGGTGAGCTTGCCCGTCGACGCGGAGGGCCCGAGGTTGTTCGCCTGCAGCTTGCCGAGGAATGCGAGGCCCGCCTCCTTGCTGCCGAACGCGTGGAACGTCTGCAGCATGAACGCGGTGCCGTCACCCGCCTGGCCGGGCGTCGAGTACTGGATCTTCTTCTTGAACTTCGGGTCGAGAAGATCGTTGTACGTCTTCGGCGCTTCCTTCAGCACATCCTGGTTGTAGATGAAATTCGGGAAGTTGTTGATCATCGCGACGTACAGGCCCTTCGGGTCCTTGTCGCCGGCCTGGAGCTTGTCGGCGCCGGCGGGCGTATAGGGCTGCAGCAGCCCTTCTGCCGCGGCTTTCTGCATGAACGGCGGCAGCGTGACGAGGACGTCGGCCTGCGTGTTCGACTTCTCCTTCGAGATGCGATCGACGACGCCGCTCGAGCCCGCCTCGATGTACTGGATCTTGATGCCGGTCGCCTTGGTGAACGCGTCGAATTGGTTGCCGAACCAGCTCGGGTTGCCGTCCTTCAAGCCGTCGGCGGCGTAGATCGTGACGACGTTCGACTGTGCGAGCGAGGCGCCCGCGAAGAGTGCCAGCGCGAGGGCGCCGGCTGCCTTGAGCAGTCCCTGCTTCATCCCATCCTCCGTAGTGGGGACCATCGATCGTGGACGCCTCGCGCCGTTCACAGCGCGGGCGTCATCCAGCGGCGATCTTAAGCCCGCATCTGCATCGCGTGCAGCCCGGGCGTTACCGCGCATCCTCGCCGCGGATTGTTGACAATCTACAACCAACATCGTCTAATCGCAACATGCTGAAGCAGAACGGGTCGCGAAACCGGCCGTCGCGGCGGCGCGCGCTCGGGCTCCCGGCCGCGGGACGCGCGAGTCCGCAGCGCGACGGCGCCGCACCGCGGCTCGTCGCTCCGCCCAAGCGCACCGTCGCCGACGACCATCCGATCGCGCTGATCCGCCGCAATTCGCTGCCGATGCTCGTGCAGCGCGAGCTCGAACGCATGATCCTCGCCGGCGACCTGTCTGCCGGCTCCCAGCTGCGCGAAAACGACGTCGCATCGATGCTCGGCGTGTCGCGCGGTCCGATTCGCGAGGCCTTTCGCGCGCTCGAGGAATCGGGCCTCGTCCGGCTCGAGAAGAATCGCGGTGTCTTCGTTCGCCAGATCGGCATCGAGGAGGCCGATCAAATCTTCGAGCTGCGCGCCGTGCTGGACGAATTCGCCGGCCGCCGCGCCGCGCAGAACGCGACGCCGCTCGAAACCGCCGAGCTGCGCGCGCTCGTCGATCGCATGGAGCACGCGGTCGGCGGCGGCAATGTCGACGGCTATCACCAGGCGAACGTCGCGTTCCACGACCGCATCGTCGAGCTCGCCGGCAACCCGAAGCTGACGATGCTCTATCGACGCCTCGTCAACGAGCTGCACCTGCATCGCCGCGCCTCGTTGTCGCAGGCCGGCATCCTTCCCGTTTCGATGCGCGAGCACCGCATGATCGTCGACCATATCGCGCAGCGCCAGGCCGCGGCGGCCGGACGCGCGCTCTACGAACACGCGATGGCGAGCCGCGAGCGCGTTCACGACCGCGTCGAGCGGCCGGCGCGCACGCGAAAGGTGATGCGGTGACGCCGGTCGTGGACGTCAACGGCCGCCGCTATCGCGCGCCGACGCGCCCGCTCGTCGTCGTGTGCGTCGACGGTTGCGAGCCGGACTACATCAGCCAGGCAATCATGACGAAGGACGCGCCGTTTCTCGCGAGCCTGCGCGAGCGCGGCACTTGCCTCACGGCCGACTGCGTCGTGCCGTCGTTCACCAATCCGAACAACCTGTCGATCGTGACCGGCGTGCCGCCTTCGGTGCACGGCATCTGCGGCAACTTCTTCTTCGATCCCGAGACACGCGGCGAAGTCATGATGAACGACGCGAAGTACCTGCGCGCGGGCACCATTCTCGCCGCGTTTGCGAACGCCGGCGCGAACGTCGCGGTCGTCACCGCCAAGGACAAGCTGCGCGGCCTCCTGGGCCATGAGCTTTCGGGCATCTGCTTCTCCGCGGAGCGCGCCGATCGCGTGACGAAGGCCGAGAACGGCATCGGCGACGCGCTCGGGCTCGCCGGCATGCCGTTGCCGTCGGTGTACAGCGCCGAGCTGTCGCAATTCGTGTTCGCCGCCGGCGCGGCCCTGCTCGAGCGCGTGCGTCCCGACATCATGTACCTGTCGACGACCGATTACGTGCAGCACAAGCATGCGCCCGGCACGCCGTCCGCGAACGCGTTCACCGCAATGCTCGATCGCTACCTGGCCCGCCTCGACCAAGCGGGCGCAGCGATCGTGCTGACCGCCGATCACGGCATGGGCGCGAAGACCGACGCGTTCGGCCGCCCGAACATCGTCTTCCTTCAGGACGTGCTCGACGCTACGTACGGCGAGCACGCCACGCGCGTCATCCTGCCGATCACCGACCCGTACGTGGTGCATCACGGTGCGCTCGGCTCATATGCCACCGTGTACGTCGAAGGCCGCGTTCCGGTCGAGGACGTGCGCGCGCGCATCGCGGCGCTCCA
>DASTGT010000010.1:0-10765 GCA_035718935.1 Casimicrobiaceae bacterium
CTCGATCGCGAATCGTTCCAGGAAATCGACTACCGACGGATGTACGCCCCCGTCGCCAAGTGGGCGGCGCAAATCGACCGCGTGGAGCGTATCCCCGAGTACATCGCGCACGCGTACCGGCTAGCGATGTCGGGCCGGCCCGGACCCGTCGTCCTCGCGCTGCCCGAGGACGTACTGACCGCGCGCGCCGACGTAGCCGATGTTCCCTATGTGGATGCCGTGGCGGCCGCGCCCTCGCCGGCCGATCTCGCAACGGTCCAGATGCTCCTGCGCGATGCGCAACGTCCTTTCGTTTTCGTCGGCGGCAGCCGTTGGGACGATGCGGGGCGCCTGGCACTCGCACGCTTCGCGGCGACGACAGGCATTCCGGTCGGCACGTCGTTTCGGCACCAGGACCTGCTCGACAACCGAGATCCGCAATATGCGGGCGATGTCGGCATCGGCATCGATCCCAAGCTCGCCGCGCGCGTGCGCGACGCCGACGTGCTGCTCGTGATCGGCGAACGACTGGGCGAAACCACGACCTCGGGCTATACGCTCCTCGACGTCCCGGTGCCGAAGCAGGTGCTCGTGCACGTGCATCCGGATGCGTCCGAGCTCGGTCGTGTCTACCAGCCGCGAGTGGCGATTGCAGCGACACCCGCTGCGTTTCTCGACGCGCTCGATACCGCTTCTTTCGCGGGACGGTTTCGCGCACTTTCAACTCGCGCGCATGCGGATTACGAGGCGTGGCGTGCACCCCGACCGGTCCCGGGTGCCGTCGATCTGTGGCGCGTGGTCGAATGGCTCGACGAGCGGCTTCCGCGCGATGCCGTGCTGACCAACGGCGCCGGCAATCATGCCGCGTGGGTGCATCGCGTCTTCCACTACGGTGGCGCGCGCCGCCAGCTCGCGCCTTATTCGGGCTCGATGGGCTACGGCGTGCCGTCGGCAATCACCGCGAAGCTGCTTTATCCCGAGCGCGTCGTGGTGTCGTGGAATGGCGATGGGTGCTATTTGATGAACGGCCAGGAGCTCGCAACGGCGATCCAATACGACATCCGCGTCGTCTTCGTCGTCGTCGACAACGGGATGTACGGCACGATCCGTATGCATCAGGAGCGCGAATATCCGGGTCGCGTCTCGGGCACGAGCCTCGTCAATCCGGATTTCGCGGCGCTGGCCCGTGCCTACGGCGCACACGGCGAAACGGTCGAAATGACTGAGCAGTTCGCGCCGGCGTTCGAGCGTGCACTGGCGAGCGGCCGCACGTCGCTTCTGCACGTGAAGACCGATCCGCAGGCGCTGACGATGAATGCGTCGCTCGACGCGCTGCGCGAGCAGGGACTGGCGAAGCAGCGGCAGTAACGCTGAGCGTCGAACGTCGACCGACGTCCGATTACGTCACCTGCTGGCGGGCGACGCTTGAGCACGCGCTCAAGCCGTTGTCGGCACGAACGCAACAGTCGAGGCGCCGGCCGTCTCCCATTCGTTGCGGTGAGCCACGCCGGACGGCATAGTCGACGACCGTCGGCAGGCCTTCGGGCCGCCGCGATTACATTTCATCGAAGGGAGTTCGCATGCGCCGTGCAATCGCCAGTGCCTTCGCTGTTTCCTGCCTCGCTTTCGCGGTATCGAACCTTGCCCAAGGTGCCTCGGTGCTGACGAGCGACGAAGAGCTCGTTCCGACCGGCAAGGGCTGGGGCGAGCGACCCTCGCCCGGACCCGGGCCTGGTCAGGGGATGGGACAAGGACAGGGGCAGCCGCAAGGCAACGGGAAGCCGTCACGACCAAGCGGCAGCAGCAACGGCATCGATTATCACGGCGGGCCGGTGATGACGGGCAGCAAGAACGTGTACTTCATCTGGTACGGCAACTGGTCGGGCAACAGCGCAACGACGGTCCTTCCCGATCTCATCGGTAACCTCGGCGGGTCACCGTATTTCGGGATCAATACGACTTATTACGACGGTTCGAACCGCGCTGTCGCGAACGACGTCCATTTCTTCGGCTCGTCGGTGGACAACTATTCGCACGGCACGTCGCTGTCCGATTCCGCCATCCAATCGGTGGTCGCGTCGGCCATCACTTCCGGAAAGCTGCCGAAGGATACGAGCGGGGTCTATTTCGTGCTCACGTCGACCGACGTCACCGCGTCGTCGGGTTTCTGCACGCAGTACTGCGGTTGGCATACGCATGGCACGATCGGTGGGAGTGACATCAAGTACTCGTTCGTCGGCAATCCGGATCGCTGTCCCAGCGCCTGTGCGGAACAGGCGACGGGGCCGAACGGTACCGGCGGCGCGGACGGCATGGCAAGCATCATCGCGCACGAGCTCGAGGAAGCGGCGACCGATCCGGACCTCAACGCGTGGTACGACCGGCGAGGCATGGAGAACGCCGACAAGTGCGCGTGGACGTTCGGCAACACGTACACCGCGAGCAACGGTGCGTTGGCGAACATGAAATTGGGCAGCCGCGACTACTTGATCCAGCAAAACTGGGTGAATGCGACCGGCGGCTATTGCTCCGTCCAGTACCCCTGATGGTCCGGCCGCCACGGCGCGCGACGGCGGCGCTCGCCGTCGTCGCGCTCGCAGTTGCCGCACCTGCTTTCGCGCAGCCGTCGGGCCGCATCCCGACGGTGACGCGCCTCGTCAAGATCTTCTCGGAGCTCGAGACGCGACTCGTCGACTCCGCGCATGCAGCGGATTCGATGGCGCTCGACGCGATGCTCGATCCAGGCTTCGAGGCGCGCGTCGGTGACGCGCCCGGCACGCCGATCCCGCGGGACGAATGGATGCGTCTTGCCCGCGCGTCACCCGAAACGCACCCGCGTCTCGCGCAAATGGCGGTGCATGACTTCGGCACGGTGGCGGCCGTGAGCTTCGCCGACACCGCGATGAACCCGTCACGCTTCATCGTCGACGTATGGAAGCGCGAAGGCGACGGCTGGAAGCTCGCCGTCCGGTATCAAGGCGACGTGGCGGCGACGAAAGCCGGCACGCGAAGAGCGCCGCGCGTCGAGAAGAAGTACTGACGCCTACGCGACCGCGACGAGGCGATGCAGCGTCGCGCGATCGTCGAGCAGCGCTTCGCTCGCCGACCGATGCACGATGCGCCCGCGGTCGAGCACGATCGCGTTCCGCGTCAGCGACAGCGCGAGCTCCGCGTGCTGCTCGACGACGACGACCGTCATGCTCCCGTCGTCGACCAGCGCGCGAAGCACCTTCATCAGGTACTGCACGATGATCGGCGCGAGGCCCTCCATGGGCTCGTCGAGCAGCAGCAGCCGCGGATTGACGACGAGCGCGCGTGCAATCGCGAGCATCTGCTGCTCGCCGCCGGAAAGCTGATTTCCGAAATTCGCGCGTCGCTCCTCGAGGCGCGGGAAGAGGTCGTACACTTTCGGCAAGGTCCAGGGGCCGCGACGCGCGACGGCCGTCAGGTGCTCCTCGATGGTGAGCGATGGCCACATGTAGCGCTCCTGCGGCACCCAGCCGAGGCCCGACTTCGCACGTGCGTACGTCGACAGCGACGCGAGGTTCGCGCCGCGCCAGCGCAGCGTGCCGCGGTGCAGTCGAGTGAGGCCCATCAGCGTCACCAGGAGCGTCGTCTTGCCGACGCCGTTGCGTCCCAAGAGCGCGAGGCTGTCGCCTTCGTCGATGGCGAACGAGATGTCGTCGAGCACGACCGATGCGCCGTAACCCGCCGTGACGCCCTCGACGGCGAGCAACTCAGCCATGACCGAGATAGACCTCGCGCACGCGCGCGTCACCCGCAATCTCCGCCGCCGTGCCTTCCGTCAGCACCGTTCCACCGACCAGCACGGTGATCCGCTCGGCAAAGCGGAACACGAGATCCATGTCGTGCTCGATGAAGACGATCGTGACATCGCGCGGCAGGTTGGCGATGACGCCGAAGAGTTCCGCGCTCTCGCGGGTCGGGATACCGGCGGCGGGCTCGTCGAGGAGCAGGATCGAGGGGCGCGTCGCCAGCGCGAGCGCGATCTCGAGCAGCCGCTGCTTGCCGTACGCGAGGTTTCGCGTCTCTTCGTCGCGCTCGTCACGCAGCTGCAGCTTGTCGAGGAGCGCGTTCGCCTCGTCGATGGCTGCCTGCTCGCGCACGACGGTGCGGTACCAGACGCCGGTGCGTCCCATACGCTCGGTGATCGAGAGCACGACCGATTCGAGCACGGTCAATCCTGGAAAGAGCGTGTTGATCTGGAACGTCCGCGTCATGCCCTGCTTGACGCGGGCGTACTGCGGCAAATGCGTAACCTTGCGATCGCCGAGCCAGACGTTCCCTGCCGTCGCAGGAAACACGCCGGTCAGAAGGTTGATGAGCGTCGTCTTGCCCGCGCCGTTGGGACCGATCAACGCGTGCCGCGCTCCCTGCGCGAACGACAGCGAGACGTTGCTCACGGCATCGAAGGCGCCGAAGCGCTTCGACAATCCTTCGGTGCGTAACGCGACGCCCCCGACGGACACGTCAGTCACGTCCGCCGGCCGTAGAGCCCCGCCGGGAAAGCGATCAGCAGCGCGACCATCAGCGCGTAGATGATGAAGCCGCCGATCTGCGGCACGTAGTACTTTCCCGCGACGTCGAAGACCCCGAGGATCAGCGCCGCGACGAGCGGGCCCTTGATCGTGCCCGAGCCGCCGACCGCCACGACCAGCAGGAAGTACACCATGTATTTCAGCGGAAACGTCGGGTCGAGCCCGAGCACGTCGATCCCCAAGCCGCCACCGAGCCCGGCGAGTCCCGAGCCGAGGGCGAACGTGAGCGCGAAGACGCGGCTCACGTTGATGCCGAGACCGGCGGCGGCCGTCGCATTGTCGACGCTCGCACGTACCTGGCTGCCGAACCGCGTGCGGTCGAGCAACAACTGCAGCGCGAGCGTCAGCAGCGCGACGACGACGATCAGGAACAACCGATATACGCCGAGGTCGAGGCCCAGTACATGCACCTGCCCGCGCAGGTACCACGGCAGCGACACGGGCTGTTGCGTCGAGCCGAAGACGTACGTCGCACCGGCGATCGACATGTAGACGAGCCCGATCGAGAACAGGACCTGGTCGAGCGGGCTCGACTTGTACAACCACTGGTAGAGCGTGCGCTCGAGCACGAGCCCGACGATCGCCGCGACGGCGAACGCGACCGGCAGCGTCGCGAGGAACGGAACGCCGGCGTTCGTCATCAGCACGACGCAGACGTACCCGCCGACCATCGCGAACGCGCCGTGCGCGAGGTTCACGAAGTTCATCAGGCCGAGCGTCACCGACAGCCCGACCGCGATGATGAACAGCAAACTGCCGTACGCGATGCCGTCGAAGAGAACGCCGACGACGTTGCCGATCACGGAAAGGCCCGCGAAAGGACTCGGCGCGCGGTTACTTCCCGGGGTCCTTCACGTTCTCGATCTTGTCGAACTCGACGTTCGCGAGCTTGCCGTTCACCTTCTCGACCTTGCGGATGTAAACCGTCTGGTCGATGTCGCGCGTCTGCGGGTCGATCTCGACGGGACCGCGCGGGCTCGTCCACTTCATGCCCTTGATCGCCGCCATCGCCGCGTCGCCGTCGATCTTGCCGTTCAGCTTCTTCGCGACCTCGTAGATGACGTGCATCGTGTCGTAACCCGCGGCCGCCATGAAGTTCGGATCACCCACCTTGGAGCCGTTCGCCGCTTCGTACGCCTTCAGGAACGCCTCGTTCTCGGGCGACTTGTGCGCCGACGAGTAGTGGAACGCGGTGATCATGCCGAGCGTCGGATCGCCCATCGCCTGCAGCACGTGGTCGTCGGTGATGTCGCCGGTGGCGATCAGCTTGATGCCCGCGGCGGCGAGTCCGCGCTCGTTGAAGCTCTTCATGAAGCCGATACCCTGCTCGCCGGCCGGCAGGAACACGAACACCGCCTGGGGCTTCGCGTCCTTGATGCGCTGGATCGCCGCCGAGAAGTCGGGGTTCTGCAGCGGCGTGCGGACGGAGCCGACGATCTCGCCGCCACCCGCCTTGAACGTCTTCGTGAACTGCGTCTCGGCGTCGATGCCGGGGCCGTAATCGGCCACCGCGGTGTACACCTGCTTGATGCCGTTCTTCAGCGCCCATTGCGCGAGCGGCTCCGCGATCTGCGGAATGGTCATCGACACGCGCGTAATGTACGGAGACTTCGTCGTGATGATCGACGTCGCCGCGTTCGAGATGACCATCGGCACCTTCGCTTCGCTGACCACGGGCGCGACGGCGAGCGCATTCGGCGTCAGGCCGAAGCCCGCCAGGAACTGGACGTGATCGCGCGTGATGAGCTCCTGCGCGAGGCGCTTCGCGACCTCGGGCGCCGGTCCCTTGGTGTCGCGGGTGATCAGTTCGACCTTCTTCCCGGCGACCGTGTCGCCATACTGTTTCATGTACGCCTTCATGCCCGCCTCGATCTGCTCGCCGTACGCGGCAAAAGGTCCCGAGAACGCAGCGATGACGCCGACCTTGATGGTGTTGTCCTGCGCCAGGGATGCGAGCGGCAGCACGGCGAGCGCGCCGAGTACGATCAGGCGCGAGATGAGCTTGGTCATGAATGGAGCCTCCTTGGTTGGTCGCGGGGAGTGCGCGCGGCGTTTGCGGCGCTTTGCCCGTGGGTCGTCGACGCGCCGCTCGCCTGTCGTTCTCGTGCCGCACGCCACGACGGCCGATCCCGGGATTATGCCGGAGCCCGTGGGGTGTCAGTCGACGCGGTCACGACGATCGCGCGAAAGTCGTTGACGTTGGTCCGTGTGGGTCCGGTGATCACCTGGTCGCCGAGCGCCGCAAAGAACGCGTGCGCATCGTTGTGCTCGAGATCGAGCGCGGGGCGCCGGCCGCGCGCAATCGCGCGCTCGATGGTGTCCGGCGTGACGATCGCGCCGGCGACCTCCTCCACGCCGTCGACGCCATCGGTGTCGGCAGCGAGGGCGTGGATCGACGCATGCGCCTGCAATGCGAGCGCGAGGGCGAGCAGGAATTCCACGTTGCGCCCGCCACGGCCCTCGCCACGCACGGTCACCGTCGTCTCGCCGCCGGAGAGCAGCACGCAAGGCGCCGACGCCGGCTGGCCGTGCGCCGCGACCTGCAAGCCGATCGCGGCGAGTGCCTTGCCGACATCGCGCGCTTCGCCTTCGATGCGATCGCTCAGGATGAGCGGCGTGATCCCATGCTCGCGCGCGACCGCGGCGGCCGCTTCCAGCGCCTTCTGCGGCGTGGCGATCAGTCGATACTCGGCACGCACGAGCCGTGGGTCGCCAGGCTTCACGCTCTCGGCCGCGGCAGAGCCGAGCACCTCGCGAACGGCTTGCGGCGGTTCGATCCGGTACTTTCGCAGCACCTCGAGCGCATCGGCGACGGTCGTGGGATCGGCGACCGTAGGGCCCGACGCGATGTCGATCGGATCGTCGCCCGGGACGTCGGAGATCGCGAGCGTCACGACGCGCGCAGGGTGACACGCGGCGGCGAGTCGGCCCCCCTTGATCGCCGAGAGGTGGCGGCGCACGCAATTGATTTCGCCGATGGTTGCGCCGGAAGCCAACAGCGCGCGATTGAGTCGCTGCTTGTCGGCGAGCGTCACGCCGGGAAGCGGCAGCGCGATCAGCGACGAGCCGCCTCCCGAGATCAGTGCAACGACGAGATCGTCGGTGTGCAGCCCCTGGACGCGGTGCAGGATGCGACTCGCCGCCGCGACGCTTGCGTCGTCCGGAATGGGGTGCGCGGTTTCGATCACCTCGATGCGCTCGCACGGCACGGCGTAACCGTAGCGCGTCGCCACGACGCCTTCGACCGGCATCGGCCAGTACGTTTCGAATGCACGCGCCATCGTCGCCGCGGCCTTCCCCGCGCCGACGACGATCGTCCGGCCGCGTGGCGGTGTAGGCAGACAGGGCGGCAGTGCGTGCTCCGGCTGCGCCGAAGCGACCGCGGCATCGAACATGCGCAAAAGCAGCGCGCGCGGATCGAGAAGCGTCACGTGCGGCGCGCAGCGCGCTTCGAATGCAGGCGTCTCGTACAGATCACCGTGTCGCGCCGGCGACAGGCGATGCCGCCGCCGACACACCTCGTGCAGGCGCGCTGCTCCGCGGCGCGGCGTCCCACTGCGGTTCGGGTCCGAACATCGCAACGAGATAATCGACGAAGACGCGCACCTTCGCGGCGAGATAGCGATTCGGGAGATAGGTGGCGAAGAGCCCCATCCGCGGCCCTTCCAGTTCCGGCAGGACCAGGCGCAAGCGACCGTCGCGAACGTCGTCGCCGACGATGTACGTGGGCAGCAGCGCGACGCCGAGGCCGGCGAGCGCAGCCTTGCGGATCGCGTTCTCGTTGTCGAAGCGCAACGAGCCGTTCACCTCGACGCTCGTGACACCGTCGTCGCTCTCGAAATGCCAGGCGCGCTCGCCGCCGGGCAGTGAATGCACGATGCAGTCGTGATGCGCGAGGTCGTCGAGCGTCGCGGGTACGCGCCGTCGCTTCAGATAGCCTGGCGCCGCGCAAAGGCGGCGGCGGATCGGGGCGAGCTTCCTCGCGACGAGCGAGCCACGCGGCTCACCGGCGATCGACACGGCGACGTCGTAGCCTTCCTCGGCGAGGTGCACTTCGCGATCGGACAGCGTCATGTCGATCGCCAGTCCGGGACAGTCGGTCATCAGGTCGCCGAGCGCGGGCACGATGTGCAGGATCCCGAACGACACCGGAACATTGACTTTCAGCACGCCGCGCGGTTGGGCCTGCATACCCGCCGTCAACGCCTGCGCCTCTTCTGCCGCGGCGACGATGTGCGAGCAGCGCGCGTAAAACTCGCGTCCGATCTCGGTGAGGCTGATGCTTCGCGTCGTGCGATTGAGCAGGCGAACGCCGAGCGATTCCTCGAGCCGCGTCACGCACTTGCTCACGACGGAGGTCGACATGTCGAGTCGTCGCGCGGCACCCGAGAAGCTGCGCGCCTCGACCACGCGGGCGAACACCTCCATCGCCGCCAGATCCATCGCCATGCATTACCCGCCTTTCGCGAACAATCTTATTCCGATTCGCGTGCGAATGCGAAGAGGCGCCGCGAATCGAAGTTGTAGCAAACGCGGCGTTTCCGTGGTTAAACGGCGCGCAATGCAAATTATTACAACTTGTCGGAGACGTCCCACAGGCAGTTTCCGACGCTACGCGAAAGACACCGACATGTCCTTCCTTCCCGGCCGCCGCCGCGTGCTCAAGGCGGCGCTGCTGCCGCCCGCCGCCACGGTCGTGCCGCTGCGGTTCGTTCCCGCGGCGCGCGCCGACTCGATCGCGAAGCCCGGGCCGTATGCGTACTTCACCGCGGTCGAGTACACGTTCGTGCAGGCCGCCGTGTCGCGTCTCATCCCGAACGACGAGCTCGGTCCCGGCGCGAAGGAA
Source organism: Casimicrobiaceae bacterium (assembly GCA_035718935.1). GTDB lineage: Bacteria > Pseudomonadota > Gammaproteobacteria > Burkholderiales > Casimicrobiaceae > VBCG01. The sequence continues at coordinate 9,385 of DASTGT010000010.1, forward strand.
GCGGGCGTCGCGACGTTCATCGATCACCAGCTCTCCGGGCCGTATGGCCGTGCGGAGACCTGGTACATGCAAGGCCCGTGGAAGGAAGGCACGAAGGAACAGGGCTACCAGTTGAAGCTCACGCCTGCCCAGCTCTATCGCACCGCGATCGCCGACATCGACGACTGGTGCGGAAAGCACGGCCAGCGACCGTTCGCCGAGCAGGATAAGAACGCGCAGGACGAATTCCTGCACGGCCTCGAGAAAGGCGACGTGAAGCTCGCACGCGCACCGGCAAAGGATTTCTTCGACATGCTGCTGCAGAACACGGTCGAAGGCTTCCTCGCCGACCCGATGTACGGAGGGAATCGCGACTTCATCGGCTGGAAACTGATCGGCTTCCCGGGTCCCCGCTACAACTACCTTGCCGAGATCGAGCAATACGGCAAGCGTTACGACATGCCGGTCGTCGGCCTTCTCGGGCGCGACGGCACGCGCGTGAAGGAGACGTGATGGCGACCCGGCTGCCACCCGTCGACGTCGTCCTCGTCGGCTTCGGCTGGACCGCGAGCATCCTCGCGCAGGAGCTGACCGAGGAAGGGCTCAAGGTGCTGGCGATCGAACGCGGTGCGTTTCGCGACACGGTACCCGACTTCGCGACGACGCAAATCCAGGACGAGTTGCGTTACGCGGTGCGCAATGAGCTGTTCGAGGAACCCGAGCGCGAGACGCTGACGTTTCGAAACTCGATGGACCAGACGGCGCTGCCGATGCGCCACCTCGGCTCGTTCAAGCCCGCCGCGGGCGCCGGCGGCGCGGGCGTGCATTGGAATGGCCAGAACTGGCGCTTTCTGCCCACTGATTTCCTGCAGCGCTCGCACATCGAGCAACGCTACGGCAAGCAGTTCGTTCCCGCCGACATGACGATCCAGGATTGGGGCGTGACGTACGAGGACCTCGAGCCCTACTACGATCGCTTCGAATACCTGCTCGGCGTGTCGGGCAACGCCGGCAACATCGACGGCACGATTCACGAAGGCGGCAATCCCTTCGAAGGCCCGCGCAAGCGCGGCTTTCCGCTCCCGCCGCTCAAGCGCAGCTACGGCACCGTGCTGTTCGACAAGGCCGCGAAGGAAGTCGGCTACAAGCCGTTTCCCTGTCCCGCCGCGAATACGTCGAAGGCCTACGAGAACATTTACGGCGTGCAGATGGGCGAATGCACGTATTGCGGCTTCTGCGAGTGGTTCGGCTGCGGCAACTACTCGAAGTCGAGCCCGCAAAGCACGATCTTTCCGGTCCTGCTGAAGAAGGACAACTTCGAGCTGCGCACGCACGGCAGCGTGACGAAGGTGTTGCTCGACAGCACCGGCAAGCGCGCGACGGGCGTGATCTACGTCGACCT
>DASTGT010000011.1:0-6823 GCA_035718935.1 Casimicrobiaceae bacterium
CATGGCGTTCACGTTGTCGGTGAGCGCCCGCCAGGTGCCCGCGGCGCCCGGCACCTCGGCCTGGCCCCCCAGCTTGCCCTCGGTGCCCACCTCCTTGGCCACGCGCGTCACCTCGTCGGCAAAGACCCGCAGCGAATCCACCATGGCGTTGATGGTGTTCTTCAGCTCCAGGATCTCGCCGCGCACGTCCACCGTGATCTTCTGGCTCAGGTCGCCGTTGGCCACCGCCGTGGTCACCAGGGCGATGTTGCGCACCTGGCCCGTCAGGTTGCTGGCCATGAAGTTCACGCTGTCCGTCAGGTCCTTCCACGTGCCGGCCACGCCGGGCACGTTGGCCTGGCCGCCCAGCACCCCCTCCGTGCCCACTTCGCGGGCCACGCGGGTCACCTCCGATGCGAAGGCGGAGAGCTGGTCCACCATGGTGTTGATGGTGTTCTTCAACTCCAGGATCTCGCCCTTCACATCGACCGTGATCTTCTTGGACAGGTCGCCATTCGCCACGGCTTTCGTGACGTCGGCGATGTTGCGCACCTGGGCCGTCAGGTTGCCGGCCATGAAGTTCACGCTGTCGGTGAGGTCCTTCCACGTGCCGGCCACGCCCTGCACGTCGGCCTGTCCCCCGAGGCGCCCTTCCGTGCCGACCTCGCGCGCCACGCGCGTCACTTCGGACGCGAACGAGCCGAGCTGGTCGACCATCGTGTTGATCGTGTTCTTGAGCTCGAGGATCTCGCCCTTCACGTCGACGGTGATCTTCTTCGACAGGTCGCCGCTCGCCACCGCTTTCGTGACGTCCGCGATGTTGCGCACCTGGCCGGTCAGGTTGCCGGCCATGAAGTTCACGCTGTCGGTCAAGTCCTTCCAGGTGCCCGACACGCCCTCGACGCGCGCCTGCCCGCCGAGCTTGCCTTCGGTGCCGACCTCGCGCGCGACACGCGTCACTTCCGACGCGAACGACCGCAGCTGATCGACCATCGTGTTGATCGTGTTCTTGAGCTCGAGGAACTCGCCCTTCACGTCGACCGCGATCTTCTTCGACAGGTCGCCCTTGGCGACCGCGGTCGTCACGTCGGCGATGTTGCGCACCTGCGCCGTGAGGTTGCCCGCCATCGAATTCACGCTGTCGGTGAGGTCCTTCCACGTGCCGGCGACGCCTTTCACCTTCGCCTGTCCGCCGAGCTTGCCCTCGGTGCCGACTTCGCGTGCCACACGCGTCACCTCGGCGGCGAACGAGCCCAACTGATCCACCATCGTGTTGACGGTCTTCGCGGTGCGCAGGAACTCGCCCTGCAGCGGCTTGCCGTCGACCTCGAGGGCCATCGTCTGCGACAGATCGCCCTTGGCGACCGCGCCGATCACGCGCGCGGTTTCGCTCGTCGGGTGCACGAGATCGTCGATCAATTGATTGACGGAATCGATCGACGTCGCCCAGAAACCGCTCACTTCACCGAGGTTGGCACGGCGTGCGAGCTTGCCCTGCTTGCCAACGACGACCGACAGCCGCGACAACTCCTGAGCCATGTGCTCGTTACGCTCGACGACGTCGTTGAATGCGTCGGCCACGCGACCGAGGACGCCGTGCCATTCGGCCGGCAGGCGCACCGACGCATCGCCGCGCTTCAATGCGGTCAGCGCATGCAGGATGGTTGCGACTTCGTCGCTGGAACGGGTTCTCGTGTCGACGACTTCCATCGGCTTACCTCGTTGCGGGTGATCGGCCAATTGTCCCATTAGCAGCTACGCGTGCGAAGAACTGACCTTCTGCACTCCTTGTAAATCCTACAAATTGGCGCGAGCGTTGATTCGCGGTATATTTTTCGTGCTGTCCAAAAGACGGGGGAGTTGAAATGATGTCGGATTTGATGAAACGTTCGAATTCGATCACCAAGGGGGCGCGGGTGCTGGTGGTCGACGACGACAGCGACGGCGCCGAGGCGGCCGGCAAGCTTCTCGAAACGTTCGGCTGCACCGTTTCGCTCGTCGGATCCGCTGGCGAAGCCTTGGAGCGAATCGAGGAAGGCGCGCCCGTCGACCTTGTGTTCTCCGATGTCGTCATGCCCGATATCGACGGCCTGGAGTTTGCCGAGCGGCTGAATGCATTGCGGCCTGGCCTGCCGGTCATCTTCTGTACCGGTTACAACAGTGCGGTCGAAGCCCTCACCGACAACGGTGCGATGGCGTTGATGAAGCCGTATTCAGCCGAGGTGCTGGAGCGCGTCGTCGCCGAACGGCTCGAGCTCGCCTACAGCGCGGCGCCGCGCGCGTGAGCGACCGGACGAGGCTCTGACCGCAGTTGGTGTCGGAGGTGCAAGCGTCGCGGACGATGGCACCTCTGAACCAACGCTCCGATCCGCTCCGGCTCCTGCAATCAGCCGGTCAGGAGGTCTGGCTCGCGAGCATTCGCAACTGCCACAACTCACGGTGGCCCGCGTGCAGCAGCGGCATCAGCGCAAGCCGTCCGGTGGCGCCGATGCTGTGCGAGAGGAACTCCATTTCCGCGAGCTTCTCCCGCGTCGCCGCATCCACGCTCGCGTCGAAGCCGCTTTCGCGCATCATCAGGACGCCCTTCGCGCGCAGCGCGAGCTCGCTGTGCAGGCGCAGGTAGCACAGCAGGTCGGCGACGACGGTTCCCTGGAAGCGCGAACGTATCGAGGCGAGGTACTGCCCGGCCGGCGAATCGCCGAAGTGTCCGGACGTCAGCGACTCGAGCATCGCCGCGTCGGCGTCGAAGCCTTCACCGAGCCACCTCGCAGTCGCCTGCTCGCTGCGCTGAAACACCGCATACATGAGCGGCGGGAGGATGACGAGCACGGCGAGCGTCGAGAGCATCGGCGGCAACCACGCATGGTTGTAGGCGGCGTGCAGCACGACCGCCATCGCGAAGCCGGGCAGGAACGCCACGGACGCGAGCCCACCCGCGCGCTCTCGTAAGGCAAGGCCCGCCATGGCGAAGATTGCGGTTGAGCCGCCGTGCATGATCGCGGTGCCGAAGCCTCGAACGATCCACGTGCCCACCGTGGCATTGGGAACGAGGTATTGGTAATAGACGTTCTCGACGATCGCGAAGCCGGTCCCGACCGCGAACCCGAGGATCGCGGCATCGACGAGGAAGCCGACGCGGTGCGCGCGGATCAACGCAACGACGATGAGCGCCTTGGCGAGTTCCTCGACGACCGGCGCGACGTACCGGCTGTAGCTGCGAAAGTCGAGTGCCATCGCACCGGCGAAGTAGCCGTTCACGTAATAGCAGACGACGGCTGCGACGAAGCCCGCCGCGACGACGGCGACAACCGTGCGGATCGTCACGAGCTTGTAGCTGTCGAGCATGACGAGCGCGGCCAGAAACGCCAGCACCGGGAGGACCCCGACGATGACGTGGAGAAGCAGCGCGAGCACGCCCATCGGCGCTGCTGCCTACAGGATCTTGAGCGACACCATCACCTCGTCGCCGGCGCGCTTGCCCCCGCGAAAGCCGATCGCGTACCCGACGGACAGCGTCATGTCGTACCAGTGCAGCACATGGAAGCGCAAGTCCACTTGCGTTCCGAGGCTCTGGTAGTCGCTGCGGCGGCTGCGGTTGGCGGGATCGGTCCAGAGAAATGCGCCGAACACCGCCGGCCTCAGCCAATTGAGGTAGAAGCCCGGCGTGCCGACCGATTCGAAGACGATCGGCGGCAGGTTCCATTCGACCAGCTCGCGCGCGAAGTTCAACGCGCTGATCTCGTCGATGCCGAATCCCGGCATCGCCTCGTATTCGCGATACCGCTTGATGGCGCCATTGTCGACGTAGTTGTTGCCGAAGGCTCCGAAGTAGAAGTTCGCGAGCGGATCAGAGCGGCGTCCGGTGCTGATCGCCGCCGCCGTACGGAGCCATACCGATGAATTCGCCACCGGTAGCGGGATACCGTAATCAAAATTTCCGCGGACCAGCACAGGCGTATCGCTGCCTGCGTGATTCGCCTTCACGACCACGTCCCACAGGGATCCCTTCTCGTCGTCGACCGCGCCGATCGACTGGTGCACATCGGTGTAATGGAACCCCACCTTCGCCACGCTGAGACGCGTGAACGGCGTGCGGACGTTCTGCGCGTTCGGCAGCGTGTCGATGTGATCGTAGTACTCGAGATCGTAGCTCACGAAGAACTTGAGGGGATCCTGATAGATGCGCAGATCGTCATAGCCGAGCTTGGCGGCCAATCCTTTGCGGCTCGTCTTCGTCGGCCCGAACAGATCGTAGAAATCGGAGCGATTCCAGGCGAGGCTGCCGCGCCAGAACAGGTAGTGGGCGTCGACATCGAAATGCCCGCGCTCGTTGCCTCGCAGGCCGCCGGTAGGCGTGTACGCGGCCGTCACTCCGAGGTTGAAGAATCCGAGCGGATCGCCAAAGTTCGCGTGATAGCCGAGGCCGATCGAATTCTTGTATCCCTGAAGGATCGGGTAGGCGTTGTCGAGACCCGCGTGTTCCAAGGGCTCGTAAGGGCCGCTTCGCGTCACCTGGCTTTCGTAGTTGACCGTGCTGGGCGGCGGAACCTGCCAGGCCTCGAGTTCGGGATACTTGTCCACGAGCGCCGTACCGAGGAATTTGATGGCGCCCACGTCCTGCAGCGGCCGCGGCTCGATGATGGCCGGGACGAATCCTGCGGCGGTGAACGTCAGCACGATGAGGCGGCCGTCGGCGAGCGGGACCGGACGAAAGAATCCGACGTCCGTGTTGGAAACCGCCTGCACGTCGCCGCTCTTGACTTCATAACGGTAGACGTTCGATACGCCCGTGTAATACGCGCTGCCGTAGAGATAGCGTCCGTCGGGCGAGAACACGAAGCTTTCGGGCGTCGCCTGGCCGAAGCGAAACTCGGAGATCGGTTTGATGTCACCTGCGAGCATCTTGTCGAGCCGCCACACTCGCAGGTATTCGTCGGCGTTGGGGTCGGTCATCGATGCCGAGAGCAGCGTACCGTCGGGCGAGACGTCGAGGTCGTACGGAAGATAGCCGTAGTTGAAGTTGAAGACGACCTGATAGGAGTCGTACGGGTACGGGACCCGCACGAACTGCGTCTGGCCGAAAACATGGCGCACGCCCATCAACGAACGATCGACGCGGTTGAACGCCAGCTCGCCGATACGTGCGTCGCGTAGGAGGAGCTTCTGCTCCCCGGTATGCACGTCGACCGACATCAGATCGCGATACGCGGTATTGTCGTTGGTGAAGAACGCGGTGCCGCTGTCGGCGTCGTAGGCGAACGACGTGACCTTGTAGAGCTTGCCGCCCGTGATGTCGGCAAGCCGTCGTTCGGTGCCGTCGCGCGTGTTCAGCGCGCCGACATGCTCGACGAAACCGGGATAGCGAAACGCGGCATAGATGGTCTCGGTCTTCTCGTCGTAGTACATGCGTGAGATCGAGCCGACCGCGCCGGCGCCGAGCTCGCGATACGGCGTGAGCGGATGTTTCGCGACTTCGGCGAGGTTACGTTTCTGGAAGTCGCGCTCGAACGCGATCCAGTTCTGCCATGCCTGATCGAGCGACACGCCGAAGACATGCTCGAACTGATCCGCGTAATAGCGCTTGCTGTCGGGCGAGCGCTTCATCCACTCGACGACCTTGCGAGGCGAGTAGGTGTACGCGAGATAGGTGAAGAAGCGCGTACCCCAGAGGTATGCGTTCGCGCCGATCTGGAAGTCGACCTGCACGCCGCGCGATACGAGTCCGAGCGGGTCGTAGAAGCGCGCGCCGTCGCGCACCATCGCGCGGAACACCATCTCGTCGTAACCGCCTTGGGCCCGCCCCAGCCCGCCGTCCATCCAGGTCTCCATGAAGACGGCGGCACCTTCCAGGAACCAGCGCGGCGAGTCGAAGCGCGGAATGGTGAGATAGCTGTAGAGAAGCGTCTCGGGATTCTGGACGTTGGGCGCGACCTTCCCCAGGAAAAAGCGGCGCCAGCGCCTGTCCTCGTCGTTCGCCACATCGTCGTTCGCGATGTGCACCATCTCGTGATTCATGAACGAATACAGGCGCTCGCTCGCCGGATAGGTTTCGAACGCACGCGACACGGGCGCGACATCGAACGTAACCACGTTGTGCGGCGCGCCCATCGCGTGGGCGTTGCCGAAGTCCGCAAAGTCGTTCAGGTAAACGGTCGTCGGCTCGGACGGCTTCCAGTCGAATGTGCGTCGTTGCCACGCCATCGAATTGGTCCAGCTGCGTACGGCGTATGGAGCGAGGTAGCCGAGCGGATTGAAATAGACGAGCTTGCCATCCTTGGTTTCGACATACGACAGGTCGAGGGAATCGCCGGCGCACGCCATCACGGGCATGACGAATAGCAGGATCGCCAGGATTGCAGCGCGCACGAAGCTCTCCGCGTCGGTTTGGGACCGCCGAAGAATAATGGAGCGGCGCTGCAAAAGCGAAACCGCCGGCCAGGGCCGGCGGTCGCTCGAAGGGAAAACGGGCGAGGAGCGCGTTACTTGTTTACCGCGGACGTACCCGAGGTGCCTGACGTGCCGGACGTACCCGACAGACCCGACGTGCCGGACAGACCGGACGTACCCGACAGACCCGACGTGCCGGACAGACCCGACGTACCGGAGGTGCCCGACAGACCGGAGGTGCCCGATAGACCGGATGTACCGGACAGACCCGATGTGCCTGACGTGCCCGACAGACCGGAGGTGCCCGACGTACCCGAGGTACCCGACAGACCCGAGGTACCCGACAAACCCGACGTACCCGACAGACCGGAGGTGCCCGACGTACCCGAGGTGCCCGACAGACCCGACGTACCCGAGGTGCCCGACAGACCCGACGTACCCGAGGTGCCCGAAAGAC
>DASTGT010000012.1:0-42294 GCA_035718935.1 Casimicrobiaceae bacterium
TCCGGCGACTACTGGGTCGACGAGAAGGCGCACCAGGTGCTGCTCTCCGAGGAAGGGCACGAGAAGGTCGAGCAGCTGCTCGCCGCCGCCGGCCTGACGCCGCCCGGCTCGAGCCTCTACGACGCGCACAACATCTCGCTCGTCCACCATCTTTACGCGGCGCTGCGCGCGCACGCGCTGTTCCATCGCGACCAGCATTACGTCGTACAGAACGGCGAGGTGATCATCGTCGACGAGTTCACCGGACGGCTGATGCCCGGGCGCCGCTGGTCCGACGGCTTGCACCAGGCGGTCGAGGCGAAGGAAGGGGTGCCGATCCAGAAAGAGAACCAGACGCTCGCGTCGATCACGTTCCAGAACTACTTCCGCATGTACCAGAAGCTCGCCGGCATGACGGGCACCGCGGATACCGAAGCGTTCGAGTTCCAGCAGATCTACCACCTGGAGACGGTGGTGATCCCGACCAATCTGCCGATGGTGCGCAAGGACGAGAACGACCTCGTGTTCCGCACGCTCGCCGAGAAGGTCAGCGCGATCATCGCCGACATCAAGGATTGCCACCAGCGCGGCCAGCCGGTGCTCGTCGGCACGACGTCGATCGAGAACTCGGAGATGCTGTCGATGCACCTCGACAAGGAGCGTCTGCCGCATCAGGTGCTGAACGCGAAGCAGCACGCCCGCGAGGCCGAGATCGTCGCGCAGGCGGGACGTCCCGGCGTCGTCACGATCGCGACGAACATGGCGGGTCGCGGCACCGACATCGTGCTTGGCGGCACGATCGAGCCGCAGCTCCTGAAGATCCGCGAGGACGAGAGTCTTCCGCTCGACGAGCGGCAGCGACAGATCGACGCGCTGCGCGCCGAATGGCAGGAGCGGCACGATGCGGTCGTGAAGGCCGGGGGCCTCCACATCGTCGGCACCGAGCGGCACGAATCGCGGCGCATCGACAACCAGTTGCGCGGGCGGTCGGGGCGCCAGGGCGACCCCGGCTCGTCGCGTTTCTACCTGTCGCTCGAGGATCCGCTGCTGCGCATTTTCGGCGGCGAGCGGCTGTCGGGGATCATGCAGCGACTGAAGATGCCGGAAGGCGAGCCGATCGAGCACACGATCGTCAACCGGTCGATCGCGAAGGCGCAAAACCGCGTCGAGGCGCGCAACTTCGACATTCGCAAGCAACTGCTCGAATACGACGACGTCGCGAACGACCAGCGTCGCGTCATCTACCAGCAGCGCAACGAGCTGCTCGAAAGCGATGACGTGGCCGAGACGATCGGCAACATGATTCGCGGCGAAGTCGATGCGATGTTCAAGCGCGCGATTCCGCCGGAATCGGTCGAGGAGCAATGGGACATCGCGGGCCTCCAGGCGACGCTCGCATCGGAGTACCAGGTCCAGGCTCCGGTCGCGGAGTGGCTCAAGGCCGAGCCCGACCTCGACGACGATGCGTTGCGCGAGCGCATCGAGAAGCTCGCCGAGGATGCGTGGCGGGGAAAGGAGGCCGCGGTCGGTACCGAGCTGATGCGCCAGTTCGAGCGCAGTCTCATGCTTCAGACGCTCGACCATCATTGGCGCGAGCACCTCGCATCGCTCGATCACTTGCGCCAGGGCATCCACCTGCGCGGCTACGCGCAGAAGAATCCGAAGCAGGAATACAAGCGCGAGGCGTTCGAGCTCTTCTCGGACATGCTCGATCGCATCAAGCAGGACGTCGTGCGCGTCGTGCTCACCGTGCAGGTGCGCTCGGAGGCCGACGTGCAGGCGGTCGAGCCCGAGCCCGCGGTCAGCAACGTGCAGTACCAGCACGCCGACTTCGATCAGGCGCTGTCCGGCAATGGCGACAACGGCAACGGCGATACCGCCGTGGCGGTCGCCGTCGCGCCGCCCTTCGTGCGCGCGGGCGAGAAGGTGGGGCGCAACGATCCGTGCCCCTGTGGATCAGGCAAGAAATACAAGCACTGCCACGGCCGGCTCGGCTGACGTCTGCCTACTGCGCGGCTCGCATGCTTCGTGGTGTCCTCGCTCGGCGCTCGCTACGGCATCCGTCCAGCCGAGCGTCTTCGGTCAACGCCCGGCTAGCCCATGGCCGTCGATTACACGCCTCCGACGCCTGAGTCGCTGCTGCCCGTGCCCGGCATCCGCCTCGGCACCGCGGCGGCGCGCATCAAGAACTGGGACCGCGACGACGTCGTGCTGATCGAGGCGGCGCCGGGAACGGTTGGCGCCGGCGTATTCACGCAGAACGCGTTCTGCGCGGCGCCCGTCACCGTCTGCCGCGCACATCTCGCCCAGCAGCACGCGCAGGCGCTCGACCTTCGCGCGCTCGTGATCAACGCCGGCAATGCGAACGCGGGCACCGGCGATGCCGGTGTCGCGGCGGCGGAAGCGACGTGCGTGCGCGCGGCGCAGCTCGCCGACTGCGCACCGTCGCAAGTGCTGCCGTTCTCGACCGGCGTCATCATGGAGCCGTTGCCCGTTGACCGCGTCGTCGAGGGCATCGGAAAGGCGCATACGGCGCTGCGCGACGACGGCTGGTTCGCGGCGGCGCGCGCGATCATGACGACGGACACCGTGCCGAAGGGCGCGTCGCGACTTATCGACGAGCACGGCTTGCGCGTCACCGTCACGGGCATCGCCAAGGGCGCCGGGATGATTCATCCCGGCATGGCGACGATGCTGGCGTTCATCGCGACCGACGCGCCGATCGCGTTCCCCGTGCTGCAAACGCTGGTGCGCGAGGTCGCCGACGTTTCCTTCAATCGCGCGAGCGTCGACGGCGATACGTCGACCAACGACAGCTTCGTGCTCGCGGCGACCGCGAAAGCCGGCATCGCGTCGATTCTCGATCCGCACGATCCGCGCCTTGGCGCGATCAGGAAGGCGATCGAGGAGCTCGCGGTCGAGCTCGCGCAGGCGATCGTGCGCGACGGCGAGGGCGCGACGAAGTTCATCACGATCGACGTGCGCGGCGGCCGCGAGGTCGAAGAATGCAAGCGCATCGCGTTCGCGATCGCGCACTCGCCGCTGGTCAAGACGGCGTTCTTCGCGTCGGATCCCAATCTCGGCCGCATCGTGTGTGCGATCGGCAACGCCGCCCCGCGCGACCTCGATCCGTCGACGGTCTCGTTGCGGCTCGACGACGTGCTCGTCGTCGATCGTGGCGGCCGCGCGCCGAGCTACACGGAGGCGCAGGGCCAGCGCGTGATGAAGGCAAGCGAGATCGCCGTGCACGTCGATCTCGGCCGCGGCGGCGCGCGCGCGAGCGTGTGGACGTGCGACCTCTCGCACGATTACGTATCGATCAACGCGGATTACAGATCGTGAACGAGGAGTTGCGCACGCTCGTTGCACGTGCCGAGTCGCTGCTCGCGCGCGTCGAGGCGCTGTTTCCGCCGCTCACGCCCGACCCCGACTGGGGGGACGTGACCGCCGCACGCTGGCGCAAGCGCAACGGCCGCGGCGACCTGCAGGCGGTGCTCCACCCGCATGCGATCGACCTCGACGACCTCGTCGCGATCGACGCGCAAAAGCGGGCGGTCGAGCGCAACACGCGGCAGTTCGTCGCTGGCCTGCCTGCGAACAACGTGCTCCTCACCGGCTCGCGCGGCACCGGCAAGTCGTCGCTGGTCAAAGCGATGCTCGCGCGCCACGCGGCCGAGGGCCTGCGGCTGGTCGAGGTCGACAAGGCCGATCTCGTCGATCTTCCCGACATCGCCGAACGCCTCGCCTCGTCACCTTATCGCTATATCGTCTTCTGCGACGATTTGACGTTCGATGCCGGCGAGGCGGGCTACAAGGCCCTCAAGGTGATGCTCGACGGCTCGATCGCGGGCGCGTCGACCAACGTGCTGATCTACGCGACGTCGAATCGGCGTCATCTGCTGCCCGAATACTTCGCGGAGAACCTTGAAACGCGCCACGTCGGCGACGAGGTGCACCCGGGCGAATCGGTCGAGGAGAAGATTTCCCTCTCCGAGCGCTTCGGGTTGTGGATCTCGTTCTATCCGTTCGTGCAGGACGACTATCTGGCCGCCGTCGAGCGATGGCTCGCGCATTTCGGCGTGCCGGCTGCCTCATCCGGCGCGGACGCCGACGCGCGCACGCGCGAGGCGCTGCAATTCGCGTTGTCCCGCGGCTCGCGCAGCGGCCGCGTCGCGTGGCAGTTCGCGCGGCACTACGCGGGCGGGCGCGCACTCGACGCGAACGCTCCGTGAGCTTGACGGTGGTGGCGGCCGCCGTGATCGAGCGCGGCGGCAAGGTGCTGCTCGCGCAGCGTCCGCAAGGCAAGGTCTACGCAGGCTATTGGGAATTTCCCGGCGGCAAGCTCGAGCCCCCCGAGACGCCGCGCGACGCGCTCGTACGCGAATTGCGCGAGGAGCTCGGGCTGCACGTGCGCGACGCCTCGCCCTGGCTCGTGCAGCGCTACGTCTACCCGCACGCGAACGTCGAGCTCCATTTCTTCCGCGTGCGCGCCTTCGACGGCGAGCCCGTCGGCTACGACGGCCAGGCGTTCGCGTGGCAGGATCCGTTCGCGATCGACGTCGCGCCGCTCTTGCCCGCGAACACGCGCGTGCTCGCGGCGCTGCGCCTGCCGTCGATCTACGCAATCACGTGTGCGAGCGACGTCGGCGAAGACGTTTTTCTCGCGCGGATGGGGCACGCGCTCGCGCAGGGCGTGCGCCTCGTGCAGGTGCGCGAGAAGCCTTGGGATGGCGGGCGCGTGCGTGCGTTCGTCGCGCGCCTGTTACCCCTGGCACGACGCGCCGGCGCGCGCGTGCTCGTCAACGCCGATGAAGAGCTCGCGCGAACGTCGGGCGCCGACGGCGTGCACTGGACGTCGGTGCAACTCGCGGGGGCGACGTCGCGCCCGAACGACCTGCTCGTCGGTGCATCGTGCCACACCGCCGCCGACGTGCTGCATGCGTCGGACCTCGACCTCGACTTCGTGGTGCTCGGGCCGGTGCGCCGGACGCCCTCGCATGTCGATGCATCGCCGCTCGGGTGGAACGGCTTCGCTCGCGCGCTCGCCGGCACGCGCGTGCCGGTGTTCGCGCTCGGCGGCTTGACGTACGCCGATGTCGACACCGCGATCGAGCACGGCGCACACGGCGTCGCGATGCGCCGCGGCGCCTGGCCGGGCACTTAGGTCAGGCCGACTCGACGTCGTTTGCTCGACGCGCGCGTCGAAGCAACGGCCGCCCTACGTTTCCTGGTCGCCGCGATCGGCCGGGTTGGGCGCCTCCGGCGTCTCGATCCGATACCGCTCGCTGGCCCACGCGCCGAGATCGATCGTCTTGCAGCGCTCCGAGCAGAACGGGCGCCACTTCGACGCCGGCGTCCACGGCACGTCGGCGTGGCATTGCGGGCACTTCACGGTGCGAACGTTCACGGCCGGTCGTCGAGGCAAGCCATGCTGTCATTGTGCCCCCTCCGCCCGCCGGCGAACGGCAGGCGCATTGACCGGCCTTGCCGGCCCGGCGATCAGGCACCGTGATGCGTCGCGGCGACCGCCTGCATCAATGCGCTGTCGGCCGAAACGCCCGTCAGCATCTCGTACCCGGCGAACGTCAACAGCAACGCGGCGGCGAGCGTCACGACGGTCTCGACGAGCGATTGGGAAGACAATTTAGTTCTCATGATCAGATGCTCCGCCCACTTTGGGAAAACGCTTCGCAGTCTAGGGATGGATCGCCATCGCGACAATCGATTTGTTTTGCCTTAATATGTGAGCAGAATTGACACATTGACGAGCGAACGATGGTCCCGCGCATTCCGCCGATGCAGGCGCTGCGCGCCTTCGAAGCGGTTGCAAGCCTCGGCAGCCTCACGAAAGCCGCCGATGCGCTTTCGCTGACGCACGGCGCGATCAGTCACCAGATCAAGTCGCTCGAGGCGACGCTCGGCGTGCGCCTCGTCGAGCGTGCGGGACGCGGCATTCGAATCAGCGACGCCGGCGCGCGACTCGCCACGCGCGTTCGCGCGGCGCTCGCCGATATCGCGGACGCGATCCGCGAGGCGAGCGAGCGCACCAGCGCGCGGCGGCTTCGCGTCAGCGTGACGCCCTCGTTCGCCGCACGCTGGCTGCTGCCACGGCTCGGAAGCTTCATCCGCAAGCACCCGGACGTCGATCTCGACGTGCGCGCGGGTTCGGCGCTCGTCGACTTCCAGCGCGACGATGTGGACGTCGCCGTGCGCTGGGGCGCCGGCCGATGGCCGGGCGTCACGGCCGAGGAGCTGTTGCGCGACGTGTTCTTCCCGGTGTGCAGCCCGCGGCTGCCCAAACTGCCGCGCGAGCCGGCCGATCTCGCCCACCACACGCTGCTTCGCTCCGACGACGAGTTCTGGAAGCCGTGGTTCGAAGCGGTCGGCCTCGACTGGCCCGAGCCCGACCGCGGCCCGATCTTCAACGACTCGTCGCTGATGCTGCAGGCCGCCGTCGACGTCCAGGGGATCGCGCTCGCGCGGGCATCGCTGATCGGCAACGACATCCGCAACGGCTTGCTGGTGCGGCTCTTCGACATCGACGTGCCCGGCCCGCGCCGCTACTACCTCGTCTATCCGCCGCGCATGGCCGATTCGCCGAAACTCGCGCTGTTCCGCGCGTGGCTGCGCGACGAGATCGCGGCGCAAACGCCGACGGCGAAACCGCCCAAGCGCACCGCGACGACCGGCAGGAAGCGCCGCACGCTGCGCTAATCGAAGAGGTCGGCGGTCTGCGGAAGCGGCTCGCGCGCGATGTGCGCGATCGCACCGGCGCGCACGAGCGCACCGGCGCGCACGCCCATCAGGCGCAGCGGCCGCGTAAGCGGCGCGCGGCGAATGCATTGCGCCGCGACGTGCCGGATGAGCGCCGGGTCCTGCGTCGCCTCGCGCTGCGTGCGGTCGCGCGTGACCGTCGTGAAATCGTCGTATCGAAGCTTCACGCCGATCGTGCGTCCGGCGTAGCCCTTGCGCTGCAGGTCGTCGGCTACGCCGTCGCAAAGGTCGGTGAAGATCGCGGCGAGCGCGTCGCGATCGCGGCGCGGCGACAAGTCGTGCTCGAACGTCGTTTCGCGGCTGATCGATTGCGGCTCGCTCTCGGTGACGACCGGCCGCGCGTCGCGGCCGTGCGACGCCGCGTGCATCCACTCGCCGTGTGCGCGGCCGAACGTGTCGACGAGGAACGCGGGATCGGCGCGCGCGAGTTCGCCGATCGTTCGGATGCCGAGCGCTTCGAGCCTGATCGCGGTCTTCGGGCCGATGCCGTTGATGGTGCGTGCGGGCAACGGCCAGATGCGGCGCTCGAGATCGCCGTCGCCGATCAGCGTGAGGCCGTCGGGCTTGTCGAGATCGGACGCGATCTTGGCGAGCAGCTTGTTCGGGGCCACGCCGATCGAGCACGAGAGGTCGGTGGCCGCGCGTACCGCCTCCTTCAGCGAGCGCGCCAGCGCGACGATCGCCTCGCGGCATGCATCGATCGGGTTCGCGTCTTGCATCGTTGGCCCGGTGCCGACATGGTCGGTCAGGTCGATGTAGATCTCGTCGATCCCGCGATCCTCGATGCGCGGCGCGATCGAGCGGACCGCGGCCTTGAACGTTCGCGAATGCGCGCGGTAGCGATCGAAATCGACGGGCAGAAGTATCGTCTCGGGCGCGAGCGCCGCGGCCTTGGCCATCGCCATCGCCGAGCGCAATCCGAACGCGCGCGCTTCGTATGTCGCGGTCGTGATCACGCCGCGACCGCGATAGCCATGCAGCGTCGAGAACGAGCGCACGCGCTCGCGCGTGACCGGGTCCACCGTCTCGATTGGTCGGTGCCGGCCGCCGCCGCCGATGACGACCGGCTTGCCGCGAAGCTCCGGATAGCGCAGCAGTTCGACCGACGCGTAGAACGCGTCCATGTCGAGATGCGCGATGACGTTGCGCGCCGCCTGCATCGGCTTATAGTAAACGCGTTCGCGCCGCCTTCCGATTTCCTCAAGACAGGTACGCCATGCGCCGAAGCACTGACCGCTTCCTGACGACGCACACCGGAAGTCTTCCGCGTCCCGACGACCTCGTCCGCACGATGTACGCGCGCGAGGAGGGCGTCCCGGTGGAACGCGCGGCGCTCGAGCGGCGCGTTGCGCAGGCCGTCGACGAAGTCGTGCGCAAGCAGGTCGACGCCGGCATCGACGTCGTGGGCGACGGGGAGATGAGCAAGCCGAGCTACGCGACCTACGTCAAGGATCGGCTCGCCGGCTTCGGCGGCAGTGGCAACACGTTCGTCTATCAGGATCTCGTCGGCTTTCCCAACCTCGCGAAGCGCGTGTTCGGCGACCCGGGCCGCTCGCGGCGCAAGACGCCGGCGTGCAACGCGGCGATCGGCGTACGCGATCCCGACGCCGCGCGGACCGACACCGCGCACTTGCGCGCCGCACTCGATGCGCTGCCGGCTCCGGCGCGCGAGCGCGTGGAAGACGCGTTCCTCACCGCCGCATCACCGGGCGTCGTGTCGTTGTTCTTCCGCGACGATTACTACGGCAGCGAGGAGGCGTACCTCGCGGCGATCGCCGAGGCGATGCGGCACGAATACGAGACGGTCGCCAACGCCGGCTTCCTGCTGCAGATCGACTGCCCCGACCTCGGGATGGGCCGGCACATCCAGTATGCCGACCTCTCGCTTCCCGAGTTCCGCCGCAAGGCGCAGATGCACGTCGAGGCGCTGAACCACGCGTTGCGAAACATCCCGGCGGAGCAGCTGCGCATGCATCTCTGCTGGGGCAACTACGAAGGACCGCACCATTGCGACGTGCCGCTCGCGGACGTCATCGACATCGTGTTTCGCGCGAAGCCGTCGGCGATCGTGCTCGAGGCCGCGAATCCGCGCCACGCGCACGAATGGAGGCTCTTCGAATCGGTCAAGCTCCCCGAGGGGAAGCTCCTCGTCCCCGGCGTGATCGAATCGAAGTCGAACTTCATCGAGCACCCCGAGGTCGTCGCCCAGCGCATCGCGCGCTACGCGAACCTCGTCGGGCGCGAGAACGTGATCGCCGGAAGCGACTGCGGCTACGGGACGTGGGTCGGGCAGGCCGCGGTCGACGCCGACGTCGTGTGGGCGAAGTTCGCGGCGATGGCCGAAGGCGCGCGCATCGCGTCCGCCGAGTTCTGGAAGCGCGCCGCGTAGCGCGTTTCAGGTGCGCGCGTAACGCGAGATCGCATCGTCGAGGCAGCTGTCGCGTTGCGACGCCGGTCCCGTCACGCACGCACGTAGCGCCGCGCGGTAGGCCGAATCACCGCGGTTCGCTTCCATCGCGTTCGAACGGTTGCCCTGATTGGCCGCCGCACGATGCGTCGCCATGCCGCCATGGCCCATTTGCGACTTCGTCGCCGCGGATTTCGCGCGCGTCGACTTGGCCGTCGTGGACTTCTTCATCGCGGACGGCGCTTTCGAAGCGTCGTGGGTGCTCGCCGCCGCCGTCGAACCCGCCTTGCCTGGTGCGTTCGTGGCGGGCTGGGCGTTCGCGCCGACCGCGAGCGCGGCGAGCGCGACGGCCACTCCGAGCCTGCACGTTGTGGATCGAATCATCGAAGCCTCCAAGGGTAAAGAATGCCTCGCGACCCCGCTGGCGCGAGGTCGCCGCCGTTGGACAGCGATCGCTGGCCGGCGATTCCCTGGATCGCGGCTTCGCGCGCGGCGCGATGAACGCCGGCCGCCGCGACGGTGACTCCGACGTTCGTCAGAGATTGCAGAACGCGAGCTCGAAGTCGACGTCCTGGTCGACGACGTTGCCGCGGTCCATGCCCGAGACGCCGATGAAGCGGATGTTGAGCGCGTACTTGTTCGCGCTGATCTCGGGAACGTAGGGCGGGCTGTGCTCGAGGCGCAGTCGCAGCAGTTGCGCGACCTTCGCCGTCGTCAGCATGAGCTGAAACACGCCGCGCGTCGCCGTGTGGCGGCTCACGCGGCTGTTCTCGCGCAACAGCCGCAGCACGATCGCGGCGCCGGTGCGGATCGGCGCGAACGGCTCGATCCAGCCGGCGAGATCTTCGCGGCGCTCGGCGGGCGACTTGTTCAGCCAGTGGTGATACGCAGGGAGGTCGAACTCGCACACGCCGCCGGGAATCGCGGCGCGCTGCTTGATCGCCATCAGCCACTCGTTCTCGCGCAGATGCGTTCCCGCCTTGCCCGCCTGCGCGAGCAGGTTCGCGCCGACCTGCTCGATCTCGCCGAGGAGCTTGCCGAGCATCTCCTGGTCGATCTGCGGATTGCTGCGCAGCGGCGCGAGCACCTGCTTCTGCCGCTCGAGCTCCTGAACGAGATCGGCCTTGAGGTCGGCGCGTGCGGCGACGTCGGTGATCTCGAACAACGCGAGCAGCGCGGCGTGATGATCGGGACCTTCGCCACGCGTCGCGAAGTAGCCGACGCGCGCGAACAGGTCTTCGAGGCGCATCAGCGTGCGGATGCGCTCGTTCAGCGGGTGCTCGTAGCGGATCACGAGGTCGGCCTTCGCATCAGGGCCTCATTCTGCCCCAAACGCGCGCGTCGATGCGTGATGCGTGAATCAGGGCGCGCGTTGCGCGCGCGCGGCGCGGTCGCGATAGTGCCGATCGAGCCGCGCGACCTGCGGCAGCAGCGCGTCACGCGGCCCCGCGTTGTCGATGACGTCGTCGGCCTGCGCGAGCCGCTCCGCGCGCGGAATCTGCGTCGCCATGATCCGTCGCACTTCGTCGGCATCGAGGCCGCTTCGCGCCTGCACGCGGCGGATTTGTTCCTGCTCGGGACAATCGACGACGAGGACGCGCGCGACGCGCCGGCGAAATCCCGATCGCTCGAGCAGAAGCGGCACGACGACGATGCAGTACGGCGCAGTCAGCGTCGCGATCGCCGCTTCGAGGCGCGCCGCGATCAGCGGATGCAGCAATCCTTCGAGGTCGCGGCGAAACGTCGCGTCGTCGAACGCGCGTCGTCGCAGCGCCTCACGGTCGAGCTCGCCGTCTTTGCGCACGAACTGTTCGCCCAACGTCGCGACGATTGCTTCGTAGCCGGGCTCACCGCGCCTGCTCACGGCGTGCGCGACGACGTCGGCGTCGAGCACGTCGGCGCCACGCGCGGCGAACAGCTTTGCGACTTCCGATTTGCCGCTGCCGATGCCGCCAGTCAGCCCGACGAGGTAGGGCGCCGCAGAGCGCACGAGATTAGAGATACCACCCCTTCACGATCGTCGGCCCGTAGAAGAGCGCGATCCCGCCGGCGATCGCGAGGTAGGGCCCGAAGGCGAGGGGGATGTCGTGGTCGCGCCCCTTGAAGACGATCAGCGAGATGCCGATGAACGCACCGACGACCGACGACAGCAGCACGATCAGAGGCAGCATCTGCCAGCCAAGCCATGCGCCGAGCGCGGCGAGGAGCTTGAAGTCGCCGTAACCCATGCCTTCCTTGCCGCGGATCAGCCGGAAGAGCCAGTAGACGATCCACAGCGCGAGGTAACCCGCGATCGCGCCGATCACCGCGTCGCGCAGCGGGACGAAGAGATCGAAGAGGTTCGCGAGCAGGCCGGCCCAGAGCAGCGGCAACGTCAGGTTGTCGGGCAGGAACTGCGTGTCGAAGTCGATGAACGTCAGCGCGATCAGCGTCCACAGAAGAACGCACGCGGCGACACCGTGCCACGACAGGCCGAAGCGCCAGATCGCGCACGCCGCGAGGAGTCCCCCCAGCGCCTCGACGAGCGGATAGCGCGCCGAGATCGGCTTGCGGCACGCCGAGCAAGCGCCGCGCAACGCGAGGTACGACACGATCGGAATGTTCTCGATCGCCTTGATCGCGTGCCCGCATTCCGGGCACGACGAGCGCGGCACGGCAAGGTTGTAGCGCGCCGGCGTCTCCACCGGAACGGCCTCGCCGCGCATCTCGGCGCATTCGGCGCGCCACGCGCGCTCCATCATCTTCGGGAGGCGGTGGACGACGACGTTCAGGAAGCTCCCGACGCAGAGGCCGACGACCAGCGCGATCGCGGCCGCAACGATGGGGTCCGGCGTCAAATCACGGCGCCCAGCTTGAAGATCGGCAGGTACATCGCGACGACGAGTCCGCCGACGACCACGCCGAGAAACACGATGATGATCGGCTCGAGCAGGCTCGAGAGCGCGGCCACCGCGTCGTCGACCTCGCGCTCGTAGAAGTCGGCGACCTTGCCCAGCATGTTGTCGAGCGAGCCCGATTCCTCCCCGATCTGCGTCATCTGCAGCACCATCACGGGAAACAGGTTCGTCGCGGCCATCGACTGCGTGAGACTCGTGCCGGTGCTGACCTCGGTCTGAATGCGCTTCGTTGCATTCGCGTAGACGAGATTGCCCGACGCGCCCCCTACGGCGTCGAGCGATTCGACGAGCGGCACGCCGGCCGCGAACATCGTCTGCAGCGTCCGCGTCCAGCGGGCGATCGTCGCTTTCTCGAGAATGCCGCCGACCACCGGCAGCTTGAGCGACAGCCGGTGCACCGTGTAGCGGACGGCCTCGGAGCGCTTGAACGCGAGCTTGACGCCGACGAAAGCGCCGGCGATTGCGATGGCGATCGCCCACCAGTACTTGACGAAGAAGTCGGAGATGTCGATCACGACCTGCGTCAGCCACGGCAGGTTCGCGCCGAAGCTCGTGAACACCTGCTTGAACGCGGGGATCACGAAAACCATGATCACCCAGATGACGACGACCGCGACGACGATGACCGAGATCGGGTAGAACAGCGCCGACTTGATCTTGCTCTTGATCGCGAGGATCTTTTCCTTGTACGTCGCGAGCCGGTCGAGGATCGCGTCGAGCATGCCCGCCGTTTCGCCCGCCTGCACCAGGTTGCAGTACAGGGGATCGAAGTGCTTCGGATAGTCGCGGAACGCCTGCGACAGGCTCGAGCCGGTCTCGACCTTGTTCTTGAGATCGAGCATGAGCCGCGAGAAGCGCGCGTTGTTGCTGCCGCGCGCGAGAATGTCGAACGTCTGCAGCAGCGGCACGCCGGCCCTCAGCATCGTCGCGAGCTGCCGCGTGAAGAACGTGATGTCCTTCTCGCCGACCGAGCGGCCGCCGCGGTAGACCTGCCGCTTGATCTTGAGCACGCGGATGCCCTGGCGGCGGAGATTAGTCTGCGCCACCGTCTGCGACACGGCGCGCAGCTCACCCCGGATCGGCTTGTTGTTGCGATCGACGCCTTCCCAGAGGAACGTCTGTTCCTTGACCTTGAGGTCGCGGCGGGCGACTGCGGCGGTGGTGGCCATGGCGTGATCCTTTGAGACGCGACCGTCACTCGTTCGTGACGGCCTCGATTTCCTCGAGCGACGTGATGCCCGACTTGACCTTCAACAGGCCCGACTGGCGCAGATTGCGCACGCCCTCGCGTTGCGCCTGCTGCGCGATCTCGAGGCTGTTGCCGTTGCGCATGATGAGTTGCCGCATCTCGTCGCTGATCGGCATCACCTCGTAGATGCCGATCCGGCCCTTGTAACCGGTGCCCTTGCAATGGTCGCAGCCGATCGGTCCATACGGCTGGAAGCTGCCGTCGAGGTCCTCCTCGCCGAAGCCTGCGCGCAGCAATGCCTCGGGCGGGATGTCCTCGGGGCGGCGGCAATGCGTGCAGAGCTTTCGCGCGAGGCGCTGCGCGGTGATGATGTTGACCGACGAGGCGATGTTGAACGGGGCGACGCCCATGTTCATCATCCGCACCAGCGTCGACGGCGCATCGTTGGTGTGCAGCGTGGAGAGCACCAGATGGCCCGTCTGCGCGGCCTTGATCGCGATTTCCGCGGTCTCGAGGTCGCGGATTTCGCCGACCATGATCACGTCGGGGTCCTGCCGCAGGAACGCGCGAAGCGCCAATGCGAACGTCAGGCCCGCCTTCTCGTTGACGTTGACCTGATTCACGCCGGCGAGCTGGATTTCCGCCGGATCCTCGGCGGTGGCGATGTTGCGCCCGGGCTGATTCAGGATCGACAGGCACGTGTAGAGCGACACGGTCTTGCCGCTGCCGGTCGGTCCGGTGACGAGGATCATCCCGTACGGCCGGCCGACCGCCCACAGCAGATGCTGCTGCTGGTCCGGCTCGTAACCGAGTTGCTCGATGCCGAGCTTCACGCCCGACGAATCGAGGATCCGCATCACGATCTTCTCGCCGAAGAGCGTCGGCAGCGTCGAGACGCGGAAGTCGATCGCGCGCGTCTTCGACAGCACGAGCTTCATCCGCCCGTCTTGCGGCACGCGCTTTTCCGCGATGTCGAGCTTGCTGATGACCTTGATCCGCGACGCGACCTTGTCCTTGATCGCGAGCGGCGGCTGCGCGACTTCCATCAGCACGCCGTCCAGGCGATAGCGGATGCGATAGAAGCGCTCGTAAGGCTCGAAATGGATGTCCGAGGCGCCGGCGGTGATCGCGTCGATCAGCACCTTCTGGATGTAGCGGACGACCGGCGCGTCCTCGACCTCGCTGTCCTCGTCGGCCGATGGTGCGCTCGGCGACCCCTCCTCGAGCGCGATCTCCATGTCCTCGAGGGCCGCCATCTCCTTCAGCGTGGTGCCGCTGGCCTCGACGATCTTGGCGATCGCCTGCGCGAGCTTGTCGTCCTCGACGACGACCGGCTCGACGATCAGGTTCGTCTTGAACCGCACCTCGTCGAGCGCCTGCAGGTTCGCCGGATCGGAGGTCGCGACGTAAAGGCGATTGCCACGCTTGTGCAAGGGCAGCACCCGCCGCGCCTGCGCCATCCGCGTGTCGACGTACTCGCGATTGATCTGGTCGAAGTCGAAGCCGGCCAGGTCGAACATCGGCACGCCGAACGCGCGCGACGCGAAGACCGCCAGCTGCTGGGCGGAAAGCCGTTTGCCGGAGAGGACCTGCTCGACGAACGAGACGCCGGACGACTGCGACTGCACCTGCAGTGCTTCCGCCTCGGACTCGGACATGACGCCGTGCTGGGCGAGCGCGCGGGCGAGTCCGCTGATGTTCCGGGTGGCTGCGTGGGTTGCCATGTCAGTCGCGGAGGGCCGCCCCGAGAAACTGGCACGCCCCCCGGGGGGCAGCGAGCGAAGCGAGCGTGGGGGAATGCTTCATCCGGTCAGCGGGCGGGCGCGAGGCGACGCGCTGCGTTCTCAGGCGGCAGCGTGCGAAGCGAGCGTGGGCGTTTCATGCTAGGTCAGTTTCTGTCGCATTTATGCCACGTCCGCGGCCGAAATCGACGCGCCGACGTAGAGAAAACACGCTGGAACGTCAGCGAAAGCAAGCGTCATGCCGCGCGCGACAGAATGCGCTCGTCGATCACGGCGCGGCGGGGATGCGCGTCGCCCCGCGAAGTCGCCGTGGAAGCGTATCTCCGGGCGACCCACGCATCGTGCCGCGCTTATTCCATTCGCATAAAAGCTCGGGAGGCGATCATGCCCGCTCGCCCTGGGTTTGTAAAGGCGCCGTGCCGCGCCCGAGGGGGGGCAGCAGCCGGACGACGCGGACCGCCCGATCCTGCGTCTGCAGGATTTCGACCGCCTGACCGTCGACCTTGAAACTGATGCCGGCCTCGGGAATTTCGCCCAGCGCCTCGACGATGAGGCCGTTGAGCGTTTTCGGGCCTTCGAGCGGGAATTGGGTCCCCAGACGCCGGTTCAACGTCCGCAACGGCGCCATGCCGTCGACGATGACGCTGCCGTCGGGCTCCCGCCGGAAGCTTTCCGGTCCGCCGGGCGCCTGCGTCGTGAACTCCCCGATGATTTCCTCGATGATGTCCTCGATCGTCACCAGGCCCTGCAGCTCGCCGTACTCGTCGACCACCAGGCCGAGGCGCTGGCGGTCGGTCTGGAACTGTTGCAACTGCGTCAGGAGCGGCGTGCCGAGCGGGATGAAGTAGGGCGGACGCAGTACCGCGCGGATGCGCTCCGCGTCGAGCTCGCCGCCCCCTTGCATCGCATGCAGGACGGACTTCACGGCGAGCATGCCGACGATGTTGTCGAGCGAGCCTTCGTAGACCGGGAGGCGCGTGTGATACGTCGTCGCAAGCTGCTGGCGCAGAAGCGACGGCTTGTCCTCGAGGTCGAGCGCGTGAATCTGGCTGCGTGGCGTCATGATGTCGTCGACGGTGATCGCCTCGAGGTCCATCAGGTTCGCGAGCATCGTCTTGTGCTTGCCGCGGAAGTACTGCGCGCCTTCGAGCACCAGCGAGCGCAGCTCCTCCTGCGAAAGCGTCGTGCTGGGCTGCGTTGCCGGCCGGAAGCGGAAGAGCTTCAGCAGGCCCTGGACGAACAGGTTCACGAACCAGACGACGGGACGCGTGAAGCGCAAAAGCGGCGTCAGCACGTAGCTCACGAGCGGCGCGAGCCGATCGGCGTATTGCGCGCCGACGACCTTCGGCGTGATCTCCGAGAAGACGAGGATCAGGAACGTGACGGCGACGGTTCCCGCGGCGAGCGCCCATTCGCCGCGACCGAACAGCCGAATGGTGATGATGCTGGCGAGCGTCGCCGCGGCGGCGTTGATCAGGTTGTTGCCGAGCAGGATCACGCCGAGCAGCCGGTCGGTGTGATTGAGGAGCGAAAGCGCGAGCCGGGCCCCTCGTGCGCCGCGCTGCGCGCGATGCTTCAGCCGGTAACGGTTCGCCGCCATCATCGCGGTCTCGGCGACCGAGAAGAAGCCCGAAGTGACGAGCAGGACGATCAGCGCCAGCGAAAGCGTGCCGAGGGAGAGCTCGTCCATCAGCGCCCGAGCACGATCTCGCGCACGAACTTGCTGCCGAGATAGCCCAGCACCAGAAGCAGCGTGCCGCCGACGATCCACTTCATCGCGGTGCGGCCGCGCCAGCCGTGACGCCAGCGCCCGAACAGCAGGATCGCGAACGCGAGCCAGCCGGCGACCGAGAACACGTTCTTGTGGTTGAGCGGCACCGCCTTGCCGAAGATTTCCTCGGAGAACAGCATGCCGCTGACGAGCGTCGCGGTCAGCAGCACGAAGCCGAGCCCGAGCAGGCGGAACATGTAGCGCTCGAGCGTCAGAAGCGGCGGCGTGCCGCCCGCCGCGTCGGGCAAGCCGCGGTGCAGGCGCTTCTCGAGGCCGGTCACCACGAGCGATTGCAGCGCGACGACGACGAAGAGCGCGTAGGCGACGAGCGCGACGCCGATGTGCGCCTCGGCCCACGGATCGCCGGAGAACGCCACGCGATGCGGGGAGCCGGCGAGCGGCGGCAACAACGCGCAGGCCGCGGCCACCGGGAGCACGACCGCCGCGACGGCCGGGAGCGCGCGCATGACGCCCGACAACCATGCCGCGAGGACCGCGAGTCCGGCGACGAGCGACAGCGCGTTGACGAACGAGAGGTCGAGGCCGTCGGGGCGCACGATCGCCTCCCAGATCGCGACGGCGTGCAGGACGAGTGCGACTGCGAGCAGCGCCTCCCCGAGACGTCGGCGCTCGGCGCTCGCCGACACGCTGCGTGGCCAGCGTGCCCACGCGGTCGCCGCGTACAGCGCCGCGACGAGCACGTGCAGTAGAATGGTCACCGATCAAGTTTACCTGACCGCGCCCGCGCTTCGCGGGCCGCGGGCCGCCGCCTTTTCCATGCTCGAAACGCTGACCGAACGCCTGTCGCGCGTCGTGAAGACGCTGCGCGGCGAGGCGCGCCTGACCGACGCGAACATCGACGACGCCTTGCGCGAAGTGCGCCTCGCGTTGCTCGAAGCCGACGTCGCGTTGCCGGTCGTGCGCACGTTCGTCAAGGACCTGCGCGACAAGGCGATCGGGCAGGAGGTCGTCGGCTCGCTCACCCCCGGCCAGGCGCTGATCGGCGTCGTCGCGCGCGAGCTGACGGCGTTGATGGGCGGCCACGCGGAGCCACTGCAACTCGCGACGAAACCGCCGGCGGTGATCCTGCTCGCCGGCTTGCAGGGCGCGGGCAAGACGACCACCGCGGCGAAGCTCGCGCGCCTGATCGCCCGCGAGAAGAAGAAAGTGCTGCTCGTGTCGACCGACGTCTACCGGCCAGCCGCGATCGAGCAGCTGAAGACGCTCGCCGCGCAGGTCGGCGTCGATTTCCTGCCCTCGGAAACGACCGACAAGCCCGTCGCGATCGCGAATGCCGCAGTCGATTGGGCGCGACGGCACTATCACGACGTGCTGATCGTCGACACGGCGGGGCGTCTGTCGATCGACGAGGCGATGATGCGCGAGATCGCCGATCTTCACGCCGCCGCGCATCCGGTCGAGACGCTGTTCGTCGTCGATGCGATGCAGGGCCAGGACGCCGTCAATACCGCGCGCGCGTTCCACGACGCGCTGCCGCTCACCGGCGTGGTGCTGACCAAGCTCGACGGCGACGCGCGCGGTGGCGCAGCACTGTCGGTGCGGCAGGTGACGGGCGCACCGATCAAGTTCGCTGGCGTGTCGGAAAAGATCGATGGCCTCGAGGTGTTCCATCCCGAGCGCATGGCCTCGCGCATCCTCGGCATGGGCGACGTGCTGACGCTGATCGAGGACGCGCATCGCAACGTCGACATCGAGCAGGCGAAAAAGCTCGCGAAGAAGGTCAAGACCGGCAAGGGCTTCGACCTCGACGACTTCAAAACGCAGATCGCGCAGATGCGCAAGATGGGCGGGCTCGCGGCGCTCGTCGACAAGCTGCCCGCGGAGATCGCGCGCGCGGCGCAGGAGACGACGATCGACGAGCGGCGCATCGCGCGCATCGAGGGCATCATCAATGCGATGACGCCCGGCGAGCGCGTCAAGCCGGAGATCCTGAAGGCGTCGCGCAAGCGGCGCATCGCCGCGGGGTCCGGCGTCACCGTGCAGGAAGTGAATCAGCTCCTCGCGCAGTTCGAGCAGACGCAGAAGATGATGAAGCTCGTCTCCAAGGGACCGCAGAAAATGATGCGGGGGCTGCGCAACATGATGGCGGGGCGGTAGGCAGGGGACGGAGGAAAGCGGCGATTGCCGCTTTCCTCCGTCCCTGCGTTGCCGGGTAGCGCTCTCTGCCGGTATAATCGAAGACTTTTCGTTTTCCGGCCAGGCGGCGCCGACTTGCGCCGAAGGCCCCGATCGGAACCATCCATGGTAGTGATCAGACTGGCGCGCGGCGGCGCCAAGAAGCGGCCGTTCTACAACGTCGTCGTCACCGACTCGCGCAGCCGCCGCGACGGGCGCTTCATCGAGCGCGTCGGCTTCTACAACCCGGTCGCCGCAGCGAACGAAGAAGGACTGCGGATCGCGCACGATCGCGTCGCGTACTGGCAGGCGAACGGCGCGAAGCTGTCGGACACCGTGCAGATGCTGGTCGTTCGTGCGGCGAAGGCAGCGCCGGCAACCGCAGCGCCGGCAACCGCAGCCCCGGCCGCTGCACCGGCGGCGGCAAGCGAAGCGCCTGCGGCGGCCTGAGCGCGAGCGGGACGCAGCGCTTCGTCGTGATGGGCCGCATCGCGGCGCCGCACGGCGTGCGCGGGGCGATGAAGGTGAAGCCCGCGTCGGCCGATCCGGCTGCGCTGCTCGCCTACGACGAATGGTGGCTGCGGACGGCCGGTACGTGGAGCGCTCGGCGCGTGAGCGTTGCGCGTGAGCAGGGAACGATGCTCGTCGTCGAATTGGCAGGCGTCGAGTCGCGCGAGGCGGCGGCGGCGCTGCGCGGCACCGAGGTGGGCGTCTTGCGCGAATCGCTGCCGGACCCAGGCGATGGCGCGTATTACCAGGCGGATCTCGCCGGGATGCAGGTGGTGAATCGCGAGGGTGTCGTGCTGGGCGTGCTCGAGGATTTCATCGAAAGCGGCGCGCATCCGATCGCGCGCGTCGTCGACGACGCCGGCGTGGAGCGGCTGATCCCATGGGTCGACGCCTACGTCGAGGCCGTCGATGTCGAGGCGCGACGCATCGACGTCGACTGGCCGAGAGACGCGTGATCATGCGCATCGACGTCGTCACGATCTTTCCGGAAATGGTGATGCAGGCGAGCGGCTATGGCATCACCGGCCGGGCGCAGGCGCGCAACCTGTGGACGCTCGGCGTGTGGAATCCGCGCGACTACACGAGCGACGCGCACCGCACGGTGGATGACCGGCCGTATGGGGGCGGTCCCGGGATGGTGATGATGGCGGCACCGATCGTGGCGGCACTGCATGCTGCGCGCGCTGCCCAGGAGGCGACGCGAGGTTCCCGTGGCAACACGATTTACCTGACACCGGCCGGGAAGCCCTTGACGCACGATCGAGTGATGGCGCTCTCGCGCGAGCCCGCGCTCACGCTGATCGCCGGTCGCTACGAAGGCATCGACCAGCGCGTGATCGACGCCGAGGTCGACTGCGAACTGTCGGTGGGCGATTTCGTCGTATCGGGGGGCGAACTGCCCGCGCTCCTCCTGATCGACGCGCTGGTGCGGCAACTTCCCGGTGCGCTGAACGACGCCGAATCGGCAACGCAGGAGTCGTTCGCCGCCGGCCTGCTCGACTGGCCGCACTACACGCGGCCCGAGCGGTATGGCATGGCTGACGTGCCCGCGGTGCTGCTGTCGGGCGACCATGCGGCGATCCGGCGCTGGCGGCACAAGCAGGCGGTCGGAAGAACCTGGGAGCGGCGTCCCGATCTTCTCGAGCGGCGCGCACTCGGCGCCGACGAGCAGGCGCTGCTGTCGGAGTACAAGCTCGAGACGAGCGATAACCAGCATCGCGCATCAGGGGGCGCCCTGCGCTGCGCGGAGACAGGCCGCGAAGGCCGCGAAAGGACCAACGCATGAACTTCATCGAAACGCTCGAGCGCGAGGAGATGTCGCGGCTCGGAAAGACGATTCCCGACTTCGCGCCGGGCGACACCGTGATCGTCAACGTCAACGTCGTGGAAGGCGAGCGCCGCCGCGTGCAGGCTTACGAAGGCGTCGTCATCGCCAAGCGCAATCGCGGCATCAACTCGTCGTTCATCGTGCGCAAGATCTCGAGCGGCGAAGGGGTCGAGCGCACGTTCCAGACGTACTCGCCGCTGATCGCGTCCATCGAGGTGCGGCGAAAGGGCGATGTCCGCCGCGCCAAACTTTATTATTTGCGCGGGCGTTCCGGAAAGTCGGCCCGGATCCGCGAAAAGCTCACGTCGCGCGAGACGGCGAAGCCCGACCAGGCGTCCTGACGCGAACGACCGCGAACGGCGCGTCGCGCCCGTCCGCGGCAGTCCATTGCGAAGAGCGGCCCTGCGCGGCCGCTCTTTTCTTGCGCCTCGCTCGGCGCTCCCGCGTCGACCCAGGGTCGTTCTGTGGCGTGGAACTTGCACCCCCGGGTGTCGGCCGGGTTGCTCGTCAGGCAGCGATTGCGCGGCGCGCCCGTTTCACCCACCATTCCAATGTCATATACCGTGCGGAATCGCATCACGCGATGAAGTCGACGCTCTACGACGCGCTCGGCATCGTTCCCACGTCGAGCGACGAGGAAGTGCGCGCGGCGCTGCGTGCGCTGATCCGGAAATATTACGCAAAGACGCGCGACGGGCAGGGCAACGTCGAGGAGGCGCTGCGCTTCATCAATCACGCGAGCCGCATCCTCGGCGACGCCGAGCGGCGCGAGCGCTACGACGAGGAGTTGACGCGAACGGCGGACGACGAGGACCTCGCGCCGCGGCAGTCGATGGACAACGCGCTCCTGGGCGACGACGAGCACACCGAAGTCGATGCGGCGACGGTGACCGGCGAGGGCATCGGCGACGACGTCGATTCGGAGTTGCCCACCCCCCGCCAGGACGTTCCGGCGTCGCATCACCCGGGGCTTACGGAGCGCGTGGCGTCGTTTCGACGCTCGCCCTTTCTCACGTACGGACTGTGCGCGCTGGTCGGCTTGTTCATCGCCGTGGCGATCGTCGTCGTGACGCCGCCCGACATCGTCGTCGTCGCGCGCTCGGTGCTCGGAAGCTTCCTCGTCGTCGGCGCGATGCTCGGCGCCGTCTACGGCGTCGTGCACGGCATCACGCTGCTGCAGCGCCGCCGTCACGCCGGTCGCTCCGCGCTCGTGCCGCAAACCGACCTCGCGATCCTCAACTGGCGGCGCGAGCGCAGCGTGTTCCTCGGGACGAACCAGCCGCAGGAAGACGCGTCGTGGATCTTCCAATTGCGCATGGCGGAGCTCGAACGCGCGAAATCGGGCCGCACGAGCGAGCCGCGCCCGTGGCATCGACTCGCCGCGCGCATGTTCGACTACGCCATCTGGGGTCTGCTGCTCGCGCTGCTGCTGTCGCAGCTGCGCGGCGCGGGCGTCGTGCCGCCGGAAACGGCCTACTGGCTCGCGCATCCGTTGCTCGCACCGATCCTCGTCACCGCGTCGTTCGTGCCGATCGAGGCGTTGCTGATCACGGCAGTCGGCACGACGCCGGGCAAGTGGCTGTTCGGCGTCTACCTGCAGTTCTCGATCTCCGATGCCTACGCACGCCGGGATACGCGTACGCAACTGACGCGCGCCTTGGGGCGGTCGGTCCGCGTCTGGGCGACGGGCATCGGCTGCGGCTTCCCGCTGCTCGCGCCGATCCTCGTCGCGATCGCGCACGAGCGGCTCACGATCCATCAGGAAACCGATTGGGACTTTGCCGAGGACTGCCTCGTGACGCACGGACCGGCCGGTGTGGTCAATACCGTCACCGGCGTTTGCGGGCTCGCGGCGATGACGTGGCTTTACGGGGTCGCCTGGGAGGAGCCGCTCGCGCAATCGATCGCCAGCGCGAAATCCGCGGTCGTGTCCGCGATCCCGTCACGGGCGAGCGTCGACGCGATGGTGTCGCGCGCGAGCAGTGGCGTGCAGCCGTTGCTGCCGTCGGCGAGCGTCTCCGATCTGATCCGCATGCCTTCCGCGCTGCGCGATACGTCGGTGCAGTCGAAGCCTTCGGCGACCGCGACCGCCGACGCGAGCGTTGCACCGGACGACTTCGAACGCATGATGGCGGCGCGCCGCGCGCGCACCGAAGCATTGAAGGTCGAGGCGCCGCGCGCGCTTCGCGCGGGCAACGCGCGGCGTGCGCTCGAGCTTTGTCGCGCGTGGGTCGACCTCGATCTCGGGAACGCGGAGGCGTGGCGCTGCCTCGGACGCGCGCATTTCGCCGCGGGCGATCATCAGGAAGCGCTGAACGCGTTTCGTAAGGCACGCCAGCGTGCACCTGCGGATCGCACGATCGACGGCGACATCGAGCGCTCGGAGCAGGCGATCGTCAACGACTTCCTCGCGCGCTATCGTCGCTGACGCATCCACCTCTGACACGTGTCGGAGGTGAGCCTCTCAACGACAGCGACGTCGCGAATTTCGGCCGCTCACCTCTGACACGTGTCAGAGGTGGCCCGTACCGATCTGACGCTGCCTCGGGCAGGTCACCTGCGCTTCAGCACAAACCAGAATGCGCCGTCGGCCTCGCCTTGCTCGACCAGCTGATTGCCGGTCTGCCGCGCGAACGCCTCGAAGTCGCGCACGCTGGCCGGATCGGTGGAGGTCACGCGAATCGTCTGGCCCGAAGCCATGTCGTTCAGCGCCTTCTTGGTGCGCAGAATCGGCAGCGGGCAGTTGAGCCCGCGCGCGTCGATTTCGCGATCGATGGTGAGCATGCCGGGAAATTCCGTGCGAGCGAAGCGTGCGAGTATAACAACGCGTGAGGATCGTTCTCGCCATCGTTCTCGTCGTCGCCACGGCCGCGGCTTGCGTCGCGATCGTCGATCGCGCGCAAATTCCGCCTCGTCGCCTCGGCCCTTACCTGGAGCACCGCGCGGCGGGGCACCGGCCGAGCATCGAGAACGCCGGGCGGTGGCTGCGCGAACGGCTCGTCGCGGCGGATCGCGGCGTCCCCGTCGTCCATCGGCCGCTCCCCGTGCCGAACGTGACGCTCGAAGCGCTGGCGTCCGCGCGCCGCACCGTGGCGGTCGCGAGCGCCGAGGCGCTGCGTCGCGCGATCGCCGAGGCGCAACCGGGCGATTCGATCATGCTGATGCCGGGCACGTATCGCTTTCAGGGTCCGCCGATTGCCGTCGTACGCGCCGGTAGCGCGACCGATCCGATCGTCGTGCGCGCCGGCATTCCCGGCAGCGTCGAGCTCGAATTCGACCTCCTCGAAGGCTTCCACGTGCTGGCGCCGTACTGGGTGTTCGAAGACCTCGTGATCCGCGGCGTCTGTGCCGATCACTCTGCATGCGAGCACGCGTTTCACGTCGTGGGTCACGCCGCGCATTTCGTCGCGCGGCACAACGTCGTCGTCGATTTCAACGCACAATTCAAGATCAACGGCCTGCGCGGCGACTATCCCGATTTCGGACGCATCGAAGGCAACGTGCTCACCAACTCGGCGATCCGCGACACGGGGAACCCGGTGACGCCGATCGACCTCGTTGCGGCGAGCCACTGGCGCGTGACCGGCAATCGCATCAGCGATTTCATCAAGGCCGGCTCGAACCAGGTGAGCTACGGCGCGTTCGCGAAGGGCGGCGGTCGGGACAACGTGTTCGAGCGGAACGTCGTGGTCTGCGAGGACAAGCTGCGCGGTGCGCCGGGGCAGCGCGTCGGCCTGTCGCTCGGCGGCGGCGGAAGCGGCGCCGGTGCATGCCGGGACGGGCGCTGCATCACCGAGCAGGACGCGAGCACGGTGCGCGCGAATCTGATCGCCTCGTGCTCGGACGACGGCATCTACGTGAATCGCGCGGCGACGAGCCGCATTCTCGACAATACGTTGCTCGATACGGCGGGCATCACGGTGCGCTTCTTCGAATCGAGCGCCGACGTCGAAGGCAATCTCGTCGACGGCGTCATTCGCGAAGCCGACGGCGCGGCACTGCATGCGAAGGACAACGTGACGACGTCGACGGCATGGCTCTACCTCGGACGCCACCCCGTGCGCGACCTCTTCACCGACGCTCGCGCGCTCGATCTGCGCTGGCGCGAACATCCGCCGCGCCGGGCTTTGGCGAGCGAAGACGACGCGAGCGAGTTGTGCGGACGACCTCGAGGTGAGCAGCCCGTCTACGGCGCCTTCGACGACATTGCCGGCTGCGCGCCCGATGCGTCGCGGATCCGCTCGACGAGCGCGGACGTCGAGCGACGATAGCGAAACGGGATCGCGACGAAGCGGCCGCCCGCGGCGACGACTTCGCGTGCGCCGATCGTCGTCGTCACGTCGTAGTCGCCGCCCTTCACCAGCACGTCGGGCATGCAGGCGACGATCAAGTCGTGCGGCGTGTCCTCGTCGAACGGCACGACCAGATCGACGCACGCGAGCGCGGCGAGCACCGCCATGCGGTCGTCGAGAGCGTTCAGCGGTCGCTCGCTGCCTTTGCCGAGGCGCCGCACCGATGCGTCGGTATTCACGGCGACGACGAGCGATGCGCCGAGCCCCCGCGCCTGCTCGAGATAGGTGACGTGCCCCCGATGCAGGAGGTCGAACACACCGTTGGTGAAGACGAGCGGCCTCGGCAGCGTCGCAATCCGCGAGAGCGCCGTGCCCGCGTCCGCGATCTTCGCCGGGTAGCGCGGTTCAGGGATCGCCGTGGGTGCCCCGGTTGAACGACCCTCCGCGCTTTCGCGCTTCGGGGTTTGTTCGCGCTTGGGGCGGCCCTGCGCGCTGACAGGACAACCCTCCGCGCTTTCGCGCTTCGGGGTTTGTTCGCGCTTGGGGCGGCCCTGCGCGCTCACCGTGCTAATCAAGATATTCGAACAGCTTGACGACGCGGATCACGCCCGACGTCGTCGCGGCGATTTGCGCGGCCGCATCACCTTCGGCGTGCGTCACCAGCCCCATCATGTAGACGACTTCACGCTCGGTGACCACTTTCACGCGATTCGGCGGAAATTTGTTCGCCTCGACGAAGCGCGCCTTCACCTTCGACGTGATGTACGAGTCGTTGGTGCGCGTGCCGATGCTCGACACCGGCATGACGCCGATTTCGTTGACGACCCGCCGCACCTTCGCCGTCGTCCGCGCGATCTCGCCGATCTGCCCGACGAGATCCTGCGTCGGAACTTCGCCGGTGAGGAGCACGAGACCGTTGTAGCTCGTCACGTTCACGTGCACGCGATCGCCGAACCCGGCCCCGATGTTGTTCACGATCTTGAGCTCGATCGCCTCGTCGTCGACTTGCGTGCCGGCCGAGCGCCGGTCGGTCGCGACGAGGGCAGCACCGCCGGCCGCGCCGGCGACCATCAGCGGGATGCAGCCCGACAGCAGCAGCGACGCGACGCAGACCGTCGCGATGAGGGCGGGCAGCAGCGATTTCTTCATGCATCGTCTCCAAGAAGCGTGGCGTCGACGACGTCACACAGGCAGTGAATGGTCAGGATGTGCACTTCCTGGATCCGCATGGTCCGCGCGTGCGGCACGCACAGATGCACGTCTTCGGGGGCGAGCATCCCGCCGATCGTGCCGCCCCCCTTGCCGGTGAGCGCCACGATGCGCATCTCACGCTCGTGCGCCGCGGCGATGGCCGCGATGACGTTGGGCGAATTGCCGGACGTCGAGATCGCGAGCAGCACGTCGCCCTTGGCGCCCAGCGCGCGCACCTGCTTCGCGAATACGTGCTCGAAGGAATAGTCGTTCGCCACCGCGGTCAGCAGCGACGTGTCGGTCGTGAGCGCGATGGCGGGCAGCTCCGGTCGCTCGCGTTCGAAACGTCCGACGAGCTCGGCCGCGAAGTGCTGCGCGTCGGCCGCCGAACCACCGTTGCCGCACGCGAGGATCTTGCCGTCGGCGAAGAGGCAGTCGGTCATCAGCGCGGCGGCACGCGCGATGGGTTCGGCGAGGACTTCGCGCGCTTCCTGCTTCAGCGCGACGCTGTCGCTGAAGTGACCGCGGATGCGTTCGAGGTGATCGATCATGCCGGCGGAATTCTAGCAGCCGCAGGGTGCGCGCATGCAGCGCATGCCGGTCCTACTGCTACGCGACGCTCATCACGTCGCGCTGCCATTCGATCGTCGAAGCATCGAGGCCGCGCAACAGGATCGCGTCGAAGCGGCAAGGCGGCTCGCGCCCGAGCATCGCCAAGTAGGCGTTCGCCGCCTTCGCCAGCCGCTCACACTTGCGCGCGGTGATGCTCGCCGCCGCACCGCCGAAATGCTGCGAGCGCCGCATGCGCACCTCGACGAATACGAACGTCGTGCCGTCCTGCGCGATCAGATCGATTTCACCGGCGCGCGTGCGGAAGTTGCGCGCGACGATGACGAGCCCTTGCCGCGTGAGGAACTGGGCGGCGAGCGTCTCGGCGCGGTCGCCGTCGGCTCTCAAGGCGTCGAATCGAGCGGAACGAGGACGCCGTCGCGATAGACACCCAGGCGCCCTTCGCGCTGAAACTCGTGCGCGGCGCCGAGATGCACGTGACCGGTCGCGCCATCGAGGTCGAAGCGCTCGGGCGGCCCGTTCGTGAAAGACGCGGCGACGCGAAACGCGTCGAGGCCGAGCGCGTAGAGGCGCGCGAGCGCGTCGCTGTCGTACTCGCGACGCGGGAAAGGCGCGAGCTCCGGTGCGTCGGGCGTCAGCAACCATGGAATCTCGACGACGCGCACGCCGTCGAGGTCGCGCGCGACGGCCTGGCTCGGCCGATCGAACACGAGCCCGCTGGCGTACGAAAGCACGTTGCCGATGAACGGCTTCACGAGCGCCGCGTGATCGCCGTTCACGGCGAGCAGCACCGCGCCGGATGCCTGCGACGCGAGCGAGTGACGCAGGCCGGCGAGCGCATCGGGCGATGCATCGAAGCGGAGCGCGGCCGGTGCCCGGCCCCCTTCCTGCACCCACGACTTCGCGAACGCGCTCGCCAGCCGGCGCATCAACGGCGAGTCGCCCTCGACGACGTCGACCGAGGCGGCACCCGCGGCCTTGGCGCGCCGCGCGAGAAGTTTGCCGTCGCTTTCGACGGACAACGGAAACGTATAGATCGCGGGCGGCAACGGCGTCGCGCCATCGAGCTGATTGAGCGCGAGCGTCCACGGAAGCGGCACATTCGCCGTCGCGAGCGTGCGCAGGTCGTCGCGCACCAGCGGTCCGACGGCGACGCGCACGCCTTTCGCACGCGCGAGCTCGAACGCCGCGACGACGCCGTCGCGCGCGTGCGGAATGACGATGCAGTCACCGCTCTTTCCGGCGACGGCGGCCGCTTCCAGGAAGCCTTCGCGCACCGCGTTCGCCGCGCGCTCGTACGACGGCTCGTCGAGCGGCAGCACCAGCGCGATCAGGTTCGTCGTGGGCGGTGGCGGCAAAGACGCGATGGGCGGCGACGAGGCGTCCGGCGGCACGACGATGACCGGCGCCGGCGCGGGCTCGGCTCGATCCGGTCCGGCGGGTACGACCGGCACATCGAGGATCGGCGCATCGTCGGCAGCAACGGGCGGCGGTTCGGGCGCGGGGACGACGACGATCGGCGCGGGCGCGACCCGTACGCGTGTTGCCGGACGCGTCGACGCGCACGACAATGCGCCGGCGGCGAACAGCAACACGAACGCGAGCGACGCGGCGCGCCGAAGCGAGGTGGAGGCAACCGAACGGGAGGGGAAGCGCATGACGGCAATGAACGCCACGGCGTCGGATGCGAGCCGCGATGACGCGGTGTTCCGCGCCGAGGCCGGCTCATTATATGTGGTGGCGACGCCGATCGGTAACCTGCGCGACGTCACGTTGCGCGCGCTCGATATCCTGCGCACGGTCGACATCGTGGTGGCGGAAGACACGCGCGTGACGGCCCATCTGCTCGCTCGCTACGCGATCACGGCGCGGCCGCGCGCGCTTTATCGTCACAATGAAGCGCGCGAAACTGCCGCGCTCGTGGCGGCGCTCGGGGAGGGGCGAAGCGTCGCGCTCGTGAGTGACGCCGGCACGCCGGCGATCAGCGATCCGGGCGCGCGGCTCGCGCGCGCGGCACGCGAGGCGGGTCATCGCGTCGTGCCGATTCCCGGGGCGAGCGCGCTCGCCGCTGCGGTTTCCGTGGCCGGACTGGTCGCCGAACGCTTTGCGTTCATCGGGTTCTTGCCATCGCAGGCGAAGGCGCGTCGCGAATGCCTCGCGACGATCGGGTCGTGGCCCGTCGCACTCGTGTTCTACGAAGCACCGCATCGGATCGCCGCGACGATTGCGGAACTCGCGGGCGCACTCGATGCGGGGCGGACGATCACGATGGCACGCGAAATCACCAAGACGTTCGAGTCGATCGTGACGATGCCGCTTCGCGAGGCCGGCTCATGGCTCGCAGCCGACGCGAATCGCACGCGAGGCGAGTTCGTGCTGGTCGTCGATGCGCCGTTGCCGAGCGACGTCGAAAGCGCCTCGCCCGAGGCCGTGCGTGTGCTCGCGCGGCTGCTCGACGAGCTGCCGCCGGCGCGCGCGGCGCGCGTCGCGGCGGATCTGACCGGGGTCGGCCGTGATCTGCTCTACCGGCGCGCGCTCGAACTTGCAGGAAAGTAGGCCAGACCCGGGGTCTGACTCGATCTGCCCCTGCTTTTCTAGACGCCGAGGTGGCGTGACAGCGTCTCGGGCTGGTGCGCAAGCGAGGCCGACCAGCCCTCCAGCACGACGACGCCTTTTTCCATCACGAGCGCGCGATCGGTGTGCGCGAGCACTTGCCGATAGTTGCGGTCGACGATCAACGACGCGATGCCGCTTTGCCGGATCTCGCTCACGATCCGCCAGATCTCGCGCACGATCTGCGGCGCGAGCCCTTCGGTCGCTTCGTCGAGAATCAGGAGCTCCGGGTTGGTCATCAGTGCGCGACCGATTGCGAGCATCTGCTGCTCGCCCCCCGAGAGATGATGGCCGCGCGACGCGAGGCGCTCGCGCAAGCGCGGAAAGGTCTCGAGGACGCGTTCATACGTCCAGCCGTCGTCGTCGCTCGCCGGGTTGCGCGCCGCGAAGCACAGGTTCTCGCGCACGGTGAGATTGGGAAAGATTCCACGCCCTTCCGGAACGTAGGCGACCCCGAGCCGCGCGATGCGGTGCGGCGACTCCTGCGTGCAATCGCGCCCGTGCAGCAGCAAGCGCCCGGCGCTCGGACGATTGAAGCCGACGAGCGCGCGGATCAGCGTCGTCTTGCCCATGCCGTTGCGTCCGAGCAGCCCGATCGACTCTCCGGCATTGATCGACAGCGAAACGCCGCGCAGGACGTGACTCTCGCCGTAATGCACGTGCAGGTCGCGGACCTCGACGAGGCCGCTCATCGCGGGCGCGGGGATGCGTACGGCGTCGGGCTGCCGCGCGTTCACGATTCAGACGGCGGCAACGGCCGCCGAGCTTTCCGGCGCTTCGCCGAGGTACGCCGACTGGACGTCGGCGTTCGCGCGGATCGCGGACGGCTCGCCGGACGCGAGCACGGCGCCGTTCACCATCACCGTAATGTGGTCGGCGATGCGGAAGACGGCATCCATGTCGTGCTCGACGAGCAGGATCGCGTGCGCGGGTTTGAGCGTCGAAAGCAGCTGCAGCATCCGGTCGGTTTCTTCCGGCCCCATCCCGGCGAGCGGCTCGTCGAGAAGCAGCACCGCGGGTGCGGTGGCGAGGCATATCGCAATCTCCAGCTGACGCTTCTGCCCGTGCGACAGCGTCCCCGCGATGCGATGCGTCTGCGCCGCGAGGCCGGCCTGCTCGATCGCGCGCTCGGCGAGCTTCGTGCTCGCACCGCACGTCGTCGCGTTGCTCCACCAGTCGAGCGCGTGCTGCGTGTGCGCTTGCGCGGCGAGCCGGCAATTCTCGAACACCGACGCCCGCGGAAAGATCGTCGTGCGCTGATAGCTGCGGCCGAGCCCCGCGCGCGCACGCCGCGGTTGCGGCCAGCGCGTGACGTCGCGCCCGAGCAGGTGCACGCGGCCGCGGCTTGCCGGAAGCTCCCCTGCGAGCACGTTGATCAGTGTCGACTTGCCGGCACCGTTCGTGCCGATCACCGCGTGCACCTCGTTGCGCACGAGCGTGAGCGACACGTCGTCGACGGCGACGAGTCCGCCGAAATGGCGCGACACGCCGTCGGCACGCAACAGGATGTCAGCCGGCATGCGCCACCGGGGCGCGCAGGCGCCGCAACTGGGCGGGAACGGCGATTACGCCGTTTGGCATCAACGCGACGCAGGCGATGATGGTGAGCCCGAGCGGCAACTGCCAATGCTTCGCGAAGCCGCCGAACAGCGCCTCCGACTGGAACAATTCCTTCAGCAGCACGAAGACGAACGCGCCGAGCACCGCGCCGCGCAGCGAGCCGATACCGCCGAGGATCAGCATCAGCAGCACGGCCCCCGACTGATGCCACGCGAGGATCTCGGGATTCACGAAGCCGTCCTTCACCGCGTGCAGAAATCCGGCCAGGCCGGCGAGCACGCCGCCTATCACGAATGCAGCGAGCTTGTACGAATACGTGGAGAATCCGACCGCACGCATGCGCTGCTCGTTCGCGCGAATGCCGGCAAGCGCGTGGCCGAAGCGCGAGCGGCCGATCATCGCGAGCAGCGCGAAGACGAGTGCGAGCGC
This sequence comes from Casimicrobiaceae bacterium, assembly GCA_035718935.1. Taxonomy (GTDB): domain Bacteria; phylum Pseudomonadota; class Gammaproteobacteria; order Burkholderiales; family Casimicrobiaceae; genus VBCG01. The sequence goes on from DASTGT010000012.1 coordinate 31,388, forward strand.
AGCGAGCGTCGCGTAGTAGAACGTGCGCGGATCGCCGAGGTCGGCGAGCGTGAAGTCGCCGACGCTGAGCACCGGCTTCACGTACAGGTACATGCCGTCGCTGCCGCCGGCGAGCTTGGTGTCGTGAAACACGAAGTACGCCATCTGCGCGAACGCGAGCGTCACCATGATGAAGTAAACGCCGCGCGTACGCAGCGAGAGCGCGCCGATCACCGCCGCGGCGAGTCCGGTGATGACGAGCACCGTCGGCACCAGCCACGCGAGCGAAGGCGCGACCGCTGCCGGCGTCAGCAGCGCCGTGGCGTAGGCGCCGATGCCGAAGAACGCGGCATGGCCGAACGATACGAGCCCGGTGTTGCCGACGAGGAGTTCGAGCGACAGCGCGAAGATCGACAGGATCATCGTGGTCAGCACGAGATCGACGTAGAACTTGCCGCCCACGTAGGGAAACGCCGCGAGCGCGATCAGCGCGATGGCGAGCGGCGCGACGTTCGCGGAGGAGCGGAACGCCTGCATCAGCTCGTGCGGAAGAGGCCTTCGGGACGCCACAGGAGGATCACCGCCATCAGCACGTAGACGAGCATGCCGGCGAGCGCCGGAATGAACACGTTGCCGAACGTGTCGACGAAGCCGACGAGGAGCGACGCGAGCAGCGCCCCGCGGATCGATCCGATGCCGCCGATCACGACAACGACGAACGACACGATCAGCACCTGGTTGCCCATGCCGGGATACACCGACGACACCGGCGCGGCGATCATGCCGGCGAACACGGCGAGCGCGACGCCGGCCGCGAACACGATGCGATACAGCAGCCGGATGTCGACCCCGAGCGACTGCACCATCTCGCGATTGCTCGCGCCGGCGCGAATCGCCATGCCGAGCCGCGTGCGCGCGATGATGGCGTAGAGCCCGAGCGCGACGACGATGCACACGCCCGAGATGAACAGGCGGTAGAGCGGATAGCTCATCACGCCGCCGAGCGGAATGCTGCCGGCGAGCCACGCCGGGGGTGGGACGCCGTGCACGTCGTCGCCGACGAGGATGCTGCGCAGCTCTTCGAAGACGAGGATCAGGCCGTACGTCATCAGCACCTGCTGCAGGTGGTCGCGATGGTAGAGGTAGCTGACGAAGCCCCATTCGAGCACGTAGCCGAAGACGACCGACAGCACGAGGCCGATGACGAGTGCCGTGAAAAAGCCGCCGCCGAGATGCGCTGCGACCCACGGGGCGAGCGCGTACGCGAGGTACGCGCCGATCATGTAGAAGCTGCCGTGCGCGAGGTTGATGACGCCGAGGATGCCGAAGATCAGCGTGAGCCCGCTCGCGACGAGGAACAGCAGCAGCCCGTACTGGACCGCGTTCAGGCACTGCACGAGGAAGACGGCGAAGTCCATCGGATCGAGGCAGGGCTGACCGGCGGTGCGCGAGCCGGCGCCGCGCAACCGGGTGATTGTGCCTCAGAACCCTCCTGCGGCGGGGTCGGGTTCCGAGGCGCGGTGCGCCGGCCGGGTGCGGGCGGGCGAAGGTTTGCCCGGCTATTTCATGTTGCAGCCGCGCGCCGGGTCCGCGAGGGCCTTGACGGCCACGCCTTCGACCTTGTTCTCGGTGCCGACGACCTTGCGCAGGTAGATGTCCTGCACCGGGTTGTGAGCCTTCGACAGCGTGAACGCGCCACGCGGGCTGTCGATGTGCGCCTTCTCGATCGCCGCAACCAGATCGTTGCGCTTCGACACGTCGCCCTTCACGGCGGCAACTCCGGCGCCCAGCATCTGCGCCGCGTCGTAGCCCTGCACCGCGTAGACGTCGGGCGTCGACTTGTATGCCTTCACGTACTCGGCGCGGAACACCTTGTCCTTCGGCACGTCGAGTCCGTCGGCGTAGTGCAGCGTCGTCAGCATCCCCTGGGCGGCGACGCCTTGCGCTTCGAGCGTGCCGTCGGTGAGGAAGCCCGGGCCGTAGAGCGGAATGGTCTTGTTGAGGCCCGCCGCCGCGTAGTCCTTGACGAACTTGACCGCGCCGCCGCCGGCGAAGAACGCGTACACCGCGTCGGGCTTGGTCGCCGCGATCTCGGTCAGGAGCGCCTGGAACTCGACGTTGGGGAACGGCAGCGTCAGCTCCTTCACGACTTCGCCGCCCGCCGACTTGAGGCCTTCGCGGAAGCCTTCGACCGACTCGTCGCCGGCCGCGTACTTCCACGTGATCGTGACGACCTTCTTCGCGCCCTTGTCTCCGGCGACCTTGCCCATCGCGTAGCCCGGCTGCCAGTTGCTGAACGAGCTGCGGAAGATGTTCGGCGCGCACATCGGCCCCGTCACCGCACCGGCGCCCGCATTGGGCACGACGAGCAACGTGTTCGTGTCCTTCGCGACCTTCGCCATCGCCATCACGACGCCCGAATGCACGGTGCCGACGACGACGTCGACGTTGTCGCGCTTGACGAGCTTGTTCATGTTGTCGACCGCCTTCGACGGCTCCGATTCGTCGTCGACCTTGAAGTACTCGACCTCCTGGCCGCCGAGCTTGCCGCCCTGTTCCTGCACGTAGAGCCTGAAGCCGTTCTCGATCGCATTGCCGAGCGCGGCGTACGTGCCCGTATAAGGCAGCATGAAGCCGACCTTGATCTTCGATTGCGCCTGCGCGCCGCCGGTGGCGAAGCACAGCGCGGCCGCGGCGAGCGCGGCGGCGAGCGTATTAAGGCGATGCTTCATGAATTCCTCCCTCGAATGAGCGCGCCGCGGTGTGGCGCGAAATGAAATCGATGACGGCGGCGGTCAGCGCTTCCGGGCGATCGCGTTGCGGCGAATGCCCGCAATCGTCGAGCACGACGACTTCGGCGTGTGGCGCCCGCGCCCGAATCCCCTCGACCTGCGCGAGCGTGCCGTACTCGTCGCGGGTCCCCTGGATCGCGAGTATGGGGCATTGGATCGCAGGCAGCATAGGCTCGATTGACCATGTGCGAAAGCGCGGATCGAGCCAGATGTCGTTCCAGCCGAAGAACGCCGAATCGGCATCGTCGTGATAGCGCCCGAGCTTGCCCTTGATGCCGGTCAAGCGGTACGCGTCGCGCGCCTGCGCGATGCTTCGCAGCGACACGTCCTCGACGACGATGTGCGGCGCGACGGCGATGACGCCGGCGACGCGCGTCGGAAACGATGCGGCGTGAATCAGTGCGATCGACGCGCCGTCGCTATGGCCGAGGAGCCATGGCGTGGCTTCGGCTTCGGCAACGCCGAGCCTGTCGAAGAGTGCCGGCAGCAGCTCCTGCGCCTGCCGATGCATGAAATCGACGTCCCAGCGCTCGTCCCGTGCGCGCGGCGTCGATCGCCCGTAGCCGGGCCGCGAATAAACGAGGCCACGATAGCCTCCCGCATCGCAGAGCGCCTGCGGATAGTCCTTCCACATTCCGACCGATCCGAGTCCCTCGTGCAAGAACACGACGAGCGGCGCGCCCGCTTCCTTCGCCGAAGCGGAGGGCGTGATCCACTGGCATTCGATCCGTACCGAGCGTCCGGCGAACGGCACGTCGGCGAACTCGCTGCGCGTCGCCAAACCGGCGACCTCTACCTGGGCGCTTGCTCGCGCTCGCGCAGGCGGAAGCGCTGGATCTTGCCCGTCGCGGTCTTCGGCAACTCGGGAATGAATTCGATGTAGCGCGGATACTTGTACGGCGCGAGCTTGTCCTTGACGAACGATTTGAGCGCCTCTTCGAGGCCCGCGTCGTTCGCCTGCCCCGGCTTCAGCACGACGAACGCCTTCGACTTGGTCAGGCCGTCGCCGTCGGTCTTGCCGATCACCGCCGCTTCGAGGACGGCGGGGTGCTGCACGAGCGCCGCCTCGACCTCGAACGGCGACACGTAGAGTCCGCTCACCTTCATCATGTCGTCGCCGCGGCCCGCGTAGACGAAATAGCCGTCGTCGCGGCGGATGTACTTGTCGCCGGACTTCGTCCAGTCACCCTGGAACGTCGCGCGCGTCTTCTCGCGGTTGGTCCAGTACATGAGCGCGGCGCTCGGTCCGCGGATGTAGAGGTCGCCCACCTCGCCGTCGGCCACGGGCTTGCCGTCGTCGCCGCGCAACTCGACGTCGTAGCCGGGGACCGGCACGCCGGTCGTGCCGTACTTCACCGCGCCTGCGCGATTCGACAGGAAGATGTGCAGCATTTCCGTCGAGCCGATTCCGTCGAGGATCTCGCAGCCGAAATGCGCGGTGAAGCGCTCGCCGATGTCCTTGGGCAGCGCTTCGCCGGCCGACGCGCAAATGCGCATCGCGACGTTGCTTCGTGACGGCAGGTCGGGTGCGGCGAGCATCGCGGCGTAGAGCGTCGGAACGCCGTAGAAGACCGTCGGGCGCCGCTCGACGAGACGCTTGAACACCGATGCGGGCGTCGGGCGTTCTGCCATCAGGATCGTCGTCGCGCCGGCCGACAACGGGAACGTGAGCGCGTTGCCGAGGCCGTACGCGAAGAAGAGCTTCGCCGCGGAGAAGCAGACGTCGTCCTCGCGCAGGCCGAGCACGTTTCGCGCGTAGAGCTCGTCGGTCCAATAAGGGTTGGCGTGCGTGTGCACGGTCCCTTTCGGCGGCCCCGTCGAGCCCGACGAATAAAGCCAGAATGCGACGTCGTCCGGATCGGTCTTTGCCGGCTCGCCAGGTTTCGCGCGCTTCATGTCGGCGGTGAAGTCGCGATGAATCCCGGAGGGCGGGCGCGTCGCGCCGATCACCCAGATCGTCTCGACGTCGTGCTCGCCGCGTTCCAGCGCGCGCTCGAGCGTGGGCAGCAGCGCTTCGGAGACGATCGCCGCGCGCGCGTGGCTGTGCGTCAGCATGTAGGCGTAATCGTCGGCGGTCAGCAGCGTGTTGACGGCGACCGGAACGATCGCGGCGTCGATCGCGCCGAGGAACGCGATCGGCCATTCGACGCAATCGAGCGCGAGCAGGAGTACACGCTCCTCGCGGTGCACGCCGTGCTCCCGAAGGACGGTCGCGAAACGGTGGATCGCATCGGCGAGCTCGCCGTAGGTGAGCTGCGTGCGATCATCGATGTACGCGATGCGCTGCGCGCGACCGGCGTTGCGCGCGATCAGGTGCTCGGCGAAGTTGAACGAGGACGGCAGGGGGGCAGCGACACGCATGATGGCGCCCGGCTTGCAGGTGGAGGTAAGCCGAATCGTCGCACAATCGACCGCGGCCGGCACTATAGTGCACATCAAGAAAATGGCAGCCGATTCCGGAAAATCCCGCCGATGACCTGGTCGATCGTCGCCCGCGATGCCGACGGCGCGCTCGGCGTCGCCGTCGCGAGCCGATTCTTCGCCGTCGGCGCGCTGTGTCCGTACGCGAGGCGGGAAGCGGGCGCGGTGTCGACGCAGGCGCTCGTCAACCCCTTCTACGGTCCGGCCGCACTGGAGCGGCTCGTGGCCGGCTCGTCAGCGGAGGACGCGTTGGCGGCGCTCGTGGCGAGCGACGCGGGGGCGGCCCACCGGCAAGTGCATGCCGTGGACGCCGCGGGCCGCAGCGCGGCGTTCACCGGCCGGTCGTGCCTGCCGTGGTGCGGACACCAAACGCACGACCGCTTCTCGGTCGCCGGCAACATGCTCGCCGGCGCGAACGTGCTCGACGATACGGCGCGCGCGTTTCGCGAGCACGTCGATCTTCCGTTCGCGCTGCGACTGATCGTCGCGATGCAAGCGGGCGAGGCGGCGGGCGGTGACCGGCGCGGCAAGCAGGCCGCCGCGCTTCTCGTCGTCACGACCGAGGACTACCCGACGCTCGACATCCGCGTCGACGATCATGCCGAGCCGCTCACCGAATTGCGGCGCCTCTACGACGTGAGCCTCGAGCGATTCCAGCCGTTCGTCGCCTGCCTGCCGTCGCGCGCGCGTCCGGTCGGCGTCACCGATCGCGACGAGATCGAGCGCGCCATCGAGCGTTTTCAGCGGGCGCGCGCAGCGGCGCCGACACGACGATGAAATTCCGCGAGCTCGAGGCCGGACGTGTGTTGACCTTCGGTACGGTGCGCCTCACCGAAGACGAAATCCTCGCGTTCGCGCGCGAATACGATCCGCAGTGGTTCCACACCGATCCGGTGCGCGCGAAAGCGGGCCGCTGGAACGGCTTGATCGCGAGCGGCTGGCAGACCGCCGCGATCGCGATGCGGCTCGTCGTCGAAAACGTGCTCGCCGGATCCGAGACCTTCGGCTCGCCGGGACTCGAATACCTCAAGTGGCTCGCCCCCGTCCGCCCGAGCGATGCATTGACGCTGCGCATCGAAGTGCTCGACGCTCGCCGCAGCGAGCGCAAGCCGACGCTCGGCGTGGTCCGCTGGCGATGGACGCTCGCCAACCAGGAGGGCGTCGACGTGCTCGATATGGTGGCGACGAATCTGTTCGACCTGTCGCCGGTGTGAGGGCCGCCGCCGCGTTGCGCGGCCGATCGCACGTCGTTCGTTCCCAAAGAAGGGTGGGCCCGGCTGGAATCGAACCAGCGACCAAGCGATTATGAGTCGCCTGCTCTAACCGCCTGAGCTACGGGCCCGCATCATGCAGCGACCGCCAAACAGGTATCGCCGCGGACGGCGGCCACCGAGTACAAGTCTAACCGGCGCGACCGCGGCGGTCGGCTTCATTCGGCCGCGACCGACGTCTTCCGTCCTTGCGTCAGGATGGCAAGCGTCGGCTTTTGGCATGCCGCGAGCCGCATGTCGAACGCGCCAAGGCGATCCGGGCTCGGCCTCGGCCTTTCGATCGCCCGGCGCAGCGTCGAGGCGAACCACGGTTTTCTCAGGGTCCGCGACGTCCCGGGCTCGGGTTGTGTCTTCACCATCGACCTGCCCCGCCGCGAATTGCCAAGACCGAGGCTCGTCGTCAACGCGAATTGATCGGCGCGCGAGCGCAGAGGACGAACGCCGGTCAGTAATTCAGGCTGATGGTCAGCGCTACGTTTTGTCCGTCGTACGCGAAGCTGGCGGCCCGGAACGAGGGGGCGCCCAGGAAGCCCTTTGCGTCGTTCGAAAAACCGTAGCCTTCGGTTGGAATCCCGCGCGGGTTCGCGTCGAGCTTCCCGTTCATGTTCTCATCATGAATGACCGCGAGCGCCTACGTTCCCCGCGCGATGCCATGCGTCGCGTTCTCATGGGGCTCTCCCGTCGCGGATTCCTGACTCTGGAGGCCACGGCCCACACCTCCGCCTGGCTGATCGATTCATTGTATTCCGCGCAAGCGTGTCGCCATTGCCGGCGAGCCCGGTAACGCCCGCACTTGCCGCACGCTAGAATCGCGCGGTCGCCATGCGCCACTACCTGCGTCCGCTGCTCGCGCCGGCCTCTGTCGCACTTGTCGGCGCGTCGGAAGAGCCCGGCTCGCTCGGCCGCGTCGTCTACGAGAACCTGCTCGGTGGCGGATACACGGGCCCGATCTACGCCGTCAACCCGCGGCATCGCGAGATTCTCGGCCGTCCGGCGTGGCCCACGCTCGCGTCGCTGGGTGCCGACGTCGACCTCGCCGTGATCGCGACGCCGCCAGGCGCGGTGGCGTCGGTGCTGGAATCGGCGAGCGCGGCGAAGGTGAAAGTCGCGATCGTCATGACGTCGCCGGATGCGATCGACAGCCAAGCGTCGCACGCGTGGTCGACCGAGATCGCGAACGCGGCCGTGCGCGGCAACGTGCGCGTGATCGGTCCCGGCGCGCTCGGCATCATTCGCTCGTCAGCGAAGCTCGATGCAACGTATTGCGCGCCGCGCGCACTGCCCGGACGGCTCGCGTTGATCGCGCAGTCGGGGGCGGTCGCCACCGCCATGCTGGATTTCGCGACGCCGCTTCGCATCGGTTTTTCCACCGTCGTCTCCGTCGGTGGCGGCGTCGACGTCGGCTTCGGCGAGTTGCTCGATCTGTTGCTCGCCGATCCGCAGACCGACGGCATCGTCGTGCACGTCGAGGAGATCGGCGACGCGCGCGCGTTTCTCTCGGCCCTGCGCGCAGCTGCACGGACCAAACCCGTCGTCGTGCTCAAGGCGGGCCGCTCGCTCGAGACGCCGGCCGCGATTCCGCACGACGCGGTGTTCGATGCAGCGCTGCGCCGTTCGGGCACCGTTCGCGTCGACACGTACATTCAGCTCTTCGCTGCGGCGCGCATCCTCGCGCACGGGCGCATTCCGCAAGGCAATCGCATCGCGATCGTTTCCAATGGCCGCGGCCCGGCAGTGATGGCGGCCGACCGTGCCTTCGATCGACGCCTCGAGCTCGCGACGATGAGCGATGCGACGGCCTCGAAGCTCGATGCGCTGCTCGGTCATCGTTTGCCGCTTTCGAATCCCATCGACGTTCGCGGCGATGCTCCACCGCCGCAACTCGCCGCGGCGGCCGGCGTTGCGCTCGAGGATCCCCACGTCGACGCCGTGATCGCGCTGCATGTTCCGCGTCCCGGCGCACCGGCGGTCGAAGCGGCGCACGCGCTCGCGGGTGTCGCGATCGCGCATCGCAAGCCGCTGGTCGCGGCGTGGCTCGGCGCGATCGATCGGCCGGACGTGCACGCGGCCCTGGATGCCGGCGGCGTCCCCAATTTCTATACGCCGGAAACGTCCGTGGATGCGTTGTCGTTCCTGATGGAGTACCGCAACAATCAGAGCCTGCTGCTCGAGGCTCCGCCGCCCTCGCCGGAGCCGCAGCGCCTCGACGTCGGCGCCGTCGAGGCATTGCGCGTGCTCCTCGCCGACAGCGGTCGCGCGGTGCTCGCGCCCGATGAAGCGGAACAGGTCCTGACGGCCTTCGGTCTCGTCGGGGACGCCACGCCCCGGCGCGCCGCACGCGCCCCGCGCGATGCCGAGATGCAAGGGGTGTCCGCCGGCATTGCCACCGACAAGCGCTTCGGGCCGGTCATCTTCGTGCGCCCGGCGAAGGCGCACTCGCTCGCGCAGCGCCGCGCGCTGATGTTGCCGCCGCTCAACGACCGACTCGCCGCCGATCTTCTTGGCCAGGCGTGTGACGAGCTCGCCGCACACGTCGAGCAGCCGGCGATCGGTGCGCTCGTCGCCTCGCTCACGCGATTGTCGGCGCTCGCATGCGCGTTGCCCTGGGTGCAGGCGTTGACGCTCGAGCTCGAAGTCGTCAACGGCACGCACGTCTTCGCGGGGGAAGCGTCGTTCGAGATCGAGCCGCAGCGCAAGCTGATGCGCGGCTACCCCCACGTCGCGATCCATCCGTATCCGGTCGAGCTGATCGGCGACGTCACGCTGCGCGACGGCACGACCCTTCACGTGCGTCCGATCCGTCCGGAAGACGGCGCGCTCGAGCGCGCGTTCGTCGAACGCCTCTCCGAGCAGACGCGCTACTACCGCTTTTTCCATCGGCTGAGCGAGCTCACGCCCGCGATGCTCGCGCGCTTCACCCAGGTCGACTACGACCGCGAACTGGCGCTCGTCGCGCTGACCGGCGCGGGCACCGACGCCGCGGCGTTCGCGGGCGTGGCGCGCTACATCGCCAATCCCGATCGCACGACCGCAGAGTTCGCCGTCGTCGTCGGGGACGAGTGGCAGCGCCGGGGCGTGGGCGCCGTGCTGATGCGCGGCTTGATCGTTTGCGCCAAGCGGCGCGGCTTCGACCGCCTGATCGGCATGGTGCTTCGCGAGAACGAGCGGATGATCGAGTTCGTGCGCTCGCTCGGCTTCGCCATTTCCGACGATCCGGAGGATCCCGCGCAAGTCTGCGCGACGTTGCCGTTGCAGACGGCGGGATGACGCGGCGGCGCGCGTCCGGCGCGCCGCCCGTCGAGTCGTCTTACGAGCCTGTCTTGTTCGTCGCGGAACGGCTCGACGTCTTCGTGCCGTTCTTCGCTTCGTTTTTCGCGATGTTTTCGTCGGTTTGCGCGAGCTTCAGGTGCTCCTCGAGCACGGGCAGCGTCGTTTGCGCCCATTGCTTGAGGTCGGCGTCCTTCGCCTTGCTCGCTTCGGACTTGAACTCGCTCACGTCCTTCTTGTGGTCCGACACCATGTGCTTCATGTACTCGCGGTCGAACTCCGCGCCCGAGAGCTTCGACAGCCGGTCGTGTTCCTTCTGCGCCGACTTGTCCATCGTCGTCGGCAGCGTCACGCCCTTCTGACCGGCGAGTTGCTTCAACTGATCGTTCGCCTTGCCGTGGTCGTCGACCATGCGCTGGCCGAACTGCTTGACCTCCGGCGCGGACGCCTTCTCGGTGGCGAGCTTGCCGAACTGCACTTCCGCCATGCCGCCTTGCGCCGCCTTTTCCATGAACTTGCGATCGCTCGATGAAACGTTGCTCGATTGCGCGTTCGCCGACATCGCGTTGTTCGTCGAGGACTTCATGGCGTTGCCGTTGCCGGCAGCTGCGGTGGTGCCGACATTGCTGGAGCTGTGCGTGTTGGCGGTCCCCTGCGCGCCAACGGCGGCGGCGAAGCAGAACGAGACGGCCCCGACGAGCGCGGGGAGTGAATACGTGCGGGACATGGGATTCCTCCGATGGGTTGCAGAACCTCGCGCCGGGTGACGCGGAAGCGCTCCGCCCGAGTGGCGCGAGCGAGTCATGCTTCTCCTGCAATATTCATGCGGTCGCGCTCTTCGCAACCTTTGGCGCGCGCACGACGGTTTCCCCCTGCATTCGCGTCAGTTTTACCTGCGCGCATGGCAATTTCTCCGTCTTGTCAGGCAAGCGACGACCCATCGATGTTGTTGACCGCCAAAAAAACAAAACGCCCCGGCGTGGTGTCGGGGCGGCCAATGGGTGAACTCACCTCACCCCTCTTACGCGGGAGCGGGCGCGGCGAGGTTTGGTTTCGCGCTTGTCGTGCTGGCAGTGCCCATATGAATGTTCGGCTGTTGCGCTTCCTCGCTCGCTCGGCGTCGGCCCCTCGGGCCTCCGCGCCGCTGCGCGGCGCGCGCTGGCCTCACTCTCGCGCT
>DASTGT010000013.1:0-14363 GCA_035718935.1 Casimicrobiaceae bacterium
TTGCCCGGCCTCGTTGCGGTGATCAGTCGGCGAGGTGCGCAGCACATCGATGCCATTGGCACGCTTGGCTTCGATCGCACGGCGCGAATGCAGCCGGATACGCTCTTCCGCTTGGCTTCGGTGACGAAGCCGATCACTGCCGTCGCCGCGATGATTCTCGTCGAAGAATGCAGGCTGAGGCTCGACGATCCGGTTGATGGACTCCTGCCGGAATTGGCGAACCGGAGGGTCCTGCGGACGATCGACAGCGAGCTCGACGATACCGTGCCCGCCAAGCGCCCGATCACCGTACGTGACCTTCTGACGTTCCGCTCCGGATACGGCGAGGTTGCCTTCCTCTCGCCGATGTGCCCGCTGCAAAGGGCGCTTGTCGAAGCGCGCCTGCCGCTCAGCACATTCGCGTTCCCGGGAACTCCCGATGAATTCATGCAGTGTCTCGCTCGCCTGCCGCTCGCCGATCACCCGGGCGAGCGGTGGTTGTATCACATGAGCGCCGAAATACTGGGAGTGCTGATCGCGCGCGCTTGCGGCACGTCGCTGTCGGCTTTCATGCGCGAGCGAATCTTCGAACCTCTCGGGATGAAGGATAGCGGGTTCGTCGTCCCGCCGTCCGAGCTCGGCCGGGTCGCCACGTGTTATCAGACCGACTTTTCGACGGGCGAGATCACGGTGCTCGAAGGGGCCCGCGACGAATTGCTCGCGCAGCCATGCACCTTCGAGTCGGGCGCAGGGGATCAGTTCGTCTCTACCGCTAGCGACCTGATTGCGTTCGGCAGAATGATGTTGAACTGGGGCGCATACGGCAAGGAGCGGATCCTGTCGCGACTGTCCGTCGAGGCCATGACCACGGACCAGTTGACGGCCGAGCAGAAGGCCAAGTCTCCGTTCTTCGAAAACTTCTGGGACTCGCGCGGCTGGGGGCTCGGCTTGTCGATCGTGACCCGCCGCGACGACGTCGCCGGCGTGCCAGGACGCTACGGTTGGGACGGAGCGTTTAGCACGTCGCTGTACGTCGATCCTCGTGAAGAAATGGTCGGGGTGCTCATGGCGCAATGTCGTCCGGGAGCATTGCGTCTGCCGCCAGTCGTACTCGACTTCTGGACGTCTGCGTATCAGGCAATCGATGACTGAGCTTGCCGCCAGCTCGAAGTTCGAAGCACGGCGTACACGGTACGTCGTTCAAGGTCACGATGATCGTCAGCGAAGCTGCGACCGCTGAACGAAGCAACCGCGAGCGAAGTACGACGAGGGACCTTTGACGAACGCCGGCCAGCTCGGCTACCGTTCGCGGCATGCCGCGACGCCGGAACAACAATCTTTGGGACGAGCGACTCACCTCGCCGTGCTGGGTCAGCTTAGTTCTTGCCTTCCTCGTCTACGTCGGGATCAAGTGGGTACTGCTGTACGGCGTAGCGTGGATTTTCGCGTTGCCCTTTGTACTTGTCGCCGGTGCCTCGGCCTTCATCAGTTATCGTCGGCGAGCTCTGCTTGATTCTCGAGCTGGACTCGAATCTCTCCGAGGACTGTCTTGGCAGGACTTCGAGCGACTCGTCGGCGAGGCATACCGCACGCATGGCTATGTGGTCGAGGAGCTCGGCGGCACCGCACCCCATGGCGGCGTCGATCTGCTGCTGCACCGACGAGGGAGCAAGGTAGTTATCCAGTGCAAACGCTGGAAGTCCAGCCAAGTCGGTGTGTCGCTCATCCGCGAGTTCTGAGCACAACGCTTCATTACCAACTCGACGTGCAAAGTACCGGCCGCGGCGCGGGGAGAGGGTCGAAAGGGTCAGTCCGGAACGAATCGATAGCCGACGCCCGTCTCCGTGATGAAGTGCCGCGGTCGAGCCGGCTCGCGCTCGAGCTTCTGCCTCAGCCTCGCCATGTAGATGCGAAGGTAGTGGCTATCGCTTGCATGCGACGGTCCCCAGATCTCACGGAGAAGCTGACGATGCGTCAGCACCTGTCCGGGATGCGAGATTAGGTGCGCAAGCAGCCGGAACTCGACCGGCGTGATATGCAACCGCTTGTCGCCGCGCGCTACGCTGCGTGCAGCAAGATCAACGGTCACATCTCCAAACACCCGGACGCTCACGGAACTCTCGGGCGTGCGCGCGCTTCGCCGCAACATCGCCCGCACGCGCGCGAGCAGCTCGCCGGTGCCAAACGGCTTCGTCAGGTAGTCGTCGGCGCCCGCGTCAAGTGCCTCGATCTTGTCACGTTCGTCTACGCGCGCGGACAGCACGAGGATGGGTACGTTGCTCCACCCACGGATATCACGAATGAGATCGATCCCGCTGCCGTCGGGCAGGCCGAGGTCGACGATCAGCAAATCCGGCTTGCGCGTGCCGGCCTCGATGGCGCCACGGCTTTGCGTTTCGGCTTCCGATACCCGATACGAATCCGTTTCGAGCGACGTCCGCACGAAGCGCCGGATCTGCGCGTCGTCTTCGACGATCACGATCTGCGCCGTCCCGTCCATGATCACGTGTCGGCTCGTGCACCCTGCTCGGCTTCGAGCTCGACTTCGGGCGGTCGCGCACGTGCGGGCAACGTAAAGACGAAGCGCGCGCCGCCGCCCTCACGATTCTCGCCGTGGATGTGCCCGCCGTGCGCGTTGACAATGGCCCGGCATATCGCAAGACCGAGACCTACGCCGGGGATCGCGGATTCTTCCTGACCCCGCATGAACTTGTCGAATATTGCCTGCTCCTTCCCGGGAGGGAGACCCGATCCGCGATCCTCGATGGCAATTTTCACAAAGTCGTCCTTCAGTTGACCGACAATCCGGATCGGGCTTTGGAGAGGCGTGTACTTCGTGGCGTTTTCGATCAGGTTCACGAAGACGCGGGTGATTAGCACGCCATCGCAATAAACCAGTGGCAAATCAGGATCGAGTTCGATCTCGACGTTGCGCGCAGCGAGCTGAGTGTCGAGCTCGGCCAGCGCAGCGCCGACGAGCTCCTCCAGTGATTGCCAGTCCATGTGCAGTTCCGTTCGCCGCGACTCGAGACGCGCCATTTCGAGAAGCTGATTGACGAGCTTCGCCGTGCGACGCGCCTGGTCACGAATGGCCGCCGCATGTGCGCCCGCCGGCTCAGCGGCCAACTCCTGCGACAACCTCTCCGCGAGGCCGACGAGCGACGTGAGCGGCGTGCGCAGATCGTGCGACAGTGCGGCTAGCACGGAATTGCGCAGACGCTCGGACTCCATGTCCAGCAGCGTGTTCTGAGCAACGGTCACGAAATGGACGCGCTCGAGCGCAATCGCGATCAGCGCCGCGCACGTCTCGAGGAGCCTGCGCTGCTCAGGGACCATGAGCTGGCTGAGGTCGCGCGGCTCGACGACGAGCACGCCGCGCGTGCGCACGGGCGCCCGAAGCGGAAGGTAGAGCTTAGTGCCTGCCGGAAGCGTGTCGGTGCCGGCACCGGCAGCCTCGCCATGGTCCGCGCACCAGCGCGCGATGGCCATGTCGACTTCGAGCCGGGTGCCGTCGGTACTCCCGGCATGCAACGCTTCGTCTTCGCCAAGCGCCAGCACAGCCGTTTTACCGTGGATCGCCGCAGTCACATACCGTTCGCCGATCTCGCTCACCTGCTCGGGAGCGAGCGCTGCCGAGAGGTCGCGCGCCAGCTCGAACAGGCGGCGTGCACGCTCCTCGCCCTGCAATGCGACACGCGCCTGGTATCCGAGGCGGGCGGTCAGCTGGCCCACGATCAGACCGACGATCAGCATGACGACGAACGTGAGCAGATATTGCGCGTCGGAAACGGCGAACGTGAATCGCGGCGGAACGAAGAAGAAATCGAAGACGAGCACGTTGACGATCGCGGCGAGCACCGCCGGGCCGCGTCCGAACAGCAGTGCGACGCCGACCACGGCGAGCATGAACAGCATCACGATGTTCGACAGCTCGAATCGGCTTTGCAGCGGAAAGGCGACGAGCGTGGTCGTGGCACAAAGCGCGAACGCACCGACGTAATCGCGAACGCGACGATCGGCGGTCGGCGCAAGCTGTGGTTCGATGCTGTCGGCGGGGACGTCGTCGCGTGCAACCAGCATCACGTCGAGATCGGGCGCGAGACGATTGACGCGCCGGGCGGCGCTACGGGTCCAGCGCTCGAGAAGCGAGCGCCGCCGCGGGGCGTGGCCGAGCACGAGCTTGCCAAGGTTGTGCGAGCGTGCGTAATCGACGAGCGCTACGATCGCGTCCGTCGCGCCGATCGTCGCGGTCTGCGCACCAAGTTCCTGCGCGAGCTTAAGCGTCGCGAGGATCTTGCGCCGCTCGGAATCGGGAAGCCGCACCAGCGCTGGCGTTTCAACGAACACGGCGTGCCACGGCGCACCGAGCGCGGAGGCGAGGCGCGCGGCGGAGCGAACGATGGTCTCGTTGCCGCGCTGCGAGCCGACGCCCACGAGCAGCGCGTCGCGGGTCTTCCAGACGGGCGCGCCGGCGACGTGTTCGACGCGGTAACTTCGCATCTGCGTGTCGACGCGATCGGCGGTACGGCGCAATGCCAGCTCTCGCAGCGCGAGCAAATTTCCCTTGCGGAAGAAGTTGTCGACGGCGCGCTGCGCCTGCTCGGCGAAATAGACCTTGCCCTCCTTAAATCGCTGGAGGAGGTCGTCCGGCGTCAGGTCGACGAGGACCACTTCGTCGCTTTCGTCGAACAGCTGATCCGGCAGCGTCTCGCGCACCTTGATGCCGGTGATGCCGGCAACGATGTCGTTCAGGCTGTCGAGATGTTGAACGTTCAGCGTCGTATAGACGTTGATCCCCACGCCGAGCAGTTCAAGCACGTCCTGGTAACGCTTGGGATGGCGCGACCCTGGCGCGTTCGTATGAGCGAACTCGTCGATGAGGAGGATCGTCGGCCGCCGGGCGAGTGCGCGATCGATATCGAACTCCTGCAGCACGCGACCCTTGTACTCGACGGGCTTGCGCGGCAGGATCTCGAGGCCTTCGATCAGGCGCGACGTTTCGCTCCGGCCGTGCGTTTCGACGAGGCCGACGACGACATCCGCGCCACTTCGGCGCAAGCGTTGCGCCTCTGCAAGCATCGCGTACGTCTTGCCGACGCCCGGCGAGGCGCCGAAGAAGATTTTCAGGCGGCCGCGAGCCGCCCGAGCCTCCTCCTTCTCAACGCGCGAAAGCAGGGCGTCGGGATCCGGACGACGATCGTCGGCGCCGGCATTCATCCGCCCAGTTTATCCAACGCGAGATTGAGCTGCAGCACGTTGACGACCGGTTCCCCGAGGAACCCCAGTTGACGCTCCTGCGTATACCGGGCGACGAGCGCGCGGACGCGATCCGGCGAAAGGCCGCGCGCTTTCGCGACGCGGGAGACCTGGTATTCCGCTGCTGCGGGACTGATGTGCGGATCGAGGCCGCTCGCCGACGCCGTCACGAGATCGACGGGCACCGGCGCCTGGTTGTCGGGATCCGCGTCACGGAGCGCTTTGATGCGGTCCTTGACGGCGTCGATCAACGCCGGATTGGTCGGACCTTGGTTGGAGCCGGACGACGACGACGCGTTGTACGGGTAAGGCGAAGTCGCCGACGGCCGCGACCAGAAGTGCTTCGGGTCGCTGAAGGGCTGTCCGATCAGCGCGGAGCCGATCGGCTTGCCATCCGATTGGATCAGGCTGCCATTCGCCTTGCCCGGCATCGAAAGCTGCGCGATGGCCGTGACGATCGCAGGATAAACGAGTCCCGTGAGGATCGTGAACAGGACGACCAGCAGGATCGCGGGTCGAAGGTGCGTTGACATGGCTCTCTTCCAATCATGCGAGGTGAACGACCTCGAGGATCATGTCGATCATCTTGATCCCGACGAAGGGCGCGATGATGCCGCCGATGCCGTAGATCAGCATGTTGTCGCGCAGGAGACGCGCCGCGCCGACCGCCCGGTACCGCACGCCCTTCAGCGCGACCGGAACGAGCGCGATGATGACGAGCGCATTGAAGATGACCGCCGACAGGATCGCGCTGGCGGGCGTCGCGAGATGCATGACGTTGAGTACGTTGAGCTGCGGATACGTCGTCGCGAACGCCGCCGGAATGATCGCGAAGTATTTGGCGACGTCGTTCGCGATCGAGAACGTCGTGAGCGAGCCGCGCGTCATCAAGAGCTGCTTGCCCGTCTCGACGACCTCGATCAGCTTGGTGGGGTTGCTATCGAGGTCGACCATGTTGCCGGCTTCCTTCGCCGCCTGGGTCCCGGTGTTCATCGCGACAGCGACGTCAGCCTGCGCGAGTGCCGGCGCGTCGTTCGTACCGTCGCCGGTCATTGCGACGAGCCGACCTGCCGCCTGCGTCTCGCGGATGAGCTTGAGCTTCGCCTCCGGCGTCGCTTCGGCGAGGAAATCGTCGACGCCCGCTTCCGCCGCGATCGCCGCGGCAGTCAGCCGGTTGTCGCCGGTGATCATCACCGTCTTGATGCCCATGCGTCTAAGCTGGGCGAAGCGCTCCTTGATGCCGCCCTTGACGATGTCCTTCAGCTCGATGACGCCGAGCACGCGCGGGCCGTCGGCGACGACGAGCGGCGTACTGCCGCGCCGCGCGAGAGCTTCGACGGTCTTCGTCACTTCGGGCGGAAACGCGCCGTTCTTTCTTTCGACGAATGCGCGAATGGCGTCGGCTGCACCCTTGCGGATCTCGCGTTCGCCCAGGTTCACGCCGCTCATCCGCGAGTAGGCGGAAAACGGCACGAACGTCGCCGCGAGGGATTGGATGTCGCGCTCGCGCAGTCCGTACTTCTCCTTGGCGAGGACCACGATGCTCCGACCCTCGGGCGTGCCGTCCGGCAGGGAGCTCAACTGAGCGGCATCGGCCAGGTCGCGCTCCTGCACGCCCGGCGCGGTTACGAGGCCTGCGGCCTGGCGATTACCGAGCGTGATCGTGCCGGTCTTGTCGAGCAACAGGACATCGACGTCCCCCGCCGCTTCCACCGCACGACCCGACATGGCAATCACATTCTGGCGCAGCATACGGCCGATGCCAGCGAGGCCGATCGCGGAGAGGAGGCCGCCGATCGTCGTCGGGATCAGGCAAACGAGCAGCGCGACGAGCACGGTGATGGTCACCGGGTTGCCGGCCTTGGCGATTTCGACCGCGTAAACCGAGAACGGCAGAAGCGTCACCGTGGTGAGGAGAAACACGGTCGTCAGCTTGACGAGCAGGATCGACAGCGCGATCTCGTTCGGCGTCTTCTGGCGCCGCGCGGTCTCGACCATCGCAATCATTCGATCGAGGAACGCCTCGCCAGCGTCGACGGTTACGCGCACGACCAGCCAGTCGGACAACACCCGCGTGCCGCCCGTGACAGAGCAGAAATCTCCGCCGGATTCGCGAATCACCGGCGCCGATTCGCCGGTGATCGCCGACTCGTCGACGGACGCAACCCCTTCAATCACTTCGCCGTCGGACGGTATGTAGTCACCGGCTTCCACGAAAAAGACGTCGCCCTTGCGCAATGCGGTGGAGTTGACCAGCGAAAAGGAACTGCGCACGTGCTGGTGCGAGGCAAGCTTCTTCGCCATCACGTCCCGCTTCGCTGCGCGCAGCGCGTCGGCCTGCGCCTTGCTGCGCCCCTCCGCGATCGCCTCCGCGAAATTGGCGAACAGAACGGTGAACCACAACCACACCGTCACGGCGAGATTGAATCCGGCGGCTGCCTCGCCATGGCCGAGCAGCGCCTGGACCCAAAGCACCGTCGTCAGCAAGCTTCCGGCCCAGACGCAGAACATCACTGGACTGCGCCACTGGTGCTGCGGGAGCAGCTTGACGAAGGAATCCTTCAGCGCCCGTCGGAATATTTGCGGCGTGACCAGCACCCGGTGCAGGGACGCAGCGGAGGCGTGAGAAGGAATGTGTGCGACTTGCGTGTCCATGGACATCGACCTGGCGTCAGGCGGACTATTTCGCGCTGACCATGACGAGGTGCTCGACGACTGGCCCGAGCGCGAGCGCCGGGAAGAAACTCAGCGCGCCGATGATGATGACAGTGCCGGTCAGCACGGCGACGAATAGCGGGGTATGCGTCGGCAGGGTCCCGACGCTCACCGGAACCTTCTTCTTCGCGGCCATCGACCCGGCGATCGCGAGAACCGGCGCGATGATCCAGTAGCGCGCGAAGAACATCACGATGCCGAGCGACGTGTTGTAGAACGGCGTGTTGGCGCCGAGTCCGGCAAAGGCGCTACCGTTGTTGCCGCTCGCCGAAGCGAAAGCGTAGAGAATCTGAGAGAAGCCGTGCATCGCCGGATTCGTTACGCCGGCCTTGCCGGCATCGACCAGCACGGCGATGCCCGTTCCGACGAGCGCCGTGAGGATCGGGACGAGAACCGCGATCGAGGCCATCTTCATCTCGTAGGACTCGACCTTCTTGCCAAGATACTCGGGCGTTCGGCCGATCATCAGGCCTCCCACGAAGACGGCGACGATGACGAACATGAGCATGCCGTAGAGCCCCGCTCCGACACCGCCGAAGATCACCTCGCCGAGCTGGATCAGCCATAGCGGCACGAGACCGCCGATCGGCGTGAACGAGTCGTGCATCGAATTGACCGAGCCGTTCGACGCCGACGTCGTCGCCGTGGCCCAGAGCGCGGAGTTAACGACGCCGAATCGCGCTTCCTTGCCTTCCATGTTGCCGCCAGGCTGCAGTGCGCTCGCGGTCGAATCGGCGCCGGCGGTCGCAACCGCTGGGTTGCCGGATTGCTCGGCGCCCACGCACACGGCGAGCAGCGCGACGAACACGATCGTCATGGCGGCGAGCAGCGCCCAGCCCTGTCGGCGATCGCCGACCATGACACCGAAGGTGTAGCAAAGCGCACCTGCGATGAGCAGGATCGACAGCATCTCGAGGAAGTTCGAAAGCGGTGTCGGGTTCTCGAAAGGATGCGCCGAGTTCACGTTGAAGAATCCACCGCCGTTCGTTCCGAGCTGCTTGATCGCGACCTGCGATGCCGTGGGCCCGACCGCGATGACCTGCTCCTTCTGCGTCGCCTTCTCGGTGACCGGATTGCCGTGCTGATCCTTGATCGGCTGCCCGGTTGCATCGAGCTTCGGGTTGCCGTATTCGACCGATTCGAAGAGCGGTACCGCGGTGTAAGCGGAGAACGTCTGCACGACGCCCTGCGAAACCAACGCCAGCGCAAGCACGAACGCGAGCGGCACGAGGATGTAGAGCGTCGACCGCGTCATGTCGACCCAGAAATTGCCGACCGTAGACGCCTTCTGCCGGGCGAGGCCGCGGATCAGCGCGACGAGGACGGCCATGCCCGTCGCCGCGGAAAGAAAGTTTTGCACCGTCAGCCCCGCCATTTGCGTGAGGTAGCTCATGGTGCTTTCGCCGCCATAGCCCTGCCAATTGGTGTTGGTGATGAAGCTCACCGCGGTGTTAAACGAGGAATCGGGAGTGACCGCGCTGAAACCCTGAGGATTGAGCGGCAGGAATGCCTGAAAGCGTTGCAACCCGTAGAGAACGAACCCTCCAACCACATTGAAGATCAACAACGCGATCGCGTACTCGGTCCAGGTCATCTCCTCGTGCGCGTGGACGCCGCACGTTCGGTAGACGAGCCGCTCGACGCCGCCGCCGATGCGGATCGCGCGACCCCTACCTTCGTACACGTTCGCCATGTACGTGCCCAGCGGTTTCGCGAGTGCGATCAGCACGACGACATAGAAGGCGAGCTGCAGATAGCCGTTCGCGCTCATCAGAATTTCTCCGGGAACAGGAGGGCGGCAATGAGGTAGACGAAGATCAGGAGCGCGATTCCACCGGACAGCAGATAGGTCCAGCTCATGGTATGTCCCGAAGGCGGTCGAGCGCGTAAACGAGAACTACGGTCAGCGCTGCGCACCCGATGGTAAGAGCGATATAGAAGGCATCCATGCTTGGCCTCGATCAAAGATCTCTCGGTCTCGCAGCTTCGTTGCACGACACCGCAGGCGCACACGAGTCGTGCGGGTATTCGCGTCCCGGCGAGTTACGGTGTGGAGACTACTCGGCGGGCTGTAGAGATCGCGCAAATCTTCGGCGGATCTGCGTAAACACGCCGTAAAAAAAGCTACGGGAAATGCGGTGGCGCCTCCCGTCGCCACCAGTAATAGGGAAGCGACGACTACAATCGCATTTCCACTTGACCAGGTCGTGCCGCGCGCGCTACTGATGGATACGACGAGCTCCAAGACTGTGGATATTCCGCTGCATGCTTCGATCGGGTCGCCGAAGCACGCGACTTGGGGCATGGCGCTGCTCGCGCTCGGCGTGGTCTACGGCGACATTGGCACGAGTCCGCTGTACGCGGCGAAGGAGACGTTTAGCCCGACGCACGGCATTCCGTTCACCGCGTCGAACGTGATCGGCGGCGTCTCGACGATCTTTTGGACGCTGATGATCGTCGTGTCGCTCAAGTACGTCACGCTCGTGGTGCGAGCCGACAACCGCGGTGAGGGCGGCATCATGGCGCTCCTCGCGCTCGCCATCCGCGCAGTCCGAACGCAACCGATGCTCGTCGGAATCCTGCGCACGATCGGCGTGTTCGGCGCGGCGCTCTTCTACGGGGACGCGGTGCTGACGCCTGCGATCTCGGTGCTATCCGCGGTCGAAGGCCTCGAAGTCGGAACGACGGCCTTCACACCCTACATCGTTCCAATTGCTGCGGGGATCCTGTTCGCGCTGTTTGCGATCCAGCGACATGGCACGGGTGCGGTCGGACTGCTGTTCGGGCCGATTTGCGCGCTCTGGTTCGCCTCCCTTGCGGTCGTCGGTCTATGGAACATCCTTCAGGCACCGGTAATCCTTGCGGCGCTGAATCCGCTGAACGCCGTCTATTTCGTGACCGCGCACGGCATCGCCTCGTTTCTCGTGCTGGGATCTGTGCTGCTCGCGATCACGGGCGCCGAGGCGCTCTATGCGGACATGGGCCACTTCGGAAAGCGTGCGATCCGTGTCGCATGGTTCGGGCTGGTCGCGCCGTCGCTCGTGCTGAATTACTTCGGCCAGGGCGCGCTCCTGATGATGAAACCCGCCGCATTGCAGAACCCGTTCTTCCTCGCCTATCCGTCGTGGGCGCTGTACCCCATGGTGGGACTCGCAACGGCCGCCACCGTCATCGCGTCGCAGGCGACGATCTCGGGCGCGTACTCGATGACGCAACAAGCGATCCAGCTCGGCTACCTGCCGCGCATGGCGATCCGGCACACGTCGGCGAGCACCATCGGGCAGATCTACGTACCCGCTGTGAACTGGACCCTGCTCGTCATCGTGCTGATCGCGGTCGTCGGCTTCGGTTCGTCGTCACGCCTTGCCAACGCCTATGGCGTTGCGGTCATGGGGACAATGCTCGTGACGACGATCCTCACGTTCTTCGTGATCCGTTACGAATGGCGCT
The DNA here is from genome assembly GCA_035718935.1 of Casimicrobiaceae bacterium. GTDB lineage: Bacteria > Pseudomonadota > Gammaproteobacteria > Burkholderiales > Casimicrobiaceae > VBCG01. Next base: position 11,401 of record DASTGT010000013.1, read on the forward strand.
ACCCGCTACTGCTTTGTCTCGTCGTCACGGCCTTCTTTGCGACGATCGATTTCACGTTCCTCGCGGCTGCGTTGCACAAGCTTCTGGAGGGCGGGTGGCTCCCGATCGCGCTCGGAATGGTTATCTTCTCGATCATGATGACGTGGCGCCGTGGTCGCGAGCTTCTGATCGAGCAGTTGCGCCAATCCTCTGTGCCGCTCCGTCCGTTCCTCGAGTCGTTGTTTATCGATCGACCGGTCATGGTGCCGGGCACCGCGGTCTTTCCGACATCCACACCGGATGCCACACCCGTCGCGCTGCTGCACAGCCTCAAGCATTACAAGGTGCTGCACGAGCGCAACGTCTTCCTCACCGTTGAATTTCACGACCGACCGTGGATTCGCGACGACGCCGAGGCCGTCGAATGCGAGGAGCTCGGCCATGGATGCTGGCGCGTCAAGGTCAACTGCGGGTTCATGGACAGTCCCGACATCTGTCACGCGCTCGAACGGTGCGCCGCGCACGGCCTCACGCTCGAGGAGATGGAGGTCTCCTACTTCTTATCGCGCGAGAAGATCGTACCCGGCGAAACGGACAAGGGGATGGCCCGGTGGCGCGATCGGATCTTCGCCGCTATGGCACGCAACGCAGGCAGCGTGAGCGACTACTTCAATATCCCGACGAACCGCGTCGTCGAGCTAGGAACGCGGATCGAGATCTGACCCGCCCGGCGATGCGATAGGACGGGACGCTGCGCGATGTATACGGAAATTTTACGGCCGTCCGGCTAAAGTGTCGCAATGGTTCCACGGGCTGCTTGGTCGGGTTACGCATGGGCGATTGTCGGGATTCTCGCGTGCACGCTCGCGGGACTCGGCATGCAGGCGCGCTTCGACCTCGTCAACATCGCGATGGTCTACCTGCTTGCCGTCGTCGTTGTGGCGGCCCGCTTCGCGCGCGGTCCGGCCATTGCCGCGGCGCTGCTTTCGGTGCTGGCGTTCGACCTCGTATTCGTTCCGCCGCGCGGCCGCTTTACGGTGGACGATGTGCAGTATGTCCTGACGTTCGCGATCATGGTCGCGGTGGCGCTCCTCATCTCGCATCTCGTCGAGCACGCGCGTCGCGAGGCCGCCCAGCGCGCACGTGCCGAGACCGCCGTCGACGCCGAACGCATTCGCAGCACCCTCTTCGCGGCGATTCCACGCGATCTGCGGACGCCGCTCGCGATCATGGGGCGCGAACCAGGCTCGATTCAACTCGAACGCCGTCCTTCCTCGATGTCGGCGGTTGTCTCGATTGTGCTCGAGCGCTTGCGCGCACGGCTCGCCGCACACCGGGTCATCGTCGACATCGAAGGCGAACTGCCGCCAATGCAGATCGACGCGCCGCTCGTCGAGTACGCCATCGCGAACCTGCTCGAAAACTGTGCCGCTCATACACCGGCGGGCACGATCTTGCGCGTACGCGCCGAGCGCCGCGCCGGCGACGTTCTTGTGACGGTCGAGGACCACGCGGACCGGGCATCTGTTGGCGACCGCGAGCATATGGTCGCAGCATTCGCGCAGGGTGCGTTCGAAGGCGACGTCGAGGTCGCACTCGGGCTTGCGGTCGCGCGGGCCATCGTTCGCGCGCATGGCGGACACACGTGGGTCGAACGCTCGCCGACCGGCAACACGCAATTCCGCTTTACCTTCCCGCTCGAACCGACCTCGGGACGAGCTGTTTCCGCCGTTACCGTAGCGCTACTGTAACGGAGTCCGCGTCAAAACGACCGTCCCTGCCACCGTGGCGCTGCGGGCTGGCGCCCACCTTACGGATTCGCGCTTAGCGACGAAACGACGGCCTCGGTCAACGGGCGCGACTTGGGCCGGCGATTGCTGATCGCGAGCGAGACGCGCCTCGGGACTTTCGCGGCGCTCAGATTGCACGCGTCCGTATTGAAGCTTCACAACTAGCGATCACTCCCGGGCGGTGCCGGAACGCGCTCGAACATCGCCTCGTCCACGTAACACCAGCCCCATTCCTCGCCGGGCTCGAAACTTCTTATGATCGGGTGACGGGTGTGATGGAAGTGCTTCGTCGCGTGCTTGTTCGGCGAGTCGTCGCAGCAGCCGACGTGACCGCAGGTCAGGCACAAACGCAGATGGACCCAGTCGGAGCCGATGTTCAGGCATTCCTCGCATCCATCCGGCGTGCGCGGCACGACGTTGTGAACCTGATCGACGTGCGTGCACGACTTCGTCATCTCCGCTCCTTCGTTCGGCAGTCGATCGACGGGCGATCACCCGCCCGTCGTCTGCATATCGTTGTCGATCGGCAACATCTGCCCGGAAATGGATTTCGCCGCATCGGAGGCAAGGAAAACGGTGAGTGCAGCGATGTCTTTCGGATCGACGAGCCGCTTGATCGACTGGCCCCCATGGCCTCGCTGCGGACGTCTTCGATCGACGCAGCCGTTGCGCGCGCACGGCCCTCGAACACTCTTTCGATTCGTGGGCCCGCCACCGCGCCGGGAAGGATGGCGTTGGCGCGAATCCCATGTGCGCCCAGCTCGATCGACAGCGTCTTGGTGAACCCGATCACGCCCCATTTCGCCGTGCAGTAGGGACTGCGGTTGGCGTAGCCGAACCGGCCCGCGACGGACGACATGTTGATGATCACTCCGCCCTGGACTTCTTCAGGTGAGGAATGGCGACACGCGTCACGTTGAACGTGCCGGTCAGGTCGACCTGCATCACCTTGTCCCAGGCGTCCGGATCCATGTCCTCGACCGGCGCGGTCGGGCCGGAGACACCGGCATTGTTCACCAGCACGTCGAGCCCGCCGAGTGATGCGACCGATTGCGGGACCATGCGCTCGATGTCCGAGCGTTTCGAGACGTCGCAGATCGTGGTGATGAGGCCCGGCATCTCATTCGCGGCGGCCGAGAGTGCCCGCTCGTCGATGTCGCACACGCACACCGTTGCGCCGCTATCGACAAATGC
>DASTGT010000014.1:0-38685 GCA_035718935.1 Casimicrobiaceae bacterium
GCGCAGGGCTACGACTCGGTGGCACTACGGAGCGACGTCGAGCTTGGCGGTACCGACCAGAAGTTCAACCTGCTCGTCGGACGCGAGCTGCAGCGGCATTACGGGCAGGAGCCGCAGTGCATCCTCACGCTGCCGCTGCTGGAAGGGCTCGACGGCGTCAACAAGATGTCGAAGTCGCTCGACAACTACGTCGGCATCACCGAGGCGCCGGCGTCGATCTACGGCAAGCTGATGTCGATCTCGGACGCGCTGATGTGGCGCTATTTCGACCTGCTGTCGTTTCGTCCGGAAGCGGAGATCGCCGCGCTTCGGCGCGCCTGCGACGAAGGCCGCAATCCGCGCGATGCGAAGGCGATGCTCGCGCACGAGATCACCGCACGCTTCCACTCGCAGCAGGCGGCCGATGCCGCCGCTGCCGAATTCGACGCGCGATTCCGACAGCACGCGATGCCGGAGAACATGCCCGAGGTCACGCTGCACTCGGACGGCAACGCGATGCCGATCGCACAGGTGGCGAAGCAGGCGGGCGTCGTGGAATCGACGTCGGAAGCGCTGCGGCTGATCGCGCAGCGCGGCCTCAAGGTCGACGGCGACGCCGTCGCCGACAAGTCGCTGACGATCGCGGCCGGTTCGACCGTCGTCGTGCAGGCCGGGAAGCGACGCTTCGCGCGCGTCACCGTCAAATAACGAAACGAGCGTCAGACTCGATCGGGTCTGACCCTGTCTCTACGGTGAGAGTCGCTCGGCGAGCGCGCGCAACAGCGCGCCTCCGTCGCCGCGATACGCGCTGCCGTGCATGCACGCGAGCGTCGCCGGTTGCAACTGCGCGAGCCGGCGGAGCGTCGCCGCACTGTCGGGCGCGTGCGCGAAGTAGTCGAGCGGTTCACGGAACGCCTCGCTCGGCCCCAGGATGTCCGATTCGGTGATCGCGACGTCGCCCGCGCCGCCCTGCGTGAAGAGATCACCGCACAGGAACGTGCGCGTGCGCTCCTCCATCATCAGCCCGCAGTCCCAGCCATGCGGCACGTGCGGCGTATCGAGCCAGCGCACCGCGTGGCGTCCGAGCTCGAGCACCTCGCCGTCGGCGAGCGCGCGCGGCGCGCGGTCGGCGACGTCGTTCACCGACACCATGGCGGCGATTCGCCCGCACACCGGCGTGGACTGCGGGGCGGCGGACAGCCATTCGTTCAGCGCGCCGCACTCGTCGGCCTCGAAGTGCGAGAACGCGACGTACCGCAGACGCTCGACCGGCATCACCGCGGCCATCGCCTCGCGAACTCGCGGGAACAGGCGTCGCGGACCAGTGTGGAACAGCAGCGGCTGATCGTCGGCGATCAGGTACTGGTTGAAGTTGAACTGCTCGGGCACGCCGGGAATGTCGATCGGCGTGTTGATCCGGAAGATGCCGTCGGCGACTTCGTCGACGCGCGTGCCTGATGGAAGCTGCATGGGGAAACGCTCCTCGTGTTTGGGGTGGACGACGCGAGGATGTGTAACGAGCGCACGCGCCGTTACACTTCCTCGGCATGGAGTGCGCTGGTACGCTGCGCCGATGGAACCGACCGCGACCGATCTCGCCGCGCTCGACGACGCGACGCTCGCGCGCCGGGTCGCAACAGGACGTGCGGAGCCCGAGGAAGCCGAGCTGTGCCGCCGCCTCCTGCGGCGTGCGCGAATGTACGGGCTGCGGCATCTGCGCGACCCGCACGCCGCGGCCGATCTCGCGCAGCAGGTGATGTTGATGACGATCGAGCGCCTGCGGGCCGGCGCGCTGCGCGATCCCGCGATGCTCGCCTCGTTCGTGCTCGGGACGTGCCGCAACGTGGTGATCGAGTTGCGTCGTACGCACGCGCGGCGCGAACGGCTGCTCGAAACCTACGCGTCGGACGAGCCCGAAGTGGCCCCGGACGACGCGGCGCGGCTCGACCAGGCGCGCGTCGCCGATTGCCTGCGCACGCTCCCCGCGCGCGAACGGTCGATCCTGGTCATGACGTTCTATGCCGAGCGCGCCGCACCCGAGCTTGCCGCCGAGATGAGCCTGACCGAGGCGAACGTGCGCGTGATCCGCCATCGCGCGCTGCAGCGGATGCGCGATTGCGTCCACGCCGGCGGCCGTCCGTGAAGGCCGACCGGTGCCCCGGTTTCGAGTTGTCGACGCTCCTCGAGTATTGGCTGGGCGAGCTCGACGCCGCGGGGGAGGCGCGTGTCGACGAGCATCTCTTGAGCTGCGATGCCTGTGCAAACCGTCTTGGCGAGATCGTGCGACTCGGCGCGGCGATCCGCGACGAATTCGTCCGCGGCAGCGTCTCTGCAGTACTGAGCGCGGCGTTCGTGCGCGATCTCGCCATTTCGGGATGGCGGGTTCGCGAGTACCGCGTCCCGTCCAACGGCAGCGTCAATTGCACGGTCGCGCCCGACGACGACTTGACCGTCGCGCGGCTGCAGGCGTCGCTCGCGGGCGTCGAGCGCCTCGACGTCGTGCGCATCGCGGAGGGCAAGGTGCTGGAGCGCCTGACCAACGTGCCGTTCGATGCGACCGCCGGTGAAGTCGTCTTCGCGCCGGCGATGATCGCGCTGCGCGCGCTGCACGACCAGACGGTTCACATCCAGCTCGTCGATACCGGCGACACCGGCGAGCGCGTCATCGCCGGCTACGACTTCAACCACGCGGCATGGAAGGGATGATTCAGGCCATGCCGGGATCGCGGCCGACGCCTTCGAGCCTCGGCACGTCGGGCGCGCGCGCGACGATCGACTTCTTCGCGCGCAGGTAGCGCGCGACCACGTCCCAGACGGGCTCGCCACCAACGGCCTTCGCCTCCTCCGACACGGGCGCCCAGCCCGCGACCGCGTAGATCGCGGACGGCTCGATCGGCTTGCCGTCGAGCTCCATCTTCACGATGCGCCGGCCCATCGACGCGTACGGATCGATCGCGTAGCGCATGCCGCCGACGCGCACCATGTCGCCGCCCTGCTGGTAATACGGATCCGGATTGAAAAGGTTGTCGGCGACGTCCTCGAGAATCGTCTTGATCATCGTGCCCGGCATCCTGGTCACGGTCACGTACGGATAGGTGATCGCCGTCTGGTCGAGCAGGTCCTCGTAGCGGATCGCGTCGCCAGGCAGCAGCGAGCGCCCGAAGCGAAATCCCGGCGAGAACGCGATCTGCACCTGCTTCTCCGCGAGCAGCGCGTCGAGGATGAGTTGATCGAACGTGCCGTTGAAGTTGCCGCGCCGGTAGAGAACGCCCTCGGTCATAGCGAGCTTCTCGTCGAGCTTCGCAGCGTACGGCGCGCGCACGCGCTCGACGTGCGCGCTCATCGCGTTGTCGGCAGGAAGCAGTTGCGAGAACACCGGCAGCAATCGATACCGATAGTCGTCGACCTTGGCGCCCTTCACCGACAGATCGAGCACGGCGAGAAACTTGGCGTGGCTGCCCGCGTTGGTGACGAGCGTGCGCCCGCCGGCATTGGCGACGAGCGTCGGCTGCGGCACGCCGTCGTGCGTGTGGCCGCCGAGGATCGCATCGATCCCGCGCACGCGCGCCGCGAGCTTGAGGTCGACGTCCATCCCGTTGTGCGACAGCAGGACGACGACCTGTGCGCCCTTGCCGCGCGCTTCGTCGACGACCTTCTGCAGGTTCTCTTCCTGGATGCCGAACGTCCACTGCGAAACGAAGTAGCGCGGATTGGCGATCGGCGTGTACGGGAACGCCTGGCCGACGATCGCGATCGGCACGCCGTTCACGGTACGCATCACGTAAGGCGCGAAGACCGGATCGCCGAAATCGGCCGTCGTGACGTTCTGCGCGACGAAGTCGACATGGCCGGCGAAGTCACGGTCGACGACCTCCTTCACGCGCGCGGCGCCGTAGGTGAACTCCCAGTGCCCCGTCATCACGTCGACGCCGAGAAGTTTCTGCGCGTCGATCATGTCCTGCCCGCGTGTCCAAAGCGATGTCGCCGATCCCTGCCACGTGTCGCCGCCGTCGACGAGCAACGCGCCCGGCCGTGAAGCGCGCAGCTGGGCGACGAGCGCTGCGAGATGCGCGAAGCCGCCCATGGTCCCGAACCGCTGCGCGGCGGCCGCGAAGTCGAGATACGTGAACGCGTGCGCGTCGCGCGTGCCCCGCGCGATGCCGAAGCGCGTCAGCAGCGCGTCGCCGACGATGTGCGGCGGACGGCCGCGTGCATCGCCGACGCCGAGGTTGACGCTCGGCTCGCGAAAATGCAGCGGCCGCAGTTGCGCGTGGCTGTCGGTGAAATGCAGCACGGTCACGCTGCCGAACCGGGGCACGTCGTAAGCGTCGGCGTCGGCGGCGAGCGCGCGCGCGAGCGGCATGCCCGCAGCGCTGCCTGCCGCGAGTGCCTGCAGGAAGGTGCGGCGGCTGATCAAGGGCCGACCGGCAGCGCGAGCAGCGGGCGGCGCGAAATGAACATTTACTGATTCACCGGCGACGCCGGATCGACGAGCAGCGCGACGACGTCGCGCAACTGCGCGTCGGTCAGGATGTGGTGATACCCGAAGCGCGGCATGTTCGAGCACGCACTGAACGCCTGCGCGTTGTAGACCTTTTGCCAGGCGTACCGGCGCGTCTCATCGGTGAAGCCCCGCCGCTTGCCGAACTGGTAGAGCGACGGGCCGATCGTGCCGTACGAAAGCTCCTTCGGCGACAGCTGGTGGCACGCGTAGCAGTTGGCACCGGCAGGCTTCGCCGGATCGTCCGAATACTGGAAACCCTGCCCGCTCTGCGCGATCTTCTCGCCGTTCTTCCAGTCGCCGACGAGCTTGCCGTCGCCCGGATAATGAATCGTCGCGAGATTCGCCTGCCGGATCTTTTCCACGACGCTCGTCGGCAGTGCGCGGCCTGCGTACTCGCTGCAAAGGCGCTGCGTCTCGTCCTGTTCGAGACGGTCGAGCTTCGCCTGCCCGTGCGGCTTGAACGACGCCTTCATCATGGCTTGGGCGCGCTCGCTGACTTCGCGATCGGCGGGCGCCGTCGCACATCCGAAGAGGACGCCGGTGGCGATCGCCCCGAGCGCGAGCGTCGCCGCAAGCGATACGAAGGTCTTCTTCTCCATCGGCGTCTCCTAACGCTTGATCGCGGGACCGTTGTACTCGGCGCCGTTGGCCCGGCCGGCCAGGTACGTCGTGAGCGCGATCGACGCGTCGGACGCGAACACGAGCTCGGGAAAGCGCTGCTGGCGGAAGCAGTCGTTGAGCCGCCACTGGAAGCTGCGCAGCTCGCCCTGCGACACACGGTACGCGGGCCACGTCGTGTACGCCTTCCGGGCGCCCTCGACCTTGGTGAGGTTCGGCAGATCCTGCAACCGGATGCGCTTGCCGTCGTCCCCGTGGCACGTCGCACATGCGAAATCGTGCGTGCCACCGCGATAGAAAAACATCTTCTCGCCCAGTTCGAACATGTCGTGCACGTGCGGCTCGTCGAGCGGCACGCTCATCTTCACGCCGCGCGACTGCGACGTGACGTACGCAACGAGCGCCTCGAGGTCGGAGCGCTTGGCGCTGCCGTTGCCGAACACGTTCTTCGTCGCGTCGGCCGGCGCCATGCCCTGCTGGTTCTCCATGCACCAGACGAGGCGCGTCTCGAGGTCCATCACCCGCTTGGCGTCGGGGAAATAGCGCGGCAACTGCGCATACGCACCCTGGACCACGCCCGGCCCGAGGCCGAGATCGCAGGCGGCGAACGAGACTTTCTTCGGCCCGCGCGGCGTGCTCCACATCTCCTCGCCGCGCGCTTCCCACAACTCGGCCGGGTTGCCGTCCTGCAGCGCCTCCCGGTATTTCTCGATCTCGTCGGCCGTCGATTGCGCGAGCGCGCCGCCGACGATGCCGATGACGGCGCCCACCGTCGCAAAGGCGACCACCGCGCGCCGAGCAATGCCTGGCATGACGCTACCTCCAAAACGCGCCGCGGCACGCGGCGGCGCATGCATTCCTCACGCGATCGTCGCCTCGTCGGTTCGCGTGTCGTTGTGGTTGTCGACCCAGGTGATCGTCACCTTGTCGCCCTTCGTCCCGCCCTTGAATTTGAACGACAGGAACGGGTTCTTCGCGACCGCCGGGCCCCATTGCGCTGCGAGCACGACCTTGTCGTTGTGCATCACCTTCACGTTCTGGATGAACCACGCGGGGATCGTCTTGCCCTGCGCGTCCTTGCGCTGCCCCGTTTCCATCTCATGACTCATCAGCACCTTCACCTCGGTCGCGTCGCCGACGACGTGCGCCCGGATCTTCATCGGATCGGCCATGCTCGCTCCTTTCGCGCTTCGTGAGATACGTCAGCCGCCGCAGCCGCCGAGCGTCACCTTGATTTCCTTCGAGTTGACGTAGTACCTGCCGTCGGCCTTGACGAGCGCGAAGACGTTCGACGTCTGGCCCATCTTGATCCGCGTCGACAGCGACGCGTCGGTCCCGGTGGGAACGTCGAATACCGCAGCCAGCATGTTGGGATTCTTCTCGACGAGGATCGCGATCGCCTCGGTCTTCGGCACGTTGCTCGTGATGCCGATCGGCACCACCGCGCCGTTTTCGGCGATGTCGGGCGTCGAGAAGAAGACGATGTCCTTCGATGGCACTGGCGACGAGCCGCCGAGCGCCTTCATCGTCTCGTCGAGCGAGTGCGTCTCGAACGCAGCCTTGTTCCAGGTATCCGCGGCCGATGCATCGCGCGGAAGCCAGCCGGCCGCCGCGACCAGCGTCAAAAGCGATAACCCACCGCCGCGCCGCAACGCGTCCCTGCGTTCGTGATCCATGGCGACTTTCCCTCGGTATGCGGCGATCCAACGGCGTTCACGGCGCCACCGCCCGCCGTTCACGCGGCAGCCGCCGAAGAACTCGAGATGATAGCGCCGGGGACGTCCGCGACGGCCGCACGCGAAAAATCGAGGTAGGACGACACCGGTGTCGCAGATGCGTTCCGATGAGCGAACGCGCTGCGACCCCTCGTGCCGTGCGATTCAGTGAACGGTCGCGCTGGTGAGGAAGCGGACGAGATGGCCGGCGTTCAGGCGATAGAAGCCGTCCGCGACGTGCTCGGCATCTTCGAAGTCGGCCTGCGTGAATGCGAGTTCGGTCTCGCCATGGCGCGCTTCGAGCACGACGTCGTCGGCGACCGTGTATTCGTCAGGCACGCGGACGTACGCGGTTTCGAACACGACGCCGTCGATGACGACGAAGTCGGCGTCGTGCATCGTATCGGACAGTTTGAGCGTCATGAGGTCGTCACCTTCGTTGCGCGGGTCGCCGGCATGGCGTCCCTCGTCTTCGCATGTGCGGCCCCGAAGGCGTGGCTTCAAGTTCGCTCGACGACGCTCCGAAACGGCTCTCGCGATGACGTTTTCATGATGCCGAGCGACCCCGCCGCTGTCGATGCGACGATTACGGTGAATTGCGTCGGCTTTAGACCTACGCGACGATGTCGCGCACGAAGTTAGGCAGCGCGAGCGCGGCGCGGTACGTCTCGCCGTTGATGTATTGAAGCCGCGTGAGCCTGCGCTCCGCGATGCGTGCGTCGATCGCGTCGGCCGCCTGGGCGCGCGGGTCGAGCGATTGCGAGCAGCAGGCCATCATCCACAGGCCGCCGTACAGCGGCACCGACGTGAGGTAGGGCGTCACGCGCGCGAACGCCTTGCGCAGGTCGCCGAGCGTCGCGCGAATGCGTTCGGCGTGCGCGACCGGACTCGCGATGTGCATCGTCATCGCCCCCTGCGGCGTCAGGTGCGCCGCGCATGCGGCGTAAAAGTCCGGCGTGTAGAGCGCCGTCGACGGTCCGCCGGGATCGGTGAGGTCGAGCACGACGAGGTCGTACGTCGATTGCGAACGACGCACGAACGAGAAGCCATCCTCCACGCGCACGGTGACGCGCGGGTCGTCGAGCGCGCCACGATGAACGCTGGCGAAGTGCCGCCGCGACAAGTCGAGCACCGCCGGGTCGATCTCGGCGAGCGTGACGCGCTGCATCGTCGGGTACTTCAGCAACTCTTCCGCCGAGCCGCCGTCGCCGCCGCCGACGACGAGCGCGTTCGACGGCGCGGGATGCGCGAGCCCCGCGATGTGAATCAGGTTCTCGTGATAGTAGAACTCGTCCTTCTCCGACGTCATGAAATGGCCGTCGAGGCGAAACAGCTTGCCGAACGCCTCGCTGTCGTGCACCTCGACGTCCTGGTACGCGGAGCGGAACGCCTCGAGGCGCGCCTTCGAGCGGACGAAGACGCCCCACGCGTCGGTCATGTACTCGGTGAGGACGCCGGGCGAGAGATCACCCGACCGCGACGCGTCGTTGCTCATCTTCGACCAATTCGAGGCTGCCGCGGCTGATCGCCTGCACACGCTTGCGCGCAGGGGCGAGCGCCTTCTCGAGCGCATCGAACACGCGCTTCGCCTTGTCGGTGTTGTCCGTCGTGTAGTTGCAGACGTAGACGTCGAGCGTGACGAAGCCGGACTCCGGCCACGTGTGGATCGCGAGGTGCGACTCGGCGAGCAGCACCGTCCCGGTGACGCCCTGCGGCTGGAATTGGTGAAAGCGGTCGCCCACGATCGTGAGCCCCGCGTCCTCGACGACGCGCCGACACAGCGTGCGCAGTGCGTCGGCTTGCGTGAGCTGTTCGTTGGCCGGGCATCCGTACCACTCCCCCAGCAGATGAATACCGTACATGGCGTTTACCCTCCACGCGCGGGCGTCTTCCGGAGACCGGAGCAACCGTTGCCAAAGTATTTCGAGCAATGACGGCCGGGACTCGCAAAAAGCCCCGGCCGTCGAGTGATTTCGATACAGCTCCCGCGCGGCGCGCGCGAAAATCGTAAATTATGGCACAATAATGGTGCTTCTGCGCGCAGATTCAATGCTTTCGCCGCGTTTCCCCTGCGGCGCCGCTGCAATTCCCGCCGTTTCAAAGATGCCCGACGCCGGTTCGTCCCTGACCACCCCCAGAGCGCGCGAGGAAGCGATGGCCAACGCGATTCGTGCGCTCGCCATGGATGCGGTGGAAAAGGCCAAATCGGGACATCCCGGGATGCCGATGGGCATGGCGGAGATCGCCGTCGCGCTTTTTGGTCGGCATTTGCGACACAACCCCGCGAACCCGCACTGGGCCGATCGTGACCGCTTCGTGCTCTCGAACGGGCACGGCTCGATGCTGCAGTACGCGCTTTTGCACCTGACCGGCTACGACTTGCCGATCGCCGAGATCGAGCGATTTCGCCAATTGCACTCGAAGACCCCGGGACATCCCGAGGTGGGCGTCGCGCCGGGGGTCGAGACGACGACGGGCCCGCTCGGCCAGGGGCTCGCGAACGCCGTCGGCATGGCGCTCGCGGAGCGGCTGCTCGCCGCCCAGTTCAACCGGCCTGGGCACACGATCGTCGACCATCACACGTACGTGTTCGTCGGCGACGGCTGTTTGATGGAGGGGCTGTCGCACGAGGCGTGCTCGCTCGCCGGCACGCTCGCGCTTCGCAAATTGATCGTTCTGTACGACGACAACGGCATCTCGATCGACGGCCCGACGGCGGGCTGGTTCACCGACGACACGCCGCTGCGCTTTCGCGCGTACGGCTGGCACGTCGTTCCCGACGTCGACGGGCACGACGTCGCGGCGGTGAGCGCCGCCATCGCCGAAGCGAAGGCGCAGACCGAGCGGCCGACGATCATCTGCTGCAAGACGGTGATCGGACGCGGCGCGCCGACGAAGGCCGGTACCGCCGACACGCACGGTGCAGCGCTCGGCGAGCGCGAAGTGGCGGCAGTGCGCGAGGCGATCGGCTGGCCGCATGCGGCGTTCGTGATTCCGCAAGCCATTTACGACGCGTGGAACGCGAAGCCGCAGGGCGAGGCGCACGAGCGCGCGTGGCGCGAAGCGTTCGCCGCTTATCGCGCCGCGTTCCCGGATCTCGCAGCCGAATTCGAGCGGCGCGTCGCGGGCCGATTGCCGGCGTCGTTCGATGCGACGGCGAACGAGCTCATTGCGACGCAGGTGGACAAGGCGGCGACGCTCGCGACGCGCAAGGCATCGCAGCAGGCGATCGAAGCATTCGCGAAGGTGATGCCCGAGATGATCGGCGGCTCCGCCGACCTGACGGGCTCGGTGTTCACCAACTGGTCGGGCAGCGTGCCGGTCACCGCGACCCACCCCGGCAACTACGTGAATTACGGCGTGCGCGAGTTCGCGATGGCGGCGATCGCGAATGGCCTCGCGCTGCACGGCGGCTTCATCCCGTACGTGGGCACGTTCCTCACGTTCTCCGATTACATGCGCAACGCCGTGCGGATGGCAGCGCTCATGCAGGCGAAGTCGATCTTCGTATTCACGCACGACTCGATCGGCCTCGGCGAGGATGGCCCGACGCATCAGCCGATCGAGCATGCGGCGAGCCTTCGGCTCATCCCCGGCCTCGACGTCTGGCGACCCTGTGACACCGTCGAGACCGCGATCGCGTGGACGGCGGCGCTCGCGCATTCCGGGCCGAGCGCGCTGCTGCTGACGCGCCAGAACGTCGCTTATGTTGCGAGCGCCGCGAAGACGCGCGCGAACGTCGAGCGCGGAGGCTATGTGCTCGCCGACTTCGGCAGCGGCACCCCGCGCGCCGTCGTCATCGCGACCGGCTCGGAAGTGCCACTCGCGCTCGGCGCGCGCGAGGTGCTTGCGGCCGAGGGCATCGCGGTGCGCGTCGTGTCGATGCCGTGCACCGAGCGTTTCGACGCTCAGGAAGCGGCGTACCGCCGCGACGTGCTGCCGACCGGGGTGCCGCGGCTGGCCGTCGAGGCGGGCGCGACCGACGGGTGGCGAAAGTACGTCGGGACGATCGACGATCCGCACGCAGGCGTCGTCGGGATCGATCGGTTCGGCGAATCGGCGCCGGCGAGCGCGCTGTTCCCGGCGTTCGGCTTCACGGTCGAGCACGTCGCGGCGGCGGTGCGCGCGCTCGTCGGTGGGGCCGCGTGAGCCGATGGGGGATCATGCGAGCATCGTCATAAGGCCGGCAACCGCGGCGGATGCGCGTGAAATCGCGCGTGTGCGGATCGACACCTGGCGCACGGCCTACCGAGGCCTCGTGCCCGACGCCTACCTCGACGCGATGGACGTCGAGCAAAGCGTCGCCTCGTGGCAGCGCGTGCTCGGTGCCGACGCGCCGAACGCACGGGTGTTCGTGGCCGATCACACCGGCGAAGTGGTCGGGTTCGCGGCGGCGAACCGGCTCGCGGAACCCAGGCACGGACTCGATGCCGAACTTTCCGCCGTGTACGTGCGTCCCGAGTTCCAGCGTGCCGGCATCGGCCGCCAGCTGGTGCTCGCCGCAGCGCGCGCGATACGCGCGAGCGGCGCGACGGGCCTCGTCGTCTGGTCGATCGCCGGCAACAAGCCCGCGCGCGCGTTCTGCGAAGCGCTCGGCGGCACGGTGATCGTCGAGCAGCCGTTCGAATGGGACGGCGTGCCGCTCACCGAGGTGGGCTACGCCTTCACCGATCTCGACGCACTGATCGCCGGGTGCGAGCGTTTCGACGGGCCACACGGCGATACCGTGCATTAGGGCAAGAACAGCCACGCATTCGGGCGCGGCGCCGACGAGGCGGCGGGCCCGGCCACGAGGAGAGGACGCGCATGACCATCAAAGTCGCCATCAACGGCTACGGCCGCATCGGCCGCAACATCCTGCGGGCGCATTACGAGGACGGCAAGAAGCACGATCTCGCGATCGTCGCGATCAACGACCTCGGCAGTCCCGAGATCAACGCGCACCTGACGCGCTTCGACACCGCGCACGGGCGCTTCCCCAAGGAAGTGAAGGTCGAGGGCGACGCGATGATCGTCGACGGCGACCCGATCAAGGTGATCGCGCAGCGCGACCCGACGCAACTCCCGTGGGGCGCGCTGGGCGTCGACGTGGTGCTCGAATGCACGGGACTCTTCACCTCGAAGGAGAAAGCGTCCGCTCATCTTCGCGCCGGCGCGCGCAAGGTGATCATCTCGGCGCCGGGCGGCAAGGACGTCGACGCGACGGTCGTCTACGGCGTGAATCAAGGCATCCTGAAGGCGTCGGATACCGTGATCTCCAACGCGTCGTGCACGACCAACTGCCTTGCGCCGCTCGCCAAGGTGCTGAACGACGGCGTCGGCATCGTCAACGGCCTGATGACGACCGTGCATGCGTACACGAACGACCAGGTGCTGACCGACGTCTACCACCAGGACCTGCGCCGCGCGCGCTCGGCGACGATGAGCATGATTCCGACGAAGACGGGTGCGGCGTCCGCGCTCGGGCTCGTGCTGCCCGAACTGTCCGGCAAACTCGACGGCTACGCGATCCGGGTGCCGACGATCAACGTGTCGCTCGTCGACCTGTCGTTCATCGCCGCGCGTGACACGAGCGTCGACGAAGTGAACCGCATCATGAAGCAGGCATCCGAGTCGGGCCCGCTGTCGGGCGGCATCCTGCGCTACAACACCGAGCCGCTGGTGTCGGTCGACTTCAACCACGATCCGGCCTCGTCGACGTTCGACGCGACGCTGACGAAGGTGTCCGGCCGTCTCGTCAAGGCCTGCAGCTGGTATGACAATGAGTGGGGATTTTCGAATCGGATGCTGGACGTCACGATGGCACTGATGCGTGCAAAATGAACGAACATCCAAGCCCCATCCTCATTGCGGCGGAGGCTGACATGAGCGAAGCGAATGTCAAGCGAGCAATAGCGAGCGGCCGGAGCCACAATGAGTGGGGATTTTCGAATCGGATGCTGGACGTCACGATGGCACTGATGCGTGCAAAATGAACAACATCCAAGCCTCATCCTCATTGCGGCGGAGGCTGACATGAGCGAAGCGCGCACAACGACGGCATGAGCGACTTCCTGCGCCTGTCCGACGTCGACGTCGCCAACCGGCGCGTGTTCATTCGCGCCGATCTGAACGTGCCGCAGGACGAGCACGGGCGGATCACCGACGACACGCGCATTCGTGCGTCGATTCCGGCGATCCGCGATGCGCTCGAACGAGGCGCGGCCGTGATGGTCACGTCGCACCTCGGGCGTCCCGTCGAGGGACGCCTCACCGAGGCCGACAGTCTCGCGCCGATCGCCTCGCGCATCGGCGAGCTGCTCGAACGACAGGTGATGCTGATCCGCGACTGGGTGAACGGCGGCACGTGGCACGGCGACCTCCGGCACGGCGATCTGGTCGTGCTCGAGAACTGCCGCGTCAATCCCGGCGAGAAGGCCGACAGCGTCCACCTCGCGCAGCAGATGGCGAATCTCTGCGATGTCTACTGCAACGACGCGTTCGCCACGGCGCATCGCGCCGAGGCGACGACGCACGCGATGGCGCTCTACGCGCCCGTCGCATGCGCCGGCCCGCTGATGGCCGCCGAACTCGACGCGCTCGGCAAGGCGCTCGCGTCGCCGGCGCGTCCGCTCGTCGCGATCGTCGGCGGCGCGAAGGTGTCGACGAAGCTCGCGTTGCTGCGCGCGCTCGTCGACAAGGTCGACGCGTTGATCGTCGGCGGCGGCATCGCGAACACGTTCCTGCTCGCCGCGGGCAAGCGGATCGGCAAGTCGCTCGCGGAGCCCGACCTGGTGCCGCAGGCGCGAACGATCATCGAGACCTTTCCCGGCAAGGTGCCGCTGCCGGTCGACGTCGCCTGCGCGAAGGCTTTTGCCGCCGACGCGCCGTCGGCGGTCAAGACGGTCGACGACGTGGCCGACGACGACCTGATCCTCGACATCGGCCCGGCGACTGCGGAACGCTATGCGGCGATGCTCGGCGACGCCGGCACGATCGTGTGGAACGGCCCGGTCGGCGTTTTCGAGTTCGACGCGTTCTCGCGCGGCACGCGCACGATCGCGGACGCCATCGCCGCGTCGAACGCGTTCTCGATCGCCGGCGGCGGCGACACGCTCGCGGCAATCGCGAAATTTCACGTCACCGATCGGATCGGCTACATCTCGACGGGTGGAGGCGCGTTCCTCGAATTTCTCGAAGGACGCAAGCTGCCGGCGGTGGAGGTGCTCGAGCAGCGCGGCCGCGAGGCGCGCGAACGCGCACGTGGCTGACGCCCCGGCGCGAACGCTCGAGCCGCCCATTTCGTCACGTTCCGCGATGCCCCGCGCTACCAAGATCGTCGCCACGCTCGGACCCGCGTGCAGCAAGCCCGAGGTGCTGCGGCGAATGCTGGCGGCAGGCGTCGACGTCGCTCGCCTCAATTTCTCGCACGGCACCGGCGCCGATCACCTCGAGCGCGCGCGCCTCGTGCGCGAGGTCGCGCGATCGCAGGGACGCGAAGTGTCGATCATGGCGGACCTGCAGGGACCCAAGATCCGCATCGGCCGCTTCGCCGAAGGCAAGGTCGAGCTCGTGCCCGGTGCGCGCTTCATCCTCGACGCGGATTGCGAGCTCGGCGACGCGACGCGCGTCGGCCTCGACTACAAGGAGCTCGTGAACGACGTCGGTCCGGGTTCGGTGCTGCTGCTCGACGACGGGCTCATCAAGCTCGAGGTCGAGACCGTCGACGGCCCGCGCATCGTGACGCGCGTCGTGCTGGGTGGCGCGTTGTCGAACAACAAGGGCATCAACCGGATGGGCGGCGGGCTGACCGCACCCGCCCTCACGCCGAAGGACATGGAGGACATGAAGACGGCCGCGCAGCTCGAGGCCGACTATCTCGCCGTGTCGTTCCCGAAGAGCAAGGAGGACATGTACATGGCGCGCCAGCTGATGCGCGCCGCCGGCGGCCGCGCGATGCTGATCGCGAAGATCGAGCGTGCCGAAGCGATTCCCGCGCTGGAAGAGATCATCGACTCGTCCGACGGGATCATGGTCGCGCGCGGCGATCTGGCGGTCGAAGTGGGCAACGCGACGGTGCCGGGCCTGCAGAAGCGCATGCTGCGCATGGCGCGCGAGCACAACCGCCTGACGATCACGGCGACGCAGATGATGGAGTCGATGATTCACAACGCGGTGCCGACGCGTGCCGAAGTGTCCGACGTCGCCAATGCGGTGCTCGACGGGACGGACGCGGTGATGCTGTCCGCGGAGACGGCGGCCGGCCGCTATCCGGTCGAGACCGTCGAGACGATGGCGCAGATCTGCGTCGAGGCCGAGAAGTCCGATCCCGTGCAGCTCGATCGCGACTTCATGGACCGCACGTTCACGCGGATCGACCAGTCGATCGCGATGGCGACGCTCTTCACGGCGTTCCACCTGCGCGTCAAGGCGATCGCGTCGCTGACCGAATCGGGCTCGACGGCGCTGTGGATGTCGCGACACAATCCGGGCTGCCCGATCTTCGCGATCACCCCGAAGATCGAGACGCAGCGGCGCATGGCGCTGCTGCGCAACGTCACGTCGCTTTATCTCGAGCAGAGCGTCGATCGCGACGAGGTGTTGCACGCCGCCGAGGACCTGCTGCTCACGCGCAACTACGTGCAGCGCGGCGACCTGATCGTGCTCACCATCGGGGAGCCGATGGGCAAGTCGGGTGGCACGAATACGATGAAAATCGTCCGAGTCGGCGATCACAGAATGTGATCGCCGAGAGCGATAATTTCGGCGTCCGCTAACATGCACGAAGTGCATGTTGAGCGAGCGGCGGCTCGCGGCGGACGCTCAAATCGTCCGAGTCGGTGATCACCGTACCTGATGTCCACCCCTCCCCAGCGCGTCGTCTTCCTGAATCTCGCGCAGATCCAGCTGCCCGCCGGCGCGCTCACGTCGATTCTCCACCGCGTGAGCGGCGTGCTGCTCGCGGTCGCGATCCCCTTCTTGGCGTGGGCTCTCGCGCGCTCGCTCGACGGTGCCGGGGGCTTCGCCGACGTCGCCGCGACGCTTCGCCATCCCGGGATCAAG
This sequence comes from Casimicrobiaceae bacterium, assembly GCA_035718935.1. Lineage (GTDB taxonomy): Bacteria > Pseudomonadota > Gammaproteobacteria > Burkholderiales > Casimicrobiaceae > VBCG01. The sequence goes on from DASTGT010000014.1 coordinate 15,859, forward strand.
ATCCCGATGATCGTCGGGACATGGGCGCTCGCGCACCACGCGCTCGCAGGCGTGCGCCACCTCCTCTCCGACATCGACGTTGGCTCGCGCCTCTATTACGCGCGCAAGAGCGCCTACGCCGTCAACGTCGCAGCGCTCGTCATCGCGCTCGCCGCCGCAGTTGCGCTTTGGTGAGCCCGAGGCCCACGCGATGAGGCTCGTTCTGACCGGACTGCGCGCATGGCTCGTACAGCGCGCGACCGCTGTCTACCTGCTCGCATTCATCGTCTACTTCATCGCGCATTTCCTGCGCGCGCCGCCCACCGACGACGCCGCGTGGCGTGCGTACGTCGGGCAAGGCTACGTCAGGCTGCTGATCCTCGCCGCGTTCGCGGCCCTGCTGCTCCACGCGTGGATCGGGCTGCGCGACGTGATGCTCGACTACGTGAAGCCGCTCGCCGTTCGCGTCGTCGCATTGCCGCTCGTCGCCGGCGCGCTGATCGCGATCGGGCTGTGGATGCTCGTGACGCTCGCGTCGCTGCGTTAGGACCATCGCGATGAAACTTTCGATCTTCCGATACAACCCGGAGCGCGACACGAAAGGCCGCCTGCAAGACTACGAGATCGAGCCGCACCCGCACGAAGCGATGCTCCTCGACCTGATCCTGCGGCTCAAGCGCGAGGACGATTCGCTGACGATCCGCCGCTCGTGTCGCGAAGGCGTCTGCGGCTCCGACGCGATCAACATCAACGGACGCAACGGCCTCGCCTGCATCACGCCGATCCGATCGCTCGGCGATCACGCCGTGCTGCGTCCCCTGCCAGGCTTTCCGGTGATCCGCGACCTGGTGGTCGACATGAGCCAGTTCTTCAAGCAGTATTGGTCGATCAAGCCCTACGTCGTCGACCCGGGGCCGATGCCCGAGAAGGAGCGGTTGCAGTCGCCCGAGGAGCGCGAGCGGCTCGACGGTCTCTACGAATGCATCCTGTGCGCGTGCTGCACGTCGATGTGCCCGTCGTACTGGTGGAATCCCGACAAGTTCGTCGGTCCGGCGGGCCTGCTGCAGGCCTACCGGTTCCTCACCGACAGTCGCGATCGCGATACCAACGCACGCCTCGACGACCTCGACGACGTGTATCGGCTCTTTCGCTGCCGCACGATCATGAACTGCACCGAGGTCTGTCCGAAGGCGCTCGCGCCGTCTCGAGCGATCGAGAAGATCCGGCTGGCTCTCGCGTCGCGTGCACTTTGAAGCACCGAACACGTTCGCAATGACCACTGCCCAAAGGAACGAATGAAACCGCGCATCGACTACCCCAAGGTTGCCCCCGAGGCCTACATGGCGATGCGCGGGCTCGAAGCCTACGTGCGCCAGTGCGGCCTCGAGCCGTCGCTGCTGGAGCTCGTGAAGACGCGTGCGTCGCAGCTGAACGGCTGCGCCTATTGCATCGACATGCACACCAAGGAGGCACGCGCCCGCGGCGAGACCGAGCAGCGTCTCTATGCCCTCGCCGCGTGGCGCGAGACGCCGTTCTTCACCGAGCGCGAGCGAGCGGCGCTCGCATGGACCGAGGTGGTCACGCTCGTCGCCGAAGGCCCGATCGACGAGGAGGACTACGAGGACGTGCGCGAGCAGTTCGACGAAAAGGCGCTCGTCGACCTGACGCTCGCGATCGTCGCGATCAACGGCTGGAACCGGCTGTCGGTCGCGTTCGCCACGGTGCCCGGCAGCTACCGGGCGCAGGAAGCCGGATCACGCTAAGCGCGGAGGAACCGATGGACCATTCGATGTATCCCGAAACGACCCGTGAATTGCACGAGAAGCGTCGCGAACTCGCCCCCGAGGCCTACGCGGCGTTCCGCGCGTTCGGGCAGAAGGTGTTCGCCGACGGTGCGTTGCCGTCGAAGACGAAGGAGCTGATCGCCGTCGCGGTCGCGCACGTCACGCAATGCCCGTACTGCATTCGCGGCCACACCGAGCTCGCGCTGCGCAAGGGCGCGACCGAGCAGGAGATCATGGAAGCGATCTGGGTCGCCGCGGAAATGCGCGCGGGCGCGGCGTACGCGCACGCGAATATCGCCATCGACGCGATGAACCGCGTCGCCGAAAAGGCGCACGACTGAGCCGAGGCGCCGATGGCGATTCCGCACGCTCCCCAGAACGAAATCATCGACGTCCGGCCCTACGGCCGCGCGCTGACCGAGGCGGACTCGCAGCTGCTCGTCCGTACCGAGCACCTCGAGATCTTCCGTTACGCGCTTCCCTCGGGCAAGGCGATCCAGGAGCACACAGCCGCCGGCGTGATGGTTGCGCAGTGCATCGAAGGGGCGATCGCGTTCACCGCGAAGGGCCGTACGCAGACGCTGTCGCCCGGCGATCTCCTTTGGCTCGAAGACGGCGTGCCGCATTCGCTCACAGCGCTCTCCGATGCGTCGCTGCTCGTGACGATCCTGCTGCACCGCACGTGACGCGCGCCACCCCGCTGCCGCCCGACACGATGGCGGTGCGCTACGAGAGCGGCGAGGTCGCGCCGATCGTGCCCTGACCGCGCGCGTCGTCGCGCTCCTGTTCGCGTTCGTAGCGAGCGCCGCGCACGCGTTTGACCTCGAGGGCCATCGCGGTGCGCGCGGCCTGGCCCCGGAGAACACGCTCGCGGCGTTCCGTCGCGCACTCGCGATCGGCGTGACCACGCTCGAGACCGACATCGCCGTGACGAAGGACGGCGTGGCGGTCATCAGTCACAACCCGAACCTGCTGCCCGAGCTCGTACGCGGTCCCGACGGCCAGTGGCTGACGGCGCCGGGCCCCTCAATTCGTTCGCTGACGCTCGCCGAGCTTCGCCGCTACGACATCGGCCGGCTGAATCCGGCGACGCCTTATGCCCGCCAATTTCCCGAGCAGGTGCCGAGCGACGGCGAGCGCTTTCCGACGTTGCGCGAGCTGCTCGACCTCGTCGTCGCGTCGGGCAAGCCCGTGCGGCTCGACATCGAGACCAAGCTCACGCCGGACGGCGCCGGCGACACCGTGGACGCCGCGACGTTCGTCCACGTCATCCTCGACGAGGTGCGGCGGGCCAAGCTTCTCGAGCGCATCACGCTGCAGTCGTTCGATTGGCGCACGTTGCGCGAGGCGAAGCGCGTCGCGCCCGACGTGCCGACGTCCTGCCTGACGATCGAAAGCACCGGGATGAACACGATGGCGACCGGCACGGACGGCCGCTCGCCGTGGCATGCGGGACTCGTCGACCGCGACTATGTGTCGGTTCCGGCGCTCGTCGCCGCCGCCGGTTGCAGCACGTGGTCCGCCTTCTTTCGCAATCTCACGCCGGCGCTCGTCGCCGACGCGCACGCGCGCGGTTTGACGGTGCTCGCATGGACCGTCGACGATCAGGCAGCGATGGAGCGGCTGATCGACGCCCGCGTCGACGGCATCATCACCGACTATCCCGATCGCTTGCGCGCCGTGATGAAGAAGCGAGGGCTGCCGCTGCCGGATTGACGCAAAATGGCCGCCGTCCTCAGGGGAGGCGGGACTCGACGAGTCCCGTCAGGCGCCGAATCGACCACGCGCGCGGCGCGCCAGGTATGTTAGGCTGGCATCCCGGCGAGCGGTTGCGCCAACAACAAGAAGGAGGCCCACGTGCTGCACATCATCTGGATGATCATCGTCGGCTTCATCGTCGGCGTGATCGCACGTTTCGTCTATCCCGGCGCCGTCGCGATGGGGTTCTGGCTGACGGCCGTGCTCGGCATCGTCGGCTCGATCGTCGGCGGCCTGATCGGCAGAGCCATCTGGCGGCCGGCCGACGGCCGCTTCCACCCGGCGGGCTTCCTCCTGTCGATCGTCGGTGCGCTCATCGTGCTCTGGCTCTATTTCACGTTCGTGGGCCGCACGTGATGTCACCATGGCCACGGCGCCGCTCGTGCTGACCTTCGACGTGCTCGAGCGCGCCGAGACAGCGCGCGCGGCGCTGATCGACGCGGGCTTCGCGCGCGACGCCGTGCAGGTGCGCGCGCGCGAGGACGAGGCGGGGGCGACGCAGGGCGATTTCACCGTCGGCAGCGGTCGTGCGCCGACGGCCTCGGCGTCCAGCTACGAGGTGAATTTCGGCCACGAGGCGAAGCGCGGCCAGGTGCTGATGACCGTCGAGATCGACGGCGCGCAGGCGCGCGAGCGCGCGCTTCGCATCGTGCAACGGTTCGGCGCCATCGACGTCGAGCAGCGCACGGGCGGCGCCGCCTAGGCCGAACCGCGGCCGCCGAGCGGCAACGCGAGCGCCTGCAGCACGTCGCCGTTCGCTTCGCAGAGACCGGCGGCCGCCATCGCGAACATCAGCGCTTGGCGTGCGAACCGACGCATCGGCCCCTCAGACGAAATCCGTGGCCGGGCCGAGGATCTGGTCGCGCAACTCGCGATAGCGCGGCAGTTGCGGCGGGTACACGCAGACGTACTTCACCTGCGCCGCCTGCAGGCAGCGCTGCTTGATCGTCTCGAGCTTCTGGTCGCGCGGGTCGATCACCTGGTCGGGCTCCTTCGCGTCGACGATCGCGACGATCGTCATGTCGCGGTCGCAGATCACGAAGCCGACGTGCTGGTTCGCGATCTTGCGAAACGCTCGCAGCCGCTCCATCCCCTGCGGCCCGATCTTCACCTGCAGCACGTCGGCAAGGCGCACTCGCGCAAAAATCTCGTGGCGCGGGAACGCGGCCTTCAGCAGCAGGAAGACGATGCTTTCGTTCTTCGAGAGGAACCGCGGCCGCAGCAGGTAAAGGCCCGGCACCTCCGCCGACGACAGCAGCCGCGTCGTCTCGCCCTCGGTCCATTGGGCGACGGCGGTGGGGCCATCCAGCGAGCGCCCGGCAGCGGGGGCTTCCCGACTGCGGCGCATGAGACCGGCGACGATGACCGCGGCCAGCGTGACGACCGCGAACCCGAAGACGAGGCCCGACGTCATCGTCGGCCTGTCACGAGCATTGCGGGAACGAAGGCGGCCGATGACCGATGCATAAGCAATGTAGTTATTGCCCGCTTGCGCGGGTCGGCGCCTAGTCTAAACAGTTTTCACAGCTGACGGCGACTTTGCGTGCCCCGCGGACGCACGTCGCCCCCCTTGCGTTGCGGAAAGTGCAACGCACGTCGCCCGCGCACAGCAAGGAGGGCCAAAAAAAGAGCCCGCATCGCTGCGGGCTCCTTCGACGACGTTCGCGTGGACCGAATTACATGTCCATGTCGCCCATGCCACCCATGCCGCCGCCACCCGGCATCGCCGGCTTGTCGTCCTTCGGCAGCTCGGCGACCATCGCGTCGGTCGTGAGCATCAGGCTCGCCACGGACGACGCGTTCTGCAGCGCCGTGCGCGCAACCTTGGTCGGATCGACGACGCCCATCTCGACCAGATCGCCGTATTCGCCGGTCTGGGCGTTCATGCCGAAATTGCCCTTGCCTTCGGCGACCTTGTTCAGCACGACCGAGGGTTCCTCACCGGCGTTGGCGACGATCTGGCGCAGCGGCTCCTCGACGGCGCGCAGCACGATCTTGATGCCGGCGTCCTGATCGGCGTTCTCGCCCTTGAGGTTCTTGAGATTGGCGCGGGCGCGCAGGTAGGCGACGCCTCCGCCCGGCACGATGCCTTCCTCGACCGCCGCACGGGTCGCGTGCAACGCATCCTCGACGCGCGCCTTCTTCTCCTTCATCTCGACTTCGGTCGCCGCGCCGACCTTGATCACCGCGACGCCGCCGGCGAGCTTGGCCACGCGCTCCTGCAGCTTCTCCTTGTCGTAGTCGGACGTCGCTTCCTCGATCTGCTTGCGGATGTTCTTCACGCGCGCCTCGATCGCCGCCTTCTCGCCGGCGCCGTCGATGATCGTCGTGTCTTCCTTCGCGGCCTCGACGCGCTTGGCACGGCCGAGGTCCTTGAGCGACGCGTTCTCGAGCTTGAGGCCGAGCTCTTCTGCGATCACCGTGCCGCCGGTCAGGATCGCGATGTCCTCGAGCATCGCCTTGCGCCGATCACCGAAGCCCGGCGCCTTCACCGCGACCGTCTTCAGGATGCCGCGGATGTTGTTCACGACGAGCGTTGCGAGCGCTTCCCCGTCGACGTCCTCGGCGACGATCACGAGCGGCTTGCCCGCCTTCGCGACCTGCTCGAGCAGCGGCAGGAGATCGCGAATGTTGGAGATCTTCTTGTCGTGCAACAGGATGTACGGATCCTCGAGGACCGAGACCTGCTTGTCGGGATTGTTGATGAAGTACGGCGAGATGTAGCCGCGGTCGAACTGCATGCCTTCGACGAGATCGAGCTCGTTCTCGAGGCCCTTGCCGTCCTCGACGGTGATGACGCCTTCCTTGCCGACCTTGTCCATCGCTTCGGCGATCGTCTTGCCGATCGACTCGTCGGCGTTCGCCGAGATGGCGCCGACCTGCGCGATTTCCTTGCTGGTCGAGCACGGCTTGCTGACCTTCTTGAGCTCCTCGACGATCGCGATGACCGCCTTGTCGATGCCGCGCTTCAAGTCCATCGGGTTCATGCCGGCGGCGACGTACTTCATGCCTTCCGAAATGATCGACTGCGCGAGCACGGTGGCCGTCGTCGTGCCGTCACCGGCGACGTCGGACGTCTTGGAGGCGACTTCCTTCACCATCTGCGCGCCCATGTTCTCGAACTTGTCCTTGAGCTCGATTTCCTTCGCGACGGACACGCCGTCCTTGGTGATCGTCGGCGCGCCGAAGCTGCGCTCGAGGACGACGTTGCGGCCCTTGGGGCCGAGGGTGATCTTGACGGCGTTGGCGAGCACGTTCACGCCATTCACCATCTTGTTCCGGACGTTTTCGCCGAAGCGAACGTCTTTGGCTGCCATGTTGAGTTCTCCTGGTGCGTAACGGTTTCTCGGGGGTCAGTCGACGATGCCGATGACGTCGTCTTCGCGCATGTGGAGCAGGTCCTGGCCGTCCATCTTGAATTCCTGGCCGGAGTACTTGCCGAAGAGGACCTTGTCGCCGGGCTTCACGCCCATCGCGATCAGCTTGCCGTGGTCGTCGGTCTTGCCGGGACCCGCGTACAGCACCTCGCCGATCGACGGCTTCTCGGCGGCGGTGTCGGGGATGACGATGCCGCCCGCGGACTTGCGCTCTTCTTCGAGCCGCTTGACGATGATCCGGTCATGCAGGGGACGAAGCTTCATGTTAGTGCTCACTCCTGATAGGGATGCTGGGGGGAATGACGAGGGTCGAAATTCGAACGCCGAGCCGACGTGCGACGGCTCGGCCAGCGGCAGAGCGGTCTATTAGCACTCGACTCACGCGAGTGCTAATAGTACGACGACCCGGCCCGGATTTCAAGAGCCGAACCGGGAAAATTCCTACTTTCGCGGCGCTAGGATGGGGACCGCAAGCGCGAGGCTTCACCCGCCTGCCGATCCTGCCTGAAAGTGTCGGCGCGGGCAGGTTCCGGCGTCTGCCAGCCGCCGCCCAACGCCTGGATCAGCGCGATCGCGGCGGCCTGCCGGCTGCCGACGAGCTGCGACAGCGCCTGGCGCGCCGAAAGCGCCGTCACCTGCGCAGTGACGACCGTCGTGTACGGGATCTGCCCCTGCAGGTACTGATTCATCGTCAATTGCTCGGTGCGATCGGCTGCCTCGGACGCGGCGCGGCGCGCACCTTCTTCCTCGGCGAGCGCGTGCAGCGTCGACAGTTGGTCCTCGACGACCTGGAACGCCGCGAGCACCGTCTGCCGATAATTCGCAATCGCGACGTCGCGCGCCGCGCCCGCGGCCTCCACGCGCGCGGCGATCGCGCCGGCGTCGAAGACCGTCTGGGCGATCGAAAGGCCGAGCGACCAGACGTTGCTCGACGCCGCGAAGAGCGCCGGCAACGTCGTCGCGCCCTGTCCGAGCGACGCCGAAAGGCCGAAACTCGGAAAATACGCGGCGCGCTGGATACCGATCTGCGCATTCGCCGCGGCGACGCGCCGCTCGGCCGCCGCGATGTCGGGGCGCCGCTGCAGCAGGGCGGACGGGACGACGAGCGGAATCGGCGGCACTTTCTGCTCCCACGTGCCGGCGGCAAGTGAAAACTCGGCCGGCGCCTTCCCGAGCAGGAGCGCGATCGCATGCTCGAGCTTCGCGCGCTGGCCGATCATCGCGACCCGGTTGGCCTCGGTCGTGTCGAGTTGCGTTTGCGCTTGCAGGACGTCGGTGCGCGCGACGATGCCGGCGTCGTACTGGTTCTGCGTGATCTTGTACGAGCGCGAATACGCTGCGACGGCAGCGGTCAGAAGCGCGATCTCGTTGTCCGCTTCGCGCAGCGCGAAATAGTTCGTCGCGAGCGCCGCCTGCTGCGAAAGCGTCGCCGCGGCGAGGTCCGCCTCGCTCGCCTGGGCCGTGGCTTCCGCGCTCGTGACGCCGAGGCGCAACCGGCCCCAGACGTCCGGCTCCCACGCCGCGGCGAGATCGACCGCGAAGCTGTTGGGACGCGCCGAATTTCGACCGCCGCCGTTCTTCGTCGCCGCCGCGTTCAATGCGAGCGAGGGAAAGAGCGTCGCGCGCGCTTCACGCACCGCCGCCTGCGCCTGCGCATACGCCGCGGCAGCGGCGGCCACGTTCTGGTTGGACACCTGCACTTGCTCGATCAGCGACGATAGCGTCGGATCGTCGAAGAGCGGCCACCACGCGCCGCGATCGAGCGCGTCCGCCGGGGCCGCCGGAAACCACGTCGCATCGGCGCTCGGCGATTCCTTGAACGATGGCGGCGCGGGCGTGGATGGACGCTCGTACGGCGGCGCGAGCGAACAGGCGGCGAGCGTGATGGCCGCGATCCACGCGAGCGCGACGCTGCCTTTCGTCATCACGTGTACGCCTCCACGTTTCCCGCGCGCGACAGGCGCCGCTCGTCGGGACGGCGGCGGCGGAAGCGATCGAGCAGGAGGTAGACGACCGGCGTCGTGAGCAGCGTGAGGACCTGACTCGCGATCAGGCCGCCGATGATCGCGACGCCGAGCGGCTGCCGCAACTCGGCGCCTTCGCCGAAGCCGATCGCGAGCGGCAGCGCGCCCAACCCCGCGGCGAGCGTCGTCATCAGGATCGGCCGGAAGCGCAGCAGGCATGCCTCGCGCACCGCTTCGAGCGCCGACAGCCCCCGTGCGCGCTCGGCTTCGAGCGCGAAGTCGATGATGAGGATCGCGTTCTTCTTGACGATGCCGATCAGCAGGAACACGCCGATCAGTGCGATCAGCGTGAAGTCCATGCGGAACATCAGCAGCGCGAGCACGGCCCCGACGCCCGCCGACGGCAGCGTCGACAGCACGGTCAGCGGATGCACGAGGCTCTCGTAGAGCACGCCGAGCAGGATGTAGATGACGATCAGCGCGGCGCCTATCAGCAACAACTGCTGGCCGTTCGTCTGCTGCGCGAGGAGCGCGGTGCCGGCGAATGCGCCGCGAATCGTGCTCGGCAGCGCGATATCCGCTTCGGCCTGCGCGATGGCGCGACGCGCGTCGTCGAGCGCCGCGCCTTCGTTCAGATTGAACGAGATCGTGGTCGCGAGCTCGGTGTCCTGGTGGCTCACGGCGCTCGCCGTCGGCCCTTCCACGAAGCGCGCGACCGTCGCGAGCGGCACGAGATGCGCCGCCTGGTTCGCGAGCGCGTTGCCGCTCGACGCATTGCGCAGCGCAGGATTGGGCGACAGCGGCTCGGGCGTCGCTGCCGCATTCGCGCTCGCGGCGCGACTCGCCGATGATGCGCCGCTTGCAGACGACGCGCTTCCACTCGTCGACGTCCCGGCGCTCTCCACGTTCACCACCTTGCCGCCGCTCGACGCGAGCGACGTCGCGGGCACGTAGATGTCGGCGAGCGCATTGGGACTCTCCGTATGGCCGGGCGCCCACTCCATCACCACGTGATACTGGTTGAGCTCGGTGTAGATGGTCGCCGCCTGCCGCTGGCCGAACGCGTTGTAGAGCGCGTTGTCGACGGCACGCGCCGTGATGCCGAGCCGCGCGGCCGCGTCGCGATCGACGACGACGTTCATCTGCACGCCGTTCTCCTGGATGTCGCTGTTGACGTCCGTCATCACGTCGTCGTGCGACTTCAGCGCTTCGACGAGCTTGCGCGTCCATTCGTTGAGCTCGGCGCTGTCGCCCCCCTTCAACGTGTACTGATAAGCCGCGTTGCTCGAGCGGCCGCCGGCGCGCACGTCCTGCACCGGGGTCAGGAACACGCGCAACCCGGTGACACGCTCGAGCTGCGGCCGCAGGCGCGCGATGACAGCGAGGCCGCGATCGGTGCGTTCCGAGGCGGGCTTCAACTCGACGAACATGAATCCACCGCCGGCGCGCGAGCCGCCGATGAAGCCGACGACCGACTGCACGGCGGGATCGTGGCGGATGATGTCGACGACTTCGCGCAGCTTGTCGCCCATCGCCTTGGTCGAGATGCTCTGGTCGGCCGACATTCCGCCCGAAAGCTGCCCGGTGTCCTGTTGCGGGAAGAACGCCTTCGGCACCATCACGTACAGGTAGCCGTTCATCGCGATCACGGCGAGCAGGATGAGCATCACCGTGCCCTTGCTCGCGAGCGCCCAATCGAGGCTTCGCGCGTACGTGCGCAGCATCCACTGATAACCGCGCTCGAGGCCGCGCGCGACGATGTTCGCGCGCGCCGGCTCGGGTCCGCCGCGCCGCAGCAGCCATGCGCACATCATCGGCGTCGTGGTGAGCGACAGCACGAGCGAGATCAGCACCGCGACGGACAGCGACACCGCGAATTCGCGAAAGAGCCGTCCCGGCAATCCCGGCATGAACAGCAATGGGATGAACACCGCGACGAGGGACAGGCTGATCGACACGACGGTGAAGCCGACCTCGCGTGCGCCGAGCAGCGCCGCGCGCAGCCGGTTCATGCCCGCCTCGATGTGCCGGCTCGTGTTCTCCAGTACGACGATCGCGTCGTCGACGACGAAGCCGGTCGCGATCGTCAGCGCCATCAGCGACAGGTTGTTGAGGCTGTAGCCCAGCAGGTACATGACGCCGAACGTGCCGAGCAGCGCCGTCACCGTCGCGACGAACGGCACGAGCGTCGCGCGCACGCTGCGCAGGAACGCGCTCACGACGACGACGACCAGGATCACCGCGACGATCAGCGTGATCTCGACCTCGCGCAACGACGCGCGGATCGAATGCGTTCGATCCGACGCAACGTGGATCTCGACGTCGGCGGGCAACTGCGCGGCGAGCGTCGGCAGCAGCGAGCGGACGGTGTCGACGGTCTCGATCACGTTCGCGTTCGGCTGCGCTCGGATCAGCACGATGACGGCACGCTCGCCGTTGTACAAGCCGAGCGTGCGCGTGTCCTCGACCCCGTCGCTCACGTCGGCGACGTCGCGCAACTGCACCGCCGCGCCGTTGCGCCACGCGACGACCATCGGCGCGTAGTCGCTCGCGCGAAGTCCGGGTGTCTGCGTGTAGATCGACAGCCGCCGGCCGGCGCCCTGCACGATGCCCTTCGGCCGGTTCGCGTTGCTCGCCTGGATCGCGGCGCGCACGTCCTCGGTGCTGATGCCGTAGTGGTTGAGCGCGAACGGCTTCAATTCGATACGTACGGCAGGCAGCGAGCCCCCGCCGATCTGCACGTCGCCGACACCCTCTACCTGAAGCAGCTGCTGGTTCAGGACGTTCGACGCCTCGTCGTAGATTTGCCCCGGCGTCTTGGTCTTCGACGTGAGCGCGAGGATCATCACCGGCGCCGCGGAGGGATTGAATTTGCGATACGTCGGGTTCTGGCGCAGCGTGGCGGGGAGATCGACGCGCGACGCGTTGATCGCCGCCTGCACGTCGCGCGCGGCACCGTCGATGTCGCGCGACAGGTCGAACTGCAGCGTGACGCGCGTGGAGCCGACCGAACTGTTCGACGTGATCTCGTTCACGCTCGGGATCATGCCGAGACGCCGCTCGAGCGGCGTTGCCACGCTCGTCGCCATCGTTTCGGGACTCGCGCCCGGGATGTTGGCGCTCACCGAGATGACGGGCAGGTCGACCTGCGGGAGCGAAGCGACCGGCAGCGCGAAGAACGCGGCGATGCCCGCGAGCGCGATGCCGGCGGTCAGCAGCACCGTGCCGATCGGGCGCATCACGAACGGCCGCGACAGATTCATGCCGCAGGGACCCGCTCATCGGGATCGCGCCGGCGCACGCCACCGCCAAGCCGATCGAACGCGAGATAGATGACGGGTGTCGTGAAAAGCGTCAGCAACTGGCTCACGATCAGGCCGCCGAAGATCGAGAGCCCGAGCGGGCGACGCAGTTCGGCGCCGACGCCGAACGACAGCATCAGCGGCACCGCAGCGAAAAGCGCCGCGAAGGTCGTCATCAGGATCGGCCGCAGCCGCAGCAGCGCCGCCTGGTGGATCGCCTCGCGCGCCGGGAGACCCTGTTCGCGCTCCGCGTCGATCGCGAAGTCGATCATCATGATCGCGTTCTTCTTGACGATGCCGATCAGCAGGATGATGCCGATGATGCTGATGACGCCGAGGTCGTTGCCGGTGATCATCAGCGCGAGCAGCGCGCCCACGCCCGCCGACGGCAGCGTCGAGAGGATCGTCAACGGATGCACGTAGCTCTCGTAGAGCACGCCCAGAACGATGTAAACGCAGACGACGGCCGCGAGGATCAACCACAGCTGATTGGAGAGCGATCGCTCGTAGGCGCCCGACGCGCCAAGGAACGTCAGCGTGAGCGACGACGGCAGGCCGATGTCGCGCGCGGCCTGGCGGATCGCGTCGACGGCGTGGCCGAGCGAAACGTTCGGTGCGGTGTCGAAGTTGAGCGTGCTCGCAGGGTATTGGCCCACGTGGGTCACCTGCAGCGGCGCGAGCTTCTCGCTCACGTTGGCGAACGACGCGAGAGGCGTCGGCTTGCCGGAGGCCGAGATCAGGTTCAGCTTGGCGACGTCGTCGGCCGACGTCGCGAGCCCCGGACGCGCCTCGAGGATCACGCGATACTGGTTCGTCTCGGTGAAGATCGTCGATACGATCCGCTGGCCGAACGCGCTGTAGAGCGCATCGTCGACCGCGCTCGCGCTGATGCCGAGCCGCGCCGCGGTATCGCGGTCGACGTCCACGTACGCCGTCAACCCCTGTGCACCCGCGTCGCTCGACACGTTGCGCACCTCGGGCACCGTGCGCAGGCGGGCGATCAACGCGCGCATCCATTGCGTGATCTCGTCGCTCGACACGCCTTCGAGCGACGCGCGGTATTCGGTCGGGCCCGTCTCGGCGTCGATGGTGAGGTCCTGCGTCGGCTGCACGTACAGGGTCACGCCCGGCACGGCGCCGGCGCGCTCGCGCAGCCGGTTCATGATCGCCTGCTGATTGCCGTGCGAAGCGCGCAGGTTGATGAGCATCGTGCCGGTGTTCAGCATCGTGTTGTTCGCAGCGTCGACGCCGACGATCGACGAAAGGCTCTCGACCGCCGGATCGGCGAGGATCGCTTGCGCGGTACGCGCCTGCAGGTCGGCCATTCGCGCGTACGACACGTCCTCGGCGGCCTCGACGCGCGCGCGCAGCTGTCCCGTATCCTGCGTCGGGAAGAGACCCTTCGGGATGACGACGTAGAGAAGCGCGGTCAGCGCGAGCGTCGCGAGCGCGACGAGCAGCGTCGCACCTTGGTGATCGAGCACGAAGACGAGCCCGCGATCGTAACCGTGCAGCAGCCGCTGGAAGACGCCTTGCGCGCGGGCGACGAAGCGCGCGGCCTTCGGCTCGTCGGTCCTTTCCCGGAACCAGCGCGCCGACATCATCGGCACGAGCGTCAGCGACACCACCGCGGAGATCAGGATCGTGATCGCGAGCGTGACCGCGAACTCGCGGAAGAGCCGGCCCACGACGTCGCGCATGAACAGGAGCGGGATCAGTACGGCGACGAGCGAGATCGTGAGCGAGATGATCGTGAATCCGATCTGCGTCGCGCCCTTGAGCGCCGCCGCCAACGGGCGCTCGCCCTGTTCGACGTAGCGCGCGATGTTCTCGATCATCACGATCGCGTCGTCGACGACGAAGCCGGTCGCGATCGTGAGCGCCATCAGCGACAGGTTGTTCAGGCTGTACCCCAGCAGGTACATGAGCCCGAACGTGCCGATCAGCGAGATCGGCACCGCGATGCTCGCGATCACCGTCGCGCGCAGGCTGCCCAGGAACGCGAAGATCACCAGCACGACCAGGGCCACTGCGAGCAGCAGCTCTTTCTCGACGTCGGCGACGGAGGCGCGAATGCCGGTCGTGCGGTCGGCGAGCACGTCGACCTGCACCGATGCCGGGAGCCCCGCCTGCAACTGCGGCAACTGCTGCTTGATCGCATCGACGGTCGCGATCACGTTCGCGCCGGGTTGCCGCTGCACGTTGACGATGATCGCCGGGATCAGCGTGGCGGCGGCGCCCTCGCGGCAATCGCTCGTCGCGACTTCTGCCGCGGCGAGCGCGCCCGTCGGCGGATGGCGCGCGCACGACAAACCCGCCCACGCGCCGAGCTGCGTGTTCTCGGCCGCTTCCACCACGCCCGCGACGTTGTCGAGCCGCACGGGCGCTCCGTTGCGATACGCGACGATCAGGTTGCGATACTCGTCGGCGGTCAGAAGTTGATCGTTCGCACTGATCGTGTAGGCGCGCTTGGGTCCGTCGAAGTTGCCCTTCGCACCGTTCGAATTGGCGTTGGAGATCGCGGTGCGCAGCGTGTCGAGGCCGATGCCGTACGAGGCGAGTGCCTGCGTGTCGGCCTGGATGCGCACCGCGGGTCGCATGCCGCCGGCGAGCGTCACGAGCCCCACGCCGGTCACCTGGCTGATCTTCTGCGCGAGCCGGGTGTTCACGATGTTCTGCACGTCGGTGAGCGGCAGCGACGCCGAGCTCACCGCGAGCGTCAGCACCGGCGCGTCGGCGGGATTGACCTTCGCGTAGACCGGCGGCGCGGGCAGGTCGGCGGGCAGCAGCGATCCGGCGGCGTTGATCGCCGCCTGCACTTCCTGCTCCGCAACGTCGAGCGACAGGTCGAGCGAGAACTGCAGCGTGATCACCGACACGCCGGCCGCACTCGTCGAGCTCATCCGGTCGAGTCCCGGCATCTGCCCGAACTGGCTTTCGAGCGGGCCGGTGACGGTGTGGCTCATCACTTCGGGGCTCGCGCCGGGATAAAGCGTCTGGACCTGGATCGTCGGGTAGTCGACCTGCGGCAGCGCGGAGAGCGGCAGGAAGCGGAATGCGACGAGGCCCGCGAGCACGATCGCGAGCATCAGAAGCGACGTCGCGACCGGACGCTCGATGAAAGGCTTCGATGGGCTCAACATGGGCGCCGCCCGCGGGCGATCACTTCGGCGCGGGTACGCTGCCGCGTGTCGTGCCGTTGGCGCGGCGTCCCGAGGTGACGGGCCCCGTCATCTCGCCGGTCGGCGGCGTTCCTCCCACCCCCGGCGGCGAGGGCGTCGGTGCGGCCGGGGACTGTTGCGCGCCTTCGACACGCGCGCCGCGCCGTCCGCCGAACTGTCCCCGCCCCGCCGGCGGGCCCTTGCCCTCGGCAGGTACTCCGCCCGGGGTCGCCGCCGCCGCGGCGCGATCGGCACTCGTCTGAATCCGCGCACCGTCGCGCAAGCGATCGCCGCCTTCCGTCACGACGACTTCGCCGATCGCAAGTCCCTGCGTGATCTCGACGTTGTCGACGCCGGTCACCCCCGCCTTGACGTTGCGCAGCGATACCGTGCGATCCGCGTTGACGACGTAGACGAAGTCGCCGTTGGGACCGTGGCGCAATGCGGTCACCGGCACGACGACAGCGGCGTCGATGGTTCGCAGCAACATGCGGACGTTCACGAACTGGTTCGGAAACAGCAGGCTTTCGTTGTTGGCGAAGCGCGCCTTCGCTTTCACCGTCCCGGTCTGCACGTCGATCTGGTTGTCGAGCGTGAGGAAATCGCCCTCGTCGAGTTGTCGCGTGCGCCCGCTGTCCCACGCGGTGACGGGGAGCTTGGCGCCGCTCGTGACGCGCTCGCGTACGTCCTGCACGCGCTCCTGCGGAATGGCGAACTGCACGTCGATCGGCATGATCTGCGTGATCGTCGCCACGCCGGTCGTGCTGCCTGCGTTGATGTAATTGCCGACGTCGATCGGCCGCAGGCCCACGCGCCCGCCGATCGGCGCGACGACGCGCGCCCATTGCAGGTTGAGCCGCGCGGTCGCCTCGTTCGCCTGGTCGACCGCGACGGTGCCCGTCAGTTGCTTGACGAGCGCTTCCTGCGTGTCGACCGTTTGCCGCGCGATCGAGTCCTGCTTGAGCAGCGTCTGATAGCGATCGAGCTGAACTTTCGCCGCATCGAGTTGCGCGAGGTCGCGCTTGCGGGCGGCGATCGTTTGGTCGAGCGAGGCCTGGAACGGTCGCGGGTCGATCGTCGCGAGCGGATCGCCCTTTTTGACGATCTGCCCTTCCTTGTAGAGGATCTCGGTGATCACGCCCGAGACTTGCGGTGCGACGTTCGCGACGGCGATCGGCGTCACCGTGCCGAGCGCCTCGATGTAGACCGGGATGTTCGCGTGCTCGGCGTTCGCCACGCCGACCGTCGATGGCGGCGCGCTGCGGCTCGAGCCACCCGGTCCTCCGCGCGTCGTGGCGGCGCCCGGTGCGCCACCGGCGCCCGGCGTGACCGGCGCGGGTCGATGCGTGAGGTACCAGGCGAGCGCGCCGATCGCAGCGAGGACGATCAGCGCGATCGCGCTCCCGGCGTATCGGCGCCGCCTGCTTCGCGCAGGGGTCGGTGGGGGAACGTTCGGAGCGGCGGGCATCGAAGGCGAAGCGCGGGAATCGAGGTCAGACGCGAATCATCGCGCAGCGGTTCTGCATAACGCGCGCCCAACCGCCTGCGACCGACGGGCAAATTGCAAGGATTCGTTGCAGCGCGGCCATTCGAGCTCCCGCCGTGGCGGGCGCCCCGGCTAAACGAGCCGTCGCGGCGGCTTACGCCGCCTCGAGCATCGCGGGGCGCTTGGGCAGGCGGATCGCCGCCCCTTCCTCGACGGGATAACCGGCCTTGACCCACGCGTCGATGCCGCCGGCGAGCGGGCGCACGCGCCGGTAACCTTTCTGCAGCAGGACCTGTGCGGCGCGCCTGGCCGACACCTCGTTGGGGCAAGCGCAATAGACGACGATCTCCCTGTCGTCGGGGAAATCGGAAAGGCGCGCGATCGCGTCGAGGTCGAGCATCACGGCGCCGGGGATATGCGGCCGCGCGTCGGCGAGCGACGACCCCACGTCGATGACGAAGGGTCGTTCGTCGCCGTCGATCCGATCGCGAAGCTCGGAAACGCTGATCATGGCCGCGGCGAGCAGGCGCGTCATCCGAACGCGCTGCGCGAACTTGACGAGCGCATAGACGGCGACCGCGCTCGCACCGACGAACGCCGCCGTCGCCACGTGCGCGGCCATCCACCCGAGCAGTCGATCGATCTGACGGGCGAAGAGCGCGCCGGTGAGCATCGCCGCCCCCGCCCATAGCGCAGCGCTCGCGAGCGAGGCGAGCGCGAACGCACCCACGCGCATCCGAAGCGCACCGGCGATCGGTGGCGCGACCGTCGAGAATCCCGGCACGAACTTGGAGACGACGACCGAATAGAAGCCCCAGCGCTCGAAGATGCCTTCCGTCTGTCGCACGCACGTGTCGGGGGACAGCGACAAGCGGCAAAGAAGCCGCAGGACCGGATAGCCGAAACGGCGCCCCGCCCAGAACCAGGCCAGATCGGCGGCCACCGACGCCGCGACCGCGATGGCGAACGCCGATACGATGTCGAACCGCGCCGTCATCGCGAGCGCGCCTGCCAGCATCATCGTCGGCACCGCGGGGATCGGCAGGCCGAGTTGCTGCAGCAGCACGTTCAGGCCGACGAGCCAGACGCCGTTGCGGGAGAGTTCGGTGGTGATCGGATCCATCGGCGAGGGAGCGGGTGCGGGAAGTGCCACATGGGCATGAAAGGCGCCCTTCCCAAGGGGCTACGGACCCGCTGCACCCACTGGACTCCGCTCCGCGATTCGCGCTTGGGGCGGCCCTGCGCACTCATCGGACTTCCCTGCGCGCTTCGCGCTTCTAGGCTGACTCGCGCTTGGGGCGGCCCTGCGCACTCATCGGACTTCCCCGCGCGCTTCGAGGCTGATTCGCGCTTGGGGCGGCCCTGCGCACTCATGCGACAATTGTCGGCTCGACTGCGACCGACTTCGGCGTCGGTTTGACGAGGACCGGTGAACGCCTCGAATCCCCCGCTCCCGCATCCGCCGGACGTCGGCGGCTCGGCACCCCCTGCGCGCCATCTCGACGCCGGTGCCGGCGCCGCCTGGTGGGGCGAGTCGTGGCGCATCTTCTGCGCAGCACCGCTGCCGTGGATCGGCATCCTCGTCGTGTTCATCGTGCTGTCGATCGGCCTTGCGATGATTCCGCTCGTCGGCAGTCTCGCGAGCACGGTGCTGACGCCGGTCTTCGCGGGCGGCGTGATGCTCGGATGCCAGGCGCTCGCCGAGGGCAAGCCGTTGTCGATCGGGCATCTGTTCGAAGGCTTCCAGCGACCGCGTTTCCCGCCGTTGCTCACGCTCGGTCTGGTGCTCCTCGCGGTGTTCTTCGTCATCGCCGTCGCGATGGTGGGAACCGTGTTCCTCACGCTCGGTGCAAGCGGACTCGCGGCACTGATGGACTTCGGCGCGGCGACGCCGATCGACTACGGGGCGCTGTGGTCGGCGGGCCTCGCGATCTTCGTCGTGGCGGCGGTCGCCGTGATCGTCACGCTGCTCGTCGCGACCGCGTTCTGGTTCGCACCCGCGCTGGTCGTGCTGAACGGCGAGCCGCCGCTACGCGCCTTGTCGAAGAGCTTCTCCGCGTCGTGGCAGAACGTCGGCGCGTTCGCGATCTACGCGCTCGTCTACCTCGGCCTCGCGATCGTCGCGTCGATCCCGTTCGGCCTCGGCTGGCTCGTCCTCGCGCCGATGGTGGTGGGGAGCTGTTATGCCGGGTGGAGGACGATTTTCGGTCGATGAGGCGCCAGCGCACGAGGCCGTCGCCTCTAATGCGCCTCCTCCCAATTCCTCCCGCGTCCCACGTCCACCTTCAGCGGCACGCTCAGCGTCGCGACCGACGTCATCAGCGCCGGGAGGTCGCGCACCAGGCGCTCGACCTCGTCGTCCGGCGCTTCGAACACGAGCTCGTCGTGAACCTGCAGGATGAGGCGCGTGCGCAGCGCCTCGCGGTCGAGGTAATGCTGCACGGCGATCATGGCGAGCTTGATGAGATCGGCGGCCGTCCCCTGCATCGGCGCGTTGATCGCGGCGCGCTCGGCGCCCGCGCGACGTGGTCCGCTCGCTGCGCGAATGTCGGCGAGGAAGAGCCTCCGGCCGAACACCGTCTCGACGTACCCTTGGGCACGCGCCAGCTCGCGCGTGCGCTGCATGTAGTCGGCGACACCGGGATAGCGCGTGAAGTAGCGATCGATGAATTGCTGCGCGGCGGCGCGCTCGATGTTGAGCTGCGTGGCAAGGCCGAACGCGCTCATCCCGTAGATCAGGCCGAAGTTCACCGCCTTGATGTAGCGGCGCTGATCCGCCGACACCTCGTCCTGCGCGACGTTGAAGATCTCGGCCGCCGTCACGCGATGGATGTCGGCGTCGGCGTGGAACGCGGCGAGCAGCGCAGGATCCTCGGAGAGGTGCGCCATGATCCGCAGCTCGACTTGCGAGTAGTCGGCCGACACGATGGTGTGCGCGGGTGCAGCGACGAACGCCTCGCGAATCCGGCGTCCCTCGGGCGTGCGCACCGGGATGTTCTGCACGTTCGGCTCGGATGAAGCAAGGCGTCCGGTGACGGCCGTCGCCTGCGAGAACGTCGTGTGCACGCGACCGGTCGTCGCGTTGATGACCGCCGGAAGCTTGTCCGCGTACGTCGACTTGAGCTTGGTCAGCGCGCGGTACTCGAGCAGTATTTTCGGCAGTGGATAATCCGCGGCGAGCGCCTCGAGCACTTCCTCGTCGGTCGACGGTTGTCCGGTCGCGGTCTTCTTCTTGACCGGCAGCTTCATCCGCTCGAACAGGATCTCGCAGAGCTGCTTCGGCGAGCCGAGATTGAACGGGCCGCCGGCAAGCGCATGCGCCTGCGCCTCGAGCGCCTGCGCGCGCCCGCCGAGCTCGCGACTTTGCGCGGCGAGCAGCTCGCGATCGACGAGCACGCCGTTGCGCTCCATGCGAAACAGCACTTCGCGTACCGGAAGCTCGATGGTCTGGTAGATGAAGCGCAGCTTGTCGTCGCGTTCGACGGCCGGAAGTAGATGCGCGTGCAGCCGCTGCGCCACGTCGACCTGCTCGCCTGCGTAGTCGGCGGCGCGCGCGACGTCGACCTCGCCGAACGCGATCCGGTTGACGCCCTTCCCCGTCACGTCGTCGTAGTTCGTCGTGACGAGGTCGAGGTGGCGCAGCGCGAGGCCGCGAAGATCGTGCGGCTTGTGCGATTCGAGCACGTAGGACTCGAGCAGCGTGTCGTGCGCGGCACCGCGTAGCGCGATGCCGTGGTTGGCGAGTGCGTGCTCGACGAACTTGACGTCGTGCGCGAGCTTTGGCCGCGACGGATCCTCGAGCCACGGACGGAGGCGATCGAGAACCTCGTCGCGCGCGAGCTGCGCCGGCGCACCCGCGTAACGGTGATCGATCGGAACGTAATACGCGTGCTCGGCCCGCGGCGAAAACGCGATGCCGGCGATCTCCATCGTCATCGGGTCGGTGCCCGTGGTCGCGACGTCGAACGCGACGATCGGTGCGGCCTCGATGTCGTCCAGCATCCGGTCGAGCGCGTCACGCGTCAGCACCGGTTCGTAGTGCCCGCGCGGCGGCGCCTTCGCTTCCGGCGCGGGCGCAGTCTGTGCGCTTCCGGACGACGCGGGCTTCGGCGCGATCTCGACGTTGACGTCGGTGCGCCCGAGGTCGCGCAGCCAGCTCTTGAACTCGTAGCGATCGTAGAGCTCGCGCAGCCGGTCGAGCGCAGGCTCGGCGAGCGTCAGGTCGGAGACTCTCGTGTCGAGCTCGCAATCGACCTTGACCGTGAGAAGCCGCCGACCCTGTGGCAGCCATTCGAGCGATGCGCGCAGGTTCTCGCCGACGACGCCTCCGACTTCGTGTGCGCGCTCGATGAGGCGGTCGAGCGTTTCGTACTGCGCGAGCCACTTTGCCGCGGTCTTCTGTCCGACCTTCGCGACGCCCGGAACGTTGTCGATCGCGTCGCCGGTAAGCGTCAGCAAGTCGACGACCTGATCGGGTCGCACGCCGAACTTGGCGACGACGCCTGCGTGGTCGAGCTTCTCGTTGGTCATCGTATTGACGAGCGTGACGTCGGGCGCGACGAGTTGCGCGAGGTCCTTGTCGGACGTCGAGATCGTCGTGGCGATCCCTTGTGCACTCGCCTGTCGCGCGAGCGTGCCGATGACGTCGTCGGCCTCCACGCCTGCGATCATCAGCAACGGCCAGCCGTGCGCGCGCACGAGCTCGTAGATCGGCTCGATCTGGCGCGAGAGATCGTCGGGCATCGCCGTGCGATTCGCCTTGTAGTCGGCGTACCACGCGTCGCGAAACGTCTTGCCCGGCGCATCGAAGACGACCGCGAAATAGTCCGGCTTGTCGTCGATCACCAAACGGCGCAACATCGAAAGCACGCCGCGCAATGCGCCTGTCGGCTCGCCCTTCGTCGTTCGCAGGTCCGGCAGCGCGTGAAATGCGCGATACAGGTACGACGAACCATCGACGAGGACGAGCTTTGCCATGCGGTCACAAACCCACAAGATTCCCGAGTTGATCGACCCGCAAGCGTTTTATTCGACGAACGGACAGGAAGCGTGGAGGCTGCTCGGAATTATGGCAGAGTTCCAGATGGCGGCCGATCGTTTGAACGGCGTGCGTCCCGCCGTCAGCATGTTCGGCAGCGCACGCGTGCAAAGCCATCACGCGTATTACGAGACGGCGAAGACGATCGCGCGCAAGCTCTCCGACGCGGGCTTTGCCGTGATCTCGGGCGGCGGGCCCGGTCTCATGGAAGCGGTCAATTCGGGCGCACACGCCGGACGCGCGCCGGCGATCGGACTCAACATCCTGCTGCCGCACGAGCAGGCCGGCAACGAATACAAGGACATCAGCCTCAACTTCCGCTACTTCTTCGCGCGGAAGATGATGTTCGTGCGCTTCGCGTCGGCGTACGTCGTGCTGCCCGGCGGCTACGGCACGCTCGACGAGCTCAGCGAATGCCTGACGCTCGTGCAGACCGGCAAGAGCCGGCGCATCCCGATCATTCTCGTCGGCGGCCGTTATTGGAAGGGCCTGCTCGCGTGGCTGCGCGACACGGTCGCCGGCGAAGGCATGATCGGCGAGCACGACATCGCGCTCATGCGAGTGATCGACGATCCCGACGCCGTCGTAGCAGCGATTTTCGATTTCTACGAGAACCGCGGATTCCAGCCATCGCGCGACGAGCGGGAAAAGCTGCTGAATCTTTGAGCTGTGTCACTCTATGGGAATGCGCCTACGCACGAATCAGGTGCGTCCCGACGCAAGGAGTCGTTCGAAACCCGCTTGCGCGCGTCCCGCATTTGATAAAATGGATGCACGTTCAATCGCATCGCATCTTTCGGATTCCACCACACCGTCGAGCGCCATGGCTGCACGTCGAACCGCACTGATGCTGCTTCTCACGATGGCCGCCGGTTGGTCTTTCGCGCAAGCGCCGGCGAGGACCGCTCCGATACCTCAGCCACCTCCGCCGCCGCCCGACGTGATAAGCGACCCGGATCTCGAGCCGCAGGTGACGAT
>DASTGT010000015.1:0-2007 GCA_035718935.1 Casimicrobiaceae bacterium
TGACGCAAAGTGTCGATGCGTCCGGCAGCATGGCCCTGCCGGATCGCAACAGCGCGCCGTGCCGGCGCGTCACGAGTCGTTCCTTCGCGTGCAGCACCACATGGCGGTTGTGCGGCGGATCGGGCGCGAAGAACGACAACAAGCGCCCGCGCCGGAATTCTTCGAGAAATCGTTCGGGATAGCGCTTCGCGAGTGCGACGTCATCGATGCCAACGACGCGGGCCACGCTGCCGTCCTGCGCGATGCTTCGCCTCGTGTCGACCGTCGCGATGCCGATCGCGTCGCTTCGTGGCCATGACATGCCTCGAAGCTTCTTCAGGTCGCCATCGTTCGAAGCGTCGGGATGATCGGGCTCGTAGAGGGCAAAAAAGCGCCAGGCGCGGGATGCGCCGGGTTGAACCGTGTTCGGTAACGACTGGATCGCGATGGTCGCGACTTCGTGCTGCAACCGCCGGCTGGCGAGACGGGTTCCGAACGGCAGCCGGAGGCCGTCGGCATCGCGGTAAGACGGGCCGAACAGTTGCATGGCGTCGGTCGTGAACCCATCCGAACCCTCCAGGCATCCGTGCATCACCCAGGGATGCGCGCCAGCCTGAGCGAGATTCTGACGGCTCATCACGACTGGACCGTAGTGCGTGTCCATCGCGACATGGTGATCGATGTACTGCGATGCGTAAGCCTCGTTGCCGGTGACGAAGGCGCTCGCGCCGAGTCCGAGATCCTGCACGAAGATCGCGTCGATCGATACGGGAAGTGCCGCCGCGTTCGTCGCCTCGACATGCCAAAGCCAGGCGGTTTTGCCGGGAACGAGACAAAGCGTCACGCGGTGCCGGATGCCGCGCGTCGTTCCTTCCCAGACGATTCGATCGCGGGTCGCTCCCAGCCGGACGCGCGCCTTGGGACCGAGCACCTCGTGCGTCGACGATCCTTTCGCGCGCAAGCGGAGAACAATGCGCGCGATGCCGCCACCGACCGGCGATGCGCGTACCTGGTTGACGAGTATCGCTTCCTTGTCGCTTCGGTGTGCGATGGCGAACACCGAGCCGTTTGGTGCAACCGAAATGTCGAGGCCGGCCTGGTTGACGAGGTGAATCAGGCGGAGATCGCGTTCGCGCGGCGTAGACCACGATCTAAGCATTGCGCAGGCGCAGCGCATTGCCGACGACGGAGACCGAGCTCAGCGACATCGCGAGCGCCGCGATCAGCGGGGACAGGAGGATCCCGAAGAAGGGATAAAGCACGCCGGCAGCGATCGGGACGCCGAGCGCGTTGTAGACGAGCGCGAACAGCAGGTTCTCGTACATGTTGCGCACCGTCGCTTCCGAGAGCTGGCGTGCCCGCGCGATGCCGCGCAGGTCGCCCTTGACGAGCGTGACGTGCGCGCTGCTCATCGCGACGTCGGTACCGGTGCCCATCGCGATGCCGACGTCCGCGCGCGCGAGCGCGGGCGCATCGTTGATGCCGTCGCCCGCCATGGCGACGCGCCGGCCCTCGGCTTGCAGGCGGGCGACGAGGTCGAGCTTGTCCTGCGGCCGCACTTCGCCGTGGACCTCGTCGATGCCGAGCGTGCGCGCGACGGCGTGCGCCGTCGTCGGGCCGTCGCCGGTCGCCATGACGATCCGGATGCCGGCCCTGTGCAGCGCCTCGATCGCCGCCGGTGTCGATTCCTTGATCGGATCGTGCACCGCGAGCGCACCTGCGAGGCGGCCGTCGACGCCGAGGAACATGACGCTCGATCCGTCGGCTCGCAGCCGCTCCGCTTCCGCGAGCAGGGGAGCGGCGTCGATGCCCGCTTCACGGATCAATGAGGTGTTGCCGAGGACGATTCCGCGGCCGTCGACGCGTGCGCGCACGCCAACGCCGGTCGCCGATTCGAACTCCTCTGCCTTGACGAGCGACAGACCGCGACTGCGCGCCCCCTCGACGATCGCGTTCGCGAGCGGATGCTCGCTTCCCTGGTCGACGCTCGCCGCGATGCGCAGCACCTCGTCCTCACTGAACGGCGCG
>DASTGT010000016.1:0-11168 GCA_035718935.1 Casimicrobiaceae bacterium
CAGAACCTGCTCGGCAAGCGCGTCGACTACTCGGGGCGCTCGGTCATCGTCGTCGGCCCGCAGCTCAAGCTGCACCAGTGCGGACTGCCGAAGCTGATGGCGCTCGAGCTCTTCAAGCCGTTCATCTTCAACAAGCTCGAGACGATGGGCCTCGCGACGACGATCAAGGCGGCGAAGAAGATGGTCGAGTCGCAGGAGCCCGTCGTCTGGGACATCCTGGAAGACGTGATTCGCGAGCACCCCGTGCTGCTGAACCGCGCGCCGACGCTGCATCGCCTCGGCATCCAGGCGTTCGAGCCGGTGCTGATCGAAGGGAAGGCGATCCAGCTGCACCCGCTCGTGTGCACGGCGTTCAACGCCGACTTCGACGGCGACCAGATGGCCGTCCACGTGCCGCTGTCGCTCGAAGCGCAGATGGAAGCGCGCACGCTGATGCTCGCGTCGAACAACGTGCTTTTGCCGTCGAACGGCGAGCCGTGCATCGTGCCGTCGCAGGACATCGTGCTCGGCCTGTACTACGCCACGCGCGAGAAGATCGGCGCCAAGGGAGACGGCTCGTTCTTCGCCGACGTCGCGGAAGCGGCGCGCGCGTACGAATCGCGCCAGGCCGAGCTGCACGCACGCGTCAAGGTCCGCATCAAGGAGGTCGACATCAAGGATGGCGAGCGCGTCGAGAAGGTCACGCGCTACGACACGACGATCGGCCGCGCGCTGCTCTCGGAGATCCTTCCACCCGGGCTGCCGTTCGGCTACATCAACAAGCCGCTCAAGAAGAAGGAGATCTCGCGCATCATCAACGCGAGCTTCCGCCGCTGCGGCCTGCGCGAAACGGTGATCTTCGCCGACAAGCTGATGCAGGCCGGCTACGGTCTCGCGACGCGCGGCGGCATCTCGTTCGCCGCCGACGACATGCTGGTGCCGGCCGAGAAGACGAAGATCATCGGCGACGCCGAGGCGCAGGTGAAGGAGATCGAGGCGCAGTACACGTCGGGACTCGTCACGCAGGGCGAGCGCTACAACAAGGTCGTCGACATCTGGGGCCGCGCGGGCGACGACATCGCGAAGGCGATGATGGCGCAGCTCGGCACGATGGAGGTGATCGACCGCGACGGCAACAAGGCGAAGCAGGACTCGTTCAACTCGATCTTCATGATGGCCGACTCGGGCGCGCGCGGCTCCGCGGCGCAGATCCGGCAGCTCGCCGGCATGCGCGGCCTGATGGCGAAGCCGGACGGCTCGATCATCGAGACGCCGATCACCGCGAACTTCCGCGAGGGCTTGAACGTGCTGCAGTACTTCATCAGCACGCACGGCGCGCGCAAGGGTCTCGCCGATACGGCGTTAAAGACGGCGAACTCGGGTTACCTGACGCGCCGCCTCGTCGACGTGACGCAAGACCTCGTGGTGACCGAAGACGATTGCCAGACGCGCAATGGTGTGGCGATGAAGGCGCTCGTCGAGGGCGGCGAGGTCATCGAGCCGCTGCGCGAGCGCATCCTCGGTCGCGTCGCCGCGTCGGAGATCGTCAATCCGGAGTCGCAGGAAACGCTGTACGAAGCAGGCACGCTGCTCGGCGAAGACGAGGTCGAGCGCATCGAAACGCTCGGCATCGACGAAGTCAAGGTGCGCACGCCGCTCACCTGCGACACGCGCTACGGCCTTTGCGCGGCGTGCTATGGACGCGACCTCGGTCGCGGCCATCTCGTCAACGTCGGGGAAGCGGTGGGGGTCATCGCCGCGCAGTCGATCGGCGAGCCGGGCACGCAGCTCACGATGCGCACGTTCCACATCGGTGGCGCGGCGTCGCGGACGGCGGCGGCCTCGCAAGTCGAGTCGAAGTCGGCCGGCACGGTTCGCTTCTCGCCGACGATGCGCTACGTCACCAACGCCAAGGGCGAGCTCGTGGTGATCGCCCGGTCGGGCGAAGTGATGATCTACGACGACAACGGTCGCGAGCGGGAGCGCCACAAGGTGCCGTACGGCGCGACGCTGCAGGTCAAGGACGGCGACGCGGTGCGCGCGGGCAAGGTGCTCGCGCAGTGGGATGCAACGTCTCGGCCGATCATCACCGAGTACGCAGGCACGGTGAAGTTCGAGAACGTCGAGGAAGGCGTGACGGTGGCGAAGCAGGTCGATGAAGTGACGGGGCTTTCCACGCTCGTCGTCATCGACCCGAAGCGCCGCGCGGGCACGTCGGCCAAGGGTGTGCGCCCGCAGGTGAAGCTGCTCGATGCGAGCGGCGAGGAGATCCGTATCGCGGGGTCGGACCTGCCGGTCAACATCACGTTCCAGCTGGGCTCGATCATCACCGTCAAGGACGGCCAGCCGGTGGCGGTGGGCGAGGTGCTCGCCCGCGTGCCGCAGGAAACGTCGAAGACGCGCGACATCACGGGCGGTCTGCCGCGGGTGGCGGAGCTCTTCGAGGCGCGTGCGCCCAAGGACGCCGGCACGCTGGCGGAAGTTACGGGCACGGTGTCGTTCGGCAAGGATACGAAGGGCAAGCAACGCCTCGTGATCACCGATCTCGACGGCGTCGCGCACGAGTACCTGATCCCGAAGGACAAGCACGTCACCGCGCACGACGGTCAGGTGGTGAACAAGGGCGAGATGATCGTCGACGGCCCGGCCGATCCGCACGACATCCTGCGCCTGCTCGGCGTCGAGGCGCTCGCGCGCTACATCACCGACGAGGTGCAGGACGTGTACCGACTGCAGGGCGTGAAGATCAACGACAAGCACATCGAAGTGATCGTGCGGCAGATGCTGCGTCGCGTGCAGGTGCAGAACCCGGGCGACACGCGATTCATCCAGGGCGAGCAGGTCGAGCGCTCCGACATCCTCGACGAGAACGACAAGGTGCGAAGCGACGAGACGAAGGAGGGGGCGAGCTACGAGCACATGCTGCTCGGCATCACCAAGGCGTCGCTCTCGACCGACTCGTTCATCTCGGCGGCCTCGTTCCAGGAGACGACGCGGGTGCTCACCGAAGCGGCGATCATGGGCAAGCGCGACGACCTGCGCGGCCTGAAGGAGAACGTGATCGTCGGGCGCCTGATCCCGGCAGGCACGGGTCTCGCGTATCACAACGCGCGGCGCCGCCAGAAGCTGCTCGGACCGGAGCCCGCAGTGACGGCGGAAGAAGCACCGGCGACGGCGACGCCGTCGGAGGTTTCGGCCGACGCGGCATAAGCGATCCGTCGTACCACTGCAGAGGGCCGGGCAGCGCAAGCTGCCCGGCTTTTTTTACGCACGTCGCCGGGCAACGGCGATCGAGGGGAGGAATGCCAGTGCGAACCGCTATAATCCACGGCGTCATCGGGGAGTAGCCTCCCGTCCCCACGGGGCGTGCGTCAACATGCTTGGCCCAACGGCCATGGCGCACGCGGTCTTCCGGCCTGGCGAGACCTTTGACCATGCCGCCTTCGGAGAGCCGGAGAGGCGGCGTGGTCATTCGTCTTCGTTCCGGCCCGGGAGTCGCGTTGGAAGCGTTCCTCGTTTCGACCGGCGTCGTCGCGCTCGCCGAGATCGGCGACAAGACGCAGCTTCTCGCGTTCGTCCTCGCGGCACGCTTTCGCAAGCCGGTTCCGATCATTCTCGGCATCCTCGTCGCGACGCTCGCGAACCACACGCTCGCCGGCGCCGTCGGAGCGTGGATCGCCGATGCTCTCGGGCCGGTCGCGCTTCGCGTTGCGCTGGGTCTCTCGTTTCTCGCGATGGCGGTGTGGACGCTGATTCCCGATCGCCTCGACGCGTCGAAGACCGCGACGCCGCACACCGGCGTGTTCGTCACCACGATCCTCGCCTTCTTCGCCGCCGAGATGGGCGACAAGACGCAAATCGCGACCGTCGCATTGACCGCTCAATATCACGCGTTCGTCGCCGTCGTCGCCGGGACCACGCTCGGCATGATGATCGCGAACGTGCCCGCGGTGCTCGTGGGCGGGCGGCTCGCGGATCGCCTGCCGGTGCGTCTCGTCCATATCGTCTCGGCCGCGATCTTCGCGATCCTGGGCGTCCTCGCATTCGCGAGCCTCGCCTGAATCCACGCCGGCCGCTGGTAGCATCTGACCCCCATCGCGGGAGGAGGGCGCCGTGAACGCGACGTTGACGATCTCGGGACTTTCGAAAACGTACCCGAACGGCGTGCGCGCGCTGTCCGATGTTTCGCTCACGATTCCGACCGGCATGTTCGGCCTGCTCGGGCCCAACGGTGCGGGCAAGTCGACGCTGATGCGAACGCTCGCGACGTTGCAGGACGCCGACGCAGGCAGCGCTCGGCTGGGCGAAGTGGACGTCCTTCGCGACAAGCCGGCCGTGCGGCGCATCCTCGGGTACCTGCCGCAGGACTTCGGCGTCTATCCGAAGGTTTCGGCCGAGGAGATGCTCGATCATTTCGCCCGGCTCAAGGGCATCGCCCCGGGAAGTACGCGTCGCGACGTCGTCGCGGCGCTGTTGCGGCAGACGAACCTCTACGACGTCCGGCGCAAGGCGCTCGGCAGCTTTTCGGGCGGCATGCGGCAGCGCTTCGGCATTGCCCAGGCGCTTCTCGGCAATCCCCGGCTCGTCATCGTGGACGAGCCCACGGCGGGCCTCGATCCCGAGGAGCGCGTGCGCTTCCACAATCTGCTCGCCGAGATCGGCGAGAACGTCGTCGTGATCTTGTCGACGCACATCGTTTCCGACGTCTCGGATCTGTGCGATCACATGGCGATCATCGACAAGGGCCGCGTGCTGCTTTCCGGACGTCCGGCGACGCTCACGCGGCGACTCGACGGCCGCGTCTGGCAAACGACGATCGCCCGCAGCGAACTCGAAGCGACGAAGGCGCGCTATCCGGTGATCTCGACGCGGCTCGCCGCCGGCCGCACGCTCGTCCACGTCGTCGCCGACATGTCGCCTGGCGAGGGATTCGCGGCGGTCGAGCCGACGCTCGAGGACGTTTACTTCGCGGCGATCGCCGGACGGCTCGAAGTGCCCGAGCGCGCGGTCGCGGCCGCGTAGAGCACAGCGCGCAGATGAACGCGTTCCTGGCGATCGCGGCCTTCGAATTCCGCACGCGCGTCGCGCGCATTTCGACGTGGGTCTATTTCACGATCTTTGCCGCGCTCGCCATCCTGTGGGTCGCCGCGGCCGGGGGTGCGATCAAGGGCGCGGTCGTCGCGTTCGGCAGCGGCAAGGTCTGGATCAATTCGCCCTACGCGATCGCGCAGACGTTCGCCTTCCTCGGACTCGCATCGCTGACGGTCATCGCCGCCGTCATGGGACGCGCGGTGCAGCAGGACTTCGAGCACCGCACCGAGGCGTTCTTCTTCACCGCCCCGATCGGGAAGCTGGACTACCTCGCCGGCCGCTTCGTCGGCGCGTTGGGCGTGCTGATCGTGATCCTGTCGAGCATCCCGCTCGGGAGCGTCCTCGGATTGGCGTGGCCGGGCATCGACGCGGACCGCGTCGGCCCGGTACGGCCGCTCGCCTATCTGATCCCGTATGCGACGACGCTTGCGCCGAACGTCATCGTGCTCGGCGGCTTCTTCTTCTGCCTCGCCGCGCTGACGCGGCGCATGCTGCCCGTCTACGTCGCGAGCGTCGTGCTCCTCGTCGGCTATCTCGCCGCGCAGGGGTTGCTGCGCGACATGGACAACAAGACGGTCGCGACGCTCCTCGATCCGTTCGGCGTGACGGCGGCATCGAAGCTCGTCGAATACTGGTCGATCAGCGAGCGCAACGCGCGCCTCGTACCGCTGGCGGGCTACCTGCTCTGGAATCGACTCGCGTGGCTCGCGCTCGCGGCGATCGTCATCGCGGCGAGCGCGAGAAGTTTTCGCTTCGCGCAACCCGTGGTGCGCCGCGAGCCGCGGCGTCCACCGCGCGTCGACGAGGACGAGGTGCCGTTGGCGACGGGATTCGTGCGTGCGGCGCCGTCGCGCGTGCGGCCGTGGCGACTGCTGCCGCGGATGGCCTGGCTGAATTTCCGCGAGACGGTCAAGAACGTCTATTTCGCGGTCATCGCACTCGCAGGCGTTCTGTTCTGCATCACGGTCAGCACGACCGCGGGCACGATTTACGGCACCACGACGTGGCCGGTGACCTATCAGATCCTCGAGCTCGTGTCGGGAACGTTCGCGATCTTCATGCTGGTGATCGTCACGTTCTACGCCGGCGAGCTCGCGTGGCGCGAGCGCGATGCCCGGCTCGATCAGATCCACGACGCGCTGCCGTTGCCGACCTGGCTGCCGTACGTCGCGAAGCTCGTCGCGTTGATGCTCGTCCCGGTCGTACTGCAGGCGGTGCTGATGCTGACCGGCCTCGGCATTCAGACGGCGAAGGGCTATCACCACTACGAGCTCGGCCTTTATCTGCGTTGGCTGTTCGGGATCCAGCTCGTCGATTACTGGCTCGTCTGCGTGCTCGCGCTGACGGTGCAATCGCTCGTCAACCGCAAGTACCTCGGTCATTTCGTGATGATCGTGTATTTCATCGCGGTCTCGTTCTCGGGGCTGCTGGGCTTCGAGCACAACCTCTACAAGTACGGCGCGAACGGCGACTTCGTCTATTCGGACATGAACGGCTTCGGCCCGTTTCTCGTTCGCGTCCGCTACTTCCAGTCGTACTGGGCGGCTGCCGCGGTGCTGCTCGCGCTCGCCGGCTATCTGTTCTGGCAACGCGGAACGATGGAGGGTCGGCGAGCGCGCTTTGCGACGATGCAACGACGCTTCACGCACCCCGTGGCGCTCACCGGCGCGTGCGCGCTGGTCGCGATGGCAACGCTCGGCGGCGTCATCTTCTACAACACCAATGTTCGCAATCCGTACGTCAACGCCTACGACCGCCAGGCGCGCCAGGCGGCGTACGAGAAACGTTACAAGGCGCTCGAAACGGTCCCGCAACCGAAAATCGCGGCGGTGAGCGTCGACGTCGACCTGCACCCCCGCGAGCAGCGCGTACGCATGAAAGGCCGCTATACGCTCGAGAACAGGACCGATGCGGCGATCCCGGTGATCCATCTCGTGTTCGGCGCGCGGGAGCGTCTCGTGATCCACGCGTTGGGCTTCGCGGAACCCGCGAAGCTCGTCGACGACGACATGAAGCTCGGCGTCCGCAGCTACCGTCTCGGAACGCCGCTCGCGCCCGAGGCGAAGCTCGAGCTCGCGTTCGACCTCGAGGTACCGACGCACGGCTTCACGAACAGCGGCGCGACGACCGACGTCGTCGCGAACGGGTCGTTCGTCAACGGCGACGCGGTGCTGCCCTTCGTCGGCTATCAGGCCCACGGCGAGCTCGTCAACGACAACGATCGGAAGAAGTTCGGACTTGCGCCGAAGGAACGGATGCGCCCGCGCGAGGATCCCGTGGGCCTCGCGCACAACGCGCTCGCAACCGATGCCGACTTCATTGCATTCGAGGCGACGATCGCCACCGATGCCGACCAGTACGCCATCGCGCCCGGCTACTTGCAGCGTGACTGGATGGAGGGCGGACGTCGCCATTTCACGTATCGCATGGACGCGCCGATTCTCGATTTCTTCGCGGTGCAGTCGGCGCGCTACGCCGTGCGCAAGGATCGCTGGCACGACGTCGCGATCGAGATCTATTACCAGCCGGGGCACGAGTACGACCTCGATCGGATGATCGCCGCGACGAAGGCGGGCCTCGACTATTTCACCGCGAACTTCGGGCCGTACCAGTACCGGCAGTTCCGCATCGTCGAGTTCCCGCGGTACGCGACCTTCGCGCAATCGTTTCCCAACACGGTTCCCTATTCGGAGGGGATCGGGTTCATCGCGCGCGTGCGTGACGACGACCCGAAGGACATCGACTATCCGTACTACGTGACCGCGCACGAGCTCGCGCATCAGTGGTGGGGCCATCAGGTGCCCGGCGCGAACGTCCGCGGCAACACGATGCTGGTCGAGACGCTCGCCCAATATTCGGCGCTGATGGTGATGAAGCAGAAGTACGGCGCGGCGAAGATGCAGCGGTTCCTGCGCTACGAGCTCGACCGTTACCTGATCGGGCGCGGCACCGAGCAGAAGAAGGAGCTGCCGCTGTCGCAGGTGGAGAACCAGGACTACATCCACTACCGCAAGGGGAGCCTGGTGATGTACGCGCTCGCCGACTACATCGGCGAGGACAACGTGAACCGTGCTCTTCGGGCGTATCGCGACAAGTGGGCGTTCAAGGGACCGCCGTATTCGACGACGAAGGACCTGCTGGCCGAGATCCGCGCGGTGACGCCGTCCTCGCTCGCCTACCTGATCGGCGATTTCTTCGACACGATCACGTTCTACGACAACCGCGCGCTGACGGCGACCGCCCGGCGGCTGCCGGACGACCGCTACGAGGTGACGCTCACCGTGTCGTCGCGGAAGAGCCGTGCCGACGACCTCGGCAAGGAGACCGACGTGCCGCTGAACGAGCTCGTCGACGTCGGCGTGCTCGACGAGCACGACGCGCCGCTCCTGCGCGAGAAGCGGCGCATTTCTACGCCGAATACCACGCTGTCGCTCATCGTGGCGGGCAAGCCCGCGCGCGCGGGCATCGATCCGTTCAACGAGTTGATCGACCGCCAGCCGAAGGACAACACCGTCGCGGTGACCGTCCAGTGACGAACCCGGACGTCGTCACCGAAGCGGTTCAACCGGCCTCGCAGCAGTGGTCAGGTCGTGGCCGACCCTCCCCCGCTACGATGCTCGCATTGCGCAACGGATGTGCCGCGACTACTTCGCCGCGAGCTTCTCCTTGGCGAGCTTGAACTGCTTGTCGAACGCGTCGAGCACTTCCTTGACGTGCTTCGGATCCTCGGAGCCTGCGACCTCCGCCTCGGATATGCCCGTGTTCTCGCAGTTCACGATGGTGCCGGTCTTGCCGCGCCACCGCTTGTTCACGACTTCCATGTTGATGCGGCAGCGCACGACCTTCTCGGGCTTGTCCCAGCCGTTGGCCGCGTTGACGTCGCCCTTGAAGCCGAGCTTCTCGAGCCCGCTCATCACCTCGGAGACCCGCGTCAGCGCCTTCTGATCGTAGGCGGGGTCGTTGCGCCAGAATTGCGTTTCCAGGAATACCTTGTCGCCTGCGCCGTCGCGCATGTAGACGTACGGGTTGAGCTTGCGCGCCTGCTGTTCGGGCGTGTCCTTGTATTGCGCCCACGTCGCCATCGAGGCGAGCGCGAGCAGCGCGCAGGCGGCGAAGCGAATTGGCTTCCGCATGGAACCGTTCCTCCTCAAGTCGCTTATTGGAGCGATCGTTTTAGCACACGACCCCGTCGGTACAGCGCGTACCGCGCGCATCACGCTGGTGCAAGCGCGCCCTGGTCCGCCGCCGCGCGTCCATCGAGCATGATCCGCCAGACGCCCGAAAAGAGAAGCCAGAAGCCGGTCAGGAGCCCGATGAAGGCGATCGAGCTCGCCGGCCACCCCCAGGCGATCAGGCCACCGATGACGACGGACAGAATGCCGTCGAGGAGCACCCAGCCCCACCCCTTGGCGGGGCGCACCCGGAAGGCGAGGATCAGCCGCACGATGCCGCCGGCGAAAATGAAGGCGCCGATCCACAATGCGAGCGTCGCGATTCCCGCGACCGGGAAGACGAGGATCGCCACGCCGAGCAACAGGGTGATGACCCCGGCGGCGAGCTTCCAGCCGAAGCCGTCACGATGCCGGGTCTGGAAGGCGTGGACGATCTCCACGATGCCGGCGAAGATCAGAATCCACGCGAGCGTCAGCACGGTGGCGAGCGCGGCGATCTCCGGCATCAGCAAGGCGAGGATGCCGACGACGATCAGAAGAACGCCCCAGAAGATCGACCATCCGCGGCTGTGGAACACGGGGGGCTGCGCGGGGGTGGACGGCGTGGCCATGGGACCTCCCTTGACTGGACGATGGAGTTTTGACCCGCGAACCGCGCCGGGATTCGCCGCTCGCGCGGGTCGGGATCGCCGATCAACGCGTGGCCGGCGACCGCCATTTCACCCGCCCGCCGTCTTGGGGCAGGCCCCCGATTGCATTGACGCTTTGTCGAGATTCGTCCTATAATCGCGGTCTTTTCGCCTGCCGCTTCGGGCGGGGTTTGTCCGAAGCGCGACGCCGGCGCGCGGGACGGGTGCTCGCACCCCGAACCGCCGGCGCAAAACGTGGCCTGAGACGAAGCCTCGCGAGGTCTGCGAGGCCCGAGCGCTTGGGCCACTTTTGATTTGCGGGCGACGTGAGCCATGCGGCGAACGCCGCACACTCAGGAAAACCAGAGCGGATACCGTTTAGATGCCAACCATCAATCAACTCGTGCGGAAAGGCCGCGAGGCTCCCGTCTCGAAGAGCAAGGTCCCGGCGCTGCAGCAAAGCCCGCAGAAGCGCGGCGTGTGCACGCGGGTGTACACGACGACGCCGAAGAAGCCGAACTCCGCTCTGCGCAAGGTCGCCAAGGTGCGGCTCACCAACGGCTTCGAGGTCATCAGCTACATCGGTGGCGAGGGCCACAACCTGCAGGAGCACACGGTCGTGCTGATCCGCGGCGGCCGCGTGAAAGACCTCCCGGGCGTGCGCTACCACATGGTGCGCGGCGCGCTCGACACCGCGGGGGTCAAGGATCGCAAGCAGGCGCGATCCAAGTACGGCGCGAAGAAGCCGAAATCGTAGGAGCCATCCATGCCGCGTCGCAGAGAAATCCCCAAGCGCGAGATCCTGCCGGATCCGAAGTACTCCAACATCGAGGTCGCCAAGTTCATCAACGTGCTGATGACGAGCGGCAAGAAGTCGGTCGCCGAGCGCATCGTCTACGGCGCCTTCGAGCAGATCGGCAAGCGCGGCGGCAAGGATCCACTGGAAGTGTTCAACCAGGCGCTGCAGAACGCGCGGCCGATGGTCGAGGTGAAGAGCCGCCGCGTCGGCGGCGCGAACTTCCAGGTGCCCGTCGAGGTGCGGCCGGTGCGCCGCATGGCGCTCGCGATGCGCTGGCTGCGCGAGGCGGCGCGCAAGCGCGGCGAGAAGTCGATGGGCCAGCGGCTCGCGGCCGAGCTGCTCGACGCGTCGGAAGGCCGCGGCGGCGCAGTGAAGAAGCGCGAGGAAGTGCACCGGATGGCGGAAGCGAACAAGGCGTTCTCGCACTTCCGGTTCTAGGCATTCGATACGCGGCCGCCTCGAGGCGACCGCCGTAGTCAGGATAGATGATCATGGCAC
>DASTGT010000017.1:0-60699 GCA_035718935.1 Casimicrobiaceae bacterium
CGCCTCGCGCCCGGCGCCGACCGCGCGCATGCGCAGCAGCGGCTGCAGGCACTGCTACCCGCCGGCGTCAGCATCGCGCCACCCGCGACGACGGGGGACGCGGCCGCCCGCTTCTCGCGCGCGTATCGCGTGAACCTCGACGTCCTCGCGCTCGTCGCGCTCTTCACCGGCGCGATGCTCGTGTATGCGACGCAAACGCTCGGCGTCGCTCGCCGGCGCACGCAGTTTGCGCTCCTGCGCACGCTGGGGCTTCCCGCACGCCGTCTCGTCGCGGGCGTGCTCGTCGAAGCAGCGCTCGTCGGCATCGTCGGTACGCTCGCGGGTCTCGCGATCGGTTACGCGATGGCGATCGTCGCGCTGCGGCAATTCGGTCCCGACCTCGGTGCAGGCTACTTCGAAGGCGACGCATCGGCGGTGCTCGTCGACCTTCCGTCGCTGCTGCTGTTCGCGGCTCTCGGCCTCGTCGCCGCGCTCGCCGGCAGCGCGCTTCCCGCGCTCGATGCTTCGCGCGCAGCGCCGGCAGCCGCGCTCAAGTCGGCGGATGCCGACGTCGTCGTCCCCGCCCGCGCGCGCGCGCTCGCGATCGCGTCGCTTGCGCTCGGTGCGGCCTTCGCGTTCCTGCCCGCCGTCGGCGAGCTGCCGGTGTTCGGATACTTCTCGATCGCCCTGATTCTCGTCGGCGCGATCCTCGCGTTGCCTTCGCTCGCGCAACCGCTGGTGCGTGCGCTGCCGACGCCGCGTCACGTCCCGTTCGCGCTGGCGCTCGCGCATTTGCGTGCGACGCCGGGCAAGTTCGCATCGATGCTCGCGGCCGTCGTCGCGAGCGTTGCTCTGATGTCGGCAATGGCGATCATGGTCGCGTCGTTCCGCCAGTCGCTCGACGACTGGCTCGGCGTCATGCTGCCCGCGGATCTCTACGTGCGTACGCAGGGCGACAGCGCGTTTCTCTCGTCGGGGGATCAACGCGTGATCGCGACGATGCCGGGCGTGGCACGCGCCGAATTCATGCGCACGACGTCGATCGCGCTCGATCCCGCGCGACCGCGCGTCGTGCTGCTCGCGCGCGACATCGATCGGGCACACGCGGCGGCACGCCTCGCGCTCGTCGGCCGCGCGGAAACGCCCCCGTCCGATGCGCCGCCACCGGCGTGGATCAACGAGGCGGTCGCCGACGTCGAGCGCCTGCGCGTCGGCGAAACGGTGCGCCTGCCGATCGCAGGACGCGACGTCGCGTTCACCGTCGCCGGCGTGTGGCGCGACTACGCGCGACAGCAGGGCGCCGTCGTGATCGAGCGGCGACGTTACGAGGCGATCACCGGTGATGCGAGCGTCAACGAAGCCGCGTTGTGGATCGCCGACGGCGCATCGGTCGCGGACGTCCGCAACGCGCTTTCGGCCTACGCCGGCGATGATGATCGCCTGCTCGTCCATACGCCGGGCGAATTGCGCCGCCTTTCGCTCGCGACCTTCGATCGCACCTTCGCCGTCACCTATGCGTTGGAAGCGGCGGCCGTCGTCATCGGCCTTTCCGGCCTTTCCGCCGCGCTCGTCGCGCAGACGCTCGCGCGTCGGCGCGAATTCGGCATGCTGCGCCACCTCGGGATGACGCGGCGACGCATCGGCACGATGCTCGCAGCCGAAGGGGCGCTCCTCGCCGTCGTCGGCGTCGTCGGCGGACTGCTGATCGGCTTCGCGATCAGCCTCATCCTGATCCATGTCGTCAACCGGCAGTCGTTCCGCTGGGGCATGGACCTGCACGTTCCGGCGGGCTCGCTCGCCTTGCTCGCGGCCGTGCTGGTCGGACTCGCGACGCTGGCCGCGCGCCTCGCCGCGAAGCGCGCCACCGGCATCGACGCGGTGCGTGCCGTGCGGGAGGATTGGTGAGGCGCCGGCAGTTCATCGCGCTCGGCGCGGCACTCGCGCTGCCGGACGCGCGTGCGGATGTCGCGTATCCCGACGTCGTTCCCGGCGTCACCCTCGCGTTTCCCCGCGACGACGGCGCGCACCCGGAGTTCCGCAACGAATGGTGGTACGTGACCGGTTGGCTGCGTGACGCGCAGGATCGCGACCTCGGTTTCCAGGTGACGTTCTTTCGCAACCGCCCCGGCGTCGCGGAAGCGAGCCCGAGCGCGTTCGCGCCGCGGCAATTGCTGTTCGCGCACGCCGCGATCGCCGATCCGGGGGTCGGCCATCTCGTCGTCGACGAACTCGCCGCGCGCGAAGGACTCGGCCTCGCGTACGCCGACACCGGGCGCGCGAATGTCGCCATCGGACACTGGTCCTTCGCCCAACGCGACGACGAGTTCATCACACGCGTGCACGCTCGCGACTTCGCGCTCGCACTGACGCTCGTCGGGACGCAGCCGCCGCTCCTGCAAGGCGATCGCGGCGTGAGCCGCAAGAGCCCGAATGCCACGGACGCGAGCTATTACTACAGCCGCCCGCAATTGCGCGGGCGCGGAACGCTCGCGCGTGGCGGCGACGTCCGTGACGTGACCGGCGTCGCGTGGTTCGACCACGAGTGGTCGAGTCGTTACCTCATGCGCGGCGCGGTCGGCTGGGACTGGAGCGGCCTCGATTTCGACGACGGTGCGGCATTGATGGCATTTCGCATTCGCGATCGCGCCGGGGACACCCTGTGGGCCGGTGGCACGTATCGCGATGCTTCGGGAAGCGTGCGCGTATTCGCGCGCGACGAGGTCGCCTTCGTCGCGCAACGCCGCTGGCGCTCGCCGCGCACGCAGATCGAGTATCCGGTCGCGTTCACGCTGCGCGCAGGCGCGTTGTCGCTCGTCCTCGAGCCGCTGATGCCCGATCAGGAGCTCGATGCGCGCGGCGCGATCGGCGTCGTCTACTGGGAAGGCGCGGTGCGCGCGAGCAGCGACGGGCGCATCGTCGCGCGCGGCTACGTCGAGCTTACCGGGTACGGCGAGCCGCTGCGGATCTGAATCCGGTGTCGGAGGAGTGTCGGAGTCGGAGGTGCATATTCCACCTCACACACTCCTCCGACACCGGATTCACCTCCGCTCGGCGGCAAAGATGCCCGCGATATCGCGCGCGAGCCGCAACGCGCGCTCGAGGTGATCGATGCTCTCGACTTCGAGCGTGAACGCCATGCGCGCCTGATGCTGGCGCGTCTGCGTATTGACCGCGGTGACGTTGATCTTCTCGCGCGAGAAAAGCTCCGAGATATCGCGCAGCAGGCCCTGCCGGTCCGACGCATCGACGACGATGTCGACCGGGAACAACTCGCCGCGCGGTGCGCCCCAATCGGCGGCGATCAACCGCTCGGGCTCGCGCTGCTCGATGCGCGCGACGTTCGGGCATTCGGCGCGGTGAATCGTGATCCCCTTGCCGCGCGTGACGAAGCCCACGATCGGATCGGGCGGCGCGGGCTTGCAGCAGCGCG
Organism: Casimicrobiaceae bacterium; assembly: GCA_035718935.1. Lineage (GTDB taxonomy): Bacteria > Pseudomonadota > Gammaproteobacteria > Burkholderiales > Casimicrobiaceae > VBCG01. The sequence continues at coordinate 3,410 of DASTGT010000017.1, forward strand.
CGAGCCCGGTGAGCAGGCGATCGACGCCGACGACGAGGATGCCGTGGCCCTCGGTCGTCGCGCGACTGCGCCGCATGATCACGTCGCTCACCACGGGCGTACCGGCCGGTAAGGCAGCTTGCGCCGGTTGCGAGAGTGCGGTCACCGCGGCCTGGATTTGGCGCGGCCCGATTTCATCACGCGCGGCCGCCGCGAAAAACTCCTCGATGCGCGCAAAGCCTGCCTTGGCGGCGACGCTTTCCAGTTTCAGCGCCGTCTGCCCCAGCCGCGCGAGTTCGCGCTCGACGATCGTGCGTCCTTGCGCCACCGTCGCATCGTGCTGCTGCGCGTTGAACCACTGGCGCACCTTCGCGCGTGCGCGATGGCTTTGCACGTAGCCGAGGTCGGGGTTCAGCCAATCGCGCGACGGACCTCCCTGCTTCGCTGCGATGATCTCGACCTGCTGCCCGTTCGTCAGCTTGTAGTCGAGCGGCACCATCTGCCCGTCCACGCGCGCGCCGCGGCAGCGGTGGCCGAGGCTCGTATGGACCGCATACGCGAAATCGATCGGCGTCGCGCCGGCCGGCAGGTCGACGACGCGGCCCTGCGGCGTCAGCACGTAGATCGAGTCGGTGAAAAGACTGCTCTTGAACGCCGAGAGCCATTCGCCGGTGTCGGCGAGCGCGTCCTTCCAGTCGAGGATCTGCCGCAGCCACGCGATGCGATCGTCGAAGCTCGCATCGCGTCCCGGCGCGCGCACCCCGCTTTCCTTGTATCGCCAGTGCGCGGCGACGCCGTACTCCGAATGGCGGTGCATCTCGCGCGTGCGGATCTGCACTTCGAGCGCCTTGCCCTCGGGGCCGAGCACGGCCGTGTGCAACGAGCGGTAGTTGTTCGGCTTCGGCTTCGCGATGTAGTCGTCGAATTCACCGGGCAACGGCGTCCACAGGTGATGGACGATGCCGAGCGCCGTGTAGCAGTCGCGCACCGAATCGACGATGATGCGGACGGCGCGGATGTCGTAGAGCGCGTCGATGCCGATCTGCTTGCGGCGCATCTTGCTGAAGATGCTGTAGATGTGCTTCGGCCGCCCGCTGACCTCGGCGCGCAGGCCGCCCTTCTCGAGCTCGCGTGAAAGCGTCGCGGCGACGTTCACGACGTAACGCTCGCGATCGAGCCTGCGTTCGTCGAGGAGGCGCGCGATACGGTGGTACTCGGAAGGCTCGAGCGCGCGCAACGACAGGTCCTCGAGCTCCCACTTCACCTGCCACAGGCCGAGGCGGTTCGCGAGCGGGGCATAGACGTCGAGCACCTCGCGCGCAGCACCCCGGTACGCCTCGTCGTTCGCCGCCGCGGCCGGCGGGTCGAGCGGCGGATCGTCCTTGCGCCGGCGCGCGCTGCTCATCAGGAAGCGCAGCGCGTGCGTGCGCTCGGCGAGCTTGATCAGCACGACGCGAATGTCCTCGACCATCGCGAGCAGCATCTTGCGCAGGTTTTCGGCTTGCGCTGCCCGCTGCTCGCGGCTCGCACCGATCGGAATCGCCTGGACCGCGTTCATCCGCGCCACGCCTTCGACGAGCGTCGCGACGTCGTCTCCGAACGCCGCGACGACGGCGTCGCGCTCGTAGCGGCCGGACGTCGGCAACCCGATGAGCAGCGCGGCCGTCAGCGAATCGGGGTCGAGGCGCTGCGCGGCGAGGATCGACGCCGCACCGAGACCGCGCGCGACGAGCCGCTCGCCGTCGGGACCCGCCGCATCGGCGAGCGCATCGTGCGCCATCGCGTACGCGGCCGAGAAGCGCCGTCGATCGGCGTCGCTGTAGACGTCGGAGAGGGAATCGAGCCAGGCGCCGACCGCCTCGGGCACGGCGGCCGGTCGCGACGCGTGCGTAAGGGCGACCATGACCTTAAGACGGTTTCGAGGCGTCGATATGCGCGCGGACGATGCTCTCGAAATCGGCATCGGCGCGCATGCCGAGCGCGCGGCCCGCGTCGGCCGTGAACCGGGCGGGCCACGTCGATACGATGCGATCGATCGCCGCGTCGTAGTTCCAGTGCACGCGCGACGCAGCATCGTCGCCCGCGACACGGCGTAGCGCGTCGACCATCGCGTCGACGCCGACGCAGAGGCCGGGAACGTTGACCGCGCGTGTGGCCGGCAATTCTCGAGCAGCCGCGTCGTGGCCCACGAGCAGATTGTCGACGACCGCGCGCGGCGACTGGATCCACATGCGCGTCTTTCGTCCGACGGGGCACGTCGCGACCACGCCGGCGAGCGGCTCGCGAATGATGCCGCTCGCGAACGACGACGCGGCCTGGTTCGGCTTGCCCGGACGCACGACGATCGTCGGCAGCCGCAGCGCGCGTCCGTCGATGAATCCCTTGCGGGTCATGTCGGCGACGAGCAACTCGCCGATTGCTTTCTGCGTGCCGTAGGACGATCGTGGCGTGACCGGAGCGTCGTCGGGCACCGGATCGGCGAGCGCGCCTCCGAATACCGCGAGCGAGCTTGCGAAAACGACTTTCGGCGGCGTGGTGCAAAGTCGGCAGCGCTCGAGCACGCGTCGCGTCGCGTCGACGTTCACGCGCATGCCGAGATCGAAATCCGCCTCGGCCTGGGCGCTCACCACGGCGGCGAGATGGAAGACGCTGTTCGTCGCGGGCGTGATGGCCGCGTCGACGACCCGTGCATCGTCGAGGTTGCCTTCGAGCGCGACGACGCGCGGATCGTGAAGCGTCGGCCGCACGAGATCGACGAGGACGAGTTCCGTCACGTCACGGCGCTCGCCGCGCGTGTCGACCAGCGCGCCGCGCTCGAGGATCTCCGCGGCGAGGCGGCTGCCGAGGAATCCTGCCGCACCGGTGATGACGATCCGCATTCGGCTTCGCCTCGCGCCGTGCGCTCAGGCCTCGGCCTCCTTGTACCATCGTCGTTTTGCGCCGCCGGGCGCGTCGGCCTCGCAGCGATCGCGCGCGGACGGGCCCTTCGGGCCTTCGCTCGGCTTCGCCTCGCGCCGCGCGCTCACGCTGCCTTCCCCGCCGCGGTGGCGATCGCGTGCGCCAGCGTCTCGGCGTGCGAATTCGCGAGCATCGCGTCGCGCGCCTCGACCATCACGCGCAGCACCGGCTCGGTGCCCGATGGCCGCAGCAGAACGCGCCCGGCGGAGCCGAGCGACGAAACCGCGAGCCGTTCCGCATCGAGCACCGCCTCGTTCGCCTGCCAGTCCCAGCCGCGACGCACCGGCACGTTGATGAGCCGTTGCGGGAACAGCGTGACCGGCGCCGCGGCCGCGGCGAGCGACGTGTCCTGCTCGATCAGCGCCCGCAGCACGGCGAGCGCGGCGATGATCGCATCGCCGGTCGTGTGCTTGTCCAGGCAAATCAGGTGACCCGAGTTCTCGCCGCCGAGCTGCCAGTGGCGGGCGAGCATCTCCTCCAGCACGTAGCGGTCGCCGACCTTCGAGCGATGCAGCGGAATGCCGGCGTCGACGAGCGCATGCTCGAAGCCGAGATTGCTCATCAGTGTCCCCACGACGCCGCCCGCGAGCCTGCTGCGACGCTGATAGTCGCGCGCGATCACGTAGAGCAACTGGTCGCCGTCGAAGACGCGGCCATCGCCGTCGGCCATCACCAGCCGGTCGCCGTCGCCGTCGAGCGCAATGCCGTAATCCGCGCCACGCGCGCGCACCTCCTGCGCGAGATGCGCAGGATGCGTCGCGCCGACGCCGTCGTTGATGTTCGTGCCGTTGGGATCGTCCCCGATCGGGATCACGTCGGCGCCGAGCTCGTGGAAGACGTGCGGGGCGACGTAATAGGCCGCGCCGTGCGCGCAGTCGACGACGATCCTGAGCCCGCGCAGATGCAGCTCGTTCGGGAACGTGCTCTTGCAGAACTCGATGTAGCGGCCCGGCGCGTCGCCGACGCGAAACGCCTTGCCGAGCTCGGCCGAAGGCGCGCACTCGAGCGGCAATTCCATCTCCCGCTCGATCGCGAGCTCGACGTCGTCGGGCAGCTTGGCACCGGCGCCCGAGAAGAACTTGATGCCGTTGTCGTCGAACGGATTGTGCGAAGCGCTGATGACGATGCCGGCGGAGAGGCGCAGCGCGCGCGTCAAATACGCGATCGCGGGCGTGGGCAGCGGGCCGCACAGGTAGACGTCGACACCGGCCGCGGACAGGCCAGCCTCGAGCGCGGCCTCGAGCAGATAGCCGGAGATGCGCGTGTCCTTGCCGATCAGGAGCGCCGGGCGCTCGCCGCGCGCGCCGTCGGCACGCGCGAGGGTGCGTCCTGCGGCCCAGCCGAGCTTCATCACGACGTCGGGCGTGATCGGGCTTTCCCCGACGCGACCGCGAATGCCGTCCGTTCCGAAATAGCGACGCTTCGGCATGGTTTACTCCCTCATTGTTCGATGGTCGGGTCGCGCAGCGACCGCCCCTGCTCGACCGCCTGCCACACGGCGAGCGCGTCGACGGTACCGCGGACGTCGTGCACACGCAAAAGCCGTGCGCCGCGCGAGGCGGCCAGCAGCGCTGCCGCGATGCTGCCCGCCTGGCGATCGTCGACCGCGCGTGTGGTCAACGCGCCGATCATCGACTTGCGTGACAGTCCGACGAGCACCGGAAAGCCCAGCGCGCCGACATCGCCGACGTGCCGCAACAGGTCGAGATTATGCGCGAGCGATTTGCCGAAGCCAAAGCCCGGGTCGACCACGATCCGATCGGCGGCGATGCCCGCGTCGATGCACGCCTGCGCGCGACGGCCGAGAAACGCGCGCACCTCGCCGACGACGTCGCGGTACGCGGGCGCCTGCTGCATCGTCCGCGGCTCGCCCTGCATGTGCACCAGGCATACCGCGACGTTGCCTTGGGCAGCGACTTCGAGCGCGCCTTCGGCCCGCAACGCGCGCACGTCGTTGATCATCGACGCGCCCGCCGCGATCGCGGCGCGCATGACGGCGGGTTTCATCGTGTCCACCGACACGCACACCCCGTCGCGCGCCAGCGTCGCGACGATCGGAAGAACGCGGTCGAGCTCGACGTCCTCGTCGACCGGCGTTGCGTACGGTCGCGTCGATTCGCCGCCGACGTCGACGATCGCCGCCCCGTCGCGCACCAACTGCCGAGCATGCGCGATGGCCGCCTGCGCGTCGAGCCGGCCGTCGTCGGAGAACGAATCCGACGTCACGTTCACGATGCCCACCACGCGCGGCGCCGACACGTCGATCGCATGCGCGCCCGCGCGGAGAAGCCTCATCGGCATGCAGCCTCCAACAAAAAGAGGTGCACGTCGCCGCACACCTCTCGCAGGGGAAGGATGATCGTCGTCAGGAATCGAGCGTCGTCTTCGCAGGATTCGCCGACGGCGCCGTACCGCCCATCGTCCCGGGCGCGATCGTCGTGCCAGGGGTTGGCGTCGACGTCGGCTTCGGCGGTCGCGGCGGCTTGCCGGCCATGATGTCGCCGATCTGGTCGGAGTCGATCGTCTCGAACTCGAGCAGCGCCTTCGCCATCGCCTCGACGCGCTCGCGGTTGTCCTCGATCAGCTTGCGCGCCAGCGCGTATTGCTGGTCGATGATGCCGCGGATCTCGGCGTCGACGTTGCGCATCGTCTCTTCCGACATGTTGACGGTACGGGTGATCGCGCGGCCGAGGAAGATCTCGTTCTCGTTGTCGCCGTAGACCATCGGTCCCATGAGGTCGCTCATGCCGTAGCGCATCACCATGTCGCGTGCGAGCTGCGTCGCGCGCTCGAAGTCGTTCGAGGCGCCGGTGGTCATCTGGTTCATGAACACTTCCTCGGCGATGCGGCCGCCGAACAGCACCGCGACGGTGTTCAGCATGCGCTCCTTGTCCAGGCTGTAGCGATCGGACTCGGGAAGCTGCATCGTCACGCCGAGTGCGCGGCCGCGCGGGATGATCGTGACCTTGTGCACCGGGTCGGTCTTCGGCAACAGCATCGCGACGACCGCGTGCCCCGACTCGTGGTACGCGGTATTGCGGCGCTCTTCCTCGGGCATGACCATCGATCGGCGCTCGGCGCCCATGATGATCTTGTCCTTGGCACGCTCGAAATCGAGCATGTCGACGAGACGCTTGTTGCCGCGCGCGGCGAACAGCGCTGCCTCGTTCACGAGGTTTGCGAGATCGGCGCCCGAAAAACCGGGCGTGCCGCGCGCGATGATGTCGGCCTTGACGTCGGGCGCCATCGGCACCTTGCGCATGTGGACGAGCAGGATCTGCTCGCGGCCGCGGATGTCGGGCAGCGGCACGACGACCTGCCGGTCGAAGCGTCCCGGACGAAGCAGCGCCGGATCGAGCACGTCGGGCCGGTTGGTCGCGGCGATGACGATCACGCCCGCGCTGCCCTCGAAGCCGTCCATCTCCACGAGGAGCTGGTTCAGCGTCTGCTCGCGCTCGTCGTTGCCGCCGCCGAGACCCGCACCGCGCTGGCGGCCCACCGCGTCGATCTCGTCGATGAACACGATGCACGGCGCGTTCTTCTTCGCCTGCTCGAACATGTCCCGCACGCGCGCGGCCCCCACGCCGACGAACATCTCCACGAAATCGGAGCCGGAGATCGAGAAGAACGGCACCTTCGCCTCGCCGGCGATCGCCTTGGCGAGCAGCGTCTTGCCGGTACCGGGCGAGCCGACCATCAGCACGCCGCGCGGAATGCGTCCGCCGAGCTTCTGGAACTTCGACGGGTCGCGCAGGAACTCGACCAACTCGCCGACCTCCTCCTTCGCCTCGTCGCATCCCGCGACGTCGGCGAACGTGACCGTGTTGTTCGACTCGTCGAGCATGCGCGCCTTGCTCTTGCCGAAGGAAAACGCGCCGCCACGCCCGCCGCCCTGCATTTGACGCATGAAGAAGATCCACACGCCGATCAGGAGCAGCATCGGGAACCACGAGATGAAGATCTGCGCAAGGAAGCTCTGCTCTTCCTCGGGCCGCGCCTCGACCTTGACACCGTCCTTGACGAGGTCGCCCACCATCCAGATGTCGCCGGGACTGTAGGTGACGTAGCGCTTCTTGTCGCTCGACACCCATTTGATCGTGCGGCCCTCGACGATGGCCGATTCGACGCGGCCGCTGCGGGCCTGCTCCATGAAATCGGAATAGGCGACCGTGTCCTTCGCTGCCTGCCGTGAGTCGAACTGCTTCACGACAGTGAGCACGACCAGCCCGATGACGAGCCAGATTCCGATGTTCTTCAGCAGATTGTTCAAGCAAACGCTCCTTGCACGGACCAGGCGAGCCGGCGGTCCGCGTGCCGGTATGGACCAACAGGCTCGGACCCGACTTTCCGGAAAAGGGTCTCTGACCTCATTTCGGGAAAATCGAGTCCGACTCCTATTTATCCACCCTTTTTCCCACCTGCCATTTTACCTTTGAATCCCGCAACGCCTTCCGCGTTCGTCGGCGAAACGTCTCGAAACTTGTCGCAGCGCAAGCTACCGTTCGTCGGGGCTCGCGGGACCGCGAAACGCCTTGGCGACGACGTAATGCTCGCGGCTGCGATCGCGCGACGCCTTGGGCTTTCGCAGATAGACCTTTTCGAAGCGCTCCCGCACGGCCCGCTGAAAGGCGTCGAGGCCCGCGCCCTGGAACACCTTCACGATCAGGTCACCGCCCGCGCGCAGATGCGAACCGGCGAAGTGCAATGCCAGCTCGGCGAGCGCGATGCTGCGCGCCTGGTCGACGACGTCGATGCCCGAGAGATTGGGGGACATGTCGGACAGCACAAGGTCGACGGGTCGGCCGGCGAGCGCGTCGTCGACGGCGGCGAGGACGTCGTCGCGCTCCAAATCGGCGGTGATCGTCGCCACACCCGGGACCGGCTCCATCGGCAGCAGATCGAGCGCGACGATGGTCGCCTTCGGCCCCAGTCGCTCGCGCAGGACCTGCGACCAGCTTCCGGGCGCAGCGCCCAGATCGACGACCGTCTGCCCCGGACGCAGGAAGCGATCGCGCAGGTCGAGCTCCATCAGCTTGAACGCGGCACGCGACCGATAGCCGCGACGCGTCGCCTCGCGCACGTACGGGTCGTTGAGGTGCTCGCGCATCCACGCCTTGCCGAAGCGGTGCTTCTTGCCGGCGCGATTGAGGGGCGAGGTCACCGCGCGACCGCGTGACCGGGCGCCCGGGCGCGCACGTTCGCGCAGTAGAATCGTTCAACTGCTTCGTCGACGCGCTTCATGCCACCGCTCGAGCCCGACCGCCGCCGCGCGCTTCGCGCGAAAGCGCATCACCTCGATCCCGTCGTCACCGTCGGCCATCATGGTCTCACGCCGGCGGTGCTGCACGAGATCGAGGTCGCGCTCACCGCGCACGAGCTCGTCAAGGTGCGCGTGACGGGTGACGATCGCGACGCCCGCGACGACGTGCTCTCGCGCATCTGCGCCGAGCTCGATTGCGCGCCTGTGCAGCGCATCGGCAAGCTGCTGGTCGTGTGGCGGGAACGCCCGGCCGAGTCGCCGACGGCCCCGCGGGTGCCGAAGCGCGCGGCCTCGTCGGTGACCCGGCGCCCGGCCGCGACGGGAAAGGCTCCGCGCCAAGTGCCGAGGGCGCCGCTTCCACGTCGCAGGCGCGGAGCCTAGAAAGTGCACGACGGCAATCGTCAAAGCTTGTCGACGACGCGCCGCCAGGTCTCCTCGAGGTGACGCTCGATCACGGCGGTGAGCCGCGCGCCATCGCGCGCGCAGAGCGCGTCGATCATCGCCTCGTGCTCGGCGACCGCGGCCGCCCACTTGTCGGGCTCCTCGTTGCCGATGAATCGTATGCGGCGAAGGCGCGCGGAAATGCCTTGATGCAGCAGCGCGAGGAGCGTATTGCCGGAGAGCTCCGCGAGTCCCGCGTGGATCGCCTGGTTGCGCCAGTAGTACTCGAGCCGGTTGCCCGCGCGGTAGTAACGCATCATCTCGTCGTGCACGTGCCGTAGCGCTCCGATCCCTGCGTCGCTCGCGTGCGCGCACGCGAGCCTGCCGGCGAGCGTTTCCAGCGCGACCAGCACGTCGAGCATCTCGCGCACGTCCTTGCCGGTCAGCTTGCGCACGACGGCGCCGCGCCCGGGGACGAGGTCGATCAGCCCCTCGCTCGCCAGCACCTTGAGTGCCTCGCGCAACGGCGTGCGCGACACGCCGAGCGCCTTGCCGAGGTCGCCTTCGTGGATCCGGGTTTGGGGCGAAAGGTGCCCTTCCACGATCAGCGTGCGCACGCGGTCGACGACCTCGTCGTGCAGGCTGCGACGATTGAGCGGCGCGATCAGGAACCCGCCCGCGCCGACTGCACCGGCCGCGAGGTCGCTCGATGTTTGACTGGCGTCGCGCGACTCGCCGGCGCTGGCGGCCGCCTTGACGGACGCTTGGCTTGATGTCAAAGTTCGTCGCCCTGAATGCTGCATTCAGCATTAAGGATACGCGGTCTCCCCCTCGCTCGATACCCCGTTGAAGACCTTGGATTCCCGCGACGTGCCGCGCCCTCGCCTCGCCCTTGCGATGGGTGACCCGGCCGGCATCAGCCCCGAATTGACGGCCAAGGCGCTGGCGCTGCCCGATGTGCGACAAGCGGCCGATATCGTCGTGATCGGCGATGCGCGGATCCTCGCGCTCGGCGCGAAAGCGGCGCACGTCGACCTCGATATGGATGTTCAGGCCTCTCCTGGCCCGTTCAGCGGGCGGCCGGTCATGGTCGACCTCGCCCACCTCGACCCGGCATCGGTGACGCAGGGAACGGCAACGCGCGAAGGTGGGGCGTTTGCGCTCGCGAACTTCCGCAGGGCGCTCGAACTCGCCGCATCGGGAGGCGCCGACGCCGTCTGCTTCACGCCGTTCAACAAGGCGGCGATGCGGCGCGCGCATCCGACCTACGACGACGAAATCGGCTACGGCGCCGAGGTGCTCGGCAACGTCGGCGACGCGAGCGAATTCAACATCGTCGACGGGCTGTGGAATGCGCGCGTCACGTCGCACATGCCGCTCGCCGCCGTCGCGGCGGCGATCACGCGCAAGAACGTGCTCGATGCGATCCGCCTGACCGACCGGTCGCTGCGCGACGCCGATGTGCGCACACCGCGCATCGCGGTCGCGGGCCTCAATCCTCACGCCGGCGACGGCGGCAGTTTCGGACGCGAGGAAATCGATGCGATCGCGCCCGCGATCGAGGACGCGCGGCGCGAAGGCATCGTCGCGGACGGACCGTTTCCCGCCGACACCGTGTTCATCCGCGCGCGCGGCGGCCGCTTCGATGCCGTCGTCACGATGTATCACGACCAGGGGCAGATCGCGATGAAGCTCATGGGCTTCGATCGCGGCGTGACGTTGCTGGGTGGCTTTCCCTTCCCGATCTGCACGCCCGCGCACGGCACGGCGTACGACATCGCCGGACGGGGCATCGCGAACATCGGCGCGACGCGAGAAGCCCTGCTGCTCGCGGCGCGGATGGCCGGCGCGCGTCTTGCGCGCGCCATGCACTGAAGGCGGTTCAACTACGAGGAGGCGTTGAAATGTCGGGTTGCGCAATTCGCAGGATCGCGGGCGTGCTCGCCGCGCTGTTGCTTTGTCTCGCACCATCGCTCGCGGCGGCGCAGTGGAAGCCCAGCCAGCCGATCGAATTCATCGTCACCGCAGGCCCGGGCGGCGGCACCGACAATTTCGCGCGCACGATCCAGTCGATCGTCACGAAGCACAAGTTGATCGATCAGCCGATCGTCGTCATGAACAAGGGTGGCGGCAGCGGCGCCGAAGGATTTCAGTACGGCAAGGGCCCGGCGGGCGATGCGTACAAGGTCACCTTCGCGACGAACAACGAATACCTGTTGCCCCTGATCGCCAAGCTTTCCTGGAAGGGCGACGACTTCACGCCCGTGGCCGCGATGGCGGTCGACGAGTTCATCCTGTGGGTGAACGGCAAGTCCGACTTCAAGACGGCGAAGGCGTACATAGAGGCGGCGAAGGCGAAGCCCGAAACGTTCAAGATGGGCGGCAGCCAGTCGAAGGACACCGACCAGACACTGACCAGCGAGATTGCCGCGGCGACCGGCGCGAAGTTCCTCTACGTGCCGTACAAGAGCGGTGGCGAGGCCGCGGTGCAGCTCGCCGGTGGTCACATCGATTCGAATACGAACAACCCGAGCGAGAGCATCGGCCAGTGGAAGGGCGGTCTCGTGAAGCCGCTTTGCGTCTTCAGCGCGAAGCGCCTCGCGCCGGGACCGAAAGTCACCGACACGATGGCGTGGTCCGACATTCCGACGTGCGCGGAATCGGGCATTCCGATCGAGCAGTACCAGCAACCGCGTACCGTGTGGCTGCCGAAGGGCGCGCCTGCCGACGCAGTGGCGTACTACGTCGGCGTGCTCGAGAAAGTGCGGGCGACGCCCGAATGGAAGGAATACATCGAGCGCTCGGCGCAGACCGATCGCTTCCTGACCGGCGCCGAGCTCAAGAACTTCGTGGCGCAGGACGAGCAGAAGGCGCGCAAGGTCTTTCAGCAGGAAGGGTGGCTGATCCCATAAGTCAGCCTCGTGACGCGCTTCTCGGCCGAGATCGTCACCGCGCTCGTGACGCTCGCGCTGGGCGTTACGATCGTCGTCGGCGGGCGCGAATTCGGCACCGGCTGGTCGGCGGGCGGTCCCGAGCCGGGAACCTTCCCCTTCTACGTCGGACTTCTCGTCACGGCCGCGAGTGCGGGCAACATCGTGGTCGCATGGCGCCGGCGGCGCGCCGGGCGCCTGTTCGTTACCGCCCGGCAGCTGCGGCGTATCGCGGCATTCGGCGTTCCCATCCTGGGCTTCGTCGCGTTGGCGCTCGCGCTCGGCTTCTACGTCGCGACGGCGATCTATCTGGCGCTGGTAATGCGCGTGCAGGGAGGCTTCCGCTGGCTCGCATGCGCCGCGGTCGCGGTGGGCACGTCGCTGTTCTTCTTCGCCGTGCTCGAAGTCTGGTTCAAGGTACCGCTCCTCAAGGGCCCGCTCGAAGCGCTGTTCGGCTATCGATGAAACGGCCTTCACGCTCATTGCGCAACCGGCACTAAGGCGTGGGCAATTTCGAATCGCTGCTGCATGGCTTCGGCGTCGCGCTGACGACGTATCACGTGCTGCTGATGATCATCGGGGTGCTGCTCGGCATCCTCGTCGGCGTGCTGCCCGGACTCGGCGCGCCGAATGGCGTCACGCTGCTGCTGCCGCTCACGTTCGGCATGAACCCGGTCGCGGCGATCATCCTGCTGACGAGCATGTACTGGGGCGCGCTTTTCGGCGGCTCGACGACGTCGATTCTCTTCAATATCCCCGGCGAGCCGTCGTCGGTCGCCACGACGTTCGACGGCTATCCGATGGCGCGCCAGGGAAAGGCGGCGCAGGCGCTGACCCTCGCGTTCCTGTCGGCAGCGTTCGGCGCGCTCGTCGGCGTCGTCGTGATCACGCTCCTGTCGACATGGGTGGCGAACTTCGCGCTGCGCTTCGGCTCGCCCGAATACTTCGCCGTGTACTTCCTCGCTTTCGCGAGCTTCGTTGGGCTGGGCGGCGCCGCGCCGCTGAAGACGCTCGTATCGATGGGCCTCGGCCTCGCGTTCGCGGCCGTCGGCATGGACACGATCTCGGGCAGCCTTCGCCTCACGTTCGGTGTCGACACGCTGGTCTCGGGGATCAGTTTCCTCGTCGCGGTGATCGGGCTCTTCGGATTGGGCGAATTGCTGATCAGCATGGAGGAAGGCTTGCGCTTCGACGGCGTCAAGGCGCGTATCAGCCCGCGTGCGGTCTTCGAAGCGATGCGCACGATGCCGCGCCATTGGCTCGCGTTGCTGCGCGGCAGCGGAATCGGCTGCTGGATGGGCATCACGCCCGGCGGACCGACGGCGGCCTCGTTCATGAGCTACGGCCTGGCGCGACGGTTTTCCCGACGCGGCAAGCACTTCGGTAACGGCGAGCCTGAAGGGATCATCTCGCCCGAGACCGCCGATCACGCGGCGGGCACGAGCGCGATGCTGCCGATGCTCGCGCTCGGCGTGCCGGGTTCGGCGACGTCGGCGGTCATGCTCGGGGGCTTGATGATATGGGGCCTCAATCCTGGGCCCACGCTTTTCACCGATCGTCCCGATTTCGTCTGGGGATTGATCGCGAGCATGTACGTCGCGAACATCGTCGCGGTGATCCTCGTGCTGTCGACCGTGCCGGTGTTCGCGGCAATTCTGCGCGTGCCATTCGCGATCATCGGACCGATGATCGTCGTCGTCTGCTTCATCGGTGCGTACACGGTCTCCGGGAGCAAGACGGATCTGCTGCTCGTCGTGCTGTTCGGCATCGCCGGCTATGCGTTCAAGAAGCTCGACTACCCGATCGCGCCGCTCGTGCTCGCGATGGTGCTGGGCGACAAGGCCGAGGACGCGTTCCGACAGTCAATGATCATGTCGAAGGGATCGCTCGCGATCTTCTGGTCGAATCCGCTCGTCACCACGCTGACGGTGCTGGGGCTGCTGCTATTGTGCTGGCCGGCGATAGCCGCGACGTCGCGGCGCGCGCGGGGCGGCGGACGCTCTGCGGATGCAGTCGAGAATCGAGGAAGCGATGGCGGAGAGCGGCAGGAAATTGCGTAGCCAGGCGTGGTTCGCCCGGCAGGACAAGATGGGGTTCTACTACAGGTCGTGGCTCAAGAACCGCGGCTTTCCCCAGGACCAGTTCGACGGCCGGCCCGTCATCGGCATCTGCAACACGTGGTCGGAGCTGACTCCGTGCAACTCGCACTTCCGCACGATCGCCGAGCACGTGCGCTATGGTGTGCTCGACGCTGGCGGCTTTCCGCTGGAATTCCCGGTGATGTCGCTCGGCGAGACGATGCTGCGGCCGACCGCGATGCTGTACCGCAATCTCGCGTCGATGGACGTCGAGGAATCGATCCGCGCGAATCCGCTCGACGGCGTCGTCCTGCTGATGGGCTGCGACAAGACGACGCCCGCGCTGCTGATGGGCGCGTCGAGCGTCGACATTCCGACGATCGGCGTCTCCGGCGGGCCGATGCTGCGCGGCATCCACTGCGGCAAGCCGATCGGCTCGGGCACCAACGTGATCTCGATGAGCGAGCAACTGCGCGCCGGGCAGATCACCCTTTCGGAATTCCACGAGGCCGAAGCGGACATGCATCGCTCGCACGGCCACTGCATGACGATGGGCACCGCGTCGACGATGGCGTGCATGGTCGAAGCGCTCGGCGTCGGAATGCCGGGCAACGCCGCGATTCCCGCCGTCGATGCACGACGCAACCTCCTCGCGCGCGAGGCGGGCCGGCGCGTCGTCGAGCTCGTGAAGACCGACACGACGCTGTCGCAAATCCTGACGCGCGAATCGTTCGAGAACGCGATCCGCGCCAACGCCGCGATCGGCGGCTCGACGAACGCGGTCGTGCACCTGATCGCGATCGCGCGGCGGATCGGCGTCGAGCTTTCGCTCGACGACTGGGATCGGCTCGGCCGTGACGTCCACTGCCTCGTCGACATCATGCCGTCGGGTCGCTACCTGATGGAGGACTTCTTCGAAGCGGGCGGTTTGCCCGTCGTCCTGCGCGAGCTCGCGACGCACGGCCTGCTGCACGAGGGCGCCACGACGGTGAACGGCCGCACGATCGGCGAAAACAATCGCGATGCGAAGTGCTGGAAGCCCGACGTCATTCGAACGCTCGACGACCCCTTCAAGCGCGACGCCGGCATCGCGGTGCTGCGCGGCAATCTGGCGCCGGACGGCGCGATCATCAAGCCGTCCGCCGCCTCACCGCAATTGATGCGCCATACCGGCCCGGCCGTCGTCTTCGAATCGATCGAGGACCTGCACGCGCGGATCAACGACGACGCGCTCGCGATCGACGAAAACTCGGTGATGGTGCTGAAGTACTGCGGCCCGAAGGGCTACCCGGGCATGGCGGAGGTCGGCAACATGCCGCTGCCGCCGAAGCTCCTCAAACGCGGCATCACCGACGTCGTGCGCATTTCGGATGCGCGCATGTCGGGCACCGCCTACGGCACCGTCGTGCTGCACACCGCGCCGGAATCGGCGGCGGGCGGCCCGCTCGCGCTCGCACGGAACGGTGACCTCATCACGCTCGACGTCGCGGAGCGCCGATTGCAGCTGCACGTCGACGACGCCGAGCTCGCGCGCCGCCGCGCCGCGTGGACGCCTCCGCCCTCGGCGATGGACCGCGGCTACGTGAAGCTTTACGTCGACCACGTGCTGCAGGCCAACGACGGCGCCGATCTCGACTTTCTCGTCGGACGCAGCGGGGCGAAGGTGCCCCGCGACAATCACTGATGCGTCAGCGCGCCGCCTTCGCCACCGGCCGGTCGAGCGTGGCGCGGTCCCAATGCGCGAGGTCGGCGGCCGCGTCGTACGCGGAATGCACGAACGTCAGCAACGTCCGGTCGGGGTCCGGGGCGTTGCGCACGACGTCGTAGGGCAGCACGAATTCGCGCAACTCGGGGTGGTAGTAGGCGCCGGTGGGCGCGATCGCGTGGCGCGCGTAGCCTTCGGGCTCCGGGTACGCGTACGCGTAGAACGCAGCTTCCTTCATCGCGCCGCCGCCCGGCCAGAATCCGCAGCTCGCGCATTCGCGCGAGTACGCCTCCACCATCACGTAATCGGGAGTGTTCGGCGCGCCGCCCGGATGGCGCGGCGCGCGGCGCCCCGAGTAGCGCGTCGTGGCGAGGTCGAAGCTGCCGAAGAAGAAGTGCACGGGGCTCGCCTTGCCCGCGAACGCGCTGCGGTACTCCTCGAAAACCCGTGCCGCCGAAAGCAGGATGCGAAAGTGGCGTTGCGCGGCGTCGGCATCGTAGGCCGCGTGCACGCGGTCGCCGGTAAACGGAATGGCGGTGACGATTTCCACCGGCTTCGGCCGGATCGTCGCCGCGACGCCGAGCGCGCGCAACGCCGCCGTGTACTCGGTGTAGAAATCGGCCACCGAGCGCGGCGCGAGCGGCAGCCTGCGCGATTGGTCGTCGCTCGTGCGAATTTCGAGCGTGTGCGCGAGAAAATCGAACGTCACGTCCACCGTGCGCGAGCCGCACGGCATCGCGCCGGTCGTCAGGCCACGCGGGGTCGGATAGAGCGTCACCTGCCACCAGTGGTTCTGCATCGGCGCGAGCGCGAGCCGCGTCTTGCCGACGATCTGCGTCCACATGTGCAGCGTCTCGTACGTCGGCTGCCATTCTGCGAGCGGCAGCGCGGGCCAGGCATTCGCGTTCATCGGCATCTCCGTTACAACGTCGATGCTCCGCGCGATCGCGTACGCCGTCAACGTCCCGTCGGGGATAATCGGTGGGATGAAACTCAACGTACTGTCCGATCTGCACCTCACCGTCGCGTCGCTGGCGCGACCGGACAACGACGCGGACGTCGTGATCCTCGCGGGCGACATCGCGCGTCCCGCCGAGGCGATCGCCTGGGCGGCGCCCTTCGCGCGTCCGGTTCTCTACGTCGCGGGTAATCACGAGTTCTACGGCAGCAGCATCGACGACACGCGCGCCGCGCTCGCCCGCGAAAGCGAGGGCACGTGCGTGCGCGTGCTCGACGACGACGTCGTCGTGCTGGGGGGTGTGCGCTTCGTCGGCACCACGCTGTGGACCGATTTCCTGCTCGACGGGGCCGAGCGCCGCGACGAGGCGATGCGAGAAGCGCAGCGGTTCATTCGCGACTTCTCGCGCATCCGCATCGGTGATCGCGCGTTCTCCCCGGAAGACTCCGCAGAACGCTTCGCGATGCACCGTGGTTTCCTCGCGCGCACGCTCGCGACGCCGTTCGACGGGCCCACGGTCGTGATCACGCATCACGCGCCCGCGCCCCCGAGCGTCCACGCGCGCTTTCGCGGCTCGTCGCTCAACGGGTGCTTCGTCTCCGACCTGACCTCGATGCTGGACGGCGCGCGCGCGAAGCTCTGGATCCACGGTCACACGCACGACAGCTTCGACTACGCGGTCAATGGCACGCGCGTTCTCTGCAATCCGCGCGGATACGCGTTGAAGGGCGTCGACGAGAATCCGCGCTTCGAGCCCGATCTCGTTGTCGTTCTCGACGACAGGTAGCGCTTTCCCGTTGTCCTACATCGGGTTCGGCCCGCGCCCGATGGTCGTTGGGCCGCTGGCCGCGCACCTTACGTTCCTGACGGATCGGAGCAGTCGGGAACGTGATGAAGCAACGGATAGGGATGATTGCCTGCGTCGCCGTGACGCTGGCGGCAGGCGCGAACGCGGAGGGCGTTCGTAAATGTGTCGACCACGGCGTCGTCGGTTACCAGACGATGCCGTGCGGCGTCGGACAGGTCGACGCCGGCCTCGTCAGATTGCCCGACTACGCAGATCCGCCGCAGCACGACGGCGCGACCGCGCCGGCGCAGGACGCGTACGGCGCCACACCGGCCGGAGGAGATCTCGTCACGCCGGTGCCGGCGACGTCGCCGCCACCCTCGCAGGCCGCGTTCCCGTTCCGCACGTCGATCGCGCTCGGCATGACCGACGACCAGGTGCTGAACGTGCCGCAGTGGGGACGGCCGACGCACATCGAGCGCACCGGCCGCCACCGCGGGTGGCGCGAGACGTGGACCTACGCCCGGCCGGGCGAGTTGCGCACGCTCATCTTCGTCGAAGGTCGGCTCGCGGACATCGACGTCGACACGCCGGTGACGCAGATCGCGAGCCTCGGAAGGTAGCAATCAGGGTCGGATGCGGATCATGCCCGATTCGTCGCGACGCGGCGAAAGTCGCATCGAACCCGGTGTGACCCTTGTCATTCGTCAGACGTAGCGGACCGACAGGATGTCGTAGCTGCGCAGTCCGGCCGGCGCCTGAACTTCGGCCGTGTCGCCTACGGTCTTGCCGATCAGCGCACGCGCGATCGGGGAATTGACCGAGATCTTGCCTTCCTTGATGTCCGCCTCGTCGTCGCCGACGATCTGGTAGACGTTGCGCTCGCCGCTGTCGACGTCCTCGATCTCGACCGTCGAGCCGAAGACCACACGCCCGTCGGCATCCACGCTGGACGGGTCGATCACCTGCGCGTGCGCGAGCTTCGTCTCGACTTCCGAGATGCGGCCCTCGATGAAACCTTGGCGCTCCTTCGCCGCGTCGTAGTCGGCGTTCTCCGAGAGATCGCCGTGCGAGCGCGCGTCGGCGAGTGCCTGGATCACCGCGGGTCGATCGACGGTCTTCAGCCGATGCAACTCGGACTTGAGGCGCTCGGCGCCTTCGACGGTCATGGGTACCTTGATCATTGCGGCCACCAGCAAAAAGCGAACGGCCGGAAGCGGGGACCGCCTCCGGCCGAAACTCCATTGTACGCGATTCTCATGATCGGCACAGCGAGTCGTGAAGCCCGGGGCCGACTCGCGTGCGCAGACGTGAGGCCGAGGCACGCGTGGCTCGCACGGCGCTCGCGATCGGCCTTCTAGCTGGACGAGACCGACTCTGCTAGCCTGTACCAAGCGAGGGAGCCGCCATGAAGAACCCCGTGCTCGTCGACTACGCCGCGTTGCTTCTCCGCATTGCGCTCGCAATGATGTTCTTCGCCCATGCCTGGCTCAAGATCAAGGTGTTCACGCCCGCCGGCGCGGTGAAATATTTCGAGTCGCTCGGCGTGCCGGGGTTCTTGGCATACCTGACGATGGCCGCGGAGATCGGAGGAGGAACGCTGCTTCTGCTCGGCATCGAGACGCGATGGGTCGCCTTGTTGCTCGTACCACTGATCGCCGGCACGATCGTGCTCGTTCACGGCAAGAACGGCTGGCTGTTCAGCAACAAGGACGGCGGCTGGGAGTACCCCGCATTCTGGATCGTAGGACTTCTGGTTCTCGCCGCGCTCGGTGACGGCGCGCTCGCGTTCGGCCCGGCGCTCGGGCTGTCCTAGGATGTCGACGGGGAGCTCCCGCGCGTCGACAACCGTTCGTGCAGCGCCTGCAGCGCGTAGGGCACGAGTTCGCGCATATGCTCGATGCCCGTCGCGGCCGCACGTGCGCCGGCCATCGTCGTGAAGGTCGGCACTTCTCCGTTGAGCGACGCGCGCCGGATCGTGTAGCTGTCGTGGATCGAGGAGCGCTTCTCCTCGACGGTGTTGATGACGATGGCGATCTCGTCGTTGACGATCATGTCGACGATGTGCGGGCGCCCTTCCTTGACCTTGTTCACGGCAGTGACCGGCACGCCGGCCGCGGTAAGCGCGGCAGCCGTGCCGCGCGTCGCGACGATCTCGTAGCCGAGATCGTGCAGCTTTCGCGCGACGCCGATCGCCTGCGCCTTGTCGGCGTCCTTCACGCTGAGGAACACGCGTCCCGACGACGGCAACTTGACGTTCGCCGCCACCTGGCTCTTCAGGAACGCCTCGGCGAACGTCTCGCCGACGCCCATCACCTCGCCGGTCGACTTCATCTCCGGTCCGAGGATCGTGTCGACGCCGGGGAACTTGATGAAGGGAAACACCGCTTCCTTCACCGCGAAATAGCGCGGCGTGGCCTCGCCGGCGATGCCCTGCTCGGCAAGGCGCTTGCCCACCATGCAACGCGCGGCGATCTTCGCAAGCGGCCGCCCCGTGGCCTTCGACACGAAGGGCACCGTACGCGACGCGCGCGGATTCACCTCGAGCACGTACACGACCGCCCGGCCTGCGTCGTCGGACTGGATCGCGAACTGCACGTTCATCAGGCCGACGACCTTCAGCGCCTTGGCCATGACGACGGTCTGGCGCCGCAACTCGTGCTGCAACTCGGCCGAGAGCGAGTACGGCGGCAGCGAACACGCCGAGTCGCCGGAGTGCACGCCGGCCTGCTCGATGTGCTCCATGATGCCGCCGACGATCACCTCGTGCCCGTCGGCGATCGCATCGACGTCGACTTCGATCGCGTCGTTGAGGAAACGGTCGAGCAGCACCGGGCTGTCGTTCGACACGCGCACCGCTTCCTTCATGTAGCGCTCGAGATCGCGCGGCTCGTGCACGATCTCCATGGCGCGGCCGCCGAGCACGTACGACGGCCGAACGACGAGCGGATACCCGATTTCGTCGGCGGCCGCGATGGCTTCGCATTCGGTGCGTGCCGTGCGATTGGGCGGTTGCCGCAGGCCGGCGCGCGTCAGCATCTGCTGAAAGCGCTCGCGGTCCTCGGCGGCGTCGATCATGTCGGGTGACGTGCCGATGATCGGCACGCCGTTCGCCTCGAGGTCGCGCGCGAGCTTGAGCGGCGTCTGGCCGCCGAACTGCACGATCACCCCCCACGGCTTCTCGACGTGCACGATTTCGAGCACGTCTTCGAGCGTCAGCGGCTCGAAATAGAGCCGGTCGGACGTGTCGTAATCGGTCGACACGGTCTCGGGATTGCAGTTGACCATGATCGTCTCGAAGCCGTCTTCGCGCAGCGCCATCGACGCGTGCACGCAGCAGTAGTCGAACTCGATCCCCTGCCCGATCCGGTTCGGCCCGCCGCCCAGCACGATCACTTTCCGGCGGTCCGTCGGCGCGGCTTCGCACTCGTCCTCGTACGTCGAATACAGGTAGGCGGTGCGGGTCGCGAACTCGGCCGCGCACGTATCGACGCGCTTGTAGACCGGTCGCACACCGAGCGCGTGGCGACGATGCCGAACGTCGGTTTCCGTTGCCTTCGTCAGGTATGCGAGCCGACGATCCGAGAAGCCCATGCGCTTCAGCTGCCGCAGATCGTCACGCGACAAAGAATCGAGCGCGCGCTTCTCGAGCGCCAGCTCAGTGTCGACGATCTGCTTGATCTGCGCGAGGAACCAACGGTCGATCCTGGTGTGCGCGTGCAGCTCGTCGACGCTCATGCCGATGCCGAACGCGTCGGCGACGTACCACAGACGCTCCGCGCGCGGATAGGCGAGCTCGTCGGCGATGGTGTCGGGGTCGACCGTCTTCAGGTTGAAGCCGTCGACGCCGACCTCGAGGCCGCGCAGCGCTTTCTGCAGCGATTCCTGGAACGTGCGCCCGATGGCCATCACTTCGCCGACCGACTTCATCTGCGTGGTGAGACGGTCGTCGGCCTGCTTGAACTTCTCGAAGGCGAAGCGCGGCACCTTCGTGACGACGTAATCGATCGTCGGCTCGAACGATGCCGGCATGAAGTGGCCGTCCTCCGCGCCGGTGATGTCGTTCGCGAGCTCGTCGAGCGTATAGCCGACGGCGAGCTTCGCGGCGATCTTGGCGATCGGGAACCCGGTAGCCTTCGAAGCGAGCGCGGACGAACGCGAGACGCGCGGATTCATCTCGATCACGATCATCCGCCCGTCTTCGGGGTTGATCGCGAACTGCACGTTCGAGCCGCCGGTGTCGACGCCGATCTCGCGCAGCACCGCGATCGAAGCGTCGCGCATCACCTGGTATTCCTTGTCGGTCAGCGTCTGCGCCGGCGCGACGGTGATCGAGTCGCCGGTATGCACGCCCATCGGATCGACGTTCTCGATCGAGCAGACGATGATGCAGTTGTCCTTGCGGTCGCGCACGACCTCCATCTCGAACTCCTTCCAGCCGAGGAGGGATTCCTCGATCAGGAGCTCGCGCGTGGGCGAGAGGTCGAGGCCGCGCTTGCACATCTCGACGAACTCGTCCTTGTTGTACGCGATGCCGCCACCCGTGCCGCCGAGCGTGAACGACGGCCGGATGACGGCGGGAAAGCCGATGCGTGACTGCACCTCGAGCGCCTGCTCGAGGTCGTGCGCGATGCCCGAACGCGCGGAGCCCAAGCCGATGCGCGTCATCGCGGCCTTGAACTTCTCGCGGTCCTCGGCCTTGTCGATCGCCTTCTTCGACGCGCCGATCAGCTCGACGTCGTACTTCGTGAGGATCCCTTCGCGCGAGAGGTCGAGCGCACAGTTGAGCGCGGTCTGCCCGCCCATCGTCGGCAGCAGCGCGTCGGGGCGCTCGCGCTCGATGATGCTCGCCACCATCGGCCATGTGATCGGCTCGATGTACGTCACGTCCGCCATCTCGGGATCGGTCATGATCGTCGCCGGATTCGAATTGACGAGAATCACGCGATAACCCTCTTCGCGCAGCGCCTTGCACGCCTGCGCGCCGGAGTAGTCGAACTCGCACGCCTGACCGATGACGATGGGGCCGGCGCCGACGATGAGGATGCCGTTGAGATCGGTACGCTTCGGCATCGCGCCTAGATCCTCTTCTCCATCGACTTCACGAACCTGTCGAACAGATAGCCTGGATCGTGGGGCCCCGGCGACGCTTCCGGATGTCCCTGGAAGCCGAACACCGGACGATCGGTGAGCGCAATGCCCTGCAGGCTGCCGTCGAAGAGCGACACGTGCGTCACGCGCACCGTGGAAGGCAGCGTCGCGGCATCGACCGCGAAGCCGTGATTCTGGCTCGTGATCAGCACTTGCCCGGTGTCGTTGTCGAGTACGGGGTGATTCGCCCCGTGATGGCCGAACTTCATCTTCAGCGTCCTCGCGCCCACGGCGAGGCCGAGCAGCTGGTGGCCGAGACAGATGCCGAACGTCGGCATGCCACGATCGACGAATTCGCGCGTCGCTTCGATGGCGTAGCCGCACGCTTGCGGATCGCCGGGTCCGTTCGACAGGAAGATGCCGTCTGGCGAAAGCGCGAGCGCTTCACGTGCAGTGGTCTGCGCCGGCACGACGGTCAATCGGCAACCGCGCTGCGCGAGCAATCGCAGGATCGTGTGCTTGACGCCGAAGTCGTACGCGACGACGTGGAACTTCGTCTCGTGCACGGGCCGGTAGCCGTGACCGAGCGTCCACGTTCCGAGATCCCACGCGTACGGCGCTTTGCACGACACGACCTTCGCGAGATCGAGCCCGTTCATCGAAGGAGCGGCGCGCGCCCGCGCAACCGCACGCTCGGCGTCGGGCGAATCGACCGCGACGATGCAGGCGTTCTGCGTGCCGCGCTCGCGCAGGATGCGCGTGAGCCGGCGCGTGTCGACGTCGGCGATCGCGACGACATTCGCCGCGCGAAGGCAGGCCGACAGATTCTGAGTCGAGCGCCAGTTCGACGCGAGGCACGACAGGTCGCGGATCACGAGCCCGGCCGCGAAGATGCGCGACGACTCCATGTCCTCGGGATTCACGCCGACGTTGCCGACGTGCGGATACGTGAGCGTCACGATCTGTCCCGCGTACGACGGATCGGTGAGGATCTCCTGGTACCCGGTCATCGCCGTGTTGAAGACGACTTCGCCCGTCGTCGATCCGAGCGCGCCGATCGCACGCCCGTGCAGGACCGTGCCGTCGGCGAGCGCCAGCAACGCCGGCGTGCGCGCGGCAAAAAGCGGCGGCGTCGTGGGAGCCGGGTGCGCGACGTCGTTCATGAGCAGGGAGGCGCGACGACGCGCGTTGCGCGCGCCGAACGTGGAAACGGGGAAGGCTTGCGACCTTCCCCGCTCCGAAGCCGATCGATTTTACCGGATCCGTCCCCGCGTCGCAAACGCGGGCGCTAGGACATGCCGAGCACGTCGCGCATGTCGAAGAGTCCCGGCTCGCCGTTTTGCCGTTTCTCGGCGACGAACGCCGCGGCGCGCAACGCACCAACCGCGAAGTTTCGACGCGAGGTGGCACGGTGCGACAGCTCGAGGCGCTCGCCTGCCCCCGCGAAGATGACGCTGTGCTCGCCGACGACGTCGCCACCGCGCAGCGTGGCGAAGCCGATCGAGCCCGTCTTGCGCTCGCCGGTCACACCCTCCCGCGCGTACACGGCGTGATCGCGCAACGCGACGCCGGCGCCCGCCGCGGCGGCTTCCCCCAGCGCGAGCGCGGTGCCCGACGGCGCGTCCACCTTGTGCCGGTGATGCATCTCGACGATTTCGATGTCGTACCCCGTGCCGAGCAGCGCCGCCGCTTCACGCACCAGCTTCGCGAGCACGTTGACGCCCACGCTCATGTTCGGCGCGATCACGACCGGGAAGGCGCGGGCATGCCGCGCGATTCGCGCCTTCGCCTCGTCGTCGAGCCCCGTGGTGCCGATGACGGCCGCGATGCCCGCCTGTTCGCACGCCGCGAGATGGGCGAGCGTGCCCGCCGGACGCGTGAAGTCGATCAGCACGTCCGCCTTGCCGAGCGCCGATGCAACGTCGCTTTCGACGCGGACGCTCGTCGCGCGCCCGAAGCGTTCGCCCGCGTCGTGTCCGAGCACGGCGCTGCCGGGCATGTCGAGCGCTGCGACGAGGCTGAAGCGCGCATCGTCGAGCGTCGCCTCGATCAGCGCCTGGCCCATGCGCCCGCTCGCACCGGCGATGGCGATGCGCACCGGGGTGGACGACGCGACATTCATGACGCTATTTGCGGAACACGTCCATGAGCCGGTTCCAGAAGCCTTTGTCCTCGTTGGTGCTGGAGGGCAAGGCCTTGGCGCTGGCCGACTGGTTGAGCTCGATCACGGACGCCGGCAGCGCGTCGCCTTCCCAGCGCGCGAGCTTGCCGTCGGCGAAGTACGCGGTGAACTTGCGATGCTCGAGCACGTGTCCCTGCCGGGTATATTCGTATACGTAGTCCCAGCGATCAGGCCGGAATGGCGAATCCACGAGCGGCGTGCCGAGGATCTGGCGGACCTGCTGCTGCGTCATGCCGACCTTCAGCCGGTCCACCATGTCCTGCGACAGGTAGTTGCCCTGGTTGATGTCGATCTTGTAGACGCCCAGCGAGCGCCACGTCGGCGCATACTTGTCGAAGGTCGCGCAGCCGCCGAGCACGAGGGCGAAGAGCGCGAAGGGCGCGACGCGAAGCGCGGCCCGGGCCGCGTGGCGGGTCGTCGTACGAAGCACGATGGGAGTCACGAGAGGCAAATTCGCTATTATAGCCAGCGAAACGCCGATGAATCCTTCGCACGACCTGAAGACCGCGGGACTCAAGGCCACCGTTCCGCGCCTCAAGATCATCAACCTCTTCGAGACGTCCGACGTGCGGCACCTCACCGCCGAAGACGTCTATCGCCTGCTGCTCGCGGACGGCGTCGACATCGGACTCGCAACGGTCTATCGCGTGCTCACACAGTTCGAGCAGGCGGGCATCCTCGTCCGGCATCACTTCGAGTCGGGCAAGGCGGTCTTCGAACTCAACGAAGGAAAGCACCACGACCACCTCGTGTGCCTGCAATGCGGGCGCGTCGAGGAGTTCTACGATCCCGAGATCGAGAAACGCCAGGCGAAGGTCGCGAAGGAGCGCGGGTTCGCGATCACCGAGCACGCGCTCTATCTCTACGCCGACTGCACGAAGCCGAACTGCCCGCATCGCAAACCGCACGGGGACGGCTGAAGATCGACTCAGTCCTCGCTGTCGGTGAGGACGTCCACCGGCGGTGCGGCCTCGCCGCGGCTGAAGTCGCGCAGACGAAAGCCGAGCGCGTACAACGTGCCGAAATACGCGAGCGCTCCGGCGACGACGACGAGCGCGAGGCGCGAGACCTTGCCGGCGAGGCCCGCGTGGAGCCAGACGCCGTCGTGGCCGCGCAGCAGCGCGACGACGAGCGCGAGCGCCGCGCTCGCGACGCATACCTTGCCGAGGAAAGCGAGCCATCCCGCCCGCGGTCGATAGAAGCGATTGCGTAGCAGCAGCCACAGCAGAAGGCCGGCGTTGCACGCGGCGCCGAGGCTCGTCGCGAGCGTGAGCCCGGCGTGCGCGAGGCCGACGGGCCAGGCGAGGATCACGGCGAGCGTTTGCGTGACGAGTACGGTGAAGAACGCGATCTTCACCGGCGTCTTCATCACCTGCCGCGCATAGAACCCCGGCGCGAGTATCTTCACGAGCACGATCGCCGGCAATCCAACCGCGTAGCCGAGAAGCGCGACCTGCGTCTGCATCGCGTCGTCGACGGTGAAGCGACCGTATTGATAGAGCGTCGAGACGAGCGGCAGCGCGAGGATCGCGAGCGCGATCGCCGCAGGCAACGCGAGGAGCAGCGCGAGGCGCAGGCCCCAGTCGAGGAGCTCCGAATACGCGGTGTGATCGTCGTCGCTGTAATGCTGCGCGAGCGACGGCAGCAGGACCGTGCCGAGCGCGACGCCGAGAAGCGCGCTCGGGAATTCCATGAGCCGGTCGGCATACGTGATCCACGAGATCCGACCGTTGCCGAGCAGCGCGGCAAGCTGGGTGTTGATCAAGGCGGAGATCTGCGCTGCCGACACGCCGATCACCGCCGGACCCATCGCGCGCAGGATGCGCCGCACGCCTTCGTCGCGCCAATCGAACGACGGCCGCGGCAGCATGCCGATCGCGAGCAGCGGCTTGATCTGCAGGACGAGTTGCGCGAGGCCACCGATCGCGACACCCCACGCGAGGGCGACGATCGGCGGATCCACGAAGCGCGCAAGAAAGATTGCCGCGGCGATGATCGACAGATTGAGGAGCACCGGCGTGAACGCCGGGATCGCGAAGCGCCGGAAGACGTTCAGCACGCCGGCGGCGAGCGACACGAGCGAGACGAACAGGATGTACGGAAAGACGATCCTGATCATCTGTGCGGTCAGGTCGACCTTGCCCGGCGTATCCGCGAATCCGCCGGCGAGCAGATAGACGAGCCACGGCGCCGCGAGCGAGCCGACGATCGACAGCGCGATCAGGATCACGGCGAGCAGCGTCGCGACCTCGCCGACAAGCTTGCGCGTTGCTTCGGTGCCGCGCTTGCGCCGGTACTCCGCGAGGATCGGGACGAATGCCTGCGAGAACGCGCCTTCCGCGAAGAGCCGGCGCAGCAGGTTCGGGAGGCGAAACGCCGCCTCGAACGCGTCCATCTGCAGCCCGGCGCCGAAGACCGTCGCCTTGAGCGTTTCGCGAAGCAGGCCCGTGATGCGCGACAGGAGCGTCATGCCGCTCACCGTCGTCAGGGTGCGCAGGAGATTCAATTCGTCATAGCGCGATATACCTTGCCCGCACCGCGGAAATCGCGTATTATGCCGGGTCTTTCGCGGCCGTCTTCGCCCCGTTCCCGGCGCCGATCTCGTCCGCATTTCACTTCAAGCCGGCGCCCGTCGTCGTCGGCCACGCAAGGATCGGAAGCAATGGCGAATACCGCCCAGGCGCGCAAGCGCGCGCGGCAGGCAGAAGCGACGCGGCAACGCAACGCCAGCCAGAAGTCGGCGCTGCGCACCGCCGTGAAGAAGGTCAAGAAGGCGATCACGGCCGGCGACAAGTCTGCCGCGGCGAGCGTGTTCCGCGAATCGCAGGCGGTCATCGATCGCATCGCCGACAAGCGCATCGTCCACAAGAATCTTGCAGCGCGCACCAAGTCCCGCCTCGCGCAGGCCATCAAGGCGCTCGCGTAGCGGAGAATTCACGTCACCGATTACAGGGCGTCCCGCGGGGCGCCCTGTTCGTTTGTGACGACCGGTTTTTGCGATGTGTCGCCGCGCTCGCCGCAGTGCCTGCGCGGGCGTCAGACCGGCCGAACGCCGTGCGATGCGCCGGATTCGAGCATCGGGCGCGTGCTAGACTTTTCGTTTGACGCGACGACGCCATCGTCGATGACCGCCTCGCCGCCGCCCCGGCACTTCCTGCAGTTTCGCGACTTCTCGCGCGACGAATTCGATCATCTGTTCGCGCGCACGCGCTGGATCAAGGAGCGCTTCAAGCGTTACGAGCTCTACCAGCCGCTGCGCGACCGCACGCTCGCCATGGTGTTCGAGAAGGCGTCGACGCGCACGCGCGTGTCGTTCGAGGCCGGGATGAACCAGCTCGGCGGCATCGCGATCAACCTCACGCGCGGCGACACGCAGCTTTCGCGCGGCGAGCCGATCGAGGACGTCGCCCGCGTCGTGTCGCGCATGGTCGACGTCGTGATGATCCGCACGTTCGAGCAGTCGATCATCGAGCGCTTCGCCGAGCATTCGCGCGTGCCGGTGATCAACGGGCTCACCAACCAGTATCACCCCTGCCAGGTGCTCGCGGACATCTACACGTACGTCGAGCATCGCGATTCGATCGATGGACGCACGGTCGCCTGGATCGGCGACGCCAACAACATGTGCGCCACGTGGCTGCAGGCAGCGCCGATCTTCGGCTTTCGCGTGAACGTGTCGTCGCCGCCGGGCTACGCGCTCCCCACGCAGGCGCGCGACTCGGCGCACTGCGTCGTCTTCGATGACCCCGAGGCCGCGTGCGAAGGCGCCGACCTGGTGACGACGGACGTCTGGACGAGCATGGGGTTCGAGGCGGAGAACGAGGAACGGCAGCGGGCGTTCGAACACTGGCAGGTCGACGCGACGATGATGCGACGCGCGAAGCGCGACGCCCTCTTCATGCACTGCCTGCCGGCGCATCGCGGCGAGGAAGTGTCGGCCGACGTGATCGACGGCCCGCAGAGCGTCGTGTGGGACGAGGCGGAGAATCGCCTGCACACGCAGAAGGCGCTGCTCGAGTATCTCGTCTGCGGCCGCGTCGACCCATAGCGTCGGACTCGAACGTCCGCACGGCGGAAATTCGAGTCCGACGCTGTTTCTCGGAAAATCGCGTCCGACCCGGTTCCGTCGGTCCCATGGGAGCACGCATGTTGAAACGTCTCGCCGCCGCCCTTCTCGTCCTCGCGCTCCCGCCGCTTGCGCTCGCGCAGACCTGGCCCGACCGGCCGATCAAGTTCGTCATGACGGCGCCTGCCGGCAGCTCGATCGATACGCTCGGACGCGTCATCGCCGACAAGCTCAAGGACCGCCTCGGGCAGCCGGTGGTCGTCGAGAACAAGCCGGCCGCCGGCGGCACGGTCGCGACCGCTGAGGTTGCGCACGCGCCCCCCGACGGCTACATGATGGTGCTCGCGTATCCCGGCCCGCTGTCCGCATCGCCCCAGATGCGCAAGGTGCCCTACGACGTGCAGAAGGACCTCGCGCCCGTCATCATCACGTCGAATCAGCCCAACGTGCTTGCGATCAACGCGAGCCTGCCCGTCAAGACGTTCGAGGAGCTCGTCGCCTACGTCAAGGCACGCCCCGGACAGCTCAACTACGCGTCGGTCGGCAACGGCAGCTCGTCGCACCTCGGCATGGAGCTCTTGAAGTCGATGACCGGCATGGACATCGTGCACGTGCCGTTCAACGGGTCGCCTCCCGCGGTCACCTCCACGGTGCAAAACGAAACGCAGATGCTGTTCGCGGTGATGCAGCCGTTGAAGGGGCAGATCGACGCGGGCAAGCTGCGCGCGCTCGCCGTGACGACGCCCAAGCGCTTTCCGCTGCTGCCCGAATTGCCGTCGATCGCCGAAAGCGGCGTGCCGGGCTTCGAGGTCAGCGCGTGGAACGGCGTGCTCGTTCCGGCGGCGACGCCGAAGCCGATCATCGCGCGGCTCAACAGCGAGATCAACGCCATCCTGAAGGAGCCCGACGTCGTGCAGAAGCTCAATGCGCAAGGCTTCGAGCTCGTCGGCGGAACGCCTGAGGCATTCGGCAAGCTGATCGTCGACGACACGGCGCGCTGGGCACCGGTCATCAAGAAGCTGGGCCTGAAAGTCGATTAGGCCTTCGCTTCGTCGTCGTCGGCGAGCTTCGGCAGCAGCGGATCGCCGGCCGACGTGAGCACGCCGGCGCGCGTGTAGATCGCGAGCTTCTCGCGCGTGTCGGCGATGTCGAGATTGCGCATCGTGAGCTGGCCGATGCGATCCTGCGGCGAGAACGCCGACTGCTCCTTCTCCATCGTCAGCCGTTCCGGCTTGTACGTGAGATTGGGACTCGCGGTGTCGAGGATCGAGTAGTCGTTGCCGCGGCGCAGCTCGAGGGTTACCTCGCCGGTCACCGCGCGCCCGACCCAGCGCTGCGCGGACTCGCGCAGCATCATCGCCTGCGGGTCGAACCACCGGCCCTGGTAGAGCAGCCGGCCGAGCCGCCGGCCGTTGTCGCGGTACTGCTCGATCGTGTCCTCGTTGTGGATGCCCGTGACGAGGCGCTCGTACGCGATGTGCAACAGCGCCATTCCGGGTGCCTCGTAGATGCCGCGACTCTTCGCCTCGATGATCCGGTTCTCGATCTGATCGCTCGTGCCGAGCCCGTGCCGGCCGCCGATCACGTTCGCTTCGAGGAGCAGCGCCACCGGATCGTCGAACGCGACGTCGTTCAACGCGGCGGGCCTTCCTTCGTCGAATCGCACCGAGACGCGCTCGCGCGCGATCGCCACGTCGTCGCGCCAGAATGCCGCCCCCATGATCGGTTCGACGATCGAGATGCCCTTGTCGAGGAACTCGAGGTCCTTCGCCTCGTGCGTCGCGCCGAGCAGGTTCGAATCGGTCGAGTACGCCTTCTCGGCGCTCGACTTGTACTCGAATCCCGAGCGTGCGAGGTACGCCGACATCTCCTTGCGTCCGCCGAGCTCGTCGATGAAGCGCGCATCGAGCCACGGCTTGTAGATGCGCAGGCTCGGGTTCGCGAGCAGACCGTAGCGGTAGAAGCGCTCGATGTCGTTACCCTTGAAGGTGCTGCCGTCGCCCCAGATGTGCACGTCGTCCTCGCGCATCGCCACGACGAGCATCGTGCCGGTGACGGCGCGACCGAGCGGCGTCGTGTTGAAGTACGTCATGCCCGCGGTCGAGATGTGGAACGCGCCCGATTGCAGCGCGGCAATGCCTTCCGCGACGAGCGCCGCGCGGCAATCGACGAGCCGCGCCTGCTCGGCACCATAGGCCTTCGCGCGTCGCGGGATGTCGGCGTAGTCGCGCTCGTCGGGCTGCCCGAGGTTCGCCGTGTAGGCGTACGGAATGGCGCCGTGCTCGCGCATCCAGGCGATTGCGGCGCTGGTGTCGAGGCCGCCCGAGAACGCGATGCCGACCTTCTGGCCGACCGGCAGGGCTTGCAGGATGGTGGACATGGGCGGCGCGGGCGAGCGCAAAATCGATTAGTTTAGCAACGCGACTTCACGATGCCCGAGCTGCCCGACGTCACCGTCTATTGCGAAGCGCTCGCGGCGCGCATCGCGGGGAAGGTGCTGACACGCGTCGACGTCGTGCATCCGTTCCTGCTGCGCACCGCGGTGCCGCCGATCTCGGCCGTGGAAGGCCGCCGTGTCCTCGGCGTGCGTCGTGTCGGCAAGCGGATCGCGATCGAGCTCGACGGCGGCCTCTTCCTCGTCATTCACCTGATGATCGCCGGCCGCCTGCGCTGGCTTGCCGAGGGCGACAAGGTCCCGGCGCGCATCACGCTCGCCGTGCTGCACTTCGCGTCCGGCCGGCTGGCCGTCACGGAAGCGGGAACGCGACGGCGGGCGTCGATGCACGTCGTCGAAGGCGAGGAGGCGCTCGCATCATTGAAGCCGCCAGGACTCGAGATCGCGGACATCGACGAAGCGACGTTCGCGTCACGGCTCGTGGCCGAGAATCGCACGCTGAAACGCGCGCTCACCGATCCCCGCACATTCAGCGGTATCGGGAACGCGTATTCGGATGAGATCCTGCATCGCGCGCGCCTGTCGCCGATCACGCATACACGGAAGCTCTCGCGCGAGGACATCGCGCGGCTGTACCACGCCACCGGCGACGTGCTCGACGAATGGACGCGACGGCTGCGCGAACAGGCAGGCGCCGGCTTCCCCGTGAAGGTCACGGCGTTTCGTCCCGAGATGGCGGTGCACGGCCGTTACGGGAAGCCATGCCCGGTGTGCGGAGCACCTATCCAGCGCATCGTGTACGCGGAGAACGAGTGCAACTATTGCGCGCGCTGCCAGACCGGCGGCAAGGTGCTCGCCGACCGCGCGCTCTCGCGGCTGCTGCACGAGAGCTGGCCACGGTCGATCGACGCGCTCGAGTGAACGCCACGACGAAAGCGCGTCAGCGCCAGAGGAACGTCAGCTGCGTCCGGCCGCGCGGACCGACGTGGACATGGCGCGTCTGCACCTGGCCGTTGTCCACCGCCTCGATCGTGTAGTTGCCCGGAGGAAGATCGGCGAGCAGGATCGGCCCTGTGTCCGGCGCCTCCAGCACCACGATGCCGTTGCCGTCGGTGACGCGGACCGCGGTACCCGCGACGAAATCGTTGTAGCCGGGAAACGGGCTCGGTGCCGCCATCGTGATCTCCAGCGAATAGTCGCGCGCCTTGGCGCGCATCGCGTCGGCCTCGTCGCTCGTGATGCCGCCGCTCGCGTAAGGCACCTGGCCGTAACGTCCCTGGAATTCCGCGAACGCCGGCACGGTCGCCATCGTCGCAGCCAGCGCCATGGCGACGGCGAGTGCCGCGCGGTGAACATGAAACTGCCTCATGGTGGGTCTCCAGCAAAGGTGGCAAGGCTAGATCGCCTCCCGGGTTAGACCTCCGAGAACGGCACGGTTCGCCCCATGTAGCGTCAGACCTCGCTTGCATGAAGCAGCGTCCGATCCACCGTCCGGCGATGTGCTAGCTTGACGGTCCGCTATCGCGGAGCCCGCCATGCCGTCGTTCGACATCGTCTCCGAAGTGAACCAGGTGGAAGTGCGCAACGCCATCGACCAGGCGAACCGGGAGATCGGCACGCGGTTCGATTTCAAGGGGTCGGACGCGCGCGTCGAGTACGACGGCAAGGCGCTGACGCTCTTCGCCGACGACGACTTCAAGCTGAAGCAGGTGACCGACATCGTCGTCGCGAAGCTCGCGAAGCGCCAGGTCGATGTTCGCGCGCTCGACTATGGATCGGTCGAAAAGATTTCCGGCAGCAAGGTCAAGCAGGCGGTCACCGTCAGGACAGGTGTCGCGCAGGACCTGGCGAAGAAGATCGTCAAGCTCGTGAAGGACAGCAAGCTCAAGGTGCAGGCCGCGATCCAGGGCGAGGCCGTGCGCGTGTCCGGGGGGAAGAAGGACGACCTGCAGTCGGCGATCGCGCTCGTCAAGAAGTCGATCACCGACTTCCCGCTGCAGTACCAGAATTTCCGCGATTAGCGGCTCGCGGACGTCATTGCGCGAAATCGGTGGCGAGCGCCTCGCGCTGCTGCGGCGACAGCGTGAGTCCGCAGCGATAGTCGGGATGATCGACACCCATGGCGACGCGCGCGCCACCCTTCCACGCAGCGATCATCGCCGGCGTCAATTCGAAGCGCAGGAAGTGCACCGACGACGTCTTGTCGGCCGTCTCGCGGTCGAGATCCTCGTCGGCGATCGGCGTGACGCGGGGCTCGTCGTCGACCTGTAACCAGATGGCATCCTCGATGCCGCGCAAGCGCGCGAGCGCGGCGCGGCGCTCGTCCTCGTCCTCGTACTCGATCAGCATCGTCGCCTTGAGATTCGAGCCGTCGGGAACGAGCGGATTGTACGCGTCGAGTTCGTCCTGGATGCCCTCCTCCTCGAAGGTCTTCTCGATGCGCAACATTTCCTGGATCTGGTAGCGGATCGTCGCCTCGTCCTCGAAAAGCAGCGTCAGATGCTCGCCGAGATGCACGGTGCGCGCGCGCTTGTGCGCGATCGCCTGCGCACGCATCTCCGGCCGTTTCTTCGCGTACGCTTCGAGCGTCAGCAGGCTGTCGCGCGCAATCGGAGGCATCTCGGTCGCCGTTTCGTCCGGTCACTCGAGCCCGTACGCGATGCAGAGCAGCGTCAGCGGGTGTTCCCTGCGCGGCCGCCGCTCGCTGCCGCCTTGCACGATACCCTCCTCGATGCGCCGCTGCGCAATCGGGCAGTCGGAGCTCAGGAAGTCCGGCTCGAACTCATCCATTCGCCGGAACACCGGCCGTCCGATCTTCATCGCGTCGTCGAAGTGTTCGCGCTTCACGCCCCATGTGCCGTCGTGTCCCGAGCAACGCTCGACCGTGTTGACCTGCGTGTCCGGAATCCGCTCGAGCGCCTCGCGCGTCTTCTGGCCGATGTTCTGCACGCGCGAGTGACACGGGATGTGATAGCTCACCTTGCCGAGGCCGCGCTTGAACGGCTTGTCGAGGAGCCCGTCGCGTTCGCGTGCCATGAAATACTCGAACGGGTCGAACATCACGTCGGACACGGCCTTGACGTCGGCGTCGTCGGGGAAGATCAGCGGCATCTCGTGCTTGAACATCAGCGTGCATGACGGCACGGGCGTCAGGATGGCGTACCCGTCGCGCGCGAGCGGCGCCAGCGCGGGAACGTTGACGTTCTTGAACGATTCGACGGTATCCAGATCGCCGAGTTCGAGCTTCGGCATGCCGCAGCACACTTCCTTCTCGACGACGCGATACGGGATCTCGAAGTGCTCGAGAAGCTTGAGCAGATCGTGCCCGATGCCCGGCTCGTTGTAATTGACGTAGCAGGTCGCGAAGACCGCGACCTTGCCCGGCGTGCGCGCGCCATTGCGCACCGGCCAATCCCGGGAAGGTGCGAACGACGCGCGGAAGCGGCGCCCGGCATACGGTGGAAGCCACGCCTGCTTCGCGATGCCGAGCGTCTTTTCCATGACGCCGCGGATCGATGGCGACTTGTTCGCCGCGTTCACCGCCTTCACGACGATGGGAATCGTCGCCAGCTTGCCGACGGCGTCGGTGCTCGTCAGCACGCGGTCGCGCAGCGTGAACTCTCCCTTCCTGTGCCGGATCGCCTTCGCGCGCAGCATGACGTGCGGGAAGTCGACGTTCCACGGGTGCGGCGGAACGTACGGGCATTTCGTCATGTAGCAGATGTCGCACAGGTAGCACTGCTCGACGACCTTCCAGTAGTCCTCCTTCGCGACCCCGGCGACGTCCATCGTCGCGCTGTTGTCGACCAGGTCGAACAGCGTCGGGAATGCGTTGCAGAGCGACACGCAACGGCGACAGCCGTGACAGATGTCGAAGATGCGTTCCTGCTCGGAATAGAGCGCCGCCTCGTCGTAGAAGGCGGCGCTCTTCCAGTCGAGCGGATGGCGCGTGGGCGCCTGGAGGTTGCCTTCGCGCTCCGGCGTCGACGCCATGATGGCGATTAGTCGGCGAGCGAGTCGAGCGCCTTCTGGAAACGGTTGGCATGCGAGCGCTCGGCCTTTGCGAGCGTTTCGAACCAGTCGGCGATCTCGTCGAAGCCCTCGCCGCGCGCGGCCTTCGCCATGCCCGGATACATGTCGGTGTACTCGTGCGTTTCGCCGGCGACGGCGGCCTTCAGATTCTCGCGGCTCGTGCCGATCGGCAGGTCGGTGGCGGGATCCCCGACCGCGGCGAGGTAATCCATGTGGCCGTGCGCGTGGCCCGTCTCGCCTTCCGCGGTGGAGCGGAACAGCGCCGCCACGTCGTTCTGGCCTTCGACGTCGGCCTTGCTCGCGAAATACAGATAGCGGCGGTTCGCCTGCGATTCACCGGCGAACGCGGCTTTGAGGTTGTCGTGGGTCTTCGTGCCTTTGAGCGGCTTCATGGGCGTGCTCCTTGGAGTGGGTGCGCGGTCGATGCGACGCGCTGTCGTTGCCTACGCCGGCGTGCGGGCCGCGCGTGCCGAACGCGGTGCCGGTGACCGGTCCATTGTCGATTGACAGTGACCGAATGTCCAATGGACTCTGACAATGGCTTCGATAAATGGTGCTTATCGTCGCCGCTCATTGCTCCAGGCGGTCGTACGCGGGCAGCGTCAGGAACTCGACGAACGTGTCGCTTTCGACGAGATCCGCAACGATGCGCGCGGCCTCGTCGTAGCGGCCCTCGGAGAACGCGCCACCGAGCAACGCGCGCACCTTGCCGAGCTCTTCGGGCACCATCGTCGCGACGAGCTCCTTCGTCACCTTGCGACCGTCGTCGAGGATGCCCTTCGGCGAGCGGATCCATTGCCACACCTGCGAGCGCGAGATCTCCGCGGTCGCCGCGTCCTCCATCAGGTTGTAGATCGGCACCGCGCCCTGGCCAGCGAGCCATGCGCCGACGTACTGGATCGCGACGTTGATGTTAAGCCGCAAACCCGACTCGGTGATCGGCCGCTCGGGCTCGAATCGCAGCAGATCGGCCGCCGTCACGCGAACGTCCTCGCGCTTCGCGGTCGCGATCTGGTTCGGCCCGGGCATCAGCCGATCGAAGGCGTCCTTCGCGACGGGAACGAGTCCCGGGTGAGCGACCCAGGTCCCATCGTGCCCCTGGCGCGCCTCGCGCTCCTTGTCGGCGCGAACCTTGGCGAACGCCTCGGCGTTCGCCGCCTCATCGTTCTTGACCGGAATCTGCGCCGCCATGCCGCCCATTGCAAAGGTGTTGCGGCGATGGCAGGTCTTGACGAGCAGCTCCGCGTAGCTCTTCATGAAATGAGTCGTCATCGTGACGAGCGCGCGATCGGCGAGACAGAAATCGCGATGGCTGCGGAACTTCTTGATGCAGCTGAAGATGTAGTCCCAACGGCCGGCGTTGAGTCCGGCGGAATGATGGCGCAGCTCGTAGAGGATCTCGTCCATCTCGAAGGCGGCGAGGATCGTCTCGATCAGGACCGTCGCCTTCACCGTGCCACGCGGGATCAGCAGATCGTCCTGCGCCATCACGAAGATGTCGTTCCACAGCCGCGCCTCGAGGTGGCTTTCCATCTTCGGCAGATAGAAATACGGCGCGCCGCCACGCGCGATCAACGGCTTCGCGTTGTGGAAGAAATAGATCGCGAAGTCGAAGATCGAGGCCGACATCGGCTCGCCATCGATCAGCACGTGCTTCTCCGGCAGATGCCAGCCGCGCGGGCGCACGAACAGCACCGCCGTTTGCTCGTTCAGCCGGTACGCCTTGCCCTCCGGCGACACGTAGTCGATGCGCCGGCGAATCGCGTCGCGCAGGTTCAACTGGCCCTCGACGTTGTTCGACCATGTCGGGGTGTTCGCGTCCTCGAAGTCGGCCATGAACACGTTCGCGCCGCAATTGAGCGCGTTGATGATCATCTTGCGGTCGACGGGACCGGTGATCTCCACGCGCCGGTCCTCGATCTCCGCGGGCACCGGATCGCAGGTCCAGTCGTCCTCGCGAACCTCGCGCGTCTCCTCGAGGAAGCCGGGCAACTCGCCCGCGTCGAACTGCACCTGGCGTGCGACGCGGCGCGCGAGAAGCTCCGTTCGGCGCGCACCGAACGCCCGCTGCAGGCGCGCCGCAAATGCGAGCGCGTCGGGCGTGAGGATTTCGCCGAATTGCTCTGTGATTCGCCCGGTGACTTCGATGCCGGGGCCGTAACGCGGGGCGTTCATGGACGATGGATTCCGGGGACGAGGGGATCATGCGCCCGCGAGCCGCTCGCGCATGGCGCCGCGAAACGTCGCGGCACCGCAATGGTACCGGGTGCCTCGGTGCGCCGTCGTACGACGTTTGATGAAGATCAAGCGATCGCGACGATTGCAGTGCGCGAGCCTCACTCCGGAAGGCGGGGAGGGGCCGCCGAATCACTACGCCGCTTGCGCCCCCACCGGCACGCGAATCGCGATCGCGCCTTGCGCGTGCGCGCGATTCACGGCGGCGATCACGGCTTTGAGCGTCGCGGTCACGATATTCGGATCGAGCCCGACGCCGTAGACGTTGCAATCTTCGGCGCGCAACTGCACGTACGCGACCGCCGTCGCATCCTCGCCGCTACCGGTCGCGTGCTCGTGATACGCGAGCACGTGCACGTCGACGCCGAGCTGCTCGCGCATGCCGTGCACGAAAGCATCGACCGGGCCGTTGCCGGCGCCCGCAACCAGCGTTTCGATGCCGTCGACGGCCAGGCGTGCGGTCAATTGCTCGAGCCCCCCGCCCGTGTGGCCAGAACGATGGTCGATGTAGCGAATCGGCGCGTCGACCCGGATGTACTCGTGCTGGAACGTCGCGTGGAGGTCGGCCGATGTCTGCTCCTTGCCGGTCGCGTCCATGATCGCCTGCACGACCTGGCTGAACTCGATCTGCAGCAGGCGCGGCAGCGCGAGACCGTAATCGCGTTCGAGCAGATACGCGATGCCGCCCTTGCCCGATTGACTGTTCACGCGGATCACGGCCTCGTAGGTGCGGCCGACGTCAGCCGGATCGATCGGCAGATAGGGCACTTCCCAGATCGTATTCCCGCTCGCTTCCGCCGCGCGCTGCGCGGCGAACCCCTTCTTGATCGCGTCCTGGTGCGAACCCGAGAACGCGGTGAACACGAGCTCGCCCGCATACGGATGGCGCGGATGCACCGGCAGGGCCGTGCAGTACTCGGCGGTGCGGATGACGCTTCCGATGTCGCTGAAATCGAGCCTCGGGTCGATGCCCTGCGAATAGAGATTCATCGCGAGCGTCACGACGCACACGTTCCCGGTTCGCTCGCCGTTGCCGAAAAGGCAGCCTTCGACTCGATCGGCGCCCGCCATGACGGCGAATTCCGCAGCGGCGACGCCCGTGCCGCGATCGTTGTGCGGATGGACCGAGATGATGACCTGGTCGCGGCGTGACAGATGCCGGTGCATCCACTCGATCTGGTCGGCGAAGACGTTCGGCGTGGCGACCTCGACCGTCGCGGGAAGGTTGAGAATGATCGGGTGCCGGCTCGCGGGACCGAGCACGTCGACGACGCGCTCGCAGATCTCGAGCGCGAAATCGAGCTCGGTCATCGTGAAGGTCTCCGGCGAGTACTCGAAGCGCCAGTCGGTCTCGGGCTGCTCGGCCGCACACTGCGCAAACAGCTTCGCGCCTTCGACGGCGATTTCGATGATCCCCGCGCGGTCCTTGCCGTACACGACGCGCCGGAAGAGTGGCGACGTCGGGTTGTACAGGTGCATGATCGCCGTCCGCGCGCCACGCACCGACTCGAACGTGCGCCGGATCAACTCCTCGCGCGATTGCGTGAGGACCTGGATCGTGACGTCGTCGGGAATCAGGTCCTCCTCGATCAACTGCCGAACGAAGTCGAAGTCCGTCTGCGACGCCGACGGGAACGCCACCTCGATCTCCTTGAACCCGATGTCGACCAGTTGCCGGAACATGCGGAGCTTTCGCGCCGCGTCCATCGGCTCGATCAGCGCCTGGTTGCCGTCCCGCAAATCGGTCGACAGCCAGATCGGCGGTGACGTGATCGATTGGGTGGGCCAGGTGCGATCGGGCAGGTCGATCGGCTGGAACGGGCGATATTTGCGCGCGGGCACGGAAAGCATGGTGAAGTCCTGGGCGTGACGACGACGATACGACCGTCCTGTCGGACGGCGTGGGCACTGCTCGAAGCGAGGGGTGAGTTGGTTATCTGCGCGCGGGGCGCAGAAGCAGCAGCAGGCCGCCCGTAAGGAGGGCAGGCGCGAGGGCGCGGGCGGCGATGGAGAATCTGCTCATCCCAACGAAGCTACACCAATTCGCGTCGGCGCGCAAGGGCGTGGCTTTTGCGTGGGACACTTGTCGCCTTTTGCCCTGTCGCCACCCTGCATGACGACCGAAACGGCCGACGGACCCACGCCCGCGGTGCGCGCATTCGAGGGCGTTTCCGGCCGCCCGCGCCGGCTCGCCCATCGAAACGGCGCGCGTGCGGGCACGATCCTGCGCGACGCCGCGATCCTGTTCGCATGCGTGCTCGGCACGTGCACCGCCGCCCTTTCGCTGCGACAGGATACGAACTGGGACCTGCAGAACTATCATTTTTACGATCCGTGGGCGTGGCTGACGGGAAGAATCTTCGGCCCCGACATCGCAGCCGCTCAGCTGCAGACTTTCCACAATCCACTGCTCGACGTGCCGTTCTACGCGATGGTGCGCGCGGATCTCGATCCACGGGTCATTGCGTGCGTGCTCGCACTG
Source organism: Casimicrobiaceae bacterium (assembly GCA_035718935.1). Lineage (GTDB taxonomy): Bacteria > Pseudomonadota > Gammaproteobacteria > Burkholderiales > Casimicrobiaceae > VBCG01. The sequence goes on from DASTGT010000017.1 coordinate 42,929, forward strand.
CCGACGGCCGTGGCGGCGTTTTTCCTCATCAAGCTGTGCGAACGCTTGTTCCGGGAGTTGCCGCGCAAGACCGGCGCCGCGCTGGTCGTCGCCGCGTGCGCCATCGGCCTCGGCGGCGCGATGGGGCGCTCGCAGTTCGCGACGACGATGAACGAATGGCCCGGCGCGATGTTCACGATGGCCGCGCTATACGGCCTGGTGCGTTCCGGAAAGCTCGAGGCGGCCGCGGACCTTTCGCGCTTCGCGCTGGTTGCGACCGGATTTCTCGCCGGCGCCGCGTCGGGCCTCAAGCTGACCGCCGGCACGTACGCGCTCGCGCTGGCGATCGCGCTTCTTCTACGACGCGCGCCGATTCGCGCGAATATCGGCGAATCGCTGATGTTCTGCGCCGGCGTGCTCGCCGGACTTCTCGCAACGATCGGGTTCTGGTGCTGGCAGCTATGGAACCACTACGGCAATCCGCTCTTTCCCTACGCGAACCAATGGTTTCGATCGCCCTGGTGGGAGGCCGCGCCGCTCCTCCCGCGCAGGTTCGGGCCGCATGCTCTTCGCGAAGCCCTGCTCCTTCCCTTCGAGCTCTATTCACCGCCGACGGGATTCGTCGCGGAAGTGAAATACCGAGATCCCCGGTTCCCGCTTCTCTGCGTCTTGGCTGCGGTCGGAGCAATGGTTGCGCTGTCGCGTCGACGCATCGTGCGTCAAGCGAGCACGATCCGGCTCACCAACCGTCGCGAATGGACGTTTCTCGGCGTGTTCTTCGTTGCAGCGTTCGTGATCTGGGCGTACGTCCACTCGATCGCACGTTATCTCGTGCCGCTCGAATTGCTCGCCGGCGCGTTCATCGTGGCGCTCATTGGGTGCCGCGTGCCCGCACGGCATGCGTCGTCGATCGTTGCCGTGGTCGCGATCGTCGTCATCGCGATGACCCGGCCGGCCGATTGGGGTCGGGTTCCGTTCGGCGAGCGATGGTTCGTGCTGAAGGTGCCGCCGATCGACGATCACGCGCTCGTGCTGCTCGCCAGTGGAGCACCGATGGCGTACGTCCTGCCGTTCCTACCGGCGTCGACCGTCAACGTCGGAATTGCCACGAATGTCACGAACCCGATGCTGCACAATCGGCTGCAGGACGCGATCGCGGACCGGATCGCGCGCCACGAAGGTCCGCTCTACTCGCTTGCGCAGCCGCCGCACGATCCGGCGCTCGCGCTGGATTTCTACGGCCTCGAGAAGGGATCGTGCTCGACGATCACGACGAACATGTCGCTTCTGCCCCTCGAGCTTTGCCGGCTCGCGCGTCGCATGAAATGACGCGCGTCATGCATCGGACTGTTGATCGCGCCGCGACGCCGACAGAGCGAGATAGGCGAGGCGCTTCAACTCGCGACGCCCGCGCGCCACGCTGTCGAGGATCAAGCCGCAGCTGAACGCGAGAAACGACAGGATCATCAGGCCGCTCGCGAGAATAGCCGTGGGCAAGCGCGGCACGAGCCCTGTGCGCATGAACTCGCGCACGACGTCGATGCCGAGCACGAGCCCGACCGTGGCGAGCGCGACGCCGAGGATCGAGAAGAACGAAAGCGGTCGCTCGTCCTTGAACAGCAGGAGCGTCGCGCGCAGGATTCGTGTCCCGTCGCGGTAGGTCGCGAGCTTGCTCGGCGATTCGGGGGGCCGCTCGAAGTACGGCGTCGGGATTTCGGCGGTCGCCAGCCGCTGCTGCAGCGCATGCACCGTCAGCTCGGTTTCGATTTCGAAACCGATCGACGCCGCCGGGAACGATTTGACGAAGCGTCGCGACAGGACGCGATATCCGGAGAACATGTCGGTCGGCTGCGTACCGAACAGAAGTCCCAGCAAGCGATTGAACAGCCGGTTACCGAGCCGGTGGCCGCGGCGATACGCCGCGACTTCTCCCCGCTCTTCGCGTACGCCCGTCACCATTTCACAGCCGGTGCTCGTCAGCACGTGCAGCATCCGGCGCACGCTCGGCGCATCGTACGTGGCGTCGCCATCCACCATCACGTAGACGTCCGCCTCGATCTCGGCGAACATGCGTCGCAGCACCTCGCCCTTTCCGGGACGCGCCTCGCGCCGGACGATCGCACCTGCCGCAGCCGCCACTTCGCTCGTCAGGTCGTTCGAATCGTTGTCGTAGACGTAGATCCGCGCACCAGGAAGCGCCGCCTGGAAGTCACCGACCACGCGCGCGATCGTCGCCGCCTCGTTACGGCACGGGATGAGGACGGCAACGTCGGTGCGCGCCGGCGGCGACGCCGCTTCGTCACGCGTCGCTTCCTGGATCTGCATCGACGAAAGCGCGGGCCGGTCCATCTCAGGACGCGCTCGCCGCCCGACGCGACGCGCGGGCGTCGTCGCGAATGTCGAAGATCTGCAGAGAAACGTCCGCCGGCAAGGCGGCGAGCAGCGGAGAGGCGACGACGACGGCGAGCCAGATCAGCCGCAGCGCCGCGACGGGCATCCTGTTGTTGTAGCGAAGGCGCGGCCACAGTTCGCGGATCGCAAGCGTCTGCAAATCTCGGCGCTCGCGCTCGCGAAATCCCGCGCGATCGAGCAGTCTCGCCAGTGCGTCGGGATGGAAATACGACAGGTGCGGCGAAGGAAACCCGATCTGCCACAGTCGATCGTGAGGACCGGGGGCACCGATGCGCCGAAGCACTTCGGCGACGCGAAAGAAGATCCCCTTGCAGTTGGGAAGGTTGATCGCGACGACACCGCGCTCGTGCAACAACGCCGGCAGCGCGCGCGCCGCGCCCAGCGGATCGGGCAGATGCTCGAAAACGTCGTTGAAGACGATCGCGTGAAAGCGGCGCCCGGGAGGAACGTCCTCCGGGAAATAACCCGCCCACACGGTGCCCGCCTCCGCGACATTGCGCGTCGCGCGTGCCGCCCGCGCGGCGTCGGGCTCGATGCCGAATGCCGCGTAGCCGCGCCGCGCCGCGGCGGCGAGAAACGCGCCGTAGGCGCAACCGACTTCGAGTATGGCCGCGCCTTTCGCGGGGACGTAGCGTTGCAGCCGTTCGAGAACGACGTCGAAATTGCGCTCGCGCGTCCCGGCGATTGCCGCGTCGAACGCCGCCTCGTCACCGCCGTCGCCGACGTGATCATCGTCGATGGCGATCGGTAGCGTCGACCGAAAGCACCCGCATCGCCGGCATTCGAACCGGAAGCCGCCGACCGGACCTTCCATCGGCGCGCCGCACGCCGGACAGGTAAGCGGCGACTGCATCGGCGCAGCGTCGCTTCGCGCACGCTCGAGAATCGCAGCCGGCATCAGCTGACGGAGATCGCGACGCCGACGATGATCACCGCGGCGCCGGCGAACGTCCGCCATCCCACCGCTTCGCCGAGAAACGCGTGCGCCAGAAGCGGCACGATCACGAACGTCAGCGCGTACACCGGAAAGGCGATGCTGAGCGGCGTGCCGCGCAGCGCCAGGAGCCAGAGTACCGTCGCGAGCGCGTAGGTGACAAGCGCGACGAACAGGGGAGCGTTCGCTGCGCTTTGCAATGCCGTCCACGCGCCGCCGTCGAGCCGCAATTGCGACGCCGCCGACTTGAAGAGGATCTGCCCGACGCCGATCAGCAGTACGCACGCGAGGACCAGTGCGAAGCCTTTCATCGACATGAGCGCCCGCTCCCCGAGCGCGCATGCGCGCTTTGCACGATCATGCGGCGCGCGGCCGTCGCGCGCGAAGCAACATCCAACCGGAGACGACGAAGCCGGACACGGCGTACGCGACGAACGCCGCGAAGAGCACGAGCGGCGGCTGGTACGACAGCAGCGCGAGGAACAGCACGACGAGGAAGACCGCGACGAACGGCACGCTCTTCTTCAGGTTGATCGTCTTGAAGCTGTAATACTTGAGGTTCGACACCATCGTCAGTCCGGCGAACAGCGTGACCGCCCACGCGGCCCAGCGCAGCGCATCGGGGTCGTAGCCGAGGTCGTCGACGACCCAGACGAGTCCCGCGACGAGCGCCGCCGCGGACGGGCTCGGCAGCCCCATGAAGTAGCGCTTGTCGGCAACCTCGAGCAACGTATTGAAGCGCGCGAGGCGAAGCGCCGCCCCGGCGACGTAGACGAACGCGGCGATCCACCCCAGCTTGCCGAGGTCACGCAAGACCCATTCGTACATGACGAGGGCGGGTGCGGCGCCGAAGCTCACCATGTCCGAGAGGCTGTCGAATTCCGCGCCGAACGCGCTTTGCGTGCGCGTCATGCGCGCGACGCGGCCGTCCAGCCCGTCGAGCACCATCGCGACGAAGATCGCGATCGCCGCCTGCTCGAAGTTCACGTTCATCGCCTGCACGATCGCGTAGAAGCCCGCGAAGAGCGCCGCCGTGGTGAACATGTTCGGCAGCAGGTAGATCCCGCGCCGGCGGACGCGGATCTTTTCCAGCCGTCGGTGGTCCTGCAGGTCGTCGCCGATCATCGCGCCGCCTCACCGGCCGACCCCGGCGGTCCCCGCAACTGCGCGATGATCGACCGGCTCGCATACACCTTGTCACCGACGGCGGCCTTCGGCAGCGCATCCGGCGGAAGATAGACGTCGACGCGCGATCCGAAGCGGATGAAGCCGTAGCGCTGTCCGCGCGAAAGCCGGTCGCCGGCCTTGACGTAGCAGAGGATCCGCCGCGCGATCAGGCCGGCGATCTGGACGCACGTCACCTCCACCCCGGTGGCGGTGACCAGCTTGAGCGCATTGCGCTCGTTGTCCGACGACGCCTTGTCGAGCGCCGCATTGACGAAGCTGCCGCGGTGATACCAGACGTCCTTCACCTCCGCGTCCACCGGGCTGCGGTTCGAATGCACGTCGAAGACGTTCATGAAGACGCTGACGAGCAGCGCGTCGCGGTCGAGCCAGGGGTCGCGGGCGTTGCCGATGCGCACGACGCGTCCGTCCGCCGGGGCGAGCACGGCATTCGGATCATCGGGGATGGGCCGCGGCGGATCGCGGAAGAACTGCAGGATGAAGAGAAACGCGAGCCACGCGAGCGTGGCGAGCACCCACCAGCCGAGCAGCGACAGAACCAGCGCGACGACGAAGGCGATGCCGAGATACGGCCAGCCTTCGCGCGCGATGATCGGATGCGGATAGCGGCGCATCGTCACGCCTGGGCGGAAACGCGCGCGGATGACCGTGCGCCGCGCGCGGCGTCACTTGGGGATCGCATCGTCGATGCGCTTCTCCTGCTCGATCGCACCCTGGTTCACGAGCTGCTGCACGCTCTTCGCCTTGTCGAGCGCATTGCGCGGCGTCATCGCGGCCGCCTGCTCGGCCTCGGTCGCGCCCGGCGCGGCGGCGTGCGCAGGCTTGTCCTTGTCGTCGAGCAGGCCGTAGCCCTTGAGCGCGCTCTTCGCGGAAAGCGCGACGATCACGAGCGCGAGCAGGATGAGGACGAGGCCCACCCAACCGCGTTGACGATGGCGCGAAGGCATCGTTCGCTCCCTGTGGCGACGCGAGAGAGTCGAGTATACCGTTCGCGCCGGCGTGAGCGGCGCTCGCCGTCCCCCCGGCCGCGCGACGCGGCGGGACCGCACGTCGCGACAGCCTAGTTCTTCGTCTGGTCGACGAGCTTGTTCTTCCTGATCCAGGGCATCATCGAGCGCAGCTTCTCGCCGACCACTTCGATCGAGTGCTGGGCGGTCATGCGTCGTCGCGACATGAGCACAGCCGCGCCCGCGCGATTCTCGAGGATGAACTCGCGCGCGTACTCGCCGGACTGGATGCGCGTCAGCGCCTCCTTCATCGCGCGCTTCGTCTCGGCCGTGATGATCTTCGGCCCCGTCGCGTACTCGCCGTACTCGGCGTTGTTCGAGATCGAGTAGTTCATGTTGCCGATGCCGCCTTCGTAGATCAGGTCGACGATCAGCTTGAGCTCGTGCAGGCATTCGAAGTACGCCATCTCGGGTGCGTACCCCGCCTCGACGAGCGTCTCGTACCCGGCCTTGATGAGCTCGACGGTGCCGCCGCAAAGCACGGTCTGTTCGCCGAAGAGATCCGTCTCGGTCTCTTCGCGGAAGTTCGTCTCGATGACGCCCGCGCGCGTGCCGCCGATCGCGGCGGCATACGAAAGCGCGACGTCGCGCGCGCGCTGCGAGGCGTCCTGATGCACCGCGATCAGCATCGGCACGCCGCCGCCCGCAACGTACGTCGAGCGCACCGTGTGTCCCGGCGCCTTCGGCGCCACCATCACGACGTCGAGGTCCGGGCGCGCGACGACTTGCCCGTAGTGAATGTTAAAGCCGTGTGCGAACGCGAGCGTCGCGCCTTTGCGGATGTTGGGCTCGACGTCGCTCTTGTAGACGGCGGCGATGTGCTCGTCGGGCATCAGCATCATCACGACGTCGGCACCCTTCACGGCGTCGGCCACTTCGGCGACCTCGAGGGCCGCCGCGCGCGCCTTCTCCCACGACGCGCCGCCCTTGCGCAGCCCGACCGTCACGTTGACGCCCGAATCGTTCAGGTTCTGCGCGTGCGCGTGGCCCTGCGAGCCGTAGCCGACGATCGTGACCTTCTTGCCTTTGATGAGGGAGAGGTCCGCATCCTTCTCGTAATAAACCTTCATGTTTGTCCTCGGTCAGTGCCTTCTTTCAGATGCGCAATATGCGCTCGCCGCGCCCGATCCCCGACGCCCCGGTGCGCACGGTCTCCAGGATCACGCCGGGCTCGATCGCCTGCAGGAACGCGTCGAGCTTCGAGCCGGTGCCGGTGAGCTCGATCGTGTAGCTCTTGTCGGTCACGTCGAGGATGCGGCCGCGGAATATGTCGGCAAGCCGCTTCATCTCGTCGCGATCCTTGCCCGCCGCGCGCACCTTGACGAGCATCAGCTCGCGCTCGATATGGTTGCCTTCGGTCAGATCGACGACTTTCACGACCTCGACGAGCTTGTTCAGTTGCTTGGTGATCTGCTCGATCACGTCGTCGGAGCCGCTGGTGACGATGGTCATCCGCGACATCGTCGCATCCTCGGTCGGGGCCACGGTCAGCGACTCGATGTTGTAGCCGCGCGCGGAGAAGAGCCCCGAGATCCGCGACAGCGCGCCCGCCTCGTTCTCGACGAGAATGGACAGGATATGTCGCATCACAGCTCCTCGGCCAGGATCATCTCGGTGAGTCCCTTCCCGCCCGGCACCATCGGGAAAACGTTCTCGGTCTGGTCGGTGATGAAATCCAGGAACACGAGCCGGTCCTTCTGCGCGAGCGCTTCGCGCAGCGCGCCCTCGACGTCGCGCGGCTGCTCGATCTTCATGCCGACGTGGCCGTACGCCTCGGCGAGCTTCACGAAGTCGGGCAGCGCATCCATGTACGACTCGGCGTAGCGGTTGCCGTAGAAGAATTCCTGCCACTGCCGGACCATGCCCATGTAGCGGTTGTTCAGGTTTACGATCTTGATCGGCAGGTGGTATTGCTTGCAGGTCGAGAGCTCCTGGATGCACATCTGGATCGACGCCTCGCCGGTGATGCAGACCACCTGCGCGTCGGGATTCACGAGCTGCACGCCCATCGCCGCCGGCAAGCCGAAGCCCATCGTCCCGAGACCGCCGGAGTTGATCCAGCGCCGCGGCTTGTCGAATTTGTAATACTGTGCGGCCCACATCTGGTGCTGACCGACGTCCGACGTGACGAACGCCTCGCCCTTGGTGAGCTCGTAGAGCTTCTCGATCACGAACTGCGGCTTGATGAGCTTGCTCGCGCGGTCGTACCGCAGGCAGTCCTTGCGCTGCCATTCCTTGATCTCGGCCCACCACGCCTTGAGCGCGACCGGATCGGGTCGCGCGGGCGACGACTCGATCTGCTTCACCATCTCCGCGAGCACGTCCCCGACGTAGCCGACGATCGGCACGTCGACCTTCACGCGCTTGCTGATCGACGACGGGTCGATGTCGATGTGGATGATCTTGCGGTCGGCGCGGTAGAAATGCTTCGGATCGCCGATCACGCGATCGTCGAAGCGCGAGCCGACGGCGAGCAGCACGTCGCAGTTCTGCATGGCCATGTTCGATTCGAACGTGCCGTGCATGCCGGGAAGCCCGGTGTACTGCGGGTCGGTGCCCGGGAAGCCGCCGAGGCCCATCAGCGTGGTCGTGCACGGGAAGCCCAGCAGGCGCACGAGCCGCGTCAGCGCGTCCGCCGCATCATTCAGGATCACGCCGCCGCCGCTGTAGACCATCGGCCGCTTCGCCTCGAGAAGCAACTGCACGGCCTTGCGGATCTGCCCGGCGTGCCCCTTCGTCACCGGGTTGTACGAGCGCAGCGCGATCGTCTTCGGATAGGCGAACGGCGCCTTCGCCTGCGTGACGTCCTTCGGAACGTCGACGACCACCGGCCCGGGCCGCCCGGTCGTCGCGAGGTAGAACGCCTTCTTCATCGTCGCCGCCAGGTCGTCGACGTTCTTGACGAGGAAGTTGTGCTTGACGCAGGGGCGCGTGATGCCGACGGTGTCGCATTCCTGGAACGCGTCCTGTCCGATCGCCGCGGTCGGGACCTGTCCGGTGACGACGACCATCGGGATCGAATCCATGTAGGCGGTGGCGATGCCGGTCACGGCGTTGGTCACGCCGGGCCCCGACGTCACCAGCGCGACGCCGACCTTCCGCGACGAGCGCGAGTAGCCGTCCGCCGCGTGCACCGCGCCCTGCTCGTGGCGCACCAGCACGTGCTTGACGCGCGTCTGCTTGAACAGCTCGTCGTAAATGTTGAGAACCGCCCCGCCGGGGTAGCCGAAGACGTACTCGACGCCTTCTTCCTGCAGACAGCGGATCAGGATCTCCGCGCCGGTCAATTCCATGATGTGTCCATGCCTCGCGTGTACCGTCGCGCCGTCGCGGCGTACGGATGGGTCATCGGTCGCACTCGCGTGGAGCGCGCGCCCGCCAAGGCTCGATCGGGTAGAAAGCCGAAATTGGGGCATCGGGGCCGACTCCAGGGAGACTCGTCGGCGCTTGTGGCGCCTTCGAGGGAGCATACGTGCGGCCCTTGCTGCTCGACAGCATCCGGCTTGCGGCCGGAAGACGAGACAGTACCGGCAAAGCCGCCCGCCGGTCAAGCCGGCGATGCTTCACCGCAACAAAATGGCGCGCCCCGGCGCTTGAACGCGCCGCCCGGCACGCCCCACCTACCGCCTATAATCGCGCCCACTCTCGACCCCCCGCTCGATCTGGCCAGCCACCGCGACATCTCAGCCTTCCTCGCCGACGTGGAGCGGCGCGCCTTCAAGCAGGCGATGTTCGCCGTGCGCGACGAGGACGCGGCGCTCGACATCGTGCAGGACGCGATGCTCAAGCTGACCGAGAACTATGCGGGGAAGCCCATCGGCGAGCTGCCGATGCTTTTCCAGCGGATCCTTCAGAACGCGATCCACGATCATTTCCGCCGCCAGAAGGTGCGGTCGACCTGGACGACGCTGCTGTCGGCGATCGGGCAGCGCGACGACCGCGACGAGGACCACGACGCGCTCGACACGCTGCAGGCGGACAGCGACGCCGAGGGCAACGTCGACCCCGCCTCCAACGCCGCCCAGCGACAGACGATGCATGCGATCGAGCAGGCGCTGGCGAAGCTTCCGGCGCGTCAACGCGAGGCGTTCCTCCTGCGTTACTGGGAGGAACTCGACGTCGCGGAGACCGCCGCCGCGATGGGCTGCTCGGAAGGCAGCGTCAAAACGCACTGCTCGCGAGCCGTGCACGCCTTGGCCGAAATGCTCAAGGCAAAGGGAATCACGCTATGAACGAACGAGAATTCGCGCGGAAAATCGTCGAGACGCTCGACCGCAGCGCCGCGGAGCTGCGGCCGGGAACGGTCTATCGCCTGCGGCAGGCGCGCGCCGCGGCGCTCGACGCGGTGGGCGACACCGTGGCTGCAGGCGAACTCGCGACGGCGCAGGGATCCGCCGGCGGGGCGTTCGGGGGAGGCCGGGCCGCCGCCGTGCGCTGGCTCTGCCTCGGGCTCGCCGTGGCGGCGCTCGGCCTCGGTTACCAGCAATGGCATACCGTGCAGCAGGTGCACGAGTTCGAGGATCTCGACATGCACCTCCTCGCGTCGGATTTGCCGATCGACGCCTATCTGGACGGGGGATTCCAGAATTGGCTTCGTACGAGCTTCGAGCGCTGACCCGATTCGTCGCCGTCCTCGCGCTGGCCGCCGCATCGGCGCACGCGCAGATCACGCTCAAGTCGCCGTCGTGGAACCAGCTGTCGGAGCATGACCGCCAGATCCTGGCGCCGCTCGCGTCGGACTGGGATCACCTCGATGCCTCGCGCAAGACCAAATGGCTCGGGCTCGCCAAGCGGTACCCGACGCTGAGCCCCGATCAGCAGGGGCGCATTCAGAGCCAGATGCGCGAATGGGCGCAGCTGACGCCGGCGCAGCGCAACGCGGCGCGCGAGCGCTACAACGCGATGAAGGCACTGCCGCCCGACAAGAAGAACGAGGTGCGCCGCAAGTGGCAGGAGTACCAGAGCCTGCCCCCGGAAACCAGGCGCGAACTCGCGACCAAGCCCGCGCCGAAGGCGCCGCCTGCGCGCGGTGCGCCACCCCAGGCGGCGCCATCGCCGGGCCCGCGGCCTGCGTCGCCACCCCCGGCGCTGCCGCCGAGCGCGCCACGCCCGCCCGGTTGATGGCGGGCGCCACCGCGGCGCAACCGGGCAGCCTCGCGCCGCTCGCACGCCGCCTCGGTGCCCTTGCCTACGAGGCGCTGTTGTTCGTCGCGATGGCGTTCGTCGCGGGCTTCGTGTTCCTGCCCTTCGTTTCACCGGAGCGCCGCGACACGCTGACGGTGCCGACGCAAGCTGCCCGCGCCGCGATGCTGGTCGTACTCGTCGTCGCGTTCGCCGTGTATTACGGATGGTGCTGGAGCCACGGGCGACGCACGCTGCCGCAGAAGACGTGGCGCCTGCGGCTCGTCGACGCGCAAGGCGCGCCGCCCTCGTGGCGACGCGCGCTCGCCCGCTACGCCGCGGCGTGGATCGCGCCCGCGCTCGCGTTGACGGTCTACGCGCTGCTGCATTCGTCTGCGCACGCGCCAAACCTGCTCGCAATCGCGTTCGCGGGTTACGCTTTCGCACTCGTCGATCGCGATCGCCAGTTCCTGCACGATCGGGTCGCCGGCACGTTCGTCGTACGTGACGGGTAAGCTGGCGACGTCGCCCCGGTTCCCGCATGCACGTCCTGACGACGACCTCCGACGATCGCGAAGCCCTCGCTGGGGCGTTCGCCGAACCCGCGCGCATCATCGTCGTCGCCCTTTGCGCCGCGTGGTGCGACACCTGCCGTGAATTCCGCGCGGCGTTCGAGCGTCTCGCGCAATCGCGCCCGCAGTTCGCGTTCGTTTGGCTCGACGTCGAGGACGACGCGGACGTCGCCGGCGACGTCGACGTCGAGAATTTCCCTACGCTCGCGATCTATCGGGGCGACGAGCCGATCCATTTCGGGGTATCGCTGCCGCACGAAACGACGATCGGCATGCTCGTCGATGCCCTCGCGACGCACGCGCGAGTCGTCGCGGTGGACGAAGCGGTCAGCGCGTTGCCCGCAAAGCTCGCCGCAGCGGAACGCGGACGCCGTTGACGCGGCGGGCGAGCGCGACGCCGACGCAGATCAGCGCCATCCCCGCGACCGCGAGCGCGTCGAGGCGCTCGCCGAACAACGCGAACGCCATCAACGCGGTGACCGGCGGCACGAGGTAGAAGAGGCGCGCGACGTCGGCTGCGGCGCCGCGACGCAACAGCACGTAGAGCAGATTGATGGCGCCAACGGAGAGCACGACGACCGACCAGCCAAGCGCGAACACGAACGCGGGCGTCCAGGCGATCGCCCGGGCGTCCTGCCACGCGACGAGCGGGGCATACAGGAGCGTGCACGCGGTGAACTGCACGACGGCGCCGGTGCGCAGGTCGACGTGCGATGCGTGGCGCTTCTGATACAGCGTGCCGATGCTGATGCCGAATAGCGCGGCGACGATGGGCAGCCATGCGGCGGGATCGCCCGCAAGGGCGACGCGGTGACGCACGACGAAATACACCCCGACGAGACCGAGCACGAGACCGAGCCACTGCCGGGGGGCGATCGCCTCGTCGAGCCAGATCCGCGCGAGGACGACCGTCAGGATCGGCTGCAGGCCGACCAGCATGGCGCTCGTGCCCGCCGGCATGCCGTGCGCGATCGAGACGAAGACGCCGCCGAGGTAGACGCCGTGGACGAGCCACGCGGCGACGGTCACGTGCAGCACGTCGCGCCACGTCGCCGGCCATTTCGCTCGCGTCGCGAGCGCGAAGATCGTCATCAGTAGCGCGACGAGCGCGAAGCGGACGAGCAGGAACGAAAGCGGCGGCGCGTAGGGCAAGCCGTATTTCGCGGCGATGAAGCCCGTGCTCCAGAGCACGACGAAGAGCGCGGCCGACATCCGGGTCAGCGAGGCGCTCGCGGCCTTTCGCATCAAATGCGCGCCGCCCGGCGATGCATCCCTGCCCCCGGGGGTTCTTCTACGCGCCGTTGCGCTGCGCGTCGCGATAGCGCGAGACGCCGTCGCTGACTTCGCGCTTGGCCGCTTCGGGACCGGCCCAGCCGGCGAGCTTCACCCACTTACCCGTCTCGAGATCCTTGTAATGCTCGAAGAAATGCGCGATCTGCGCGAGCTGGATCTGCGGGAGGTCCTGCGGCGCCTGAATCGCGCTGTAGAGCGACGACAGCTTGTCGATCGGCACCGCGAGGATCTTCGCGTCGCCGCCCGCCTCGTCGTCCATGCGCAGCATCCCGATCGGCCGGCAGCGCACGACGACGCCGGTGACGAGCGGCACCGGCGAGATGACGAGCACGTCGCACGGATCACCGTCGTCGGATAGCGTTTGCGGGATGTAGCCGTAGTTGCACGGGTAGTGCATCGACGTCGACATGAACCGGTCGACGAACACGGCGCCGGTGGTCTTGTCGACTTCGTACTTGATCGGCTCGCCATGCATCGGGATCTCGATGATGACGTTGCAGTCGTTGGGGACGTCGGCACCCGCGGGAACGCGATCGAGGCTCATTGGAACGACGCGCACGCGCGAGGCGTGGTGCGCGGCGGAAAGCGCGCGATTATACCGGCCGACGTCGCGTACGCGGCGTCGCGGCGATCGCCGAGGCTTCGTGCATCGACCCGCGGCATTCGAGGCGACTGCGTGAAGCCGCTATCATCGCGTCGATGAGCGACCGCCCGACGATGCCTGCGATGGAGTCGCTGCAGCCTGCGCCGACGATCGTCGAGCAGGTGTACCGCACGATCCTCGACGCGATCTGCGATGGGCGCCTCGCGCCCGGTGAGCGGCTCACGCAGGAATCGGTCGCCGGGAAGCTCGCCGTGTCGCGGCAGCCCGTCGGACAGGCGCTTCTGCTCCTCAAGCAGCAGAAGTTCGTGAGCGAGGCCGGCCGGCGCGGACTCATGGTGGCGCCGCTCGACCGCGATTTCATGCGCTCGATCTACGAGCTGCGTGTCGGCATCGAGCCGCTCGCCGCGACGCTCGCGGCGCGACGTGCGACGAAGGACGACATCGAACGCGGCGAGGCGATGATCGCCGCGGGCAAGGACGCCGTGCGCGCGAACTCGGTGGGCGAGCTGATCGACGCCGACATGCGCTTTCACATGTTCCTCTACGAGCTCTCGGGCAATCGCCTCTTCGTCGACCTGATGACCGACCTGTGGAATCACCTGCGCCGCGCGATGCGCGAGGTGCTTCAGCATCGCGAATACCGCAAGGCGATCTGGGTCGAGCACGAGCAAGTGCTGCGCGCGATCGCGAAGGGTGACGGGACGGCGGCGGCGGCGCTGGTGCGCGCGCATCTCGAGCATGCGGCGCTGAACGTGCAGGTGGCGCTGCCGTAATCGCGTGCCCTACTTTCCGCGATAGTCGGCCGAGTACTCGACGTAGATATCCCGGGCGCGCGCGAACTCCTTGCGCTCCTCGGGCTTCAGTTGCCGGAACGCGCGCGCGGGGCGTCCGGCCCAGATCCATCCTTCCGGCACCACCGTGTCCGGGTCCACCCACGCGCCGGCGCCGATGCACGCGCCGCGCTCGACCACCACGCGATCGCCGACGCGCGAGCCCATGCCGATCAAGGCATCGTCGCCGATCGTTCCCGAGCCCAATTGCACGTTGTGCCCGATCGTCACGCCCTCGCCCAGCACCAGGTCCCCGCGTGCCGCGTCCGTCGCCAGAATGCAGTTGTCCTGCACGTTGGTGCGCGCACCGATCACGATGCGACCGTCGCCTGCGCAAACGGCGCAGCCGAAAAACACGCTCGAATCGGCGCGCATCTCGACGTCTCCCGCGACGATCGCCGTCGGCGCCACGTACGCGTCGACGATGCGCGGCATGCGGCCGTGCAACGCGCGCAGCCTGCCACCCGGCACCGCGCGCAACGGTCCTACCACGACGTCCCAGGCCGGCAGGTGCGCCGACACGAGTTCCTCGGCCGGTCGTCCCCGCCGGACGTCGGCCGCCAGATCACGGGCTTCGGCGGCGCTGATCGGGCGCACGGGCTTCGCCGGATGTCCCGAATAGAGGAAGCCGCCCGCGAGCTGCTTGCGTGGCGGCACGACACTGTCCGCGGCGATCACGGCGTACGCGCCGACGTGCGCGTCGTCCATGACCATCGCCGATTCGCCGATCACGACGCCGTCGTCGAGCGTGCACGCATGCGCGACGCCGTAACGCGCGACGGTCACCGCGTCGCCGATGACGGCGCCGCGAATTCGATCGGCGATGTGCACCGTCGCGTGCTCCGCGAACCAGCAGCGCTGCCCGATTCGGATGTCTTCGCCGTCGCCGCGCACCGTCGCGTACGCATCGAACGAAGAACGCTCGCCGATCGTCGAACGCCCGATCAGCGCGCCCGATTCGCCGACATGCAACCCGTCGCCGAGCGACGGATGGTGGTGGCGATAGGGAAGGATCAATCCTTGCGTCATGCGTCGTCGACGCCGAAGCGCTCGCGCTCGGCATCGTCCCATGCGGTCAACGGCTGATGATCGGGCACGATCGACAGACCCTTGACGAGGTCGGACGACAGCGTATCGCGCGTCACCGCCACGTCGACGAGCGCGGGGGCGTGCGCGAATGCGCGCGCCAGCGCGGCATCGAGTTCGTCGGCGTGGCGCACGCGCTCGCCGTGCAGGTCGAACGCGCGCGCCATCGCCGCGTAGTCGGAATCGCCGAGCGTCGTGCCGTAGACGCGGCCGTCGTAGTTGCGCTCCTGATCGACGCGCTCGATGTTCCACGCGGCGTTGTTCGCGATGACGAAGACCGCGCGGCAGCCGTGCCGCGCCGCGGTGTCGATTTCCATCGCGTGCAGGCCGAACGCGCCGTCGCCGCAGACGGCGACCACTTGTCGATCGGGAAATGCGAGCGCCGCCGCGTTGGCGTACGGCACGCCGACGCCGAGGCACCCGAACGCGCCGGAATCGAGGTACGTCGACGTGTCGAGGCCGAGCCGCGCGAAGCTCAGGATGTCGCCTCCGTCGGCGATGCCGATCGCATCGTTGCCCAGTTGTCGGCCGAGGGCGGCGAAGATGCGATTGGGATGCATCCTCCCGTCGGCGCCGTTCGGCGTCGCGTCGAGCGACGCGACGTACTTGCGTGCGCGCTCGACGTGCTTCGCATGCAGCAGATCACGCCACCCGCGATCGCCCGGCGGCCCGAGGGACTCGGCGAGCATCGTGAGCGCGCGCCCGACGTCGCCGGCGATGGTGACGTCGCCCGGACGATTGTCGTCGCGCTCGCCGGCGAACTCGGCGATGCGCACGAAGCGTGCGCGCGGAAACGCCGCGGGCGACCCGTAGCCCAGCTGATAGTCGAGCTTGCGGCCGACGGTGAGCACGAGATCGGCTTCGGACATCGCGGCGGCCCGCATCGCGCCGACGTAAGCCGGGTGTTCGGCGGGCACGAGGCCTCGCGACTCCTGCGTATCGAGATACGCGGCACCGCAAGCGTCCAATAACGCGAGCAGCGCGTCACGCCCGCCACGCGCACTTTTGCCGCTGATGATCAGCGGACGTGTCGCAGACGCAAGCAGCGTACGGGCGCGCTCGACGTCGCGCGGATCGGGCAGCGCGCGCGCCGCGGGACGATGCGCGAGGTACTCGGGAAGCGCCGCCGCATCGGCGATGCGCGCGCGTAGCACGTCGGTCGGCACTTCGACGTAGACCGGGCCGGGCAGGCCTCCAGCGCCGCGCGCCATCGCGACCGCATGATCGAGCTCGCGCAGGACCTGGTGGGCGGTGCGCAACGTGCGGGCGAGCCGCGTGATCGGGCGCAGGATGTCGACGTGCGGCGTGCCCTGCAGCGGCCCCATGTGGTCCTGCCGCGCGGGGGGACAGCCGCCGATGACGAGGATCGGCGCGCGCTCGAGATCGGCGTTCGCGACCGACGTCACCGTGTTCGTCACGCCCGGTCCCGAGGTCACGAGCGCGACGCCGAGCTCGCCGGTGAGAAGCGCGTGCGCGGTCGCCATGTGCACCGCGGCGCCTTCGTGACGCACGTCGACGATCGGGATGCCGAGCGTCGAGAGCCGATCCCAGATCGGCTGGATGTGGCCGCCCTGAAGCCCGAAGATGCGCGCCGGACCGCGCGCTCGAAGAAAGCGGGCGATCCAGTCGGCGACGGGGGCGGGCATCGGAGGCGTCCCGGATGTCAAAACACCGGATTCTCGCGATACGTGCCCCACAGCCCCTTCAGCTTTTCGATGATGTCCCCCATCGTCGCCCCCGCCGCCACGAGCTCGATGGTGACGGGCATGAGGTTCTCGTCCTCGCGTTTCGCGACGTCGACCAGCCGGTCGAGCAGCGCCTTCACCTTCGCGTTGTCGCGCTCGCGACGCACGCGGTCGAGGCGCGCGACCTGGCGCTCGGCGGTCGACGCATCGTACGGATGCAGCTCGATGTCGAACTCCTCCTCGCGATCGACGTACTTGTTGACGCCGATCACCGGCTTCTCGCCGCTCGCCTTCTTCAACGCCGTCTCGTAGGCGAAATCGGCGATGCGCCGCTGGAACCAGCCTTCCTGCGTGAGCTTCATCGTGCCGCCGTTGCGATCGACTTCGTCGACGATGTCGAAGATGCCACGCTCGTACCGCGTGGTGAGGCTTTCGACGAAATACGATCCGCCGAGGGGATCGACCACGTCGGCGACGTTGGTCTCGTCGGCGATGATCTGCTGCGTGCGAAGCGCAATCTTCATCGCCTCCTCGGTCGGGATCGCGAACGCCTCGTCCATCCCGTTGGTGTGCAGGCTTTGCGCGCCGCCCAGCACGGCCGCGAGCGCCTGGAAACCGGTGCGCACGACGTTGATCCGGTACTGCGGCTTGGTGAGCGACGCCGCCGCGGTCTGGCAATGGAAGCGCAGCCGCATCGATTCCGGATTCTTGGCGCCGAAACGCTCGCGCATGATTTTCGCGTAGGCGCGGCGCACCGCGCGGAACTTCGCGACCTCCTCGAAGAAATCCGACTGGCACACGTAGAAGAACGCGAGGCGCGGCGCGAATTCGTCGACCTGCATCCCCGTCTTCAGCACCTCCTCCACGTACGTGATCAGGTTGCACATCGTGAACGCCACCTCGTCGAGCGGCGACCCGCCCACCTCCGAGATGTGGTAGCCCGAGATGTTGATCGGGTTGTAGCGCTTCATGTTGCGCGCGCAGTAGGTGATGCAGTCGCGCACGATCCGCACCGACGGCGCAACCGGGAACGCCCATTCCTTCTGCGCCTGGTACTCCTTCA
>DASTGT010000018.1:0-16623 GCA_035718935.1 Casimicrobiaceae bacterium
TTGCGATCGGCGAACAACGTGCGCCCGAAGGGCACGCGGTCGATGAACTCGTCGTAGAGCTCGCTCAACTGCCCCTCGGTGCGCACCGAATCGAGCCGCTCGCCATAACTCTTGCCATTGGCCGACGTCAGCGCGAGCGCGGCGTCGAGCACGAAGGCGGGAACGCCCGCACGCTCGCGTCGTGCATCGATCTCCTTCCGCGCGATGCGCGCGAGTCCGGGCACCGGCGGGTCGACGCGCAATCCCGATTCCTGCTCGGCGATGGCGATTGCCGCGCAGACGTTGTCGCGCGTTTCCGGCAGGCCGAGCGCGGCGAACGCCGCGTGGATGTCGGTCGCCCAGCCCTCGCGATCGGCGAGGCTCGCAGGAAGCAGGCGATCGACGAGCGCACGTCCTTCGGCGACCGTCAGGCGAGGAACACCGGCGGGCGCCGGCGGTGGTTCGGTGGTCGCGCACGCCGAGATCACCAGCGGCACCGCCGCGAGCGCGATTCGGAAGACGGATTTGCGAAGCGCGATCATCGCCCGCGCCCCGCGCGGCGTTCCGATCAATAACGCGCGTTGCCGGGCGTGCGGGGAAACGGGATCACGTCGCGCACGTTGGAGAGTCCGGTGACGTAGGCGATCGTGCGCTCGAAGCCGAGTCCGAAGCCGGCATGCGGCGCCGTGCCGTAGCGGCGAAGATCGCGATACCAGCCGTAATGCGCCTTGTCGAGGTGCATTTCGTCCAACCGCGCGTCGAGAACCTCGAGCCGCTCCTCGCGCTGGCTGCCGCCGATGATCTCGCCGATGCCGGGCGCCAGCACGTCCATGGCGGCCACCGTGCGCCCGTCGTCGTTTACGCGCATGTAGAACGCCTTGATCGCCTTCGGATAGTTCATGACGATCACGGGCTTCTTCGCGTACGTCTCGGCGAGGTAGCGCTCGTGCTCGGATTGCAGGTCCATGCCCCACGCCACCGGGAACTCGAACTTCTGCTTCGCTTCCGCGAGCACGCGGATCGCCTCGTCGTAATCCATGCGCACGAACTCGGCGTCGACGATGCCGCGGAGCTTGGCGATCAGGCCCTTCTCGATGCGCTGGTCGAAAAACGCCATGTCGTCGGCGCGCTCCTCGAGCACGGTGCGGAACACGTGCTTCAACAGCGCTTCGGCGAGATCGGCGTCGGCGTGGATATCCGCGAACGCGATCTCCGGCTCGACCATCCAGAATTCCGCGAGGTGCCGGCTCGTGTTCGAGTTCTCGGCGCGAAACGTCGGGCCGAACGTGTAGACCTTCGAGAGCGCGAGGCAGTACGCCTCGACGTTCAGCTGCCCGGATACGGTGAGGAAGGCCTCGCGGCCGAAGAAATCCTGCGTGAAGTCGACCGCCCCCTGCGCGTCGCGCGGGAGGTTCGCGAGATCGAGAGTCGACACGCGAAAGAGCTCGCCGGCGCCTTCCGCGTCGGAAGCGGTGATGATCGGCGTACTCACCCAGAAGAAGCCGCGCTCGTGGAAGAAGCGGTGAATCGCGAACGCCACGCAATCGCGCACGCGGCTCACCGCGCCGATCACGTTCGTGCGCGGGCGCAGGTGCGCGACCTCGCGCAGGAATTCGAGCGTGTGCGGCTTCGGCTGGATCGGATACGAGTCGGGATCCTCGACGAAGCCGAGCACCTCGACGCGCTCCGCCTGGATCTCGAACGGCTGCCCCTTGGCGGGGGACGGCACGACGTTTCCGGTGACGGCGACCGCGCAGCCGGCGGTCAGGTGGAGGACGTCGCGCGCGTAATTGGGCAACGAATCGGGCACCACTGCCTGCACCGGATTGAATGACGAGCCGTCGCCGACGTGCAGAAACGAGATGCCGGCCTTGGAGTCGCGCCGCGTGCGAACCCATCCGCGCAGCGTGACCGGCGCGTCGGCGGGCGCGCGGCCGGCGAGGATCTCGGCGCAGCTGGCAACGATCATCGAGCGTACGGCGGTAACGGCGAGGCGGTCACTCTACCGCATGCACGCCGCGATCCCGCGCGCCGGCGATTCCGATCCTCCGCGCGAACCAGGCGGCGAGAAGCGGCAGCGTCAGCGCGGCGATGACGAACACGACGCTCGCCGATGCGTGATCGACGATGAACGACGCGCCGGCGACACCGAGCGACTGGCCGAGGAACAGCGTGCACGCGAAGAGCGAGACCGCCGTTCCGCGCGCCGCCGGGACCATCTGCGTCGCGTGCGTCTGCAGCGTGTTGTGCAGCATGTACATGGCAAGCCCGCCGAAGAGGCACGCCGGTACAGCAAAGCGCCAGTCCGGCATCACGGCCAACACGGCGAAGGCCACGCCGAGCAGGATACCGCCGGCGCGCGCGAGGCCCGCTTCGCCGAGGCGCCGCAGCAGCGCTGGCGCGAGGCGGCTGTAGGCGAACCCGCCCACACCGTAGAGCGCGAGCACGGCGCCTGCCCACGTCATCGCGAGACCGAAGCGACCGTGAAGGTACGACGGAACGAAGGCGAACGCGCTGTAGCCGACGGCGCCTTCGATGAACGCGAGCGCCAGCACTTCCCGGGCCCACGGCGTCGCGAACACGCTGCGGATGCGCGCCCAGTATCCCCGCGTATCGACATGTGCGCGAGACGCCGCCCCCGCGACGCCGCGCGACGTGGCGCGCATCACGATCGCGACCGCGACGAACAGCGCGGCGAGCACGATGAAGACGCTGCGCCAGCCCAGCGTATCGGCGAGCAGACCGCCTGACCACTGACCGGCGATCATCCCGAGCACCGTTGCGCCGAGCAGTCGCGCGAGCGCCTCCTGGCGCTGCGCGTACGGCACTGCATCCCCGATCCACGCCATCGTCAGTGGAATCACCGCCGCTGCGGCGCCGCCCGTCGCCGCGCGCGCCGATACGAGCAGGTCGAGCGACGGTGCGAACGCCGCAGTGCCATTCGCCACGGCGCATCCGACGACGGCGATCGAGACGACGCGAAACTTGCCATAGCGATCGGCGAGCGGCCCGTACGCGAGTTGCAGCACGCCGTAGGCGATCGCGAACGCGGAAATCACTTGCGCGGCGGTGCCGGTCGTCGTCGCGAACTCGCGCGCCAGCGCGGGCAGGAGCGGATCGCAGATGCGCATCGACATCATGCTGGCGAAGGCGGCGAGCGAAAGCGTTGCGAGCTCGCCTCGCATGGTGATGGGCAGCGCGCTCGGCGCGGCGCCGCCGCCCGAAGCGCCGTGAGGCGAACGCCGCGATCGCGCCGTCAGGCCCATTCTTCGACCGTCGGCACTTTCATCGCTTCCACCTCAGGCAGATCGAACCCGAAGTGCGAGCGCAAGAGCGCGCGCAGCGCCTTGCGGTCGTCCAGTGTCTCGGTTCGTACGCAGCCGCCTTCGCGAAACGTGACGTCGCGATTCATGACGCCGACGCGTCCGGCGGACGTCAACGCCCGCAGCAGCAGCCGCTGGCGAAACGCCGACGCCGGGTGCGTCGCGACGTAGTGGTTCGCCACGACGAAGTCGACCGGATGGTCCACCTCGAGCGACGTGACCCACGCGTCCACGACGTTGCCGTCGTGCCGTGCCCGCATCGTCCACGCGTCTCCATCGCGCGCCATCCAGTGCGTCGCGTCCGCCGGCGCCGATTTGTCGACGAGCGGAAGCGGGACCTCGGGTGCGAGCGCGCCGAAGCCCGGATCGCAGACGTACGTGCCTTCGGGGAGCTCGACGGTGACGAACATGTGCGTACGCGGCGACTGCGTTCGGGGCGCGACCAGCACGACACGCGCCGAATGCCTGCGAACCGTGAAGCCGAGCGTTTCGAGCATGGCCGAGAACAGCGTCGCGTGCTCGAAGCAATAGCCGCCGCGACGCGCGCCGACGAGCTTCGCGTGCAACGCGGGAAGGTCGAGGTCGACGCCGCGCCCGAGCAGGACGTCGAGGTTCTCGAATGGAATGGCGCGCATGTGCGCGCGCAGGAGTCGTGCGACCGTCGCGAGGTCGCGGCGCGGCGCAGCCGCGTAGCCGATCCGCGCGAAGTACGCGTCGACGTCGACCTCGCCGCTCACCGACGAACCGTCCCGGCGAGAACGCGCCGCCTCCGCGGCGCGTGCGTGGCCGTCAGCGCGCTGCGCCAGCCTCGCGCAGCACGAACTTCTCCATGGAGATCGAATAGCTCCCGCTGCGCGGCTCGTAACGCGTGCAGGTCAGCGTCGGGTAATAGCCGGCCTTCGCGTACGCCTGCGGCAACTTGATGTCCGCGCAGCCATCGGGCCGCGATTCGAGGAAATCGCGCGTCACCATCTGCTCGTAGAAGATGACGTCGCCGCCGTACACGCCGTAGATGAAGCTCCGCGTGAACGGCTTTCCGCGAAATTCCTCGCCGCTCAGATCGATCAGGTGGTTGCCCATAGCGGGCACGACGGCGTCGACGTCCTTGAAGTCGGGATGGACGAAGTCGGCCGGCACCGGCTTCTTCGCGGTCGCGAACTGGTCGCAGCGAACGCGCTCGGGTCCGCAGTCGCCGGCCTCGATGGCGAAAACGTCGGCGACGGGGACCATCTCGAAGTGCACGTCGAAGTGCGGGCGGTCGTAGATGCCCGGTGGAATGTGGCCCCGGTGATTCCAGTTGAGCAGGATCCATTTGAACGGCATGTCGGCTCGCCGCGCGACCGTGTCGGGAAGCGCGAGCACGTGCTCGAACGTCTCGACGCATTTCGTATCGGGGCCGACGCTCCCGTCGGGGCTGCGGCTCACGCAGTGATGCATGTCGGAGCCCGCGGGCAAACCCTCGAGCGCCTTGGCGGAAAGCACGACGCCGATGCTCGTCGGCCTGCCCGCCTCGTCGACGTCCGCGTAGGTCGCGGCGGTGCCGTGCCCGAAAGGCGTTTCCCAGCCCGAGTGGCGCGCGCTCGCGCTGCGCTCGAGGGATGCGCACGCAGCGACAGCCGCTGCGGCAAACAGCACGCTCGCCATTTCGCATCGCATGGTGTCCTCGACTGCAACGAAACGGGAGCGCTAATCTGCCGCGGCCGCAGCCGCGTGTCAAACGCGGTGGTCGGGGTGAGAGGATTCGAACCTCCGACATCTTGCTCCCAAAGCAAGCGCGCTACCGGGCTGCGCTACACCCCGCCTCGCCAATTATGACATCCCGATTTGTCGCGGGCGCGATGCGGCGCGGAGGAACTTCCGCTGCCCGGCGCATTCGTACCCCGGATAGCCAGTCGTCGTCGGCGGCCATTTCGTGCCGCCGGACGGGAAAGGACCGCGATGGACAAGCCGTGGGACGTCGCAGTGCTGGTCGGCAGCCTGCGCAAGGAATCGTTCAACCGAAAGATGGCGAAGGCGCTGCAGGAGCTTGCGCCGCCCTCGCTCCACCTCGATATCGTCGAGATCGGCAACCTGCCGCTCTACAACCAGGACGACGACGCCAACCCTCCGGCGAACTCCGCGAAGTTCAAGGCGCGGATCCAGCGAGCGGATGCGGTGATCTTCGTGACGCCCGAATACAACCGATCGGTGCCCGGCGTGCTGAAGAACGCGATCGACATCGCGTCGCGCCCGTACGGGAAGAGCGCCTGGAGCGGCAAGCCGGCCGCGGTCGTCACCGTGTCGCCGGGCGCCATCGGCGGCTTCGGCGCGAATCACCACTTGCGCCAGTCGCTCGTGTTCCTCGACATGCCGACGCTCCAGCAGCCCGAAGCCTACATCGGCGGGGCCGCCGAGCTCTTCGACGCGCAGGGCAACCTTGCGAAGGAATCGACGCGCGAGTTCATGAGGAAATTTCTCGCGGCGTTCGCGCAGTGGATCGAGCGCAACGCGCCGTCGCCGCAGGCACACGCGAAGGCCGCCTGAGCGCACCGCCGCTCAGCGGCCGAACTTGCGGATGACCGCGAGCGCTTCGTCGATTGCGGGCGCGCCGTCGCCCGAACGCACCGCCTGTGCGACGCAGCCGTGCAGGTGATGCTCGAGCAGCTTTCGTGCGAGCGCATCGAGCGCCGACTGCACTGCTGCGATTTGCGTCAGCACCTCGACGCAATAGCGGTCCTCGTCGATCATCCGCGCGATGCCGCGAACCTGGCCCTCGATGCGGTTCAAACGCTTGCCGAGCGCCACGGCATCGCGCGGTCCGCGCGCGACCACCGGGTGAGCCTGCGTCCGGCGGGTCCGTGGTGAATGCGTCTCGGACGCTCCGGCGCGCGCGCTACGCGACGTCATAGCCTGCGTCCTCGATCGCGCGCTCGATCGCCTTCACGTCGGTGCGCGCGGCATCGTATGTGACCGTCGCGCGCCCGGGATCGAGCGTCACGTCGACGTTCGCGACGCCGGGCAGCGCTTTCACCACGCGCGTGACGCTCGCGACGCAGCCTTCGCACGTCATGCCGTGCACGTCGATTCTCGTTGTCTCCATCGTTCGTCTCCTTTCATCGAAATCGTTCAGCGCGGCCGGAAGCGGCGCAGCGTCAGCGCGTTGCCGACGACCGACACCGAGCTCATCGCCATGGCGGCACCGGCGACGACGGGGCTCAGGAACCCCAGCGCCGCGAGCGGAATGCCCAGGACGTTGTAGGCGAACGCGAAAAAGAGGTTCTGGCGGATCTTGCGGCGCGTCGCGCGCGAAAGCCGAATCGCGTCGGCGACCGCGCGCAGATCGTTGCGAACGACCGTGACGTCGGCAGCCTCGATCGCGATCGCCGATCCGGCGCCGATCGCGAAGCTGACGTCGGCGGCCGTGAGCGCGGGCGCGTCGTTGATGCCGTCGCCCACCATACCGACGACCTCGCCCGCGGCCTGCCGGCGGCGAATCGCCTCGACCTTCGCACCGGGCGTCATCGCGCCTTGCGCGTGCGCGATGCCGACGTCACGGGCGATTGCGTCGACGGTCGCGCGGTTGTCGCCGGAGAGCATCAGGACCTCGATGCCTTCGCGAATCAATTCGGCCACGGCAGCGCGCGAGGTGTCGCGCACGCGATCGGCCAGCGCGAGAGCGCCGATTAGCTGCCCGCCGCGCGCCACGCCGACGATGCTCTCGCCGCGCGCGGCGAGAGCCGCGACGCGCGCGTGATCGACCTCGACGCCACGCGCGGCGAGGAACGCGAACGAACCGACCTGCGCCTGGTCGCTGCCGAGCGTGCCCGACGTGCCCTGCCCCGGAATCGCGGCGAAACCGTTCACGACGGGTAGCGCGAGCCCGCGTTCGCGTGCGCGGGCCACGATCGCCTGCGCGAGCGGATGCAACGCGCCCTGCTCGAGCGCGGCGGCGGTGGCGAGGACGTCGTCGGACGACGCCCCGGCGAGCACGTGAACGTTCGTCACCTCCGGCGTGCCCTCGGTCACCGTCCCGGTCTTGTCGACGACGAGCGTCGTGAGACGACCCGCGTTCTCGAGCGCGACGGCGTTGCGGATCAGCACGCCGATCTGCGCGCCGCGACCGGTTCCGACGATGATCGCCGTCGGCGTCGCGAGGCCCAACGCGCACGGACAGGCGATGACCAGGACGGCGACCGCATTCACGATCGCGGGCGTGGCGTCGCCTGCCACGATCCATGTGACGATGAACGTGAGGACGGCGATGGCGACGACGACGGGAACGAAGATGCCCGACACGCGATCCGCTAGGCGCTGGATCGGCGCCTTCGATCCTTGCGCTTCGCCGACGAGACGCACGATCCCGGCGAGCAGCGTCGCGCTGCCCACGCCGGTCGCTTCGCAGCGCAGCCGGCCGTCGAGATTCGACGTGCCGGCTAATACCGTGTCGCCTGCCGCCTTCGGCACGGGCCGCGCCTCGCCGGTCAGCATGCTCTCGTCGGCCGATGCATGGCCGTCGAGCACGACGCCGTCGACGGGCATCGCCTCGCCGGCGCGCACGACGAAACGATCGCCGAGCACGACCTGCTCGAGCGGCACGTCGACCTCCTGTCCGTCACGCTCGACGTGCGCGATGCGCGGCGCGAGCTTCAGCAATCCCTCGATCGCGGCCGACGTGCCGGCGCGCGCCCGCGCCTCGAGCGCCTTGCCGAGCAAAACCAGCGTGACGATCGCCGCGGACGCTTCGAAGTAGACGTGCTCGTCGTGCATGCCGAGCACGGTGACGACCGTGCTCCACAGCCATGCGATCGACGTGCCGAGCACGATCAGGACATCCATGTTCGCGCCGCCGCCGCGCAGCGCGCGCCACGCGCCGGTGTAGAAGCGACGGCCGATCAGGAACTGCACTGGCGTCGCGAGCGCGAGTTGCAGCACGCGCGGCAGCAGGTCCTCGTGCCTCGCGCCGGGAACGAACATCAGCACCATCTGCGCGAGGAGCGGCGCCGTGAGGACGGTCGCGACGACGAGGTCGCGGCGCATCGACCTCCACGCCGCCTCGCGCTGCGCCGACTCGAGACCACGCTCGACGGCTTCGTCGCGTCGCACACGCGCGCCGTACCCCGCCCGGGTCACGGCGGCGACGAGCGCCTCGACGCTCGCGTCGCGCGGGTCGTAGTCGACGCTCGCCGCTTCGGTCGCGAAGTTGACGCCCGCGACGACGCCGGGCAGGCGGTTCAGCGTCTTCTCGATGCGCGCGGCGCACGCCGCGCAGGTCATTCCTTCGAGCGCGAGGTCGACGTGCGCGCGGGGTCGCTCGGCAGGTCGCGACGACGGTGCGTGCACGGTGGCGGCGACTTCCATGCCGCCAATATATACCCTCGTAGGGTATGTTTCAACCTGCTTCGGGACGCAGATGGGGGAACAGGATGACGTCGCGGATCGACGGCGTGTCGGTCAGCAGCATCACCAGTCGGTCGATGCCGATGCCCTCGCCCGCGGTCGGCGGCAGGCCGTACTCGAGCGCGCGCACGTAGTCGGCGTCGTAGTACATCGCTTCCGCGTCGCCCGCCTCCTTCGCCTTCGCCTGCGCGAGGAATCGCGCGGCCTGGTCCTCCGGATCGTTCAACTCCGAGAAGCCATTCGCGATCTCCCGCCGAACGATGAAGAGCTCGAAACGATCGGTGACGGCTGGGTCGGCGTCGTTCGCGCGCGCGAGCGGCGACACGTCGGTGGGGTGCGAGACGATGAAGGTGGGCTGCACCAGCTTCTCCTCGGTCATCGCCTCGAAAAGCTTCAATTGCAGCAGTCCGACGCCGTCGCTTTCGTACACGTCGACGTCGAAGGGCTCGAGCAGGCCGCGCAGCGTCGCCGCGTCTTCCAGCGCCGCGTCGCGATACTCGGGATTGTGGTGGCGGATCGCCTCGGCCATCGTCATCCGCGCAAACGGCGCGCCGAGATCGATGGTCTCGCCCTGATAGACGATCGACGTCGTTCCGCACACGCGTAGCGCGACCTCGCGCAGCAGCACCTCGGTCAGGTCCATGAGGTCGCGGTAGTCGGCGTACGCCTCGTAGAACTCGAGCATCGTGAACTCGGGGTTGTGGCGCGTCGAGAGCCCTTCGTTGCGGAAGTTGCGATTGATCTCGAAGACCTTCTCGAAGCCGCCGACCACGAGCCGCTTCAGGTACAGCTCGGGCGCGATGCGGAGGTACAGCGGCATGTCGAGCGCGTTGTGATGGGTTGCGAACGGCCGCGCGCTCGCGCCGCCGGGGATCGCATGCATCATCGGCGTCTCGACCTCGAGGAAGCCGCGCGCGACGAAGAATTCGCGGATCGCCTGCACGATTTGCGAGCGCTTGACGAACACGTCGCGCGCTGCCGGATTGACGATGAGGTCGACGTGGCGCTGCCGATACCGCTGCTCGGTGTCGGTCATGCCGTGGAATTTCTCGGGCAGCGGGCGCAGCGCCTTCGCCAGGAGGCGCACGCCGTCGCACTTCACCGAGAGCTCGCCGGTCTTCGTCTTGAACAAGGTGCCGGTCGCGCCGACGATGTCGCCGAGATCCCAGCGCTTGAACGCGTCGAGCGACTCGGCGCCGACGCCGTCGAACGTGACGTAGAGCTGAATGCGACCCGACATGTCCTGTAGCGTGCCGAAGCAGGCCTTGCCCATCACGCGCTTCAGCATCAACCTGCCGGCGAGGGCGACATGGTTCGCCTGCGCTTCCAGCGTCGCGTTGTCGAGGGCGTCGTACCGGACATGCAGGTCGCCGGCGAGGGCGCTGCGCCGGAAATCGTTCGGATAGGCGCCGCCTCGCGCGCGGAGCGCCGCGAGCTTTGCGCGCCGCTCGGCGATGATGCGGTTCTCGTCTGCGCTCGCGTCGCGTGATTCCGGCTCGTTCACGACTACACCCCCTGCTTCAGGCTCGCCGAGATGAAATCGTCGAGGTCGCCGTCGAGCACCGCCTGCGTGTTGCCAACCTCGTAGTGGGTGCGCAGGTCCTTGATCCGTGACTGGTCGAGCACGTACGACCGGATCTGGTGCCCCCAGCCGATGTCGGTCTTCGAGTCCTCGAGCTTCGCCTGCTCCTCCTGGCGCTTGCGCAATTCGAGCTCGTAAAGCTTCGACTTCAGCATCGCGAACGCTTCCGCTCGGTTGCGATGCTGCGAGCGGTCGGTCTGGCACTGCACGACGATGTTCGTCGGCAGGTGCGTGATGCGCACGGCGGAGTCGGTCTTGTTGACGTGCTGGCCGCCTGCGCCGGACGCGCGATAGGTGTCGATGCGCAGGTCCGCCGGATTGATCTCGACCTCGATCGACTCGTCGACCTCGGGATAGACGAACACGCTGGCGAAGGACGTGTGCCGGCGAGCGTTGGAGTCGAACGGGCTCTTGCGCACGAGTCGATGCACGCCCGTCTCGGTGCGCAGGAATCCGTACGCATAATCGCCGTCGACCTTGATCGACGCGCTCTTGATGCCGGCAACCTCGCCCGGCGACTCCTCGAGGATCTCGACCTTGTAGCCCTTTCGCTCCGCGTAGTGCAGATACATGCGCAGGAGCATCGCCGCCCAATCCTGCGCCTCGGTGCCGCCGCTGCCCGCCTGGATGTCCACGAACGCGTTGCCCGGATCGAGCGGGTTGTGAAACATGCGCCGGAACTCGAGATCGGCGACGCGCCGCTCGATGCGGCCGACGTCGCCTTCGACGGCGCGCAACGTGGCGTCGTCGGCTTCCGCGCGCGCGAGGTGGTAGAGCTCCTCGCTGTCGTCGAGCTCGCGGCCGAGCTCGGTCAGCGTCAAAACGACGCCGTCGAGCTGCTTCTTCTCCTTCCCGAGCTCCTGTGCGCGCGCCGGATTGTCCCAGACCTTCGGGTCCTCGAGCTCGCGATCGACGGCGGCGAGACGTGCGGTCTTGACGTCGAAGTCAAAGATACCTCCGCAACTGGGCGGTCCGCTCGCGCAATCCCTCGATCGCGTAACCGATCGCGTTGACCTGTTCGGCTTCCATGGCGCGCTGCTTTCGAGCTATGTGAACATGCGATTATAGCTTTCGAGGATTTGCGCATGATGCTGACCCCACAGGGCTTCGTCCCGTCGCACGCGACGCCTGCGATGGTCGCGCCGTCGGCGCTCGCCTTCGCGTTCTCGGGCACCAAACTCCTCGTGGTCGGCGAAGAAGCGGCGCCGACGATTCCGCTTGCCGGCGATCTCGCTCGCGCGAACATCGGTGGGCGTACGCACGCGCTCGGCCGGCTCGACGGCGTCGAGTGCGTTGCAGTCGCACTGGACGACGAGACGAGCCCGCCCGCGGGCTTCTCACTCGCAGGCCTTCGCGCGCTGTTCTTGCGCGTGCCCGAGCGGCTGCTCGCCGTCGCCGCGCGCGCATTCCAGGTCGTCGAGTGGGACCGCACGCATCGCTTCTGCGGGCGCTGCGGGCATCCGACGCGCGACAAGCCCGGCGAGCGTGCGAAGCAATGCGAACGCTGCGGGTACGTCGCGTATCCGCGAATCTCGCCGGCGATGATGGTGCTGGTGACCCGCGGGCACGACCTGTTGCTCGCACGCGCCAATCGTTTTCCCGGCGCGATGTACAGCGCGCTCGCCGGCTTCGTCGAGCCGGGCGAGACGATCGAGGACTGCGTCCATCGCGAGGTGCACGAGGAAGTCGGCATCGCGGTGGACGACCTGCGCTACTTCGCGAGCCAATCGTGGTCGTTCCCGCATTCGCTGATGATCGCGTACACCGCGCGCTACGCCGGCGGCGAGCTGCGGCCCGATCCCGGGGAGATCGCCGACGTCCAATGGTTCCCGGTGGATGCGCTGCCCGACCTGCCGACGCCGCTTTCGATCGCGCGCCTGCTGATCGAGACGACCGCCGCGAAGCTGCGCAGCGAAGCGGGGATCACGCCGGTCGGCTGAGCGCGACGTCGCGCTTCGACTGCTAGAATCTGCGCGATTCGAGAGCCGCGCGTCGCCCGTCGTCATGTCAGCCGTCCGCTTCGTCAACCTCGTCGTGCTCGTCGTCGGCGCCGCCGTCGCCGCGGCTGCGCTTGCGCAGTCGCCGCCCGCGACCGAGGATCCGCGGCAGATGGACGAGGCCGCGCGTCGTGCCTATGCGACGACGCTGCGCGAGGCGAAATCGGCGCTCGACCAGAAGCGCTACGCGGAGGCGACCGAGAAGCTCGACAAGCTGATTCACGAACGCCCGCGCGAGCCGCAGGCGCGTTTCGTGAAAGGCCTCGTGCTCACCGACGAAGGCAAGACCGAAGACGCGATCGCACTGTTTCGCGCGCTCCTCGCCGATTACCCGGAGCTGCCGGAGCCCCGCAACAATCTCGCGGTGCTCTACGCGAAGAAAGGCGAATACGCGCTCGCGCGCGACGAGCTCGAGCGTGCAGTGCAGGCAGCGCCCGATTACGCGGTCGCGCACGAGAACCTCGGAGACGTCTACGCGCGGCTCGCCGAAGTCCAATACGAGAAGACGCTTTCCCTCGACAAGCGAAATTCGACGGCAGCGGCGAAGCTCAAGCTGATCCGCGAGACGTCGAAGCCGACCCCGACCCCCAAGTAACAGGAGCCTGTTCATGCCCCGCATGCTTTCGTTCATCGCCGCCGTCGCCTTTGCGCTGCTTGGCGCACCCGCGCTCGCCGCGAATCCCGAGGTCGAGCTCGATACCACCGCCGGCGTGATCAGGGTCGAGCTGTACCCGGACGCCGCGCCGAAGACCGTCGAGAACTTCCTGCGCTACGTGAAGGACGGGCACTACGACGGAACGCAGTTCCATCGCGTGATCGACGGCTTCATGATCCAGGGCGGCGCCTACACGGCAGACTTCTCGCCGCGGCCGACGCGCCCGCCCATCGTCAACGAAGCGGAATCGAGCAGCAAGGCCGGCTACCACAACGTGCCCGGAACGATCGCGATGGCGCGCACGTCCAACCCGGACTCGGCGGCGGACCAGTTCTTCATCAATGTCGCGGCCAACAAGTCGCTCGATTTCCGGTCGCCCGATCCGGCCGGCATCGGCTACGTCGTCTTCGGCAAGGTGATCTCGGGCATGGACGTCGTGAACAAGATCGCGAAGATGCCGAAAGGCGGCCGCAAGGCGCCCCCGGGCGCACCGATCGATCCGAGCTCGTTGACGACCGAGCCGGTGCTGATCACCAAGGCGACCGTCGTCGAGAAGTAGGTCCAGCGGGGTGCGATCCCGTTTTGCCAATCCGGGAGGCGAGTCGATGAGTGAAGTGATCCTGCACACCAACCAGGGCGACATCGCGCTCGCGCTCGACACGGACAACGCGCCGGCGAGCGTCGAGAACTTCCTCGCGTACGTGCGCGACGGACATTACGACAACACGCTCTTCCATCGGGTGATCCCCGGCTTCATGATCCAGGGCGGCGGCTTCACGCCGGGAATGAAGCAGAAGCCGACGCGCAAGCCGATCGCCAACGAGGCCGCGAACGGCATCAAGAATGCGCGGCATACGGTGGCGATGGCGCGCACGTCCGAACCCCACTCGGCGACATCGCAATTCTTCATCAACCTCGCCGACAATGCGTTCCTCGACTACAAGGGTCCGAGTCCGCAGGGGTACGGCTACGCGGTCTTCGGCAAGGTCGTGCGCGGCGGCGACATCGTCGACCGCATCGCCGGCGTGCCGACGGGCCGTTCGGGCTTCCACGAGAACGTGCCGACGCAGGACGTGATCATCGAGCGCGCCGAGGTCGTCGAATAGGCAAGCCGACGCTGCTGCTGTCGGACCTGCATCTCGCGCCAGCGCGGCCGCACGTCATTGCGGCCTTCCACGCCTTCGCGCGCGGCCCCGCCCGCGCTGCCGCGGCGGTCTACGTCATGGGCGACATCTTCGATGCGTGGCTCGGCGACGACCAGCGCCTGCGCGAGCCGTTCGCGCGCGACGTCCTGGCGTCGATGCGCGCGATCTCCGATGCCGGAGCCGCGCTCCACCTCGCGCGCGGCAATCGCGATTTCCTGCTCGGCGAGGCATTCGCGCGCGACGCCGGCGCGACGCTGCTCGCCGAGCAAACGATCATCGACATCGCCGGTACGCGAACGCTCCTCACGCACGGCGACGAGTTCTGCACGGACGACGTCGCGTACCAGCGTTTTCGCGCGTGGTCGCGCGATCCGCGCCATCAGGCGCAATTGCTGGCGCTGCCGTATTTCGTGCGCGGCTGGATCGGCGGCGGGCTGCGTCGCAAGAGCCGCAGCGACACCGCGCGCAAGCCCGAATCGATCCTCGACGTCAATGTGCGCACCGTCGAGCAAGCGTTTCGCACGAGCGGCGTGACGCGCATCGTGCACGGGCACACGCATCGACCCGCGCGGCATCGAAGCGTCGTCGACGGCCGCGCCTGCGAGCGCATCGTGCTCGCCGACTGGGACGACCGCGGACACTACGTCGCGATCGACCGCGACGGGATACGCGAGTACGAGATCGCCGCGTGACGCGCCGCGTGGCGGGCGCCTACGGGCGATCTCAGACCTTCGGCTTCTTCGGCTGTTTCGGTTTCTTCGGTTCCTTGCGCTGCTTGTCGCGGTTCGCCATGGCGGCCTCCTTCCAACGAAGGTGCGAAGTATGCACCGCGCGCGGCGGCGTTGCAGCCCCGCGCGATCAGCCGAGCGCCTGAAGGAAATCGCCGAGCAGATCGTCGCGATCCTCGATGCCGACCGAGATGCGGATCAGGGAATCGGCGATGCCCATCTCGGCGCGGCGCGCCGGTCCCATCTCCCAATAGATCGTGTGCGCAACGGGGATCGCGAGCGTCCGGTTGTCGCCGAGGTTCGACGACAGCACGACGACCCGCAGTCGATCGAGAAACGCGAGCACGTCGCGGCCGGGCGCGAGCTCGAACGACAACAATGCCCCCGGGGCGCGGAAAAGCCGCGTGGCGCGCGCGTGCTCGGGATGCGACGCCAAACCGGGAAAGTACACGCGCGCCACCGCCGGATGGCGTGCGAGGGATTCGGCGAGCGCCCGCGCGTTGTCGCATTGCCGATCCATGCGCAGCGCAAGCGTCTCGGCACCGACCGCGAGATGGTGCGCCTGTTCGGCCACGAGCGCCGCACCGCCGTCGCGCAGCCCCTTCTTGCGGATTTGCGTGATGCCCTGCAGCGACGGCGGCTGCCGGCGATACGAGTCGTCGATGTTCGGAAAGCGCGTCCAGTCGAATTGCCCCGTGTCGGTGACCGCGCCGCCCAGCGCGTTGCCGTGACCGCCGATGTACTTGGTGAGCGCATTGACGACGAGCCCCGCGCCGACGCTCGCCGGCCGAAAAAGCCAGGGCGAGGTCATCGTGTTGTCGACGACGTAGAGGATGGCTCGCGCTCGGCAGAGCGCGCCGATCCCATCCAGATCGGCGACCTGCGTGCGCGGATTGGCGATCGTTTCGACGAACACGAGCTTCGTCGCAGGCGTCAGTGCCCGCTCGACGTTCGCGGCGCTCGTCGCATCGACGAACGTCACCGGCGTGCCGTGTCGTGCCAGTGTCTCGAGCAGGCTGTTCGTGTTGCCGAACACGAACGAGCTCGACACGATGTGGTCCCCGTTGCGAAGCAGCGCGAGAAGCGTCGCTTCGATCGCGGCCATGCCCGTCGTGAAGCAGACCGTGGCGAGGCCGCCTTCCATCGCCGTCACCTTCGCTTCGAGCGCCGCGGTCGTCGGATTGCCCTGACGGCCGTACGCGTAACCGGATTGCCGGCCCTGGAACACCGCCACGAGATCCTCCGCGCGGCCGTATCCGTAGGCGACCGACAGGTGCAGCGGTTTATGCAGCGCGCCGTGCTCGATCGGCGATGCGCGGTCGCCGTGCAGGATCGCGGTCGTGAACCCGCGCTCGGAAGTACTTTCGGTCATCGCCTTTCCTTCACCGCGCGCGTGCCTTCGAACGTGACGCTCGCCGCGCGCGGAAAACAAAAAACCCGTCTGACATTCCGCCAGACGGGTTTCGTGTGCCCCGCCCGATATCTTCGGGCTGGAGCGGACCTCGCTTTAGCGGAATTTGTTGCGCGCCCGCAAGCTGAAGCTCAAATCGGCGCGTAGTTGAAGTATATCACCGCTACGCGTTCACGTCCTCCGCCACTTCGCGCTCCGCCTCGCCGCGCGCGCGGTCGCGATCCTTCGCGAGCTGCGACAGGTAGTCGGGCGTGATGTCGCCGGTCACGTAGCGGCCGTCGAAGCACGACGCCTCGAAGTCCGAGAGGCGTGGATTGCCGTGACGCACCGCCTCCTTCAGCGCGTCGAGGTCCTGGTACACCAGCAGATCGGCGCCGATCTCGCGCGCGATCTCCGCTTCCGTGCGCCCGGTCGCGACGAGCTCCTC
>DASTGT010000019.1:0-11254 GCA_035718935.1 Casimicrobiaceae bacterium
CCGTCGCGGCTTTTCGCCTCGCGCGGCTCCGCGCCGCGGTGCTCTCGCCGCTCGCGATCCGGCCGGCGCTCGTCGCGCCGTCCTTCACGTCGCGCTTCGCCGCGGTGGCGCACATCGCGGCCGCCGTCGCGTGGCCGCGCCGGAGCGCGGGCCTCCCGCGCGGACGCCGCTGCAGGTGCAGCTGCGACGCTCGACGATGCCGACGTTTCCTGCGCCGGCGTGCGGAACCAGTGCAACATGCGCGAAAGCCACGAGTGCGATTCGTGGGCGGGCGCGGGCGCAGCGGTCGCGCTCGCGACCGGCTCGGGGCGCACCGGTGCCGGCTGCGCCGGCGTGATGCCCTTGACGACGGCTTCCTGGCGCGGCTCGCGCGCCTCGTCCTTCTGCGCGAGCGCATCGACCTCTTCGGGTTGCTCGACCATCTCGAACGACGCCGGCAGCGGCTCGCCGCTGTTGAGCTCGTCGTGGCGCATGCGCTGGATGCTGAAGTTGGGCGTCTCGAGATGACGGTTGGGAACGAGCAACACGTTGACCTTGAAGCGCACTTCGACGGTCGTGACCTCGGCGCGCTTCTCGTTCAGCAGGAACGTCGCGACGTCGACGGGCAGCTGCACGACGATCTGCGCCGTGTTCTCCTTCATCGCCTCTTCCTGGATGATGCGCAGGATGTGAAGCGCGGTCGATTCGGTCCCGCGGATATGCCCGATGCCATGGCAGCGCGGGCACGGGATGTAGGCCGACTCGGCGAGCGCGGGGCGCAGCCGCTGGCGCGACAGCTCCATCAGCCCGAAGCGCGAGATCTTGCCGAGCTGCACGCGCGCGCGGTCGTACTTCAGCGCGTCGCGCAGCCGATTTTCGACTTCGCGCTGGTTCTTCGCGCTCTCCATGTCGATGAAGTCGATGACGATGAGGCCGCCGAGGTCGCGCAGGCGCAGCTGGCGGGCGATCTCTTCCGCCGCTTCGAGGTTCGTGTTGAACGCCGTCGTCTCGATATCGGCGCCCTTGGTGGCCCGCGCGGAGTTGACGTCGACAGAGACCAACGCCTCGGTGTGGTCGATCACGATCGCGCCGCCGGAGGGCAACGGCACCTGCCGGGAATACGCGGTCTCGATCTGGTGCTCAATCTGGAAGCGCGAGAAGAGCGGGACGTCGTCCTTGTAGAGCTTCACGCGCGACACGTTGTTCGGCATCACGTGTCCCATGAACTGCTGCGCCTGCTCCTGGATCGCCTCGGTGTCGATCAGGATTTCGCCGATGTCCGGGTGGAAGTAGTCGCGGATCGCGCGGATGACGAGGCTCGACTCCTGGTAGATCAGGTACGCCCCCGACTGCAGCTTCGCGGCGTCCTCGATCGCGCGCCACAATTGCAGCAGGTAGTTCAGGTCCCACTGCAGCTCTTCGGGCGTGCGGCCGATGCCGGCGGTGCGCGCGATGACGCTCATGCCGTTCGGCACTTCGAGCGCCGACACGGCCTCGCGCAGCTCGTTGCGCTCCTCGCCCTCGACGCGACGCGACACGCCGCCTCCGCGCGGGTTGTTCGGCATCAGGACGAGATAGCGTCCCGCGAGCGAAATGTACGTCGTCAGCGCGGCGCCCTTGTTGCCGCGCTCGTCCTTGTCGACCTGGACGATCAGCTCCTGGCCTTCACGAAGCTGATCCTGGATGCGGCCGCGCGACTCGCCGTCGCCGTTATCGCCGTTGCCGTTCGCCTCGGACGCGCGGCGCGACGGCTTGAGGAATTGCCGCGAGATTTCCTTGAACGGCAGGAACCCGTGGCGTTCGGTGCCGTAATCGACGAAGCACGCTTCGAGCGACGGCTCGACGCGCGTGATCACGCACTTGTAGATGTTGCTCTTGCGTTGTTCCTTGGACGCGGATTCGATGTCGAGGTCGATCAGCTTCTGACCGTCGACGATCGCCACCCGGAGTTCCTCCGCCTGGGTGGCATTGAAAAGCATGCGCTTCATGGGCCTTCGATCCCCGGCGCAGTGCGCGGGGCATGGGCCCGGCCGAAAACGCGCGCCGCGAATGGCGCGGCGCGTTGACGCTTACGCGGCGGTGGCGTGCGAAGACGGTCCGGCCGCCGGCCGGGGCCGGGGAGGGCAGGATGAGCGAAACGGGTGACGCATCACGATGAATGCCGGCAACGGGCCGGGTTCTCGACGTTCGGTCTTCTTCTTCGCTGAGGTGCGGACTGTCCAATCGGTTGCCGCTCGTTGCACGAGTCGGCAGCCGGGAGAGAATGATTCGCCAGGCGCCGCGCGAGCGGCCGCTTCGAACCGGCCATGCCGGGTGCGGGAGCTGCGCTGTTCCTTTACCATCGCTACTTTGTTCGCAGTGAAACACCGCTCGGCGAGCGACTTAGCCGTGCATCGCCCCGCGCGCTTCGCACGGGACCCTCGCGGGGCGCATTTGCGAGCGCCGGCGCTGGCCGGCCGCTCTCGCGCACTCGCGCGTTCGCCAAGATTATAAGCGAATGAACGAGTTAAGCAAGGACGCCGCCTCGCGCGTCACCGTGGACGAGGCCGGCGCCGGCCAGCGCATCGACAATTTCCTGCTGCGGATGCTGAAAGGCGTGCCGAAGAGCCACGTCTACCGGATCCTGCGCAGTGGCGAGGTGCGCGTGAATCGCGGACGCGTCGGGCCCGAGGCGCGGCTCGCGGTCGGCGACGTGGTGCGCATCCCGCCGATTCGCATCGCGGCGCCGGAGCCCACGTCGCGCGCGGCAGTCGCACGCCCGTTCAAGCCCGCGCTGCTGTTCGAGGACGATGCCGTGATCGGCGTCGACAAGCCTGCCGGCCTCGCGGTGCACGGCGGCAGCGGCATCGCGCTCGGGTTGATCGAGCAGCTGCGCGCCGCGCGCCCGCAGGCGCGCTTCCTCGAGCTCGTGCATCGGCTCGACCGCGAGACGTCCGGCGTCCTGCTCGTCGCGAAGAAGCGCAGCGCGCTGACGGCGCTGCATGCCCAACTGCGCGACGGCGAGATCGACAAGCGCTACCAGCTGCTCGTGCGCGGACCGTGGAACGCGCGCGAGCGCGTCGTCGACGTGCCGCTCTTCAAATTCGCCACGCGCGAGGGCGAGCGGCGCGTGCGCGTCGATGCCGAGGGCCGCGCGTCGACGACGATTTTCCGGCGCCTGCAGGCGTGGCCCGCGCACGTCCCGCCGCTCGCTCTGCTCGAGGCCGAGCTCGAAACGGGACGGACGCATCAGATCCGCGTGCATCTCGCGCACCTCGGTCATGCGCTCGCCGGCGACGACAAGTACGGCGACTTCGCGTGGAACCGCGAGCTCGCCAAGGCCGGACTGCGGCGAATGTTCCTGCACGCAGCGACGATCACCTTCCGCCATCCGGCGACCGCCGAGCCGATGGTCATCTCGTCCCCGTTGCCGCGCGAGCTCGCCCGCTTCGTCGCCGCGCTCGGCCCCGCGACGCGCTGAGTCGAGTGCAGCTATTTGGGCCGCGGATGCAGCCGCGGTGGCGGCAGCGGGCGCATCGCGAGCGGATTGGGCCGGATGAGCCCGTGCGCCATGCCGAGCGCGATCGCTTCCTTGCGATTCAGCACGCCGAGCTTCGTCATGATCTTGCCGAAATGAAAGTTCGCGGTGCGCGCCTTGATGCCGAGCTTCATCGCGATGTCCTCGCTGGTGAGGCCGTTCGCCGCCATTTCGAGGCACTGCGACTCGCGCGGCGACAGCGGCGTGACGCGCGTCATCAGCGATGGCCGGCAGTCGCAAAGATGCGCCATGAAGAAGTCGTGGAACGCCATCGCGAGCAGCACGATCTCCCCCAGTCGATCGCGGATCAGGCGCTTGCGCGGCTCGTCGAGCGCCGCGACCGACGAGTCGAGCGCGACGAGGATGCGGCCGTGGCGCGGATCGCGAAACGACAACGCGATGCCGCTCGCCACGCCGAAGCGCGCCGCTTCGCGCAGGAAGTCGCCGCAACGGGCGTCGCCGGCAAAATCCGCGGTCTCCCAGACGAAGGGCACGGCGCGGTGGTCGGTGCGCGTAATGCGCGGATCGATTTCGATGTAACCGCGTGCCCCGTATAAGCGCAGCCACGCGTGCGGCAGCGTCGTCCAGGCGTAGGCGGGCGTGTCGCGCCGCATCGGATGCGGATCCGCCGCCATGCCGTAGGTGAAGCTGTCGAAGCCCAGCTCGCCGACGATCGCCTGCATGACCGGGGCGAGCGATCGGCCCTCCAATGCAGCATCGGAGAGACGCCGCAGATGATCGTTGACGAGGTATCCGTGGATCGTTGCCGGCGTGCCCGGATCGATGACGTGCAGCATGACACCTCCCCTTGTCCCATGCCCCGTGGGGTGGATGATAGGCACCGCGCGGCGTGGGCTGCAACGCCACCGATCGCGGCGTAATGCGCGCGGTTTCGCTGTCGCCGGCGCCCAATTCGCCGCGCGCTACTGTCAAAAATGACGGGTCGGAGGCGGCCGCGCGGCGGAACTTCCCGCGCGTTCAACGTGCCACGAGGCCTTCGACGCGGTCGCCGGCCGCGATGCCCTTCGCCGCGAACCAGCCCTTTCGCATTTCGATCGCGTAGAGCGCCGCACCCCTCGACCAGTGCGCCGACTCGTCCTGCGGGCGCATGTCTTCGATATTCAGGATGCGGCCGTCGGCGTCGACGAAGGCGATCGACAGCGCGACGTACGTGTTCTTCATCCAGAACGCCAGCGGCTGCGGCGATTCGAAGACGAACAGCATGCCGTGGTCGGGTTGCAGGCTGAAGCGGTTCATCAGCCCGCGCTCGCGGGTCTCCGGCGTCGCGGCGACTTCGACGGTGAGCGCGTTGCCGTCGATCGTGAGCGTGCGCGTGGGCAAGTCCGCGGCGTGGGCGGCGCAGGCGGAGGCGACGAGAAGCGAGGCGGCGAGAAAACGTACGAGCGAGCCGATCATGGCGTGAAAACGTGATGTCGAAGGTGCCATTATTGCTGTGGGGGGAATTGCACCATCGACGCCGGATTCATAGCTTTTCGTCGCTGCCCGTCGTGCCCGCCAGCGCGGCGTCGACGGCTCGCCGCGTGTACTGCGGCGCGAAAAGCGTGATGAACTCGTAGACGAAGCCGCGCAGGAAGATGCCGCGGCGAAGCGCCAGGCGCGTCATCGACGCAGCGAAGAGGTGGCTCGCGTCGAGCATCTCGAACGCCCCGTCTTTCGCGGGATCGTAGGCCATCTTCGCCACGATGCCGACGCCCATGCCGAGGTCGACGTAGGTCTTGATGACGTCCGAGTCGAGTGCGGTCAGCACGACGTTGGGCACGAGGCCGCGCGCGGCGAACGCCGCGTTGATCGCGGAGCGGCCGGTGAACGCGAAGTCGTACGTGACGATCGGATATCCGGCGATCGCTTCCAGCGTGAGCGGCGACGTGGCGGCGAGCGGATGACCCTTCGGCACCAGGATGCCGCGATTCCAGCGGTAGCAGGGCAGGGCGACGAGTTCGTCGTCGTCGGCGATCGCCTCGGTCGCGATGCCGACGTCGACCTCGCCGTTGCGCGTCTGCTCGGCCACCTGCCCGGGGTTGCCCTGGTGCAGTACCACCCGCACCTTCGGGAAACGAGCGGCGAAGCGCGCGAGCACGGGTGGCAGTACGTAGCGCGCTTGGGTGTGCGTCGTCGCGATGCCGAGCACGCCGCTGTCCTCGTTGCGGAACTCCTCGGCGACCCGCTTCAGATTGCCGATCTCGCGCAGGGCGCGGCGCGCCGTTGCCACCACGACTTCACCTGCCGGCGTGAGCGAGGCGAGCCGCTTGCCCTGACGCACGAACACGCGCAAGCCGAGCTCGTCTTCGAGCTGGCGAACCTGCTTGCTGACGCCTGGCTGCGACGTGAAGAGCGCCTCGGCGGCGTCGGACACGTTGAGCCCGTGGTCGACGATGCCGCACAGATAGCGCAGCTGCTGGAGATTCAACGGATATAACCAAAGGTTTGCAAGATCGGCGATTATATGCCGGCCACGTCCCATGCTATGTTTGCCCTGGCCTCCGCCCCCGGCCGGGGCTCGATCGCGGTACACTTCGCCTGTTGATGGACTTGTCGCTCACGACCATCGTGCTCATAGCGGTGCCGGTGGTCTTCGCGATCACGTTGCACGAGGCCGCGCACGGCTACGTCGCCAGGGCGTTCGGCGATCGCACCGCCGAGCTGCAGGGCCGCATCACGCTGAACCCGCTGAAGCACATCGACCCCATCGGGACGATCGTCGTCCCCGGCGTGTTGCTGCTGGCGGCGAAACTCGGCGGCCCGCAATTCGTGTTCGGCTGGGCGAAGCCGGTCCCGGTGAATTTCGCGAACCTGCGCAATCCCCGCCGCGACATGCTGTGGGTCGCCGCGGCGGGTCCCGGCGCGAATTTCGCGATGGCGATCGCCTGGGCGTTGCTGCTGAAGTGGCTCTCGGGTAACGCTGCGAACGACCTCGTGACGATGGCGGTTGCCGGCGTCTCGGTGAATCTCGTGTTGATGGCATTGAACCTGTTGCCCGTTCCGCCGCTCGACGGCGGCCGCATCGCGGTGAGCCTGCTCCCGCAGCGTGCCGCGCGTGCTTACGCGCGCCTCGAGCCGTACGGGCTGTTCGTGATCGTGGCGTTGCTCGCGCTTGGCGTGCTCGACGATGCGATGCGGCCGCTGCTGCGCGCCGCCGACTGGCTTTTGCAGGCGTTGCTCGGGCACTGACGCGCCCGGACCAAGAAAAAACTCATCTCGTTCATGTTTCCCGATCGCGTGTTGTCGGGCATGCGCCCGACGGGCCGCATGCACATCGGCCATTTCCACGGCGCGCTCAAGAACTGGATCCGGCTCCAGGAGGAGTACGAGTGCCTGTTCTTCGCAGCCGACTGGCACGCGCTCACCACGCACTACAACGAAAGCGAGACGATCGCCGAAAGCGTATGGGAGATGTTCATCGACTGGCTCGCGTCGGGCATCGATCCCACGCGGGCGACGCTCTTCATCCAGTCTCGCATTCCGGAGCACGCCGAGCTCGCGCTGCTCCTCGGCATGATCGCGCCGGTCGGCTGGCTCGAGCGCGTCCCGACGTACAAGGATCAGCAGCAGAAGCTCGCCGACCGCGACCTGTCGACGTTCGGCTTCCTCGGCTATCCGGTGATGATGAGCGCGGACATTCTCGTGTATCGCGCGAACAAGGTGCCGGTCGGCGAGGACCAGGTCTCGCATCTCGAGGTCACGCGCGAGCTGGCGCGTCGCTTCAACCACATCTACGGGCGCGAGCCGGGCTTCGAGGAGAAGGCGCGCGCGGCGATCCGCAAGCTCGGCAGCAAGAAGGCGAAGCGCTACGAGCAACTGCGCACGGCGTTCCAGGAGCAGGGCGACGCGCAGGCATTGGAAACCGCGCGCGAGCTCGTCGACGACGCGCAGAACCTGTCGCTCGGCGATCGCGAGCGGCTGTTCGGCTATCTCGAAGGCGCGCGCCGCGTGATCCTGCCCGAGCCGCAGGCGCTTCTGACCGACACGCCGCGCGTGCCGGGGCTGGACGGCCAGAAGATGTCGAAGTCGTACGGCAATGCGATCATGCTGCGCGAGGATCCGGCGTCGGTCACACAGAAGATCCGCACGATGCAGACCGATCCCGCGCGCGTGCGGCGCACCGATCCCGGCAATCCCGAGCGTTGCCCCGTGTGGGGCCTGCATCAGGTCTACTCGAAGCAGGAAACGCGCGATTGGGTGTGGCAAGGCTGCACGACGGCGGGCATCGGCTGCCTCGAATGCAAGCAGCCGGTGATCGACGCGATCATCGCCGAGCAGCAGCCGATCCGCGAGCGCGCGCAGCGCTACCTCGACGATCCGACGCTGGTGCGCAACATCGTCGCCGACGGCTGCGAGCGCGCGCGCAAGCTCGCCGAGGAGACGATGCGCGACGTGCGCGAGGCGATGGGACTGCGTTATGACTAGCACCGCGAGCGCGGGGACGACGCGGGTCACGAGCGCGGCGCTCGACCTCGAGCATCTGTCGGCCGAGCCGAAGCCGCTGGCGCGCGTCTACGGCGAGCCGATGAACGAGCTGCCGCAGGACCTCTACATCCCGCCCGAAGCGCTCGAGGTGTTCCTCGAGACGTTCGAAGGCCCGCTCGATCTCCTGCTGTACCTGATCCGCCGCCAGAACATCAACGTGCTCGACATCCCGATGGCGGAGCTCACGCGGCAATACCTGGGCTACGTCGAGATGATGCGGCGCACGCAGCTCGAGCTCGCGGCCGAATACCTGCTGATGGCCGCCGTGCTGATCGAGATCAAATCGCGGCTCCTGCTGCCGCGGCCGCCGGCGCCGCCGGGAAGCGAGGCCGAAGATCCGCGCGCCGAGCTCGTGCGACGGCTGCTCGAATACGAACGGATGAAGCAGGCGGCGCGGGAACTCGACGCGATGCCGCTTGCCGAACGCGACTTCACGACGGTGCGCGTGTGGTTCGAGCGCGTCGCGGGCGAGCGTTTTCCCGACGTCGCGCCCGACGATCTGCGTGCCGCGTGGGCGGGACTCATTGCCCGGGCGCGCGCGAACCGTCATCATCTCGTCACGCGCGAGCAGTTGTCGGTGCGCTCCGAGATGAGCCGGCTCCTCAAGTTGCTCGAGCCTGCGCGCTACAGCGAGTTCACGGCGCTTTTCGCCGAACACGCCGACGTGGCGCATCTCGTCGTCACGTTCCTCGCGCTGCTCGAGCTCACGCGTGAGCAATTGATCCGCGTCACGCAAGCGGAGCCTTACGCGCCGATCTACGCGCAGTTGCGCAACGAAGCGCCGTTCGCGCTCGCTGCGGAATGATCCATGCATTCATGAACGACGAACTGAACGACATCAAGCAGGTCCTGGAAGCGGCGCTTCTCGTCGCCGGCGAGCCCGTGCAGGCGGCGCAGCTCGCGAAGCTTTTCGATCCCCCACTCGACGCCGACACGGTGCGCAAGGTGCTCGACGCGCTGGCGCAGGAGTGGTCGGCGCGCAAGGTCGAGCTCGTGCAGGTCGCTTCCGGCTGGCGCTTCCAGGGCCGGCGCGACGTGCAGCCCTATCTCGATCGCCTCGCGCCCGACAAACCGCCGCGCTATTCGCGCGCGGTGATGGAGACGCTCGCGATCATCGCCTATCAACAACCCGTCACCCGCGGCGACATCGAAGCGATCCGCGGCGTGTCCGTGTCGACGAACGTCATCAAGACGCTCGAAGACCGGCAATGGGTCGAGGTCGTGGGTCACCGGGAGACGCCCGGGCGCCCCGCGCTCTACGCGACGACGAAGACTTTCCTCGACGATCTCGGCCTCACCTCGGTCGCGGAGCTGCCTCCGCTCGCCGAGCTCGATACGTCCCACCTCCTGGAGATGCCTGATGCCCCCACCAAGGCCGCCGAGGCGCAAAGCGCACTCGCGAGCCCGATCCTCGGGTCCGACCCAACAGCCGAGCCTGGCGCTGCAACGGATCGCGGAGAGCCTGCCGCCACCGAAGCACAAACGGTCGACTGACGAAGTCTTCAGCGAGCCGCAGCGCCTGCACAAGGTGCTGGCGAGCTGCGGGTTCGGCTCGCGGCGTGCGATGGAGGAGCTGATCCTCGCCGGACGCATTACCGTGAACCGCATGCCCGCCGAGATCGGCCAGAAGGTCGGTCCCGGCGACGAGGTTCGCATCAACGGCGAAGTCGTCAAGGTGCGCTTCGCCGAGCCGCGGCCGCGCGTGCTCATGTACCACAAGCCTGCGGGCGAGATCGTCACGCGCGACGATCCCGAAGGGCGTCCGACCGTGTTCGCGAAGTTGCCGTCGATCGGCAACGGACGCTGGATCAACATCGGCCGGCTCGACTACAACACCGAAGGCCTGCTGCTCTTCACGAACTCGGGCGAGCTCGCCAACCGGATGATGCATCCGCGCTACGAAGTCGAGCGCGAGTACGCGGTGCGTGTCATGGGCCGGCTCTCCGACGATCAGATGCGCACGCTGACAGAAGGCGTGCAACTCGAGGACGGGCCGGCGCGCGTCGAGAAAGTCACCGATGGCGGGGGCGACGAGGACGGTGCGAATCGCTGGTACCACGTCGTGCTGAAGGAAGGGCGCAATCGCGAAGTCCGGCGCATCTTCGAGGCGCTCGGCCTCATGGTGAGCCGCCTCATCCGAACGCGCTTCGGCATGATCGCGATGCCGTCTTCGCTGAAGCGCGGGCAGATGGTCGAGCTCGAGTCGGCCGACGTCGACGCGCTCGTGGCGTCCGCGGGCTTGCGTGCCGGGCGCGGTCCTTCGCCCGCTGACGGTCCGCGCAATGCGCATCCCGCGAAGGGCAAGCGCGGACGCCCGGGCATGGCGCCCGGTCGCGCGCGGCCGCCGCATCCGGCGCGCCCCGGGA
Organism: Casimicrobiaceae bacterium; assembly: GCA_035718935.1. Classification (GTDB taxonomy): domain Bacteria; phylum Pseudomonadota; class Gammaproteobacteria; order Burkholderiales; family Casimicrobiaceae; genus VBCG01. The sequence goes on from DASTGT010000019.1 coordinate 10,348, forward strand.
TGGACGTGCCCGTAGGCGCCGGCACCGACGGCTTCGCACAATCACCGCAGGGCGCGCCCGCACACGGGCCGCGACCCGGGCAGAATGCGCATCCGCGCAAGGGTCGTCCGTGGAAGCAACGCGGAGCGAAGCCGGGGGCGAATGGCGCGCCGCCTTCCGCGAAGCCGTTCGTGCGCAAGCCGGGCAAGCCGAAGCCGCCGCAGGACGGCCGCCCGCCGCGCGCACGGCACGACTTCGACGAGAAGCAGCCGCACAGCAATGCCAACGCCGCGCCGTTCGCGCGCACGAGCGCGACGGGCAACGCTTCCCACGGCTACGGCAACAACGGTCCACGCCAGCGAAGCGGTCCGCGTGCCAAGCGCGTCGCGCAGGCGAACGGCCGCGGCGGACGCCAGCTGACCGGTGGCGGCTCGGACCGCGTGGAGCTCTCGATGCCGTCGGAATACAACGTACCGAAGCGTCCGACGCGACAACCGCAGATTCGCGCCAAGCGCACGCGCACCGTCGTGCAGGCCGACATGGCGGCCGACGCGGCCGACAATCCGGCATTGCGCCGGCTGCTGCTCGACGAGAAGTCTTAACAGCCACCTCTGACACGTGTCAGAGGTGAGCGTCTCACGGACAGCGGCGTCGCGGATTCAACTGCTCACCTCTGACACGTGTCAGAGGTGGCTGTGCGAAACGGGCTCGACGACTCGAGCTCGTCGATCGAATGCGCGACGTCCACGCGCTCGCGCGCGCAGTAGTCGGCGATGGCGCGCGCGAACGTGCGATCGGCAATCGCGTGCAGCGAATGCGTCGGTGTGGGCAACAGGCCGCGCGCGAGCTTGTGCACGCCTTGCGCGCCGCCCTCGAAGCTCGCGATGCCGCGCTCGATGCAGAAGTCGATCGCCTGGTAGTAGCACGT
>DASTGT010000020.1:0-2076 GCA_035718935.1 Casimicrobiaceae bacterium
CAGGCTCTGGCCCGAGCTCGTGATCTGCGCGGAGGCGGAAGATGGCATCGAAGCGATTCGCGCTTTCGAGCACCACGCGCCGGACATCCTCTTCCTCGACATCGAGATGCCCGGCATGACGGGCATCGAAGTGGCGCAGCAGCTCGGCGCCCGCGTTCATATCGTATTCGTGACGGCCTACGACAAGTTCGCGCTCGCGGCGTTCGAGCATGGCGCGGTCGATTACGTGCTGAAGCCATTCTCGGCGGCGCGGCTGATGACCACGGTCGCACGGCTCAAGCAGAAGGTGAAAAGCGCGCCGGCAAACCTCGACGGCTTCCTGCGTTCGCTCGCGCAGGCGACTGCGCCACGCGAGTACATGCGCTGGCTCACGGTCGCGCACGGCACCGAGCTGCAACTCGTCACTCTGGACGAGATCTGCTACATCACCGCAAGCCACGACGTCGTACGCGTCGTGACGGCCGATTCGCAGTCCACCGTCGATCGGACGCTCGCCGAACTGGCCGCCGAGCTCGACCCGAGCGTGTTCGTGCCGCTCGACGCCGCCACGCTCGTCAACGTCAGCGCGATCGCAAACCTGCGCCGCAACGCTGGCGGGCGCACGGTCGTTTCGCTGAAGCAACGGACCGATACCCTGACCGTCGATCCGGCCTGCGAAATGCTCGTGGCGCGAGCGGCCGGACTGGCGGGCGACATCCGCGACGAGGGCCGCCAGCTTGCGACCGTGCTGTTCACGGACATCGTCGACTCGACAGCCACCGCGGCACGGCTCGGCGACGAAGCGTGGCGCGTCGTTCTGCTCGAGCACGACCGCGTGTCCCGTCAGGCCGTGGAGCGTTTTCACGGCCGCTGGATCAAATCGACCGGTGACGGCGTGCTCGCGACGTTCGACGCGCCGGCACGCGCAATCCGCTGCGCGCAAGCCATCGGTGAGGCCGTCAAGCGTCTCGGCGTCAGCGTGCGTGCAGCCGTCCACACTGGCGAGTGCGAGATGCATGGCGGCGACGTCCGCGGAATTGCCGTCCACATCGGCGCGCGTATCGCCGGGCTCGCCGGGGCCGACGAAGTGCTCGTCTCCGCGACGGTGCGCGACCTCGTTGGCGGAGCGGGTTTCACGTTCGGCGATCGCGGCCAGCACGCGCTCAAAGGCGTACCGACAGCGATTCACGTTCTGGTCGTGGACGCGCGATGACGGCAACGCCCAGCCGTTGCGCGATGAACGACCGACAACGGCGTATTCGGGCCCGTCGCGCGGCGCTCGCCGCGTGCGGTCACGCCATTGCAGTCGTCGCGACGCCGCTCGGCGCACAGGAGCCGACGGCGGAACAGACAGAACCGATTCGCATCGACGTCACCGGGTCGAACATCAAGCGGACCGAGTCGGAAGGCGCGCTGCCGCTTTCGGTCATCACGCGCGAAGAGATCGACCACGCCGGGATCCAAACGGCGCAGGAGCTGCTCGACCGTATCAGCGCAAACCAGTCGTTCGGTGGATCGAACCCGGCACTCGGCATCGGCAACTTCGTGACCGGCTTCACGGCGGCTTCGCTGCGCGGCCTCGGCTCCGAACGCACGCTCGTGCTGCTGAACGGTCATCGGCTCGCGCCGTACGCGTTGTCGGGCGGCAATGCAGTCGACCTGTCGGGTGTTCCGCTCGCGGCGATCGAGCGCGTGGAGATCCTGAAGGACGGCGCGTCGGCGATCTACGGCACCGACGCGATCGCCGGCGTCATCAATTTCGTCCTGCGCAAGGACTTCAAAGGCGTCGAAATCAACGGCGACTACGACGTCACCGAGCATCCCGGCGGGAACAGTGGGCGCGGCAATGCGACGCTCGGCTTCGGCGATCTGGCGCGCGACCGCTACAACATCTTCGTCTCGGCGGACTATCTCAAGCAGGATTCGTTGAAGGCGCTCCAGCGCGACTTCTCGCGCACCGGCTATCTACCTTCCATCGGGGTCGACGGCACCAACCCGGGGGCCGTCCCTGCGGATTTCCTGCTATTCAATCCATTAACGGGAGAGGTGCGAGGTTTCAATCCCTCGATCCCGCCAAGCGGCCCGAATGCCGGCTCC
>DASTGT010000021.1:0-3891 GCA_035718935.1 Casimicrobiaceae bacterium
GCCGGGAAGGCCGAAGGCGCGATCGACGCGGGGAACATGCTGAAGCCCGCGCTCGCGCGCGGCGAATTGCATTGCGTCGGCGCGACGACGCTCGACGAGTATCGCAAGTACATCGAGAAGGATGCGGCGCTCGAGCGGCGCTTCCAGAAAGTCCTCGTCGACGAGCCGTCGGTCGAGTCGACGATCGCCATCCTGCGTGGCTTGCAGGAGCGCTATGAAATTCACCACGGCGTCGACATCACCGATCCGGCGATCGTCGCGGCGGCCGAGCTTTCGCATCGCTACATCACCGATCGCTTTCTTCCCGACAAGGCGATCGACCTGATCGACGAGGCGGCCGCGCGCATCAAGATGGAAATCGACTCGAAGCCCGAGGCGATGGATCGGCTCGACCGCCGGATAATCCAGCTCAAGATCGAGCGCGAGGCGGTCAAGAAGGAAAAGGACGAGGCGTCGAAGAAGCGGCTTGCCGCGATCGAGGAGGAGATCGGGCGCCTCGAGCGCGAATACGCCGATCTCGACGAGGTGTGGAAGGCCGAGAAGTCGCAGGTCGCCGGCAGCCAGCACATCAAGGAGGAGATCGACAAGATCAAGCTCCAGATGGACGAGGCGAAGCGCAAGGGCGACTGGCAGACGATGTCGGAGCTGCAGTACGGCAAGCTGCCCGCGCTCGAAGCGCAGCTCAGGAAGGTCGACAGCAAGCTCGAGTCCGAGCAGCAGAAGAAGCCGCAGCTTCTGCGCACGCAGGTCGGCGCGGAGGAGATCGCCGAGGTCGTCTCGCGCGCAACGGGCATCCCGGTGTCGAAGATGATGCAGGGCGAGCGCGAGAAGCTCATCCATATGGAAGAGCGCCTGCACCAGCGCGTCGTCGGCCAGAACGAGGCGGTGCGCCTCGTCTCCGACGCGATTCGCCGCTCGCGCTCGGGGCTCGCCGATCCGAATCGTCCGTACGGCTCGTTCCTGTTCCTCGGGCCCACGGGCGTCGGCAAGACCGAGCTTACGCGTGCGCTCGCCGAATTCCTGTTCGACAGCGACCAGGCGATGGTGCGCATCGACATGTCGGAGTTCATGGAGAAGCACTCCGTGGCGCGGCTGATCGGCGCGCCGCCCGGCTATGTCGGCTACGAGGAGGGCGGCTACCTGACCGAGGCCGTTCGGCGCAAGCCGTACTCGGTGATCCTGTTCGACGAGATCGAGAAGGCGCACCCGGACGTGTTCAACGTGCTGTTGCAGGTGCTCGACGACGGACGCCTCACCGACGGGCAGGGCCGCACGGTCGATTTCCGCAACACGGTGATCGTGATGACGTCGAACCTCGCGTCGCATCGGATCCAGGAGATGACCAACGAAGGGCGCGACCCGGGGGCGATCAAGCTTGCCGTGATGGCGGAGGTGAAGACGACGTTCCGGCCCGAGTTCGTGAATCGCATCGACGAGATCGTCGTGTTCCATCCGCTCGCGCAGGATCAGATCGCGAGCATCGCGCGCATTCAGTTGCGTGGGCTCGAATCGCGTCTCGCGAAGCTCGACATCGGCCTCGAGGTCACGCCGCAGGCCCTCGCGTACATCGCGCAGGCCGGCTTCGATCCCGTCTACGGCGCGCGGCCGCTCAAGCGCGCGATCCAGCAGGAGATCGAGAATCCGCTCGCGAAGGAGATTCTCGCCGGCGACTTCGCAGCCGGCGACACGGTACACGTGCGCGAGAAGGCCGGCCGCATCGTGTTCGACAAGACCGTCTTGGCGCAGCCCGTCGAGGCGTAACCGATCCGCCGCGGGCGCCGCGGCGCGAGGGACACTCGCTTGCGGCCCTGTCGCCGCTCGGGACGCGGAGCGGTATCGCTACACGAGCCGCGCGTGGCGCAGGTCGCGCAGGTCGTGCGCGTCCTCGTCCGGCGCGGCGGTTGCGTCCTCGCGTGTCATGACCTTGTAGAGCGCCGCGGCGAGCACGCCCTGGATCACGTAGGCGAGGGCGCTCATCCAGTCACGAAGCGGGGCGAGCGCCGGGAGCACGCGGGCGATCGCGTACATGTCGAGCGCGAACATCGCGAGGCCGAACACGAGTCCCACCAGCGCGGCGCCTGCCATGCCCAGGGTGTTCACCAGGTAGGCCAGGATGACGCCCGAGATTGCGCCGAGGACCAGCAGGCATGCGACGCCGACCATCGCCGTCCTGACGCCACCGCCGGGATGCGCCGACGGCATCAGTGCGTTGAGCGTCGCGGTGCCGAACACCGCGAGCGGCGCAAGCGGAGACGCGCCGCGGCTCGCCCACGAGAACGCCATCTCGACGATCCCGAACACGACCATCGCGACGACGCCGGCGAGCATCGCGTAGCTCCAGTCGATGGTCCGGGTGTTGGCGGGCGCAACAAAAGTGGTCGCCATCGTCGTCTCCCAAAGTTCGTTGCAATGCCTCGAGAGACGCACGATCCGTACCGCCGCGCCCAGCCGCCCTTGGCCCGCGGCGGGCGCGCCGCATGCCCCCCGGCTGGCAACAAATGCGCAGCGGCAATGGCCGTTCCGCCAATGCTGTCAGTGCGACGCGGACGTCTCCGTGCGGGGTGCGAGCAGCCGGTGGACGAGCCCCGCCGCGGTCAGCAGCCATGCGCCGAAGGCGACCCACGCGGCGACGCGCGCGAGCGGATCGAGGAATGCGAGCGCGTTGTCGCGTGCGTACGCGCCGGTTGCGACGCTGTACATGCCGAGCGGAAAGACCAGCGACCAGTATTGCGGGTCGTAGCGAACGGGCACTCGCTGGTGCACGTGCCGCCAGCCGAAGACCGCGACGAGCAGCGGAATCCACCACGTTGCCGTCGCCCAGAAGAACAGCGTGAAGCCCTCGACGAAATGCCGGATGCCCGCGAGGAACGCATACGCGGGCGCGACAGCAATCAGGTGCGCGCCGGCGAGCGTGGTGATCGCGACGGCGCCCATGTTGATCCAGTACGTCGGCGTCAGCATGTGGGCGCCCATCGAGCGAAACGTCCAGCGGAAGAAGATGAGGCCGATGACGACGATGTAGAGCATCGCGCCCGCTAGGAAGAACACGAGGCAGGCGAACATCACCACGTCGCTGCGCGGCAAGTCGGGCGCGATCAGCGTTCCCAGCACGGCGATCGCCGCGGTCGACACGGTGGCGAGCAGCCACGAGCCATCGAGCCCGCGCTCGAGCGTGGGCTTCGGCTCGACGATCGTCACGGCCGCGAAAAAACCGTAGATCAGCAAGGTCCACAGCGCGATCGCGACGAACAACAGCGACGCGGCGACGCTGCGCCATCCGGCGAGTTGCACGCACTGCACGCCCAGAACGCAGGTGCCGGCGACGATGGTCAGAAACGCCGGCCCGCGCACATGGTCGCCGAGTTCGCGCGCGAGCGCGCGACAGCTGCGGGCAATCCGTGCGGCGCCGGCGATCCAGAGGATCGCGTAGGCTGCCGCGTTGACGGCGAAGAGCGCATGGGCAAGGCCGGCGAAGCCCTGCTCGTCCAGCGCGAGCGACACGATGCCGGTCGCCATGACGAACGCGAAGCCGCCGGGGAAGCTCCGGCGCAGCGCGTCGAGGGAGTGCGACGACTGCGGGGTGACGATGGGCTCGCGCAAGTGCGCAAGCTTACGCTTTCGCGCGCGCGGTTTTTCCTATGCCGCGTGCAGCAGGCGGCCGCCCGCAAACGCCCAGTTCTCCCATGCCGTCTCGACGAACACGATCATCACCTGCTCGGAATCGAGCCCCGGACTGCGCGCGAGCGCCGCGACGATGTCGGCCGCGATTTTGCGCTTGACCTTCACGCTGCGGCCCACCGACCACAGCACCTCGATCAGCACGAAATCGCGGCCGCGCGCAGTCGCGACGTCCGGATAGCGCGCATCGAAGCGGAACGACGCATCGTCGAG
>DASTGT010000022.1:0-124874 GCA_035718935.1 Casimicrobiaceae bacterium
CATGGCGGCATTCGGATGCTGCGCGTCCTTGAGCAGACCCACCGCGCCGAGCTCGGTCGGCACGCCTTCCGACGGGAAGCCGTAATCGGTCGGCTTGCCGAGCTTCTTCGAGCGCCAGGCGATGTTGTCGTTCGTGCAGAACGCCGCGGCACGCTCGCCGCTTTCGAGCAGCTGGGTGACGAGCTGCGGCGTCGCGACGCGCAGCGGCTTGTTCGACGCGTACGCCTCCAGCAATTCCCATCCGAGCGAGAGTGCGAGCGTACAAAGCCGCGGTCCGCCATCGCCGTTGCTGCTGCTGAAAAACGCGAGCTTCCCGGCGTAGCGCGGATCGGCCAGGTCCTTCCAATGACGCGGCGGCGCACTTCCGACGCCGTTCGTGTTCCACTGGATCACCGCCTGCGTCAGGCGATCGGCGACCCACGTGTTGTCCGGATCGCGCAAATTCGCGGCCACCGCCTTGGCCGAAGGCGAGTCGTAAGTCTTGAGGATGCCCATGCTCTTCATGGCGAGGAATGCGCCGACGTCCGACGCATCGACGATGTCCGCCTGGACGCGGTGCGCCGCGGCCTCCGCGAGCACCTTCGACGAGACGTCCGCGGAGCCTCCGCGGTAGTACTGGACCTTGATTCCGTATTGTTCCTGGAACGGCTTGATGATGTCGTCGACGATCTTCGTGTCGAGGCTCGTGTAGAGCATCACGTTGCCTTCCGCCTTCGCCTTCGCGACGTCCGCCGCACTGGCGGCTTTCACCGCGAGCGCCGGCGCTGCCAGCCCCGACGCCGCGAACGCCCGCAGTGGCCGCACCGCACGCGTCAGTCCGGACGTCGCGCTGAGCGCAGCGCCCGCGTGCCCCAGGAAGCGACGGCGACTTTCGGACTGCGTGCGGATCGGTCTTTTCATGGGACCTCCAAACGATCGATGTCGAAGGGACTCGGTAGCAGCGCTTCAGGTGTAGACCGCCTTCTCCCCGGGGATAGGAGAATGTCCGAAGGAGCCGCGCGCGAGAATCGCCTCGCGGCCGCCGAACGTCGCGATGCGCGCTTGCTGATCGGCGCGCGCGCGACGGTCGACCTCCTCGGGATCGAGGATGCGCCGCAGATCTTCCAGGCAATCGCGAATCAGGCTCTGGTAGCCGGCGTCACGGCCCCGGTCGTGGCGCTCCTGCGGATCGCGATCCAGGTCGAACAGCATCGGCGGCATGTCGACGTAATGGACGAACTTGAACGGCCCGTGCCGCGTCATGAACGCCCCTGTCGCGCCGCCCGCGGCGTGATACTCGCAAAGCACCGTGCGTCGCGGCGCGATGCCGCGCGCGAGGTCGAACAGCGAATGCCCAGGCAGGTCGCGATCGGCGGGGTGCGCAGGGACGCCCGCCGCCGCGAGGATCGTCGGGAAGCAGTCCACCAGGCTGACCGGCTCGCGGCAGACCATGCCGGTCGGAACGTCGGGGCCCGCCATGATCAGCGGCACGCCGGCCGACTCCTCGTACATCGTGGATTTTCCCCACAGCCCGCGGGCGCCGAGGTTGTCGCCGTGATCGCTCGTGTAGATGACGCGCGTGGAGTCCGAGAGGCCGGTCTCGTCGAGCGTCGAGAGAATCTTGCCGACGTTGTCGTCGACGAACGTCACCATGCCGAAATAGGCGGCGATCGCGCGGCGCACCTTGGCTTCGTCGAACGCCTGGTCGTACACCATGCACTTACGCATCGCGTCGATGTACGGATGGTCCGGCCGCTCGCTTTGCGCGTAGAGCGCCGGGAGCGGCACCGCATGTTCCGGATAGAGCCGGTAGAACGCCTCGCGCGACTTGAGCGGAAAATGCGGGCAGACGAGCGACACGAACAGCACCCAGGGCTTGTCGCGGTACTTCGGAGCCTCGTCGCGCAGCCAGCGCCGGGACCATGCGGTGATGTCGTCGTCGTAGCGCTGGTAGCTCGAGTCGCCCGGTCCGGCCTCCTCGGCAAGCTTCAGCGCGGCCGTGCGAACCGGCAGATCGTCGCGGATCAGGCCGAGCAGATCGCCCACGCCGTCGACCACGTGCAGCGGCATGATCTCCTCGTCGAATCCGTTGTCGTCGTCGGTGCTGCGGTAATGCAGCTTGCCGATCGAAACGGATCGATGGCCGTTCGCGATGAGCCGATGCCCCCACGAAGGCACGCTGCCGTCGTACGGGATCGCGTTGTCCCAGAAACCGATCTGGTGGATGTAGCGCCCGGTCGCAAAGCACGCGCGCGACGGCACGCAGATGGGCACGTTGCAATACGCGTCGCTGAAGCGCACTCCGCGCGCGGCGAGCTCGTCGAGGTGCGGCGTCCTGATCATCGAATGCCCGTAGCATCCGAGCACGCGCCGGCTGTGCTCGTCGGACATCACGACGACAACGTTCGTCGGTCTCATGATCGCCGCTCGCACCGAGCCGTGCGGCCAAGACCACATCGGGTCCGCGACACGTCGCATCGGCGCGGCAGCACGGTTCGCTTTGTCATCGGAGCTCGATCCGGTAACGGTAGATGTCGCCGCGCAGCACGCCGCGGCGATACTCGGCGATCACGCCCGCGACGGTGTACGTCGTGCGCTCGATCTGGAACAGCGGCGTGCGCAAGCGGACGCCGAGATGCCGCGCGGCGTAGCCATCGGCAACGGTGGGTTCGACGTATTCGATGGCGCTGCCGAGGTGCACGTTGTAGACGTCGCGCAGCAGGTCGATCAAGTGGACCGCGGCGAGATTTTCGCGCGCGAGACCGGGGCAGAGGTCGAAGGGCAGGAAGCTCGTCTGCAGTCCAACCGGCGTGCCCTGCGTGAAGCGCACGCGCTCGAGGATCCAAAGCCGCGTTCCCGTCTTCACGCGCATCACGGCGCCGATGTCCTTCGTCGCGCGGAGAGCGCGACACTGCAGGATGCGACCGCCGGCATCGAGCGGCGGTCCGACGAGATGGAAGCGGTTGTATGCGCCCACCACCCCGCTCTCGAGCTTCGACCGCCTGACGAACGTGCCGCGCCCGCGATGGCGCTCGAGGTAGCCGTCCGAGACCAGATCCGCAAGGGCGCGGCGCAGCGTCCCTCGGCTTACCCCGTAATGCGCGCAGAGCGACGCCTCCGAAGGCAGCGCAAGGCCGGGCGCGAACCGCTCCGAGCGCAGGTGCAGCACGAGATCCTCCTTGATCTGGTGGTGCAGCGCGACGGCCGGCTGCGCGCGGAACGCCGCGAGATCGAAAGTGCCCGCCGCGATTTCGCTTGGTCCGTCCGCGTGAGCGTCGGCCTTCGGCATGGGTGACTTGTATAGACATCCAGACAATCTGTCAACCCGCGCCCCGGTTCGACGCTGACTCCGCCTCACCGCTCGATTCACGGCCGACGACGCCGGACGACACGCGCCGCAAGGCGCAGCTGCTCGCGCGCCCCTTCGGTCGTTCAGCGCGTCTCCGCGACGATCGCCGGCAGGCGGACGATGAATTCGCTGCCCTTGTCGACGCCCGCGCTTTGCGCCTGCACGCTGCCGCCGTGCATCGCGACGAGGTCACGCACGATCGCGAGCCCGAGCCCGAGGCCCTCGCGCGCCTCGTCGAGCGCGACCGATCCCTGCGTAAAGAGTTCGAAGATGCGCTCCGCATCTTCCGGCCGGATGCCGACGCCGGTGTCGCGCACGCGCACCACGGCCTCGGGGGTCTCGTCGTCCACCACCGCCGAGATGCTGCCGCCCTCCGGCGTGAACTTGGCGGCGTTCTCGAGGAGATTGCCGAAAACCTGCAGCAACCGCTGACGGTCGCCCTCGACGAACACCGGATCCGGCGGAGCGGCGAGAGTCACCGTGACATTGCGCGACTCGGCCGAGATGCGTATGGCGTCGGCCGCCTCGCGGACGACTTGCGTGAGGTCCATGCGCACCTTGCGCAACCGCAGCTTGCCCTGCGTGATCCGCGTCACGTCGAGCAGGTCGTCGACGAGTCCCTCGAGGCGGTCGAGCTGGCGATCCATGAGGTCGACGATCGGCAAGAGGCGGGGCGCATTGCGCGAATGGACGCGCAGGATTGCGACGGCGTTGGTGAGCGGCGCGAGCGGATTGCGCAATTCGTGCGAAAGCGTCGCGAGGAAGCGGTTCTTCTGGCGATCTTCCTCCTCGAGGCGCTCGGTGCGCTTCTTGAGCGTTTCCTGCATTTCCTTGATGTCGGTCCGATCGCGCAGGATCTTGCCGAAGCCGACCAGCGATCCGTCGGCCTTTCGCAACGGCACGACGATGCCGAGCGCAAAAAAGCGGCCCCCGTCCTTGCGCATGTGCCACCGCTCGTCCTCGGCACGGCCCGTGTCGCGCGCGACCTGGAGCTCGCGGGCGGGCGCGCCCTCCGCGATCTGCTCCGGCGTGAAGAGTATGTCGATCTGCTGCCCGAGGATGTCCTCTTCGCTGTAGCCGGTGATGCGCGCGGCCCCCGCGTTCCAGTGGACGATCGTCCCATCGGCGTCCATCGCGAAGATCGCGTAGTCCTCGACGGTCTCGACCAGAAGCGCGAAAAGCGCTTCGCCGAAGCGCCGAAAGCCGGGTGTGACTTGCGACATGGGTTTCAGCGCGCGTTTGCCGACGGCTTGCGCGCGACCATGTCGATCAACGCCGACATGCCGTGGTGCCCCGCGCCTTCGGCAATCGCGTCGTCGTGAGCGGCGAGATGCAGGATGTCGAGGGCGGCGAAGCTTCGCCGCAGAAGATCCGGCGTATACAGATTCTCGAGCTTCTTCGGTCCGCCCGTCGCGTATTCCAGCTGCTTCGGCCCGTAGCCCTGCACGATGACGAGCCCGCCGGGCTTCGTCGCCTCGATCATGCCCGCGAACATCCGCGCCCGAAGCGGCGGCGCCGCGAATTGAACGAAGATGGCGACGACGACGTCGTACTGCGACGCGGTCCAATCCCAGCGCGCGACGTCCGACTCGCGATAGTCGACGCGAACGCCGGCATTCGCGGCGAGCGCGCGCGCCTTCGCGAGCCCGGCCGTCGAAAAATCGAACCCGGTGACGAAGAGGCCCTGGCCTGCGAGCCAGACGCTGTTGCGTCCTTCTCCGTCGGCCACGCATAGCGCGGTCATCCCCGGGCGCAGTCGAGGCGCCTGCGCGGCGAGAAACGCGTTGGGCTCGGTTCCGAACACATAGTCGCCCGCCGCGAAGCGGGTGTTCCAGCGCTCGCGTTCGGGATCCTCGCTTCGTGGCGTATCGGCCGTCGTGTCGTTCATTGCGTCTGGTGATCGGTGTCAGCGGCTCGCCGCCGTGCGCGACGATCCTTCGTGCTGCTCGAAGATCGCGTGCACCTTGTTCGCGAGCGCCGCGAAGGTGAACGGCTTGGTGATGAGCTCGACACCCGGATCGAGACGGCCGTGGTGGACGATCGCATTACGCGCGTACCCGGTCGTGAACAGCACGTCGAGCTCGGGACGGCGCCGCCGAGCCTCGTCGGCGAGCTGGCGTCCGTTGAGTCCGCCCGGAAGCCCGACGTCGGTGAAGAGCAGACGAACGTCCGGATGCGCGTCGAGCACGCGCAACGCCTCGGTTGCGTCGGTCGCCTCGACCACCGCATAGCCCAGCTCCTTCAACATCGCGACGGCATGCGCGCGCACGTCCTCGTCGTCCTCGACGATCAGGATCAGCCGATCGCTCTGTCCTTGCGGCAGCGCGCCGGCGAGCGCGGTCGCCGCGTCGACGTCTTCCTGCTGTGCGAGCCGCGGCAGATAAAGCTTGATCGTCGTTCCCTGCCCCGGCTCGCTGTAGATCTTCGCGTGACCGCCCGATTGCTTGATGAACCCGTACACCTGCGACAGCCCGAGCCCCGAGCCCTTGCCGACATCCTTGGTCGTGAAGAACGGCTCGAACGCCTTCGACGCGACGTCGCGCGCCATGCCCGTGCCGGTGTCGCTCACCGCGATCATCACGTACTGCCCGGCGCGTATCTCGTTCGCCTCAGTGTACGCGTCGTCGAGATGGATATTCGCCGTTTCGATCGTCAGCTTGCCGCCGGACTCCATCGCATCGCGCGCGTTCACCGCGAGATTCAGCAACGCATTCTCCAGCTGGTTGGCATCGGCGTGCACGCGCCAGATGCCGCCCGCCTGCACCGTCTCGATGCGGATCGATTCGCCGAGCGTGCGGTGCAAGAGCTCGGACATGCCGTTGACGAGCTTGTTGACGTCGATCGGCTTGGGCGCGAGCGGCTGCCGCCGGGCGAAGGCCAGCAGCCGCTGGGTGAGGGTCGCCGCGCGCTCGGCGCCGCGCCGCGCCGCGCCGATCATCCGCGCCGCGTCGTCGTCGGCGACGAGCTTGCGCCGCTGCAGCACCTCGAGGTTGCCCATGATGACCTGCAGCAGGTTGTTGAAGTCGTGTGCGATGCCGCCCGTAAGCTGGCCCATCGCTTCCATCTTCTGCGCCTGCCGCAACGCGCTCTCGACGCTTTCGCGCTGCGCGATCTGCGCGCGCAGGTTCTCGTTGGCCATGGCGAGGTCGACGCCCTGCCGGCGCAGCTGCTCGTTCGCGGCGGCGAGACGGCGCTGCGCGATCCCCAGCAACCCGAAGATCAGCGACGCCATCGCGACGAGCAGCGCGAGGATGCCGTAGCGTTCGAGCCGTCGCGAGATCGGGTCGATCGACATCTGCAGGTAGACCGAGCCGAGCGCGTTGTTGCCCTGGCGCACCTGCACGCTGACCCGCAGCTGATCGGCGTCGATGCGTGCATCCGCAGCCTTCACCGCGGGCAGTGCGGCGCGCGCGTCTTGTCGCGAATACGCGGCGAACAAGTTCCCCTGGGCGTCGTAGACCGCGGCGACCTGGATCTGCGGATCGACGGCCAGCGCGTTCACGTACTCGCGCGCCGCCTTGCGATCGTCGAACGCGAGCGCCGCAGTCACCGTCGACGCGAGAATGCGGCTCTGCGCCTCGGCCTGCTGCGTCTTCGCGGCCTTGTACGCCTGCTCGTTGTACGTGACGATGACGCCGCCTGCGAGCAACAGCAGCAGCACGCCGGCGGCCGCCACGGCAGGCCAGAAATTGGCGCGTTCGATGCCTAAGATGCGCGTGGCCACGGTCACACTTTCGGACGTACGCGCACGGCGAGGTTCAGGAGTTTCGAGCTGATGACGAGGTTGTTCTCCGCGGCGGCGTTCTGGTCGATCTCGAAGCGCACGCGGTTGTCCTGCAAGACGAAGTTGATGATGCCACGGCGATCCTCGGCGTCGTCGGTGACGGTCAACACCGGCTTGCCGCGCACGGCGCGAAGATCGTCGGCGCCCGCCGGCCCGCGCTGCGCGACGTACAGCACGTGGCACCCGACATCACCGGCAGCCGGGAGGTGCACCACCTCGATCGGATGCGCGCCGACGCGCTGGCCGCGCACCGCCTCGTCGACGAGCACGCCGACCGCATCGTTGCCGGCGATGCAGATCACGAACGGATCGGTCGGCGACGCGAAGACTCCGATCGGCCACTCCACGAATGGCGCGAACTTGTAGAGGTAGGTTGCCTTCACCGCGTATTCGACGCCGGGTTGCTGCGCACGCGATGGCGTTCCCGTGCACGCGACGAAAAGCGACGCGACGACGGCGAGCTGGCGGCAAACGCTTCGCGAGGCGACGATCACGGTTCGGCCGCTCAGAAGCTCCACCGCACGCCGGCGAAGACGCTGCGCGGTATCTGGTTGACCGGCGGCTCGGCGGCTTCCGCATGAAAGCGATGCAACAGGTTCTCGCCGGCGAGCGAAAGCTCGAGCGTCGGGGTCACGCGCCAGCCGAGACGAACGTCGGCCTCGGCGTAGCTCGGCACGCCGATGTCCGACAGTGCGCCGACCTGCCGCAATCCGACGTAGAGCTCGACATTGCGGCCGAGATCGAAGAAAGAGCGCAGGAACACCTGGTGACCGGGATCGTGGCCGAGCACCGTTTGCGAGCCGGCGATGTCGCGTTCACCAGGCTTCAGGTGGAAGTGCTTGCGGAGGATCTCGAAGCCGGCATCGAGCCGCCACCAGCCGGCGAGGCTGACGCTTCCCCACACGTCGGTGCCGTACGTGTAGCCCTTCCACCCATTGCCGAACGTCACGGGAAGCGCCGTCACGTCGCCCGGCTTGGTCGTGCGCAAGTCGTCGTAATCGTCGTAGAAGACCGACGCGGAAATCGATGCGACCGGCGACCATTGCGCGCGCCAACCTGCTTCGTAGGCGACGAGCTTCTCCGACTGAAACTCCGGAGACGGGTTGACGATGCCGGGCGCGGTGAGGTCACGCTCGAGCCGCGACGGTGCACGCACGGCGCGCGAAATCGCGGCCCATGCGAAGTTGTCGGCATTCGCCTGCCAGCCCACGCGAACGTTCGGCATCACTTCCAAGCCGCTGAACGTGCTGTATTCGAACTTGCTGCCGAAGGTGAGCCTCAGGTCGTCGCGCAGCTTCACCGTGTCCTGCGCGAACACGTTCGTGACGTTCAGCGTCTCCTCGGGTGGCTTCAGCTCGAACGGGTTCGCCGTGTTGGTGAACCGGTCGCGCCACGTCCTGTGTCCCCCGCCCCATACGATCTGATGCGTGCCGAGGTTGATCGCATGCTCGACCTCGATGTCGAGCGTGCCGGTCCGCTCGAACGACCCGCCGCCTGCGATGTCGCGGACGTCGCGGTCCTGCTGGTCGTAATACGCCTGCACCGAAAGCGAGCCGTGCGCGAACGATCGATTCCAGCGGCCGAGGACGTTGCCGCCGCGGCGCCGCCCGCCGGGTGTGTCGATCACGTTGTCGTACGCGTCACCTTGCAGCGTGTAGCTGTTGGCCGCCGTCGCGAGGTCGGCGCGAAAGCCGGCCTGCTTGCCGCGCCAGCCGTCCATCGCGCTCCCGCCGCTCGGGCGTCGCGTGCTGCCCTGATCGAAGCCGAGCGCGTACACGCGATACGTGCCGAGGTCGGCGAGCTTCCCGCCGTAGCGGCCCTCGCCGCGCTGCAGGAAATCGCCTGCCTTGACGTCGACGAGCCCGCCCTGCGTCCGCGCCGACGTCTTGGTGATGACGTTGATCACGCCGTTCACCGCGTTCGAACCCCACAGCGTACCGCCCGGGCCGCTGATGACCTCGATGCGGTCGACGTCGGCGAGCATGACGTCCTGCTGATCCCAAAATACGCTCGAGAAGAACGGCGTGTAGATGCTCCGGCCGTCGATCAGCACGAGCAGCTTGTTCGACGCGTTGACGGAGTTCATTCCGCGCGACGATATGTTGTACGCCTGCGAACCGACGCGTGCCACCTCGAGGTTGGGCGCCAGGCGCAGCGCTTCGGCGAGCGACGTCGCGCCGGAGCGCCGGATGTCGTCGCTCGTGATGACGTACACTGCAGCAGGCGCCCGCGATAGCGGTTCGGCCCGCTTGGACACCGACGTAATCTCGACCTGCGACAGCTGCTCGAGCGACAGGTCGCCTAGCTCGCGCAACGTCTGTGCGCCGGCTTGCTGCGCGGAAAGCAGTGCGAAGAGACACAGCAGCGGAAGACCGGCGCGGCGCGCGCGCAGCGAGCACGCCGCGCACGCGGAGGGCGTTGGCGTTTCCAAGGGCGGCGTTCCTCCCTGCGGTGGTTCTCGCCGCCGTGTCTTGGTTCGTCGTCTTTCGTCGCGGCGGGCGGTGAATGATCGCCGATCGGCGCCGCATTGAACAGCGCGAGTCGCTATGCTTCGCTTCCCATGACGCGGCGGTGCGCACCTTTCGTCCTTCCCGAGCGAACGAGCGGCGAGGCGTTGGATCGCCTGACGACCACGTGACGCTCGCGCACGCCGCGACGTGGGCGATCTGTATCGCGGCGATCGCGGGCGTCATCGTCCGCCCATGGCGCACTTCGGAAGCGCTGTGGGCGGTGGGCGGCGCGGTCGCACTCGTCGCGCTGTCGCTGCTGCCGTGGCGGCAGGCATTCGCCGGCGTCGCGAAGGGCTACGACGTCTATCTGTTCCTCGCCGGCATGATGCTGCTCGCCGAGCTCGGACGCAGCGAGCGACTGTTCGACTGGCTCGCAGCACGCGCCGCGCGCTTTTCACGAGGCTCGCCGGCCCGCCTCTTCGCGCTCGTGTACGGCGTCGGCGTCGTCGTCACCGTGTTCCTGTCGAACGACGCAACGGCTGTCGTGCTGACGCCCGCCGTGCTCGCAGCCGCGCGCACGGCGCGCGCCGATCCAATGCCGTATCTCTTCGTCTGCGCGTTCGTGGCCAATGCTGCGAGCTTCGTGCTTCCCATCGCCAACCCGGCGAACCTCGTCGTCTTCGGCAGCGAGCTGCCGCCGCTATCCGCGTGGCTTGCCCGCTTCGCGCTTCCATCGCTCGCCGCGATCGTCGCGACGTTTTTCGCCTTGCGTCTTGCGCAACGCCGTACGCTTCGCGGGGCGCTCGCCACCGACGTTCCGATCCCGACCTTGACGCGCGGCGGTCGCGTTGCGGCCGGCGGGCTCGTCGCGGCCGCCGTCGCGCTGACGCTTGCGTCGACGTTCGGCCTCGACCTCGGCGCCGCGACGTTCGCGGCGGCGATCGCGACGCTCGCGCTCGTGCTCGGCGTCGAACGCAAAACGCCCTGGGCGATCGCGCGGCACGTCGCCTGGAGCATCCTGCCGCTCGTCGCTGGATTGTTCGTACTCGTCGAAGGACTGCGCCTGACCGGAGCGATCGCTTGGCTGCAGGCCGTGTTACGCGAAGCGGCAGAGCAATCGGTGCCGATGGCCGCTGCGCTCGCCGGGGTCGCCGTTGCACTGACGTGCAACGTGTTGAACAACCTGCCAGCGGCCTTCATCGCCGGCGCGACAGCGGGCGGCGCGCACGCCGATCCGCGCATCACCGATGCGATCCTCGTCGGCATCGACCTCGGCCCGAACCTCTCGGTCACCGGGTCGCTGGCGACGATCCTCTGGCTCGCCGCGCTGCGCCGCGACGGCGTTCACGTACGGGGTGTCGATTTCCTGCGCGTCGGCGCGTGGGTCATGCCGCCCGCGCTCGTCGTCGCGCTCGCGGCGGTGATCGCGTAAGCAATCAATCGGCGCCGCCGCGGTCAAACCCGGCTCGATGCCACGCGGCGCCTCGACGGAACTCCGGGACGAACCTTTGGTGATACGTGCGACGCCGGACGCGCGGCAGCTCGTCGTCCTGCGCGATGCAACCGATCATCGGGCACCCCACGACCACGCGACGTGCGAGGCAATCGGCCGACTTCTTGCCGGGATCAAGGGCATCGCCTTCGCAGGGTACTACGACGCACGACGCCGTTACGCACTTACGCCGTACTTCGTTCCCACCGACACGCTGGTCGGCGTCGAGCACGCGCGTTCGCTCGGTATCGAGAGCGTCGACGATCTCTTCGGCGGCGTGGTGCCGTACCCGTTCGTTGCGACGAAGAGCATCAGCCATCGACTGATCGACGCGCGCGCGTACGCGCCCGAGGGCTGGTCCGACGACTTCGCCGACGCGGTGAGCGACGTCGTGCTCGACGGCTTCACCGCGTTCGATCGGGACGACGCGCGCCGCGCAGCGCGCGAGCTGATGAAATCGGGGCCGGTGCGAATGAAGCGCGCGCTCGGGATCGGCGGCCTCGGGCAGGATGTGGTGCACGACACGACCGCGCTCGAGGCGGCGCTCCACGCCAGCGACGGCGAGGAAATCCGGCGTTACGGCATTGCGGTCGAGCAGGACCTCGCCGACGTGACGACCTACAGCGTCGGCTACGTCTGCGTCGACGACCTCGCGATCGCGTATTGCGGCACGCAGAGAACCACGCGCAGCAACCGCGGGCACGAAGTCTACGGTGGCTCCGAGCTGCTCGTCGCGCGAGATGGGTTTGACGGCATCGACGCGCTCGAGCTGCCGGCGCCGGCACGCGACGCCGTGGCGAAGGCGCGCGATTACGACCGCGCGGCGCTGCGCTGCTTCCCGGGATTCATCGCGTCGCGACGGAACTATGACGTCGCGGCCGGCGTCGATTCGATGGGAGGCGTGCGCTCGGGCGTGCTCGAGCAGTCGTGGCGCGTGGGAGGCGCGAGCGGCGCCGAAGTGGCCGCGCTGCGCGCGTTCCACGACGATGCGGCGTTGCACGCGGTGCGCGCCTGGTCGATCGAGGCTTATGGCGACGTCGACCTTCCCGGCGATGCGCTCGTCTACTACGCCGGCGACGACAATCACGGTGGCAGGCTGACGAAATACGCACGCATCGAGCGCCTGCGATGATTTTGGCTTTCAACCAGCGTCGCCCAAATGCCGATCCTTGACGAAGTCATCGACATCACCGTCGGCCCGCGCGCCATCGCCGGCACGCTGATCGTTCCCGACGCGCGCATTCCGGGCGTGCTGTTCCTGCATGGCTGGGGCGGCACTCAATCGCAGTACGCGGCGCGCGCGCGCGAGATCGCCGCGCTGGGCTGTGCTTGCCTCACCGTCGACATGCGCGGTCACGCGCTGACCGAGCCCGACCGCCCGAGCGTCAGCCGCGAGGACAACCTGCAGGACTCGCTCGCGGCGTACGATCGTCTCGCGCGCGAGATCGTCGTCGACGACGATGAAGTGGCGGTCGTGGGGAGCAGCTACGGCGGCTATCTCGCAACGATCCTGACGACGATGCGCCCGGTGAAGTGGCTCGGGTTGCGCGCGCCGGCGCTCTACCGCGACACCGATTGGGAATCGCCGAAGCAGAAGTTGCGCAAGCTGCAGGACCTGGACGCGTATCGGCGCGAGCGCATCGCGGTGTCGGCCAATCGTGCGCTCGGCGCCGCCAACGCGTATCGCGGCGACGTGCTGATCGTCGAGAGCGGGCACGACGAGAGGATTCCGCACGCGGTGATCGAGAACTATCGAGACGCGTTCGCCAACGCGCGCTCGTTGACCTACCGCGTCCTGGACGGCGCCGACCACGGCCTGACGGATCCCGCCTGCCGGCAGGCGTACACGACGATCCTCGTCAACTGGATCACCGAAATGGTGGCCGGGAAGCGCGCGGTCGACGCGACGGCGCAAAGCCGCCGCCAGGACGCGATGAAAGCGCAGATCCGCGCTACCAGCTCAAAGGTCGCGGCCCCGTGACGGAGTCGACGACGGCGGGCGTCCCGCCGCGTCAAAAGGACCGCGGCAGGCCGAGCACGTGCTCGGCGACGTAGGCGTAGATCATGTTGGTCGAAATCGGCGCAACCTGGTAGAGGCGCGTTTCGCGGAACTTGCGCTCGACGTCGTATTCGCTCGCGAAGCCGAAGCCGCCGTACGTCTGCAGGCATACGTTCGCGGCCTCCCACGATGCCTTCGCCGCGAGATGCTTCGCCATGTTCGCCTCGGCGCCGCAGGCCTCGCCGGCATCGAAGCGATCGCAGGCGCGGTAGCGCATGAGATTCGCCGCCTCGATTTCGATGAACGACTCGGCGATCGGGAACTGCACGCCCTGGTTCTTGCCGATCGGCCGATCGAACACCACGCGCTCGCTCGCGTAGCCGACCGCGCGCTCGATGAACCAGTAGCCGTCGCCGATGCACTCTGCGGCGATCAGCGTGCGCTCGGCGTTCAGGCCGTCGAGGATGTAGCGAAAGCCCTTGCCCTCCTCGCCCACGAGGTTCGCCGCCGGAATTTCGAGATCGTCGAAGAACAGCTCGTTCGTCTCGTGATTGACGAGATTGGCGATCGGCCGCACCGTGAGGCCGTGTCCGATGGCTTCGCGCAGGTCGACGATGAAGATCGACAAGCCCGCCGAACGATGCGCCACCTGCTCCACCGGCGTCGTGCGCGCGAGCAGGATCATCAGATCCGAGTGCAGCACGCGGGAGATGAACACCTTCTGCCCGTTCACGACGTAGCGATCGCCGCGCCGCACGGCCGTCGTCCGGATCTTCGTCGTGTCGGTGCCCGCCGTGGGCTCCGTCACCGCCATCGACTGGATGCGAAGCCGCCCCTCGGCGATCGGCGGCAGGTACGCACGCTTCTGCTCCACGCTGCCGTGGCGCAGCAGCGTGCCCATGTTGTACATCTGGCCGTGCACCGCGCCGGCGTTGCCGCCGCAACGATTCACCTCCTCGAGTATCACCGACGCTTCCGACAGACCGAGGCCGGCGCCGCCGTATTCCTCGGGAACCAGCGCCGCAAGCCAACCGGCGCGCATCAGCGCGTTCACGAATGCTTCGGGATAGCCGCGCTCGGCGTCGATGCGCCGGAAATATTCGTCGGGGTACTCGACGCACAGCGCGCGGATCGCGCTGCGGATTTCGGGATGCCGCTCCTCGATCATGCCGGCGCCAGCGCCGCATCCGCGTCCATCGCGAGGCCGCCGTGGACATTCGCCGCCCACAGGTGAACCGAGCGATCGTCGCGCGCAGGCTGTCCGCGCACGTAGAACGGCTGCGTATCGAAGAGCGGGCTCACGGCACGAAACGTGAAACGCGAAACGCGCGCGTGCGGACGGGCACGACGCAGCAGGTCGACGAGCAGTGTCGCGATCAACGGACCGTGCACGACGAGACCCGGGTAGCCTTCGACGTCGGTGACGTAACGCCGGTCGTAATGGATGCGGTGGCTGTTGAACGTCAGCGCCGAATAGCGGAAGAGCAATACCGGATCAGGCTCGATTTCGTGCGTCCATGCCGCGTCGACCGGTGCAGCGGGAGGCGACGCGGCGATCGCGGCCGACGCCGCCTCGCGATAAACGATGTCGTGCTCCTCGACGATCGCGACGCCGGCTTCCGTTCGAATCGTGTGGCGGACGACGACGAAGAGAAGCGGCCCGCTTCGCCCGTCCTTCGCGGCGATATCGACGATTTGGGAATCGCGCGTCGCGACGTCGCCGACGCGAAGCGGCGCCTCGAACGAGATTCGTCCCCCTGCCCACATGCGGCGAGGCAGCGGCACCGGAGGCAGGAAGCCGCCGCGTTTGGCGTGACCGTCGGGGCCGACGTCCGACTCGCGACACACCGGGAGGAAGTAGAGCCAATGCGCGAGCGGCGGCAGCGGATCCCCGGGCTTCGGTGTCTTCTCGTCGCGGTCGAGTGTCGCGGCGAGCGCAGCCAGCGGCCACGCCGAAATGACGTCGTCGCACGTGGCCGTCCGGCCGATCCAGTCTTTCCAGTCCGTGCCCATGCCGCCGTCATGGTGCGCGCAGGTCCGGGTCGCACGCGCGCTTGCACGCGACGCCGATGCACGCCGATACGCATAGAATAAGTCGTCATCAAGCCCGCGTCTCTCGGCGATGCAACCGCCGTCGCGCGGGCCCGCCCATTCACTTCTCGGAGGTTTGCATGTCGCCACGCCTGCTGCCGCTTGCCCTCGCTTTCATCGCTGCGCCCGTGCTCGCGCAGAACGTTCCCGCCGGGTACCCGTCGGATTACGCGCAGACGATCGCCGCAGCGAAGAAGGAAGGCCGCGTCGTCATCTACAGCGCGCTCGACACGAAGGCGGCGCAGCCGCTGATCAAGGACTTCAACGCCGTCTACCCGGACATCAAGGTCGAGTACAACGACATGAACTCGACGGAGATGTACAACCGGTTCATCGCCGAATCGGCGGCAGGGCAAGGCGGCGCCGACGTGATGTGGAGCTCGGCGATGGACCTGCAGGTGAAGCTCGTCGACGACGGCAAGGCGATGGCGTACACGTCGCCCGAGGCGGCGAAGCTGCCGAAGTGGGCCGTCTACAAGAACGAGGCGTACGGCACGACGTACGAGCCCGCGGTGTTCATTTACAACAAGCGGCTCATCACCGGCAACGAGGTGCCGCAGGACCACGCCGCGTTCGCCAAGCTGCTGATGACCGACACGGCGAAGCTCAAGGGCAAGGTCACTACCTACGACATCGAGAAGAGCGGCGTGGGCTTCATGTTCGTCGTGCAGGATACGAAGGACTTTCCGGGGATGAAGGACCTCGAGAAGGGATTCGGCGCGACGAACTACCGCGTGTACGCGAGCACCGGCAACATGCTGGAGAAGGTCAGCTCCGGCGAGCACCTGCTCGGCTACAACGTGCTGGGCTCGTACGCACTGGTGCGCGCCAAGAAGGATCCGAACCTCGGCGTCGTGCTTCCCAAGGATTACACGCTCGTGCTGTCGCGCGTGATGTTCATCGCCAAGGGCGCCAAGGATCCGAACGCCGCCAAGGTGTGGACCGACTACATCCTGTCGCCGCGCGGCCAGAAGCTGATCGGCAGCCAGGTCGAGCTCTTCTCGGTTCGCCAGGACGTCGACGCGGAGTACACGGCCGCGTCCCTCACCAAGGAGCTCGGCGCGAACGTCGCGAAGCCGATCCCCGTGAGCGCCGAGATCACGCAGTACCTCGATTCGAAGAAGCGGCTCGAATTCCTCGCCGACTGGAAGAAGAACGTGGCCTCGGGGGGTGGGAAGTAGCCAAAGCGGGCTCGAAGGGCGATGATCCTGGCCGCATGGCCGCCGTCGCCCCTTCCCGTCCCGTCGCCCGCCGCCCTCCGCGGTGGCCGCTCCTCGCCGGCCTGCCGCGCGCGCTGACCATCGCGCTCACCGCAGCGGCGGTGCTCGCGCCGCTGTCGCTGATCGTCTACCAGAGCCTGCTCGACGCGCCGTTCTTCGATCCGCACAAAGCGGGCATCGCCGCGTATGAATTCATCTTCACCGATTCGGACTTCTGGTCGGC
The DNA here is from genome assembly GCA_035718935.1 of Casimicrobiaceae bacterium. Taxonomy (GTDB): domain Bacteria; phylum Pseudomonadota; class Gammaproteobacteria; order Burkholderiales; family Casimicrobiaceae; genus VBCG01. Next base: position 16,588 of record DASTGT010000022.1, read on the forward strand.
GCTGCGCAATTCGCTGCTGATCGCCACGGGCATGACGATCATCGCCGTCCCGCTCGGTGGCGTGCTCGCGTTCGTCATGGAGCGCACCGACTTTCCGGGCAGGCGCATCCTCGAGCCGATGCTCCTCGTGCCGAGCTTCGTGTCGCCGATGGTGCTGTCGTTCGGCTACATCGTCGCCGCCGGACCGGTCGGCTTCTATTCCATCTGGGCGACCGACCTCTTCGGCTTCATTCCGTGGGGGCTCTATTCGCTGCTCGCGATGTCGGTGATCGCCGGGCTCACGCACGTCCCGAACGTCTACGTCTACGCGTCGTCGGCGCTGAAGAATCTCGGCTCCGACGTCGAGGAGGCGGCGCGCATTGCGGGGGCGTCGCCGTTTCGCGTCGCGATATCGGTGAGCCTGCCGCTGATCATGCCGGCGCTGCTCTTCTCGGCGGTGCTGATCTTCTTCCTCGGCCTCGAGCTCTTCGGACTGCCGCTCGTCCTCGGCGACCCCGAAGGCCACCTCGTATTGTCGACGTATCTCTACAAGCTCACGAACAAGCTCGGTACGCCGTCGTATCACCTGATGGCGGCGGTGGCCGTCTGCATCGTCGCGTTGACGATCCCGCTCGTGCTGCTGCAGCGGCGGCTGCTTCAGAACGTGCGCCGCTACGCGACGATCAAGGGCAAGGCCGGCCGCATTCGGGAGCTGCCGCTCGGCCGCTGGAAATGGCTCGCGGTCGCGCTCGTCTACGCGTGGCTGATCGTCGCCGTCGTGGTTCCGCTCACCGGCATCGCGCTGCGCGCATTCGTCACCAACTGGGGATTCGGCGTCAAGCTCGCCGACGCGCTCACGCTCGACACGTTCCGGACGATCTGGGACGAGCCGACCGACATGCGGGCGATCGTCAACACGATCCTCCTTGGCGTCATCGGCGGCGCGATCACCGTCGCCTGCTATACCGCCATCGGCCTGGCGACGCACCGGCGCAACGACGCCTGGTCGCGCGTCGTCGACTATCTCGTGCTGTTGCCGCGCGCGGTGCCGGGATTGTTGATCGGCCTCGCGTTCCTCTGGGTGTTCCTGTTCGTGCCGCCGCTCGCGCCGCTTCGCGCGACCATGTTCAGCATGTGGCTCGCGTACACCGTGGTGTGGCTCGCGTACGGCATGCGCCTCGTGTCGTCGTCGCTGCTGCAGGTGAGCAACGAACTCGAGGAAGCGGCGCGCACCGTCGGCGCGAGCCGCGCACGCATCTCGCGCGAGATCACGTTGCCGCTGATCCGGCACGGGCTGCTCGGGTCGTGGCTTCTCGTGTTCATGATCTTCGAGCGCGAATACTCGACGGGCGTGTACCTCCTCGCGCCCGGCAACGAGGTCATCGGCGCCTCGCTCGTCTCGCTGTGGCAAGGCGGTGCGATCGACATCGTCGCCGCGCTCTCGCTGATCAACATCGTGCTGGTGGGGATCGGCCTCGCGTTCGCGCTGCGCTTCGGCGTGCGGCTGCGCGATTAGTCCCGAGGAATTTCATGGCCGAGCTCACCGTCGAGAACCTGCATCTCGCCTACGGCGACAACCCGATCCTCGAGGGCGTCGACATGACGCTCGACCGCGGCGAGGTCGTCTCGCTGCTCGGGCCGTCGGGCAGCGGCAAGACGACCTTGCTGCGCGCGGTCGCGGGCCTCGAGGCACCGTCGCAGGGCCGCATCCTGGTCGGCGACAAGGTGGTGTTCGACGCAAGCCGCGGCGTCGACGTGCCGGCCGAGGGGCGCAATCTCGGCCTCGTGTTCCAGTCGTACGCGCTGTGGCCGCACAAGACGGTGTTCGACAACGTCGCGTACGGGCTGCGCCTGCGCAACGCGAGTCGGGGCGACGTCGCGACGCGCGTACAAGCGGTGCTCGACCAGCTCTCGCTCGGCTCCCTCGCGGCGCGCTTTCCGCACCAGCTCTCCGGTGGCCAGCAGCAACGCGTCGCGCTCGCGCGCGCGCTCGTCTACAACCCGCCGGTCATCCTGCTCGACGAGCCGCTGTCGAACCTCGACGCGAAGCTGCGCGAGGAGGCGCGCGCGTGGCTGCGCGAGCTGATCGTGCGCATGCAACTGTCCGCCCTGTGCGTCACGCACGACCAGGCGGAGGCGCTCGCGATCTCCGATCGCATCCTGCTGCTGAACGGCGGACGCATCGAGCAGCAGGGTACGCCGCAGGAGATGTACAGCGCGCCGCAGACGCTTTTCACCGCGGACTTCATGGGCAGCAACAATCGACTGCCGGGTCGCATCGCCGAGGTTCGCAACGGCTCGGCGCTGCTGGAAGGAAGCGGCTGGCGGTTGTGGGGCACCGCGAAGCCGGGTATCGCGAGCGGCGCCGACGCCGTCGGCATGATTCGCCTCGAGCGCATTCGCATCGTGCAGGCGCCCGGAGACAATCGGCTCGCCGCGAAGCTGTCGACGTCGATGTATCTGGGCGACCGATGGGAGCATCTGTTCCACGTCGGCGAAGCGCGCGTGCGCGCCTACGGCGACGCGCCGCTCGCCGGGGAAACACACTGGCTCGAAGTGCCGGCACAGGCGTTGTGGATCTTCTGACCGCGTAAAATCGGCCCCCCATGCCCGTCCTTGCCGCCGACGTTCCATGAGCGCGCCGGGCCGCCCCAAGCGCGAATTGCGCCCCCCGGGGGGCAGCGCAGCGGCGAAGCCGCAAGCGTGGGGGGAACATATGAGCTCGGCCGATCCGTCGCACGGACCTCGTGCCCGATCGGCGCGTTCCGCGGCGCCGCGCACCTCGTCGCTCAAGTTCCTGCTCGATCTCGATCGCGTGCTCGCGACGCTCGTCGAGGGCGACTCGGTGACGGCGACCGCGGTTTCGCTCCTCGCACGCCACCTCGGCGCCGATGCCTGCGCGTTCGACGAGATCGATGCGTCGACCCCGGCCGTCAACGACGCGACGCAGGGGCGAAAGGCGGGCGTGGCCCGCCTCACCATTCCGGTACGACGTGGCGAGCGCGTGGCCGCCGTCATGACGCTCGACCGGCGCGGCCGGCGCAAATGGCAGCTCGAGGAAATCGATCTCGCCAGGCTCGTCGCGCATCGCTGCGAGCAATCGCTCGAGCGAGCGCGCGCCGTGCGCGAGGCGAGAGAGAGCGCCGACCAGGTGCGCCTCGTCGCGGACCACGTGCCGGCGAAGATCAGCTACGTCGACTGCGACCTGCGCTATCGCTTCAACAACGCGGCGTACGCCGACTGGTACGGCGTCGGCGTGGCCGAGATCGTCGGCAGGTACGTTCGTGACGTGCTGGGCGACGCGACGTTCGAAGAGCGCCTGCCGTACATGCTGCGCGCGCTCGCCGGCGAGACCGTCACGTTCGAAAGCCGAAGCGAGCATCGCCGGCTCGGCATGCGGATGACCGATATCACCTGCGTGCCCGACGTGGACGACGCCGGCAACGTGCGCGGCTTCTTCGTGATGGGCGTCGACACGACCGAGCGGCAGCGCGCAGAGGCACAATTGCGCGAGAGCGATCGCCGCAAGGACGAATTCCTCGCGATGCTCGCGCACGAGCTGCGCAATCCGCTGGCGCCGCTCGCCAACGCACTGTATCTGTGGCCGATCGTGCGCAACGACGAGGAGAAGACGACCGAGCTGCGCGAGATGATGGAACGGCAGGTCCGACAGTTGACGCGCCTCATCGACGACCTGCTCGACGTGTCCCGGATCAGCCGCGGCAAGATCCAGCTTCGCCGCAGCTCGATTTCGCTGCGCGACGTGCTGCGTGACGCGATCGACGGCGTGCGCGCGCAGGTCGAGCAGCACCGGCAAACGCTCGCCTGCGTCGTCGACGACGCATCGGAGCTGACGCTCGATGGGGACGCTGCGCGGCTCGTGCAGGTCTTCGGCAATCTGCTCAACAATGCGTCGAAATACACGCACGACGGCGGCACGATCCGCGTTTCCGCGACGCGCGACGGCGGCGAGGCCGTCGTGTCGGTAACCGACAACGGCCGCGGCATTCCGCCGCACATGCTCGATCGCGTCTTCGAAATGTTCGTCCAGGTCGACCCCACGCTCGAATCACATGCAGGTGGGCTCGGCATCGGGCTCGCGCTGTCCCGACGGCTCGTCGACCTGCACGGCGGACGCATCGAGGCGCGCAGCGCCGGCCGGGGCCACGGCACCGAGGTGATCGTGCGGCTGCCGTTGACGGGTGAACGCGTCGCGGCGGTGGCGGCGAACGAACCGCTCGCCGTGTCCCGCCGCATCCTCGTCGTCGACGACGCGAAACCGCCCGACCGCAGCGTCCAGTAACGCGATGGGAGTCGCTTGAACGACGTCGGCTACAAGCAGCACACGCCGATGATGCAGCAGTACCTGCGCGTCAAGGACGAGCATCCCGACCGGCTGGTCTTCTACCGGATGGGCGATTTCTACGAGCTCTTCTACGACGATGCCGAACGCGCCGCGCGCCTGCTCGACATCACGCTGACTTCGCGCGGGCAATCGGCGGGCGCGCCGATTCCGATGGCGGGCGTGCCGCACCACGCGCTCGAGCAGCACCTCGTGCGGCTGATCGCGCGTGGCGAGAGCGCGGTGATCGTCGACCAGATCGGCGATCCGGCGACGAGCAAGGGACTCGTCGAGCGCAAGGTGACGAGAATCGTCACGCCGGGCACGCTGACCGACGCCGGCTTGCTCGAGGCGAAGCGCGAAGCACCGCTCGCGGCGATGGTTCGTCAAGGCGCGCGTGCGGGCATCGCGTGGCTCTCGCTCGCGTCGGGCCGCATGACGCTCTCCGATGTCGCCGAGCCCGACATTGCGGCAGCCCTCGAGCGCATCGACGCCGCGGAATGGCTCGTTGCCGACGACGCGCCGCCGCTCCCGTTGCGCGCCCGCGTGGCCGTCCGCACGGTGCCGGCATGGCATTTCGACGCGGCGAACGCGGGGCGCGCGCTGGCGCGCCAGCTCGGCACGATGGATCTCGCGAGCTTCGGCGTCGATCAAGCGCCGCTCGCCGTCGGCGCCGCCGGCGCGCTGCTCGCCTATGCCAGCGCGACGCAGCAAGGCGCGCTCGCGCACGTGCGGCTGCTGCACGTCGAGTCCGAGACCGAGTTCGTCGGCCTCGACGCGGCGACGCGGCGCAACCTGGAGGTCACCCAGACGCTCGCGGGCGACCGCGAGCCGACGCTCTACTCGCTGCTCGACGGCTGCGCCACTGCCGCAGGAAGCCGCCGTCTGCGGCTTTGGCTCACGCAGCCGCTGCGTGACGCATCGCGTGCATCAGCGCGCCACGACGCGATCGAAGCAATCGCCGGCAACTCGCTGCGAGCAGGCGAGATGGCGAGCCTGCTCGCGAAGTGCGTCGACGTCGAGCGCATCGTGTCGCGAATTGCGCTCGGCAGCGCGCGGCCGCGCGATCTCTCCGGCCTGCGCGATACGCTGGCGCGCCTGCCGGCGCTTTGCGACGCGGTGGCACGCTTCGACGCAGCGCTTCTCGCCGAGATCGACCGGGATCTTCATTGCGACCCGTCGTGGCGGGCGCTGCTGGCGTGCGCGATCGCCGCGGAACCGTCCGCGCAATTGCGCGACGGTGGCGTGATCGCCGACGGCTACGACGCCGAGCTCGACGAACTGCGGCACCTCGATGCGGGTTGTGGCGATTTCCTGCTCGAGCTCGAGCGCCGCGAGCGCGCGCGAACAGGTATCGCGACGCTCAAGGTCGAGTACAACCGCGTGCACGGCTTCTACATCGAAGTGACGCGCGCGCAGAGCGAGCGCGTGCCCGCCGACTACCGGCGCCGGCAGACGCTCAAGAACGCCGAGCGCTACACGACCCCCGAACTCGCGACGTTCGAGTCCAAGGCGCTCTCGGCACAGGAGCGTGCGCTCGCGTGCGAGCGGCGCCTGTACGACGCGCTGCTCGCGCAACTCGCGCCGGCCATTCCGGCGCTGCAGGCCGTCGCATCGGCGCTCGCGTCGCTCGACGTGCTCGTCACGCTCGCCGCGCGCGCATCGGAACTGCGGCTCGTGCGCCCGCGCTTTCGCGCCGAAATCGGCATCACGATCGAAGGCGGCCGCCATCTCGTCGTCGAGCAGCAGGTCGACGCGTTCATTCCGAACGATCTCGCGCTCGACGCGTCGCGCCGGTTGCTCGTCGTCACCGGGCCGAACATGGGCGGCAAGTCGACGTACATGCGACAAACGGCGGTGATCGCGCTCCTCGCCTACTGCGGGATGTTCGTGCCGGCCGCAGCGGCGACGCTCGGTCCGCTCGACGCCATCTACACGCGCATCGGCTCGGCCGACGATCTCGCCGGCGGACGCTCGACGTTCATGGTCGAGATGACGGAGGCCGCGTACATCCTGAATCGCGCGACGGATCGCAGCCTGGTGCTGATCGACGAAATCGGCCGCGGCACGTCGACGTTCGACGGTCTCGCGCTCGCCTGGGCGATCGCGCACCGGCTCGCGTCGCACAACCGCAGCCTCGCGCTCTTCGCGACGCATTACTTCGAGCTGACCGCGCTGCCGTCCGAGCTTCCCGGGTGCGCGAACGTGCACTTCGACGCGATCGAGACGAAGAGCCGCCAGGGCTCGGGCATCGTCTTCCTGCACGCGGTCGAGGACGGGCCGGCGAATCGCAGCTACGGCCTGCAGGTGGCGAAGCTCGCCGGCGTGCCGCAGGATGCGTTACGCCTCGCGCAGCGCTATTTCGCGCGGCTCGACAAGTTCCACCTGCGCGACGATGCGCAGCACGACCTCTTCGCAGAAATCGGTGTCGGAGCGGTGGCGGAGGTGCCTCCGACACCCCTGGAAGCGCGCTTGCGCGCGCTCGACCCCGATACGATGTCACCGCGCGAGGCGCTCGATGCGCTGTACGCGCTGAAGCGCCTCCTCGCGTAGGCTACGTCGGTTCGGTGACGGCCGCGCGTTCTTCCGCGTCCGGTTCGCGTGCGCCTCCGATCAGCGCACGCATCGCCGCGTCGACACCACCCGGGCGATGCGGCACCCCGGCGAACACGAGGCCCATCTCGACGCCGGCCAGCGTTCCCATCAGCGTGAGGTCGTTGAAGTCGCCGAGGTGGCCGATCCGGAACACCTTGCCTGCGAGTTTCGAGAGTCCGGTTCCGAGCGACATGTCGAAGCGCTCGAGCACGAGCCTGCGAAACGCATCGGCGTCGTGCCCGTCGGGCATCAGCACCGCGGTGAGCGAATTGCTGTACTGCGCAGGATTCGCGCAAAGAATCTCGAGGCCCCATGCGCGCACGGCGGCACGCGTCGCATTCCCGTGCCGTGCATGCCGCGACCACACGTTGGGAAGCCCTTCCTCGAGCAGTTGATCGAGCGCCGCGTCGAGGCCGTACAGCAGATTCGTCGCCGGCGTCCACGGCCAATAGCCATTCGCGTTCGCGGCGATGATCTCGTCCCAGCCCCAGTACGCGCGCGGGAGCTTCGCGTGCTTCGACGCGGCGCGAGCCTTCTCGCTCACGGCGTTGAACGACAGGCCGGGCGGCAGCATCAAGCCCTTCTGCGAGCCGGCGACCGTCACGTCGACACCCCATGCATCGTGCCGATATTCGATCGACGCGAGCGACGAGATCGTGTCGACCATGAAGAGCGCCGGATGCGAGGCACGATCGATCGCGCGGCGCACCGCGGGGATATCGCTCACGACGCCGGTCGACGTCTCGTTGTGCACGACGCACACCGCCTTGATCGCATGATCACGATCGTCGGCGAGCCGCGCATCGATCGCATCGGGACTCGCGCCGTGGCGCCAATCGCCCGGCAGCAACTCGGGCCGCAACCCCAGCCGTTCGGCGAGCCGCTTCCACAACAGCGCGAAATGGCCCGTTTCCGCCATCAGCACCCGATCGCCGGGCGACAGGGTATTGACGAGCGCCGCTTCCCACGCACCGGTGCCCGACGCGGCGTAGACGACGACCGGCTCGCGCGTATCGAAGATCGAGCCGATTCGTCCGAGGATCGACAAGCCCAGTTGCGCGAATTCCGGACCGCGATGGTCGATCGTCGGGTGATCGATCGCGCGCAGGACGCGGTCGGGAACGTTGGTGGGACCGGGAATCTGCAGGAAGTGACGTCCTGCAGGATGGCTGTCGTAGCGCATGCGAGCGTGTGCGATCAGTGGTGATGGCCGTGCGCGCCGTGCACGTGTCCGTGCGTTATCTCTTCCTGCGTCGCCGGCCGGATCTCGAGCACCTTGCAGTCGAAGCGCAGCCGCTGACCGGCAAGCTCGTGATTGCCGTCGAGCACGGCCTTGCCGTCGGCGATGTCGGTGATGCGCCAGACGATCTCGTTGCCGTCCTGCTCCGAGACGAGATGACCGCCGATCGCCACGTCCGCCGGCAACTGGTCGACCGGCTCGACCCGCATCAGTTTCGTGTCGTAATCGCCGAACGCGTCTTCCGGCTCGAGCGTGATCGACACGCTGTCGCCGACGTGCTTGTTGGCGAGCGCCTGCTCGACCTTCGGAAAGATGCCACCGTGGCCGTGCAGGTACGCGACCGGCTCGTCCGTTTCCTCGATCAAGTGGTTGCTCGCGTCGTAGAGCTTGAACGACAGCGTGACGACGGTATTGACGAAGACGTTCATCGTGATGGAAGTTTAGAGATGGAAAAGCGCGCGGAGGCCGCGCGCGTTTCCGGATCATTGTACGCCCCGGCGACGCCGTATCCGCTGCCTCCGCCTCGCTATACTCGCGCGCATGGAAATGCTCGGCGGGCGTAGCGTGGCCGCCTTCTTGCGCGAGTATTGGCACGAGCAGGCGTTGCTCGTCACCGCGGCGATGCCGGGCTTCGACTGTCCGATCTCGCGCGAGCGCCTGTTCGCACTCGCCGGTCGCGACGACGTCGAATCTCGCATCGTGCAGCGGTCTCGCGGACGCTACGCGTTGCACCAGGGCCCGTTTTCGCGCGCACGACTACGCCGCATGCCGGCGCGCGACTGGACCCTTCTCGTGCAAGGCGTCAATCTGCACGACGACGATGCCGACCGCTTGTTGCGGCGTTTCGCGTTCATTCCGTACGCGCGCCTCGACGACCTCATGGCGAGCTACGCCGCGCCCGGCGGCGGCGTCGGCCCGCACTACGATTCGTACGACGTGTTCCTTCTGCAGGGTTGCGGCCGTCGCCGGTGGCGCTACGGCCGGCAGCGCGACCTCGCGCTTCGACCCGACGCGCCGGTGAAGCTGCTCGCGCGGTTTTCGCCACAGCACGAAGCGACGCTTTCCCCCGGCGACATGCTCTACCTGCCGCCCGACTATCCGCACGACGGCGTCGCCGTCGACGAATGCATTACGTATTCGATCGGGTTCCGCGCGCCGACGTACCAGGCGCTGGCGGAAGCCTTCCTCGACCATCTGCGCGACACCGTGCACGTGGACGGCCGCTACGCCGATGCGCATTTGCGTCCCACGAAAAACCCCGCGCGGATCGACGCAACGATGCCGCGCCAGGTCGCGCGGGCGCTTGCGGCCGTTCGCTGGAACGCCGATGAGGTCGCACGCTTTCTCGGCCGCCATCTGACCGAGCCCAAACCGGATGTCGCTTTCATCCCGCGTCCGGCAGTGTCGCGCGCGCGCTTCGCGCAACGGATCGGACGCGACGGCGTGCGGCTCGACCCGCGCTCGCAACTGCTCTACGACGCAATGCGCTATTACGTCAACGGCGACGATGCTCCGCTGCCGGCGGTCGACCGCGAGGCGTTGCAGTCGCTCGCCGATCGGCGCATGCTCGACGCCGACGCGTGTCGCGGGCTCTCTCCGGCGACGATCGACCTCCTCCACGCCTGGCATCGCGATGGATTCCTCGCCACCGGCGGTTGATCCGCTGCCGCCGCCCCCCGGCCTGCCGCGCGAAGTGCGCCTCGACTCGATCGCCGCGCTCACGCAGGCGCACGACGAAGTGATCGCGCTCGCCGCCCGTCACGTCAAGGCGTTCGACGTCGACCTCTCGTGGGGAGGCTGGAACACCGCGGCGCGTTGCCAGGCGCTGTCGTCCTTCCTTCGCCGCTCCCCCGGCGCGCGGCTCGACATCATCGTGCACGACACGCGCTGGATCGAGGCCAGGGCGGCGCGGCTCACTGCGCTGCTCGCGCGGCACGCGGGCACGATGACAATCTATCGCACCGGCAGCGCCGCGCGCGGCGCGATGGACCCGCTCGTCATCGTCGACGATTTGCACTTCGTGCATCGCGCGCACATCGATTGGCCACGCGGCACGCTGTCGATCGGCAGCCCCGAGCGTGCGAAACCGCTCGTCGAGCGCTTCGACGAGATCTGGGCGAGCGGCGAGACCGGCGTCGCAGGGGCGGTCCTCGGTCTGTAGGGGTGTCCATGATGCTCGTCGTCGGCGCGACAGGCGTTCTGGGGCGCGAGGTCGCGAAGCGGCTGCTTGCCGAAGACGCGCGGTGCGCCCGACGACGCGACACCCGGACCGTGCCGATGATCTGCGATGAAGGCATTCCTCGAGACTGCCACGCAGGCCGGCTATGCATGAAGCGGTGGGACCGCTCGCGAGGCTCGCTTTGCGGGCGCTCGTCGCCGCACCAAAGTCGGCGTCGTCCTCGCCGCGCTGATTCTTCTCACCAGGACGAACGCGTCGTTACAGCGGCGCGCCGATCCTTCGCCCCACCTCGCGATAGTGCTCGATGACCGCGCCCAGGTCGCGGCGGAAGCGGTCCTTGTCGAGCTTCTCGCCGGTCGTCGCGTCCCACAGGCGGCAACCGTCCGGCGTGAATTCGTCGCCCAGCACCAGCGGGCCGTGCGGGTCGTCGATCGGATGGCCGAACTCGAGCTTGTAATCGACGAGATCGATGCCGACGCCCGCGAACAGCGGCTTCAGCACGCGGTTCACGCGGTGCGTCAGCGCCTTCATCGCCTCGATCTCCGCCTGCGTCGCCCAGCCGAGCACCCGGACGTGATCGTCGTTGACGAGCGGGTCGTGCAGTGCGTCGCTCTTCAGGAAGAACTCGAAGATCGGCTCGGGTAGCCGCAGGCCCTCCTCGATGCCGTAGCGCTTCGCCATCGATCCGGCGCAGATGTTGCGCACGACGCACTCGACGGGAATCATCTTCATCGCGCGCACGAGCGATTCGCGCTCGTTCAACAGGCGGATGAAGTGGCTCGCGATGCCCGCCTCCGCGAGCTTGCCCATCACGTAGGCGTTGATCCGATTGTTCGTCTCGCCCTTGCCTTCGAGCTTGGCAAGCTTGGCGCCATCGAACGCCGAGACGTCGTCGCGATAGTGCATGACGAGATAGCGAGGATCGTCGGTCGCGTAGACGGTCTTCGCCTTGCCACGGTACCGCTCCTCGCGCTTTTCCATCAAGGACTCCTCAGAGATCGCGCCACGTGAAGCCGTCGTGCTGATCGGCGATGCCGATCCAGTCGGGCGTGCAGTTCAGCGCCTTCGACAGCGCCGCGCGCGCCTTGTCCGGCGTATTGTTCTGCTGCGAAAGATGCGCGGCGACGACGTGGCGCAGGCGCGACGTGTCGATCGCCGCCACGAGCGCGGCCGCTGCCTCGTTGTGCAGGTGGCCGAAGCGGCTTGCGATCCTCTGCTTGAGCGGCCACGGATAGTCGCCGAAATCGAGCATGTCGCGGTCGTGGTTGCACTCGATGACGAGCGCGTCGCAACCCGAAAGGCTCGTCTCGACGTAGCGCGTCGTCGTGCCGATGTCGGTCAGGATGCCGAGGCGGCGCACGCCGTCGCCGACGACGAACTGCACCGGCTCGCGCGCGTCGTGCGGGACGGGGAACGGCCGCACCTCCACCATGCCGACCGCGAACACGTCGTGGCTGTCGAAGCCGCGAATGTCCAGTCGCTCGAAGCGCTCGCCGGCCATCGTCAGGGTGCCGAACGTGAGCCACACCGGGATGCGGTATCGAGCGGCGAACGCCGCGACGCCGCCGATGTGGTCGGCGTGCTCGTGCGTAACGAGGATCGCCGTGACGCTCTCGGCCGCGATCCCGAGGCGCGCGAGACGCGCCACGGTGTCGCGCACGCGAAAGCCGCAATCGATCAGGATGCGCGTGTCGCCGACCTCGACGACGAGACCGTTGCCTTCGCTGCCGCTGCCCAACGAAGCGAAGCGCACGGGCGGAAAGCGACGATTACTTCAACTGGTCACGCAGCAGCGCGAGGATGCGCTCGCTCGCCTGGGTCTTGTCCGGATTGCCCGAAGGATCCTGAACGCTGACGGTGCTTTGCGGCGTCGTGTCCTGTGCGACCTTGATCCGGTACTGCTCGGGCTTGTTCTCGTCGTCCTTCTTGAACACGTTCATGAGCTTCGACAGGAATCCCTTTTCGCGATCCTTGCGCAACATGTCGGCGTCGGGGTCGGCGTAGCGGACGAAATAGGTTCCGCTCGAGCGGTCCCGATCGACGACGGTGAAACCGGTGCGATCGAGCGCAAGGCCTACGCGCCGCCACGCGCGGTCGAACGGGTCGTCGACGATCAGCTTCGCGACGCCATCGGACTTCTCGAGGCGCGCATGGACCGGCGCGTTGGCGACCGCGGTTGCCGATATCGCGGCCTCAGCGACGGCTTCGGGGGCGCCGAAGCGCATCATCAGGCGCGACAGCATCTCCGCTTCGAGGCCGGGATTGGCGGGCATCAGCGCCCATGCGAAGCCGGCCGGCGTCGCGTTGTCGATCTTGGTCGTCGGCACCTGCTCCATGCCGCGGTGCGAGACGTAGATCTCGACGGTACCAGGCTCCGCGCCGCGCTCGATGCGCGTGCGGAACTTGTCGCGCTTGTACGTCGTGTAGAACACGTCGATGTACTTGCCGATGTACTTGCGCAGGATGTCCTGCGGAATCTCCGCTCGGTTTTCCGCCCAGTCCGTCTCCATCACGCCGACGACCGGCTGCTCGGTCGCGATGACGAAGCCGGTGTCGGTCCAGAACTTCCGCACCGTCGACCAGGCCTGCTCGGGCGTCGCCTTCACGACCAGCCAGCGCTGGGTGCCCGCGCGCACGATGTGCGCCTCGGAGTTGGTGGGCAGCAGATCCGCCTGCTTGGGCCTCGTCGCCTCGCGGGCGGCGACCCCGGACGCCGTGGCGATCGAGTAACGTTCGTCGTATTGCGGCGTGGTGAGATCGGGCGGCAGTTCGAGAGACGGCGTGCTCGACGCCGACTTGTAATCGATCCGCTTGCCGAGACTGCTGATATTCATCGACTCGCAGCCGGCGAGCGACACGAGGACGACAAGGATGAGTGCGCACCGAGGTGCGCGAAGCTTCGATCGTACGTTCATCAGGAGTGAGCCTTCAGTGCAGACGTTTCGGCGCAGCCCGACTCGCGCAGCGCGCGGCGGACGGCGTCGTGGAATCGCGGCGACAGGGGCGTGAGCGGCAGCCGCAATTCGTTGCGTATCCACCCGAGCTCGGCGAGCGCCCATTTGACCGGGATCGGGTTGGCTTCGACGAAGAGCGCCGAGTGCAGCGGCGCAAGCTTCGCGTTGAGGCGCCGCGCGGTCGCGACGTCGCCTGCGAGCGCGGCGCGGCACACGTCCGCGATCTGTCGCGGCGCGATGTTGGCGGTCACCGACACGACCCCGTGACCGCCATACAGCATGAACGCGAGCGCCGTGTCGTCGTTTCCCGAATAGAGCGCGAACTCCCGCCCGGCGGGCAGCCGGTTGACGAGGTCGACGAGGCGCGGCATGTCCGACGTCGCATCCTTCAACCCGACGATGTTGGGAATTTCCGCGAGCCGCACGATCGTGTCGTTGCCCAGGTCGGCGACCGTGCGGCTCGGCACGTTGTAGAGGTACAGCGGAACGTCGACCGCCTCGGCGATCGCGCGGAAGTGCCGGTACAGCCCTTCCTGCGTCGGGTTGTTGTAGTACGGCACGACCGATAGGCAACCGTACGCGCCGGCACGTTTCGCGAAGCGGGTGAGCGCAATGGCTTCGGCGGTGGAATTGCCGCCCGTTCCCGCGATGACGGGAATGCGCCGCGCCGCGTGCTCGATCGTCGTCTGGATCAGGCGGCAATGCTCGTCGACGTCGACCGTCGGCGATTCACCCGTCGTGCCGACGACGACGATGCCGGCGGTGCCGTTCGCGACGTGGAAATCGATCAGCCGGTGAAGCGCGTCGAGATCGAGCGCACCGCCTTGCTGCATCGGCGTCACGATCGCGACGAGGCTGCCTGCGAGCATCAAGGCGGTCCTCGAAAAACGGCGATTCTACCCGATTCCCCTCGGGGAACACGGCTTGCGCCGTTGCCTTTCACCCGCTCGTCGGAAGCGTTGGCGGCCACGCGTGGCTGGGACCGACCGCGGCGACGCGCTGCACGACGCGACGACCGGTCGCGTCGTCTTCGAGGCCCTGCTCGAAGGCGACGACGGTGAGGCGCTCGCCGACGCGCGCGAGGAGCTCGCCCGGCTCGAGCAGGAACGCCGGGTTCGAAGGACGACCGTAGCGTCCGTTGCCGGCCGCGAACGTGTCGTAGAGCAGCACGCCGTCGGGCGCGAGCGCAGCGACGAGAGGCTCGAGCGAAGGGCGATGCAGGTAATGCACGACGACGATCGCATCGAAGGTCGCCTTGCCAAGCGGCCACACGGGGCCTTCGAGATCCGCGATGCGCGTTTCGACACCCGCGACGCCGTCGAGGCTCGCGAGCGCCTGCGCGTCGCGATCGACGGCCAGCACGCGCGCGCCGCGGCTCGCGAAGAAGCGCGCATGGCGTCCGCGGCCTGCCGCGAGGTCGAGCACGCGCGCGCCCGGCGCGACGAGCGGCGCGAAACGCGCGACCCACGACGATGGCGTGCTCGCGTCATGCATGGAATTAGGCTCCCGATGACGGCCGCACTTGCGACGAATGGTCTTGGCGCTTCGTTATGGGCGTCCGCTCGGTCTCGCGCGCCGCTTCGTCGCAAAGCCACGCGAGGAACGCGACGACCGCTTCACGCTCGCGGGCACCCGGCGCGACGAGCGCGAAATAGCCGCGCGCGATGTCGTCCTTGCGCGCGAAGGGCGCGACGAGCCGGCCGTCGCGCAGGTGCTCGGCGAGGATCGGCAGACGACCGAGCGCGACGCCCTGCCCACCCACGGCCGCCTGCGCGACCTGGTCGTAGAGCTTGAAGCGCAAGGCGCCGGCCGGCTTGAGCCCCGGCTCGCCGTTCGATGCGAGCCAGCTTCGCCAGTCGAGCCACGGCGTGTGGCCGTCGGGATCGTCGAGATGCAGCAACACGTGCTTCGCGAGATCCGCCGGCGAGCGCAACCGCATGCTGCCGCGCAGGAGCTTCGGACTCGCGACCGGCGTCATGCGCTCGCCGAAAAGGCGAACGGCTTCGGGAGGCGCCAACGCATCGGGCAGGTAGCGCACGACGAGGTCGACGTCGCCGCGTGCGAGATCGACGACGCGATCGTCGGCGGAAACATAGACCTCGACATCGGGATGCCGCGCGCGAAACGTCGCGAGCCGTGGGATCACCCATAGCGACGCGAACGACACCGTGGTCGATAACGTGAGGCCCGGCGCGCGCGTTGCGCCGCGCAGTCGCTCCGCGGCGCCGGCGAACGCCTCGAGCGTCGCGGTCACCTCGCGATGGAAGGCGGCGCCGGCGGGCGTCAGTGCCAACGCGCGGTGCCGTCGCTCGAAGAGCGCCACGCCGAGTGCGTCCTCGAGCGCCCTGATTTGCCGCGACAGCGCCGATTGCGTGAGGAAGAGCTCCTGCGCCGCAAGCGTGAACGACAGCCGCCGGCCCGCCGCCTCGAACCCGCGAAGGAAGTCGAGCGACGGCAACGCGCGCAGCGTCTTATGCATGAGCTTTATGCATGCCAATCATGAGAAACGGTCGCTTGAGGTGCGCCGCTCCGAGGGCAAGAATGCGACTCATGGAGAGGGAATTCTACGCTTTCGCGTAACCGGCGCGGAAGGCGCGTCTTCCATCCCTGGATGACTTACACGCATTCTACCGGAGGATTCGCCATGGCCTGCTATGAAACCCGGACGGTCGTCAATCTGATGCGCAACGAAGCGGTCACGCTGCCCAACGTGCGCGGCGCGCTGATCCGCGTGCTGCGCGGATCGCTCTGGCTCACCGAGGAGAAGCAACGCCGCGACGTGGTGCTGCGGGCCGGCGACGATTTTGTCGTCGAGTTCAACGGCAACACGGTCGTGGAGGCACGCGACGGTGCCCGCTTCACGGTCACCGGTCGCGACGGCAAGGACCTCGAGCTGCCGCGTTGCGCGCCGCCCCTCGCGCGCTTCGCATCGAACCTCGCGTCGTGGCTGTCGCCGCCGCGCCAGGTGCCGTACCTGTAGGCTCCGCGACGCGCGGTATGCTTGCCGGCGTTGGCGCGAGCCGTTCGCGCCGCCGGCGATCGGCCGCAACGTCCTGCCCAATCCCACGCTCCGCCGCGCGTTTCCCGGCTATTTCGCGCTCGTCATGGCGACGGGCATCGTGTCGCTCGCGCAGCACGCGCAGGGCGATCGGTGGTTTGCCGAAGCGCTGTTCGTCGTCAACGTCGTCGCGTACGCGCTGCTCGTCGTCGCCGGCATCGCGCGCATCACGCAAGCGCCGCGCTCGTTGCTGCGCGAGCTTGCCGATCACGTCAAGGGCCCACCGTTCCTGACGATCGTCGCCGGCACGTGCGTGCTCGGCGCGCAATTGGTGGCACTGCATCAATGGCGCGGCGCAGCGCTCGCGGCTTGGATCGCGAGCATCGTGCTGTGGTTCGTGCTGATTTACGGCTTCTTCGCGGCGGTGACGATTGCCGAGCGCAAGCCGCGGCTCGAGCACGGCCTCGACGGCTCGTGGCTGCTCGTGACCGTCGCGACCGAAGCGGTCGCGGTGCTCGGCACCGACGTCGCGCCGTCGCTCGAACATCGCGACATCGCGATGTTCGCCTGCCTCGGCTTCTTCCTCGTCGGCGCGATGATGTACGTGCTGGTCATCGGGCTCATCCTGTTTCGGTGGACGTTTCGCACGATGGACGCGCAGATGCTGACGCCGACGTACTGGATCAACATGGGCGCCGTCGCGATCACGACGCTCGCCGGCGCGCGGCTCGTCGACGTCGCCGGCGACTTCGCGTTCCTCGCGGGGATCGAGCATTTCGTCGCCGGCTTCACGTTGTTCTTCTTCGCGACGGCGACGTGGTGGATTCCGCTCCTCGTCATCGTGTTCGTGTGGCGCCACGTGCGTCGTCGCATTCCCGTGCGCTATGACCTGCACTACTGGTCGCTGGTGTTTCCGCTCGGGATGTACAGCGCGGCGACCGACGCGTACGCACGCGCCGACGGGCTCGACTTCCTGCTGCCGCTCGCGCAGGCGATGGCGTGGGTGTCGCTCGTCGCGTGGCTGCTCACGGCCGCGGGTCTCGCGCATCGGTTGCTCTCCACCGGAAGTCGCGTGTCCGCGTCGCACTGACGCGCGCGAGGAGCATCGCGCAGTCGGGCGCACGCCGACAGCGTTCACGCAAGCGCGTCATCGCGTTTGCAGTTGTTGCCCAAGCAACGCGTCACGCTCTGTTCGCCGGCCTGGGAGCCCCGGGAACGAAAGATGCGTGAGCACGCACGTTCGATCCGCATCGAGGAGCTTGCCATGGCGGCTTTCGTTGAACGCGAGGACGTGCGCATCGCTTGGGGCGCTGCGATCATCGCCGGCATCGTCGCGATGATCGTGTTCGCGATCGTGGAGATCGCGTTTTCGTGGGCGATGCGCGCACAGTCGCCGTGGCATCCGCTTGCCGTCTTCGGTACGGTGACGATCGACGCGCTGCTGCCCGACCGTCACGCCGGGGGCGGCCCGCGGACGATCGCGGCCGGCGCAGCGCTGCTGCTCGTGCTCGGTGCGCTGTCGGGCGTGATCGTCGCCGCGATCGTCGATCGCGTCGGCGCCGTCACCGCAGCGATCGCGGGCGTGATCTTCGGGCTCGCGATGTTCGTCGTCGACCTCTACGGCTTCGCCCGAATCTTTCCCGTGCTGCACGACCTGCGCGATTGGATGAGTGCGCTCGCCTACGCGATCCAGGGCGGACTTGCCGCGGGCCTGTACAAGGCGACGACGCATCACGAGCGGCCGATCGTGGCGCCGGCGGGACCGGATCTGCGCGATCTGCGGCATGCGCCGCTCATGTAAGCGCGGTGTCGGAGGCGCCTGCGACACCGCGGTTACGCTTCGACCGGCTCCGCCTCGACGGTCTTGTCGAACACGATGTGACCGTTGCGATCGTGCACGTGCACGGTGTCGCCTGCGCCGAACGCGCCCGACAGGATCTCCTTCGCGAGCGGATTTTCGATCTCCTGCTGGATCGCGCGCTTGAGCGGCCGTGCGCCGTAGACGGGATCGAAGCCCGCCTGCGCGACGTGCGCGAGCGCATCGTCGCCGACGTCGAGCCGGATCTCGAGCTTCGCGAGCCGCGCTTCGAGCGCGCGCAGCTGGATGCGCGCGATGTTGGCGATCTGGTCCTGCGCGAGCGGATGGAACACCACGATCTCGTCGATCCGGTTCACGAATTCGGGCCGGAACGTCGCCTTGACCTCGGCCATCACCGCCACCTTGATCGCACCGGGGTCGCGCCCCTCGTTCGTCATTTCCTGGATGCGCGGCGACGCGAGGTTCGACGTCATCACGATCACGGTGTTGCGGAAGTCGACCGTGCGTCCCTGCCCGTCGGTCAGGCGTCCGTCGTCGAGCACCTGCAAGAGCACGTTGAAGACGTCGGGATGCGCCTTCTCGATCTCGTCGAACAGGATCACCGAGTACGGCTTGCGGCGCACGGCTTCCGTGAGGTAACCGCCCTCCTCGTAGCCGACGTAACCAGGCGGTGCGCCAATCAGCCGCGCCACCGAGTGCTTCTCCATGAACTCGGACATGTCGATGCGCACCATCGCCTGGTCGCTGTCGAACAGGAACTCGGCGAGCGCCCTCGTGAGCTCCGTCTTGCCGACGCCGGTCGGACCGAGGAACAGGAACGAACCGTAGGGCCGGTTCGGATCGGATAAGCCCGAGCGCGAGCGGCGGATCGCGTCGGAGACGAGCCGCACCGCCTCGTTCTGACCCACGACGCGGTTGTGCAACCGCTCTTCCATCTGCAGGAGCTTCTCGCGCTCGCCCTGCATCATCTTCGACACCGGGATGCCCGTCGCGCGCGAGACGACTTCGGCGATCTCCTCGGCGCCGACGTGCGTGCGCAGCAATTGCGGTTTCTTCTGCTCTTCGGTCGCGAGCTTCGTGTCGGCCTTCTTGAGGCGCGTCTCCAGTTCGGGCAGCTTGCCGTACTGCAGCTCGGACACCTTCTGCCAGTCGCCCTTGCGCTTCGCCTCCTCCATCTGGAGCTTGATCTTGTCGATCTCCTCCTTGATGTGCGCGCTCGCCTCGACCTGCGACTTCTCGGCCTGCCACACCTCGTCCAGGTCGGCGTACTCGCGCTCGAGACGACCGATCTCGTCCTCGATCGCGGCGAGCCGCTTCTTCGACGCCTCGTCCTTCTCCTTCTTCACGGCCTCGCGCTCGATCTTGAGCTGGATCATCCGGCGGTCGAGCCGGTCCATCGCCTCGGGCTTCGAGTCGATCTCCATCTTGATGCGTGCGGCGGCCTCGTCGATCAGGTCGATCGCCTTGTCGGGAAGGAAGCGGTCGGTGATGTAGCGATGCGACAGCTCCGCCGCGGCGACGATCGCCGGGTCGGTGATCTCGACGCCGTGGTGGATTTCGTAGCGCTCCTGCAGGCCGCGCAGGATCGCGATCGTCGACTCGACCGATGGCTCGTCGACGAGGACCTTCTGGAAGCGCCGCTCGAGCGCGGCGTCCTTCTCGATGTACTTGCGGTACTCGTCCAGCGTGGTCGCCCCGATGCAATGCAGCTCGCCGCGCGCGAGGGCGGGCTTCAGCATGTTGCCGGCGTCGATCGCGCCTTCGGCCTTGCCGGCGCCGACCATCGTGTGCAATTCGTCGATGAACACGATGGTCCGGCCCGCGTCGGCCGCGATCTCCTTCAGCACGGCCTTGAGCCTCTCCTCGAACTCCCCGCGATACTTCGCGCCGGCGAGCAGCGCCGCCATGTCGAGCGACAGCACGCGCTTGTTCTTGAGCGTCTCCGGCACCTCGCCGTTGACGATGCGCTGCGCGAGGCCCTCGACGATCGCCGTCTTCCCCACCCCGGGCTCCCCGATCAACACGGGGTTGTTCTTGGTGCGCCGCTGGAGGATCTGGATCGACCGACGGATCTCGTCGTCGCGGCCGATGACGGGGTCGAGCTTGCCCTGGCGCGCGCGCTCGGTGAGGTCCGTCGTGTACTTCGCGAGCGCCTGCCGCTGCCCTTCGGCCTCCTGCGATTCGACGTTCTGGCCCCCGCGCACGGCGTCGATCGCCGCTTCCAGCGACGGCCGGTCGAGCCCGTTGTCCTTGAGAAGGCGGCCGGTCGGTCCCTTGTCCTCGGTGAGCGCGAGGAGGAACAGCTCGCTCGGAATGAACTGGTCGCCGCGCTTCGTCGCTTCCTTGTCGGTGAGGTTCAGCAGGTTGTTGAGGTCGCGCGAGATCGTGATCTCGCCGCCGGTGCCGGTGACCTTCGGCAGGTTGGCGATCTCGGTGCGAAGCCCGGTCTGGACGCGCGGCACGTTGACGCCCGCGCGCGCCAGCAGCGACGCCGTTCCGGCGTCCTCCTGCATCAGGAGCGCGGACAGTAGGTGCTGCGGCTCGATGTAGCCGTTGTCGTTGGCGAGCGCGAGGCTCTGCGCGTCGGCGAGGGCCTGCTGGAATTTCGTGGTCAGCTTGTCGAAGCGCATGGGTCGATTTTTCTATTGGACGATCGAGCAAGAAATGAGGCGGTTTCGCGCCGTTTCAAGCGAGGAACCCGGGCACGGCCGCCCACGTTCCAGCGTCGCAAAGGCGCGCGGTCAACCGGGATGGGACCCCCGGCCCGACGCGGTATCTTGACCCACTCGTCGGTGCCGCGCGGAGTGGCCGCCGTTTTCGATACCATCGGCCCATGCCCGACGTTCCTCGCCGCGAGCCGCCCGACGCATCCGACGGGCCGCCGCCCCCCGCGACATTCGGTAAGGTACTCCGTGCGGTGTTCTGGAGCTTCTTCGGCGTGCGCCGCGGTGACGCGATGCGCCGCGACCTGGTCACCATCCGACCGCACCAGGTGATCATCGCCGGTATCCTGATGGCCGCCGCGTTCGTGGCGACGCTGCTCGTCATCGTGCGCATCGTCACCCGGGGCCTCTGAGCGTGGCGATCGCACGTCTCGTGCGCATCGGCGCGCTGGTGGCGTGCGCGCTCTCGGTCGGCGTGCTTTCAGGGTGCAGCGAGTCGGCCGCGCCGGCGCACAGCGTCGCGCTCTCGCCGTGCCGCCTGCCGAAGCTCGCGCAAGCCGCGCAATGCGGACACGTCG
The DNA here is from genome assembly GCA_035718935.1 of Casimicrobiaceae bacterium. Lineage (GTDB taxonomy): Bacteria > Pseudomonadota > Gammaproteobacteria > Burkholderiales > Casimicrobiaceae > VBCG01. Next base: position 37,935 of record DASTGT010000022.1, read on the forward strand.
ACGTTCCGGAGCATCGCGGCGATCCAGCGTCGCGCCGCATCGGCATCTTCGTCGCCGTGCTGACCGCCAACACGCTTTCGCCGAAGCCCGACCCGCTGTTCGTGCTCGCGGGCGGCCCGGGACAGGCCGCATCGAGCCTCGGCCCGTTCGCGCAACTCCTCACCGGCGTACGACGCACGCGCGACATCGTCCTCGTCGACCAGCGCGGAACCGGTCGCTCGGCCCCGCTCGACTGTCCCGCGTTCGCCCCCGACGAGCACGCCGAGTTCGACACCGATCCGTTGCCGAAGGCGACGCTTTGCGCAGCGCAACTCGCCGAGCGTGGGATCGATGCGGCCCAGTACACGACGAGCGCGTTCGTCGCCGACCTGGACGACGTGCGCGCGGCGCTCGGCTATGCCAAGTTGAATCTGTGGGGCGGCAGCTACGGCACGCGGGTCGCGCAGGAATACCTGCGGCGCCATCCGGACCGCGTGCGCAGCCTCGTGCTCGACGGCGTCGCCCCGCCGTCGCTTCGCATCGCATTCGACGTCTGGCCCACGCGCGACGGCGCGCTCGACCGCGTCATCGCCGCGTGCAAGGCGTCGGTGCCATGCGCGAAGGCGCATCCCGACGTCGACGACGCGTTCGCGCAGTTGCGGCGCGAACTCGCTGCGGGGCGCGAGGTGACGGTCCGCGATCCGCGCACCGGCGAGGATCGCGTGCTGCGCGTCGACTTCGACACGCTGCTCGCGGCGCTGCAACCGCTCACGTACCTGCCGGAAGCGGCGAGCCTCGTTCCCGAACTGCTCGCGCTCGCACGCCGTGGCGAATACGGTCCGCTGTTCGCGGCGTCGCTGTCGGTGATCGGGGACCTGCCATCCGAATTCAGCCCGGCGCTCTTCTACTCGGTGACGTGCGCCGAGGACGCGCCGCGGATCTCGGCGGCGGAACGTGCGCGCGGCGTCGGCGACGCGCGCATTCAGGCGCTCGCCGCGCGCTCGATCGCAGTGTGCGAGCACTGGCCACGCGGCATCTATCCGCCCGATTTCGCCGCGCCCGTCGATAGCGACGTTCCCGCGTTGCTGCTTTCGGGCGGGCTCGATCCCGTGACGCCACCCGCGTACGCGGCGAGCGTCGCGAAGCATCTGTCGCGCAGCCGCGAGATCGTCGCCCCCGGCTTCGGCCATATCGTGTCGGGTCAGGCCTGCGCGCCACGCCTCATCAGCGCGTTCGTCGACGCCGCCGGATTCGCCGAACTGCCGCAGCGCTGCGTCGATTTTCTCGCCGCGACCAAGCGACCGCCCACGTGGCCCGATCGACTCGCGCCGCAGGTGAGCCCGTGATCGACGTCGACGCGCTCGCAAAGGCGTTTGGACGGCGCGGCGAGGTGCAAGCCGTCCGCGACGTGAGCTTCGTTGCGCCGGACGGGGAGATCACCGGACTTCTCGGACCGAACGGCGCCGGCAAGACGACGCTTTTGCGCATGATCGCGACGCTGGTCGTCCCCGACGCCGGACGTGCGCGCGTCGACGGTCTCGACATCGTCGCCGATCGCTACGCCGTACGACGCCGGATCGGCGTGCTCTCCGACGCGCGCGGACTCTACCCGCGCCTGACGGCGCGCGAGAACGTTCGTTATTACGGCCGCCTGCACGGCCTCGGCGGCGCTGCGCTCGAAGCGCGCATCGAGGCCCTGTTCGCCACGCTGGGCCTCGCCGCGATCGCGGAGCGACGCACCGGAGGGTTCTCGCAGGGCGAGAAGATGAAGGTCGCGATCGCGCGTGCGCTGGTGCACGATCCGCGCACGATCCTGCTCGACGAGCCCACGAACGGCCTCGACATCATCAGCGTGCGGATGCTGCGCGACGAGTTGCGCAAGTTGCGCGCGCAGGGGAAGTGCCTTCTGTTCTCGTCGCACGTGATGCAGGAGGTTGCAGCGCTCTGCGACCGCATCGTCGTCCTCGCCCACGGGCGCGTGGTCGCGCACGGAAGCGCCGACGAGCTCACGACGCAGGCGGCGACCACGAGCCTCGAGGACGCATTCGTCGCGCTGCTCGGCTCGGAAGAAGGGCTCGCGGCATGAGCGCGGGGCGCGATGCGGTCGCGCGCACGCTCGCGATCGTCCGCAAGGAGCTGGTCGATACGTTCCGCGACCGGCGAAGCGGCACCGTCACGCTGCTCTCGTCGATTCTCGCCGGCCCGATTCTGCTGATCCTGATCTTCAACCTGATGGCACGCCAGGTCGATCGCGCGCTCGAGCTGACGCTTCCGGTGAAAGGCGCCGAGCACGCGCCGGCCCTCGTCGCATTCCTCGAACGGCAACAGGTGACGATCACGCAGGCGCCCGGTGATTACGAGAACGCCATTCGCCGCGGCGATCTTGACGTCGTCCTCGTCGTCGACGACGCGTTCGCGGCCGACGTCGCGCGCGGCAAGCCCGGTCGCGTGCGGCTCGTCTACGATCGCTCGCGCGACCGTGCGCGGCCCTCGATCGAGCAGGCGGAAACGCTGCTTCGCGCCTACGGCGGTCTCTGGGGCGAGCAACGCCTGCTGCTGCGCGGTGTCGCGGCGACCGTCGGCAATCCGCTGCGCATCGAGAGCGCCGACCTGGCGACGCCGCAGCAATCGGGAGCGCTCGTGCTGTTCCTCGTCGCCTACTACGGTCTTTTCGCTGCGCTGATGGGGGGCATGGCGGTCGCGCTCGACACGACCGCGGGCGAGCGCGAGCGACAATCGCTCGAGCCGCTGCTGACGACGCCTGCGCGACCGATCGAGATCGTCGTCGGAAAGTGGCTCGCGGTCGTCGCGTTCGACGCGCTCGTCGTGGCGCTGACGCTGACCGGGTTCTATCTGACGCTCGCGTTCGCGCCGCTGCCGCCCGTCGGCGTCCCCTTCCTGTTCGGCGCGCGAGAATTCGGGCGTTTCCTCGTCGTGCTCGTGCCGATGATCCTGATGCTGCCCGCGATCCTCCTCTACGTCGGCAGCCGCGCACGCGCTTATCGCGAGGCGCAGGCGAACGTCTCGGTGCTGCTCTTCGTGGTGTCGCTGATTCCCCTGGTGCAGCTTTTCATGCAGCGCAAGGAGCCGGCGTGGCTGATGTTCGTGCCGGTTTCCGCGCAATACTCGCTGCTCAACACGTCGCTGCGCGGCGAGGCGCCGGCGCTCGCGCAACTCGCGCTGTCGTGGCTCGCGCCGCTGCTCCTCATCGTCGTCGCGCTCGCCGCATTCGCGCGAAGGCTCTCGCGCGAATCGATTCTGTCGTCGACGTGAGCGCAAAGAAGATTCCGCCGACGCAAGCCGACGTGCCGGCGATGATGGACACGCGCGAGGTGGCGGCCTATCTGCGCCTCAAGGAACGGCGCATCTACGACCTCGTCCGCGAGCGCGCGATTCCCCACGTGCGCGGCAGCGGCAAGCTGCTGTTCCCGCGCGACGAGATCGACCGCTGGTTACGAAACCGGCCCGCCCCGCCGCAGACGAGGCGGCCCGCGCGGCCACCGATCGTGGCGGGCAGCCACGATCCATTGATCGAATGGGCCGTGCGCGAGTCGGCGAGCGGGCTTGCGATCCTCGCATGCGGCAGCCGGGCCGGGATCGAGTCGCTCGCGCGCGACGAATCGAGTGCGGCGCTCGCGCATTGGCGCGACGAGGCGAGCGGCGAATACAACGTCCCGCTCGTGCAGGCGCTGCTGCCGGATCGTGACGTGGTCGTGCTCGAATGGGCGCGACGCACGCAGGGCCTGCTGCTGCCTCCCGGCAACCCGCAACGCGTCCATGCGCTCACCGACATTGCGAGCAAACGCCTGCGCATCGCGGCGCGCCAGCCGGAATCGGGAAGCCATCGCCTGCTCGCGCATCTGATCGGCAGTGCAGGCATCGCCCGCGACGCGATGCTTCGCGCGTCCCGCGTCGCGCACGGTGAATCCGAAGTCGCGGCGATGGTCGCCGCCGGTGAGGCGGACGTGGGGCTCGGCATCGAATCGGCTGCGCACGAGCATCGTCTCGCGTTCGTACGGCTCACCGTGGAGCGCGTCGATCTCGTCATGCACCGGCGCGATGCATTCGAGCCGCCGCTGCAGGCGCTCCTCGCGTGGACGCGAACGCGCGCGTTCGCCGACAAGGCCGAGGCGCTGCGCGGCTACGACGTGGTCAACGCCGGGCGCGTCGTCTTCAACGCCTGATACGCGTCTGGCGACGCTCGCTTACGGCGTATCGGCGGGCGCGTGCACGCCAAACGGGGCGCGCTCGCGCAGGCGGGCATAGTACGCGTCGATGGCGGGCAGCGACGCCCGCCGCATCGGCGTCATGAACCAGCGATGCGTCGACAGGCCGACGACGACGTCGGCCAGCGTGAACGACGCGCCGGCCATATAGGCACCGGTGCGCGCCAACTGCGCGTCGGCGATCGCCATCTGCCGATTCCACGCATCGACGCTCGCGCCGATCGCGGCGCGATCGCGATGCGCCGGACTTTGCCGGAAGAGCCCCATGAACGCATAGCGCCATGCATCGTTCAACTCGGTCGCCTGCCAGTCCATCCACTGCTCGACTTGCGCGCGTTCCTGCGGCGTACTCGGCAGCAAGTCAATGCGGCGCTCGCGCGCGGCGAGATAGCGGCAGATCGCATTCGACTCCCACAGCACGAACTCGTCGTCGAGCAGCACCGGCACCAGCGGATTCGGGTTGAGCGCCTTGAACGTCGGCGTATCGACCGGCGCGAAGCCGGTGCCGTATTGCTCCTGGACGTAGCGAAGGCCGAGCTCGTCGCAGGTCCAGAGCACCTTGCGCACGTTGATCGACGACGAGCGTCCGAGGATCTTCAGCATCGACGCGCCGCGTGCTGATCCATGGCGACCTTGCCGGTCGCGTCCTCGTGGCTTTCTTCCATGGTTTGGACCTTCTCCTCGCAAGCGTAGCCGAATGCGCGGAATAGCGACGGGAATTCGCGTGTTGATGCGAGCGAGGAGCAAACGCACGCGCGATGCGAAGCGACGATGCGCGGCTCCGAATTCCCGCCCGGTGCGTTCGGAAGAACCGCCGGACCATCGCACCGCTCGACCGGAGGCTTCCCATGCAGCTCTCGAAATGCAGTATCGCACGCCATGCGGCGCTGGTCGCCGCCCTTGTCGCTCCGACGTTCGCCATGGCCGATTCGAGTGACACGATCCAGTGGCGCACGATCGTCGGCCTCGTGCAGGCCAACAACGTCGTCGGGTCGGGATCCGGCGCGGTGACAGGCGGTGGCCAGCCATGGACCACGGCGGGCGGTCATGCGACGGTGAACTTGCGGACCGGTCAGCTCGACTTCGAAGTGCGCGGCCTCGTCTTCGCGGGCGGCAACACCGTCGGCACGCCGCGGCCGATCTCGCAGGTGATGGGAACCCTCGTATGCGATACGAACGCGAGCGCCGACGGCGGCGCCACGCCGAGCAGCGTCCTCGTCGACACCGCAGCGGTGCCGCTCGACGCGCAGGGTAACGCGCGCTTCAGCGGGAACGTCGGTGCGCTACCCGCCGTATGCCTGAGCGAACCCGATATCGCGTTCCTCGTGCGGATTCCGGGCGCCAAGCGCTGGATCGCGAACGGCGCGATCCTGCAGTAACGCTCGACCAAAAAGTCGGGTTGGGTGTCGAAGGCGCAACGCGCATCGCGCGAGTCGCAAATCCGACACCCGACTCGCGCGCTTTCAGCGCGTCTTGATGCGAAGCGGGAGCTTCGTGACGGTCGCCGTGTCGACGTCGATCTCGTAACGCTCGACGACCTTCTGCTTGCGCGATGGCAGCAGTCCCATGCGCTCCGCGGCGCGGCGCGCCTTGAATTCCTCGAGCGTCTTGGACGCCATGCCCGACGGCTTGAACGTCGATTCCGTATGCGTGGCGAGCGACGTGCCCATCTTCTTGAGCGCGTCCTTCAATTTCCGTTGATGGTGGCTGCCGCCCTTGCTGGTTTTGCTGGACATGGTGATCGGTACGAGGCTCGTGCCGTTCGCGCGGGGGCGCGATCAACGGGCCGGCGCATTATGCCGACGTCATAAGTATGCGCATGCCCGCGCGCAACTTGCCAACGTCTCCGACGGCCGTGCGAAGCGCGGCGCTGCGCGGTGTCGCATTCGCGCATCGACGCTGTCGCACGACCGCGCCGACGCGTTTGCAGCCGTGCACATCATGTGGTCGACAGGTTGTAGCTTGCGCGGCCCTACGCTCGATCCGAAACCGCGACGCACGCATAGCGGCGTCCTTCGAGCTGCACGAGGCGCACGGGCGTACCGTAGAGACGCTCGATGTTCTCGGGGGTCAAGGCGCGCTCGACCGCGTCGAACGCGAGGGCACGACCGCTCGACAGCAGCAGCGCGCAGTCGGCGTGCGCGAGTGCCTGATCCGGCTCGTGCGTCGAGAAGAGAATCGTCATGCCGCGCTCGCGCAGCCGATCGAGCTCGTGCAGCACGCGCAGGCGATTGCCGAAATCGAGGCTCGCGGTGGGCTCGTCGAGAACGAGGATCGGCGCCTGCTGTGCGAGCGCGCGGGCGAGCATGACGAGTTGACGCTCACCGCCGGAGATCTCGGTCACGGCTCGCGGCGCGAGAGACTCGATGCGAAGGGTCGCCAGCGCTTCGAGCGCGACGGCGCGGTCGCGCGGACCCGGCCGCGAGAAAGCCCCGATGCGCGACGCGCGGCCCATCATTACGGCCTCCAGCACGGTGAACGCGTACGCCGGTGCGTGGTGCTGCGGCACGTACGCGACACGCATCGCGCGTTCCGCGCCGCCGAGCGACGCGAGCGGCACCGCGTCGATCTCGATGCTCCCGGTGAGCGGAGGCAGCAGTCCGAGAAGCGTGCGAAAGAGCGTCGTCTTGCCCGCACCGTTGCCGCCCAGGACCGCCAGCGTCTCGCCGGAGGACAGCGCGAAGCTCACGTCCTTTCCGACCACCCGGCGGCGAAAGCCGAACGCGAGGTCGCGCACGTTGAGCACGGCGTTTTCGCGTCGCATCGCAGACGCTTGGTGCATTTCGGCGATCACGTCGCGCGCGCCGCGCGCGCAAGCAACGCGATGAAGACGGGTGTGCCGACGACCGCAGTGAGGATTCCCGGCGGCACCTCGATCGTGGCGAGTGAGCGGGCGATCGTGTCGATGACCAGCGTGAACATCGCGCCGAGAATCGCAGCGATCGGCAGCAATCGCGAGAATTCCGGACCGACGAGCAACCGCGCCATGTGCGGCACGACGAGCCCGACCCAGCCGATGATGCCCGAGACGGCGACGCTCGCCGACGTGGCAAGCGTCGCGGCGGCGATCACGATGCCGCGCAGCCGGCGAGTGTTCACGCCGAGGGCGCGCGCCTCCTCTTCGGGCAGCGCGAGCAGGTTGATGCGCCACGCGAGCGCGACGAGCGCAAGCAGCGCGAGCAGCACGGCCGGTAGCGCGCTTGCGAGCTCGCGCGGTGACGACGCGGCGAAGCTGCCCATGAGCCAGAACGTGATCGCCGGCAACTCGTTGTACGGATCGGCGAGGTACTTGAGCAGCGATATCGCCGCGCCGAGCAGGCTCGCGACGACGACGCCGGTGAGGATCAGCGTGACGAGCGGCTCGTGCGCCGTCAGGCGCGAGGCGATGAACATCACGATCGCGACGGCCCCCAGTCCGCCGGCGAACGCGGCGGCCTCGATGGCAAGGTAACCCGCGCCGAGAAAGATGCCGAGAACGGCCCCGAGCGCAGCACCCGAGGAGACACCCAACGTATCGGGCGCAACGAGCGGATTGCGGAACAGATGCTGGTACGCCGCGCCCGCGGCAGCGAGTGCGGCGCCGACGAGCATCGCGATGGCGACGCGCGGCATGCGGATCTGCCAGACGATCGCGTCCGTGATTCCTGCCTCCGTTCCACCGAGCAACCGATGCCAGACGACCCGCGCAACCTGCAGCGGCGAAAGCGGATAGCGGCCCGACGCGAGCGCGACAAGTGCCAGCGCGACGAGCGCCACGCACGCGAGCAGCATCACGGCCCACGTGGGCCGCCACGGCAACGCGGGCGTCGGAAGGGCGTCGCTCGGCGTCACCGCGGCGTCTCGGCGTCAGCGCGACGTGCCGGCGCTCGCGCGCAGCGTGCGCAGCTCCGCGCCGGTCGGCATTCGATGGAAGTACTGCGTGTGGAAGGTCTTGATCACCGGCCCGAGTGGCTCGGGAAAGCGCCGGGGATGGAGAATGCGCACGAGCCACTGTACCCCAAGCAGGCGATCGAGCGACGCCGGTGAATCGAATCAGCCGAACGGCTCGTCCGGCGTGACGTAGTTCGACCGTTGCGAACGGCGTCGCACCGGGCCGGAAGCGTCGGTGCCGTCACATGGCGTCGGGCGGCGCTCACGAATCGGTTCCGGCGTTCGGGAAGAACAACTGCTCGCCGTCGATCTTGTAGCTCGCGATCACCTCCTGGCCACGTGTCGAAACGAGCCAGTCGATGAACTTCTGGCCGAGATCCTTCTTGACCTTCGGGTGCTTCTCCGGATTGACCAGCATCACGCCGTACTGGTTGAACAGGCGCTTGTCGCCCTGCACGACGATCTCGAGCGGCCCGCGATTGTGGAAATTGAGCCACGTGCCGCGATCGGACAGGATGTAGGCGCCGAGGCCGGAGGCCGTGTTGAGCGCCGGTCCCATGCCCGAGCCCGTCTCGCGATACCAGGGCCCCTTGACGGTGGCGATGTCGACGCCCGCGTCCTTCCACAATCGAAGCTCCGCCGAATACGTGCCACTCTTGTCGGCGCGTGACACGAACGGCGCCTTCGCCTCCGCGATCCTCTTCAGTGCGGCCGTGATGTCCTTGCCGCCGGCGACGTGCGCGGGATCGCTCTTCGGTCCGATCAGCACGAAGTCGTTGTACATGACGGGATAGCGCTTCACGCCGTTGCCTTCCGCGAGCCACTTGCGCTCGGCGGCCTTGTCGTGCACGAATACGACGTCGGCGTCGCCGCGCCGGCCGATGTCGAGCGCCTGGCCGGTGCCGACCGCGACGACGCGGACCTCGATTCCGGTGTCCTTCTCGAACTTTGGCAGCAGATGGCCGAACAATCCCGATTGCTCGGTCGACGTCGTCGAGGCCACGACGATGAAGGGCTCCTGCGCGAACGCACTCGCGTCGATGAGGACGCACGCAAGAAGGCCGAGCAATCGGCTCAACATCGTCCTTCTCCTCACAATCGCTCTCCTTCGAGGAAGGCCCGGCCGTCGGCCGAGCGGGGTTCACGAAAAAATGTCGCCGCGTCGGTGTGCTCGGCGAGGCGCCCCTCGTGCAGCAGGACGACGCTGTCGGCAAGACGCTTCGCCTGCGCGAGCTGCTGCGTCGTCATCACGATCGTCGTGCCGCTTGCGTGGATCTCGTGGACGATCTTTTCCACCGCGCGGACCGAAGGTGGATCGAGGTTCGCTGTCGATTCGTCGAGAAACAGAACCTCGGGCGCGAGCGCCCAGGCGCGCGCGAGCGCGAGTCGCTGTTGCTCGCCGCCGGAAAGCACGCGCGCAGGCCGGTCTGCAAGCGCGGCGAGACCGACGCTTGCGAGCGCTTCCTGCGCACGGAGGCGCGCGTCGCGTCCGCGCACGCCCGCGAGCCGCAGTGCATGCAGGACGTTCGCGATCGCGGATCGACGCAGCACCACCGGTCGCTGGAACACCATCGCCTCGCTCGCGGGTGGCGTGGTCGCATCGCCCCAGCGCACGTGCCCGCGGCTCGGCTCGATCAGCCCGTGCAGCACGCGCAGCAGCGTGCTCTTGCCGGACCCGTTGGGACCGAGGATGAAGGTTTTGACGTTCGGTGCGATCGTCACGTCGATGTCGTCGAGCACCACCGTGCCGCGCCGCACGACCGAGACGCCGTTCGCGACGATCGGCCAGCCCTTGGCGACGACGGCGACCTCGGCGTCACCCAAAGCGCGCCCTCGCCCATCCGCGCGTGAGATGCGCACCGACGTTCAGCGCCATCACCAGGGTGATCAGCACGATGCCGAGACCGAGCGCGAGCGGCAGGTCGCCCTTGCTCGTTTCGAGCGCGATGGCGGTGGTCATGACGCGTGTCACGCCATCGATGTTGCCGCCGACGATGATCACGGCGCCGACTTCGGACGCTGCGCGCCCGAACGCCGCGAGCAGCACCGTCGACAGCGAAAAGCGCGTGTCCCACAGCAGCGTCAAGGTCGATTGCCACCAGCTCGACTGCAGGCTCCGCAGTTGCTCGCGGTATTCGCTCCACGCGTCCTCGACGATTTGGCGAGTCAATGCGGCGACGATCGGCACGATGAGGATCGTCTGCGCGATCACCATGGCGGGCGGCGTGAACAGAAGGCCGAGATCGCCCAGCGGACCGGCACGCGAGAGAAGCAGATAGACGAACAGGCCCACGACGACCGGCGGGAGTCCCATCGCCGCGTTCAGCGCGACGATCAGCGGCTCACGGCCCGGGAAACGCGCAATCGCGACCGCAGCGCCGAGAGGCAAGCCGACCAGCGCCGAGCACAGCGTCGAGCTGAGACTGATCTCGAGCGACAGTCCCACGATCTCGGTGAGCTTGGGGTCGAGATGCGCGAGCATCCGCAACGCCAGCGCGAAGCTCTGGGAGATCGTGTCCACGGGCTGATTGTCCGTGGCACTGCAATTTCATGCAATCCTTCCCTTAACCAGTCGGAAGGAAAGTCGGGGTCGCAGCCTGGCCTTACGCTCCACGTCCGAAGGACGGGTCCGACTCTACTTTGGGTCCGACTCTACTTTCCCTTACGTTTCCGCTAGCCCAGTTGGCGAAGGACGCGCAGCGGCGGCTCGCGCATCGTCTGGCGCGTGCCGAGAAGGCCGGCGACCAGCACCGCGAGCGCTCCGCCGGCGATCCCGTAGAGCCACACATAAGGATTGCCGGCGAACGGGATGTTGAAGACGCGATCGGCGAGCGCGGCACCGATCGCCGTGGCGCCTGCAGCGCCGAGCAGGCCGGCGACGGCGCCGAGCAACGCGAACTCGGCCGCCTGGGCCGCCGAAAGCTGCCGACTCGACGCGCCGAGCGTGCGCAGGATCGCCGCGTCGAAACGGCGCTCGTCCTGCGTCGACGCGATCGCCGCCTGCAGGAGCACGAGGCCCGCGGCGAGCGTGAACAGGAATACGAACTGGACCGCGTGCGCGACGCGATCGAGGATGCCATCGATCTGGGCGAGGATCTCGGCGACGTCGATGGCGAGGATGTTCGGGTAGCGCTTGATGAGCGTCGACAGCCACGACGTGTCGCCTTCCGGCGCGCGAAACGCGGCGATGTACGTCGCCGGCAGCGCATCGAGCGCCGCCGGCGCGAAGAGCGCGAAGAAATTCACCCGGAAGCTGTCCCAGTCGACCTTGCGCAAGCTCGTCACGGGCGCGCTCACGCGCATGCCGCCGGCATCGAACGTCAGCCGATCGCCGACGTGCACCCGAAGGGTCTGCGCGATGCCCTCCTCGAGCGAAATGCCGGCGTCCGCCCCGCGCGCGTCCTCCGCCCAGAAGCGACCCTTGACGACGCGATTGCCGACGGGCAGGCGATCGGTCCACGACAGGTTCCACTCGCGCTCGGCGAGGCGTCGCGCGCGCGGATCGTCGTGACCCGACGTGTCGAGCGGAGTGCCGTTCACCTCGACGAGCCGCCCGCGCACCATCGGCTTGAACTGCGCATCGACCCGCAGTCGCGATGCGATCCATGTGCGCGTGTCGGCGACCTGGTCGGGCAGCACGTTCACGAGGAACTGGTTGGGCGCATCGGGCGGCAGGCTCGCGCGCCAGTTCGCGAGCAGGTCGCCGCGGACGAGCGTGAGCAACAGCAACGCGGTGAGCCCGAGCGCGAGCGCGCCGATCTGCAGGCTCGACGCGAGCGGCCGCCGGCGCAGGTTCGCGAGGCCGAAGCGCCACGACAGGCCGCGGACCGGCAGGCGCTTCAGGCCCGCGAGCAGCACCCACGCGATCAGTCCCGACGCGACCAGAATGCCGCCGACGCCCCCCAGCATGACGAGCGCCGCCTGCGCCTCGCGCGCCTGCCAGCCGACGAGGAGCGCAATCGTGCCGACACCCGCCGCATACGCGAGAACACCGTTACGCCGCGGCAGCGGCAAGTCACGTCGCAAGACGCGAAGCGGCGTCACGCCGGCGAGCGCGACGAGCGGTGGCAGCGCGAAGCCGAAAAGCAGCAGCAATCCCGTCGCGATCGCGACGATCGCCGGATACAGACCGGGCGGGGGCAGCGATGCGACGACGGCGCCGGACATCAACGCCGCGAGCGCCTCCTGTGCGAGGAACGCGAAGGCGACACCGATTGCGCACGCGACGACGCCGAGCACCGCGAATTGCACGACGAAGAGTGCAAGCGTGCGTGAGCCCGGCGCGCCGAAGCAGCGGAGCATCGCGGCCGTATCGACGTGACGCCGCAGATAGCGCGATGCGGCGAGCGCGACCGCAGCCGCCGCCAGCAGCACTGCAACCAGTGCCGCGAGCCCGAGGAACCGCTCGGCGCGGTCGAGCGTCTGCCGCACCTCGGGGCGAAGATCGCGCACGGTTTCCATGCGCTGTCCCGCCGCGAGATTTTTGGTCAGGTAGCCGCGAAATCGCTCGAGATCGCCTTGCGTGCCTTCCGCGACGAGCAATCGATAGGTCGCGCGATTGCCGGGGGTCAAGAGATGGGTCGCCGGGACGTCGTGCAGGTTCACCAGAAGCTTCGGCCCGGGCGCGAACGTGAGCCCGGCGATCTCCGGTTCCTGCGCGACGATCGCCGACACGACGAGCGTCGCGTCACCCACCGACACTTCGCTGCCGACGTGCGCGTCGATACGATCGGCGAGGCGCGTATCGACCCATGCCTCGCCGGGTCGCGGAATGCCGGACGCTTCGCGCGTCGTCTTCGGTCCGGTCACGACCGTGATCGCGCCGCGCAACGGATAAGGCGACGTGATCGCCTTGACGTCGGTGAGCACCGCATTCGCATCGGGCGCATGCGCGAGCGCGACCATGCTGTTGAAGCGAATCGCCGGCGACGTGGAGAGGCCGAGGCGTTTCGCCTCTTCCGCGTACGCGGCAGGCAACGGCCGATCGCCGCTCACCATCAGGTCCGCGCCGAGCAGCTTGTTCGACTGCAGCACGAGGCCCTGCTTCACGCGATCGGCGAAAATCGCGACGGTGCCGACGCTCGCGACGGCGAGCACGATCGCGACGAGCAGCACGCGCAATTCGCCGGCGCGAAAATCTCGGGCGACGAGGCGCAGCGCGAGTCGAAGCGTGCCGATGTGATCCCCCTACGCTTGCGGCTGACGCCGCTGCGCTGCCCCGCGAGGGGGCGGATTCGCGCTTTGGGGCGGCCTTCCAGCGCTCACTGCGCGGCTGCGCGGCGCGGCGCGCCCACGACGTGCGGCATCGCGCGGCGCTCGTCGGCGACGAGCTTGCCGCCGGCAAGCGACAACCGGCGCTCGCAGCGCGCGGCGAGCTGCGCGTCGTGCGTGACGAGGATCAGCGTCGTGCCGTGCTCGCGGTTGAGCCGGAACATGAGCTCCGCCACTTCATCGCCGGTCACGGCATCGAGATTGCCCGTCGGCTCATCGGCCATGAGGATCTTCGGCTCGCCGGCGAACGCGCGCGCGATGGCGACGCGCTGCTGCTCGCCGCCGGAGAGCTGGCGCGGGTAGTGCGTCGTGCGCCGCGCGAGCCCGACGCGCGTCAACCACTCGCGCGCCCGCGGTGTCGCATCGGGCGCGCCGGCGAGTTCCAGCGGCAGCATCACGTTCTCCTGCGCGGTCAGCGCCGGCAACAGCTGGAACGACTGGAAGACGAAGCCGATGAGGCGCTGGCGCAACGCCGCGCGACCGTCCTGGTCGAGCGTCGACAGCGATACCCCGTCCAGCACCACGTCGCCCGACGTGGGATCGTCGAGCCCGGCGAGCAGGCCGAGCAGCGTCGTCTTGCCCGAGCCGCTCGCGCCGGCGATCGCGACGGTCTCGCGCGCGTCGATGTCGAAGGCGACGGCATCGAGGATCGTGAGCGGCGCATCCCCGCTTTGCACGATCTTCGACAACGCAACGGCACGAACCAGCGGAGAGGGCATCGCAGTTGGATTCTACGCGGCAGGATTCGTGCCGCCCGCGTGCGAGCCACGGTTACAATCGACCGATGCGTCCGTTCGCAATCTTGCTCGCGTGCATCCTGCTCGTCGCGCCCGCCTTCGGCGCGGTGCCGCACGCAAATCCCCCACCCGTTCTGCTCGTCGTCGGCGATTCGATTTCCGCAGGCTACGGACTCGCGCAGGGCGAGAGCTGGGTCGACCTGCTCGCCGCACGACTGCGCGAGCACGGCTATCGCGACCGCGTCGTCAACGCATCGATTTCCGGCGATACGACGGCGGGCGGGCGCGCGCGGCTTCCCGCGCTGCTGCGCGAGCATCGCCCGGCGATCGTCGTGATCGAACTCGGCGGTAACGACGCCCTGCGCGGCGGCAATCTCGATGCGACGCGCGCGAACCTCGATGCGATGGTCAAGGCAGCGCTCGCCGCGCGTGCGCAGGTGCTGCTCCTCGGCATGCAGGTGCCGCCGAATTACGGCACTGCGTATGCCCGTCGCTTCGAGGCGCTGTTCACCGATGTCACGAAGGCCAACCGCGTGGCGGTCGTGCCGTATCTCTTCGCAGGCTTCGGCGACGACCTCGCGCAGTTCCAACCCGACCGCATTCATCCGAAGGCCGAAGCCGAGGGGCGCATCCTCGACAACGTGTGGCCCGCGTTGCGGCCCCTTCTCGACAAGCCGTCGGCCTGAGCGATGAGTGCACCGCTGCCGCCGGGTCCTCCGCCGCGTCCGGGCCACCGCGTCAGCGTCGATGACGTCGCGAAATACGTCGATCGCATCGACGTGCGCTCACCGTCCGAGTTCGCCGAGGACCATCTGCCCGGAGCAGTGAACCTGCCGGTGCTCGACGACGACGAGCGCGCGCTCATCGGCACGACGTACGTGCGGCAATCGGCGTTCGAGGCGCGCAAGGTCGGCGGGGCGATCGTTGCGCGCAACATCGCGCGCATCGTCGAGATGCACGTGCGCGACAAGCCACCCGAATGGGCGCCGCTCGTCTATTGCTGGCGGGGCGGCCAGCGCAGCCGCGCGCTCGCGCACGTGCTTTGCGAGATCGGCTTTCGCGCGGCGCAGCTCGACGGCGGCTATCGCGCGTATCGGCGACACGTCGTCACGATGCTCGCGCACCTGCCCGACACGTTCCACTATCGCGTCGTCTGCGGCCTGACCGGCTCCGGGAAGTCGCGGTTGATCGAAGCGATCGCCGCGGAAGGCGGACAGGCGCTCGACCTCGAGGGGCTCGCGCGTCATCGCGGCTCGCTGCTCGGCGACCTTCCCGGCGCCCCGCAGCCTTCGCAGAAGGCGTTCGAGACGTCGCTCCACGATGCGCTGACGCGCTTCGATCCGGCGCGGCCCGTGTACGTCGAATCGGAAAGCCGGCGCATCGGCCGGCTGCAGCTCCCCGAAGCGCTGCTCGGCGCGATGCGAGCGGCGCCGTGCGTGCGCATCGAGACACCCCAGGCGCTGCGCGTCGCGATGCTCGCCGACGACTACGTCCATTTCGTGCACGACGATGCCGCGCTCAGCACTCAGATCGCGCCGCTTTCGAAGCTGCACGGCAACGCCGTGATCGCGCGCTGGCAGGGCATGATCGAGCGCGCCGAGTTGCCCGCGCTCGCGGCCGAGCTTCTCGATACGCATTACGATCCATGCTACCGGCGCGCGATCCAGGCGAATTTCCCGCGTTTCGCGCAAGCGCCCGTGCTTCGCGTCAGCGACGTGGCACCCTCGTCGTTTCGCGCGCTCGCACGCACCCTCCTCGACGATCCCAAGCTCTCGCGCGCCGCGTGAAGATGGCCGCGTACGCCTTTCGCATCGTCAACGTGTTCGCGGAAACGACGCTCGGCGGCAATCCGCTCGCGGTGTTCGAGGATGCGCGCGGGCTCGACGCGCAGACGATGCAGGCGCTCGCGCTGCAGTTCAATCTTTCGGAAACGACGTTCGTCCTGCCCTCGTCGCGCGCAACGGCGGCGGTGCGCATCTTCACGCCGACGTTCGAGATGCCGTTCGCCGGCCATCCGACGCTCGGCACGGCGCATGTCGTGCGCGACGCGAGCGGATCCGGCGACGACCTGACGCTCGAGATGCGCGCAGGAATAATCCCTGTGCGTGCAGAGGGCGACCGCTGGGCTTTGACGGCGAATGCGCCACGGCACCGTGCGGCGGAGGCAACGCGCGACGAGCTTGCGGCGATGCTCGGGCTCGCGCGCGACGACGTGCGCGACGGCGCACTGTGGGTCGACACCGGCAGCGAGCAGCTGGTGATTCCGCTCGCATCCTTCGATGCCGTGCGCAACGCGCGGCCTTCGAGCGCTGCGCTCGAGCGGCATGGCCAAAGCGGAGGACGGGCGCTGGCGTACGTGTTCGCGCGTGAGCGCGATAACGTGCTCGCGCGCTTCTTCTTTCTGAAATACGGCGCGATCGTCGAGGATCCCGGCACCGGGTCGGCGTGCGCGAACCTCGGCGGCTGGTTGCTCGCGACGAATGCGTCGCTACCGCAGCGCCTGCGTATCGACCAGGGCGAAGCCGTCGGACGCCGTTGCCGCCTCGATCTCACCGTCGACGCGAATCGAGGGATCCACGTGGGCGGCCGCGTCGTCGAACTCGGGCGCGGGACGATCACGCTCTAGCCCGGAGCCTAATCTCCATCCCACTTCGCCGCGAACACGCGCCAATGCGGCGCGTCGGACGTCGCGAGCTTCTCGCGCACGAGCGAGATCTCGGCCGCATATTCGCCCGCGTCGCTTTCGCCGCGCATGAGCCGAAAGCGCTGGTAGACGAGGTAGGTGTTCAGCACGTCGCACTCGCAATAGCCGCGCACTTCGTCGATGCGGCCGTCGGCGATCGCCTTCGCGACGTCGGCGCCGTGCATGCCGACCTTGCCGGGGAAGCCGCAAAGCCGCGCGAACGCGTCGAGCCCGGCGCTCGCGCGCAACTGGTATTGCGCCATCACGTCCATGAGGTCGAGATGGCGGGTGTGAAAGCGGTTCAGATAGTTGTTGAACCTGAACTCGCGATCCTCGTCGCCCCAGTCCCAATAGCGCGCCGCGGCGATGCCGTGCACGAGCGCGCGGTGATTGAGCACCGGCAGGTCGAACCCGCCGCCGTTCCACGAGACGAGTTGCGGCGTGAAGCGCTCGATGCCGTCGAAGAAACGACGGATCAGCTCCGGCTCCGGATCCAACGCATCCCCGACCGACCAGATCCGCAGGCCGTTCGCGTCGCGCATCGCGCAGCCGATCGCGACGACCTTCTGCAGGTAGAGCGGCACAAAGTCATTGCCGGTCGTCGCACGCCGCCGCTGCGCGTACCACGCCAGTACACCGCTGTCGTCGACGGCGTCGGTGACCTCGTGGGCACGGCGGATGCCCGCGACGTCGGGCACCGTCTCGATGTCGAAGACGAGAAGCGGCGTCACGATCCGCGCATCAGTCGACGCGCGGTGCGCGGTGCACGCGGCCGACGCTCAAGCGGGAAACACGCCGGTCGACAGATACCGATCGCCGCGATCGCACACGATGAAGACGATCGTCGCGTCGTGCGCTTCGCGCGACACGCGCAGCGCCACTTCGCACGCGCCACCCGAGCTGATGCCGCAGAAGATTCCTTCCTCCGCCGCGAGCCGGCGCGACATCGTCTCGGCCTCGCCCTGCGTGACGCTCTCCATGCGATCGACGCGCGATGCGTCGAAGATCTTCGGCAGGTAGGCGGGCGGCCACTTGCGGATCCCGGGAATCGAGGCGCCTTCGGCCGGCTCGGCGCCGACGATTTGCACCGACGGCTTCTTCTCCTTGAGGAACTTCGACACGCCCATGATGGTGCCGGTGGTCCCCATCGCCGAAACGAAGTGCGTGATGCGACCTTCGGTGTCGCGCCAGATTTCCGGGCCGGTGCCGCGATAGTGCGCGAGCGGGTTGTCGGGATTGGCGAACTGATCGAGGATCGTGCCGCGGCCTTCGTCGCGCATGCGCGCCGCGAGGTCGCGCGCGCCTTCCATGCCGCCCGCCTTCGGTGTCAGCACGAGCTCGGCGCCATAGGCGCGCATCGTCTGGATGCGTTCGGCCGTCTGGTTCTCCGGCATCACGAGCACCATCGTGTAGCGGCGCATCGCCGCCACCATCGCAAGCGCGATACCGGTGTTGCCCGACGTGGCCTCGATCAGCGTGTCGCCCGGCTTGATCGTGCCACGCTTCTCCGCCTCGACGATCATCGACAGTGCCGGCCGATCCTTCACCGATCCTGCGGGATTGGTGCCTTCGAGCTTGGCGAGGACGACGTTCGACGTATTGCCGGGAAGGCGCGCGAGGCGAACGAGCGGCGTGTTGCCGACGGCGTCGGCGAGGCTGTGATAAGCCATCGCCTCATTCTACGCCGCGCGACGTTCGGCACCGCCGCGTCCGCCCCGCAAGGCGTGCGTCATTCCCGGTCGTCGAGCGTGCTACTTGTGCGCCTTCGCGTCGCCTTTCGCGGCTGCGGCCGGCTTCGCTTCGCGCGCGGCGGTTTTAACCGGCGGCGCGCCCACCGTCAGTTCCGCTTTGATCTTCTCGAAACGGCGCGCGCCGATGCCCTTGACGTCCTTCAGCTCGTCGACCGACTTGAAGCCGCCGTGCTGCGTGCGGTAGTCGAGGATCGCCTGCGCCTTGGCGGGGCCGATGCCCGAGAGCGCGACGAGCTGTTCCTTGGTGGCGGTGTTGAGGTCGAGCGCGGCGTGCGCGAGCGGCGCGGTGAGCGCGATGGCGAGTGCGAGCAACAACGCTTTCATCGGAGACTCCTTTCGTAGGGATCGAGGATGCGATCCGCGACGTGAAACTTCACGATCGCGTGATCGGATCGGAGCTTACGAACCGGAGACCGGCCGCGAAATCAGACTTTCGACGTAGTGGGGAACGCCGATTTCGACGGGCATCATCGGCTTGGAATACCCGGCGCCGCGCAGGCGCGTGAGGTCGGCCTGCGTGAAGCTCTGGTAGCGGCCGACGAGCTCGGCGGGCATCGGCACGTACGTGATCGCACCCTCGGCGACCATCTGCTCGGTCGAAAGCGGCGCGTTCCCCGCGGCCCGCCGGCACGCGTTGATCGTTTCGCGCGCAACGCCGTTGAACGTCGCGGCATCGCCGGTGCCGACGTTGAAGATGCCCGAGCGGCTGCGATGCTCGTAGAACTCGAGATTGACCGCGACGACGTCGTCGACATGGACGAAATCGCGGCGCTGCTCGCCGGCGTCGTAGCCGCCCGAGCCTTCGAACAGGCACACGCGTCCATCGCGCCGGTACTGGGCGTGGAAGTGATGCACGACCGACGCCATTCGGCCCTTGTGCGCCTCGCGCGGACCGTAGACGTTGAAGTAGCGAAAGCCTGCGATCTGCGCCGTGCGCTCGGGCAAGACGCGCCGCACGTAAGCGTCGAAGAGCGCCTTCGAGTAGCCGTAGACGTTGAGCGGCACCTCGTGCTCGGGCGCTTCGCGAAAGTGCGGGCCCGCGCCGTACACGGCGGCGCTCGACGCGTACAGGAACGGGATATCGTTGTCCTGGCAATGCTCGAGCAGCGTGACCGAGTAGCGATAGTTGTTGCGCATCACGAAGCGACCGTCCGTCGCAGTCGTGTCGGAACACGCGCCTTCGTGAAAGATCGCCTCGAGATCGTCGTCGAAATCACCGTCGGCGATGCGGCCGAGGAATTCGTCCTGGTCGAGGTAGTCGGCGATCGCACAATCGGCGAGGTTCGCGAACTTTTCACCCTGCGCGAGGTTGTCGACCGCGATGATGTCGCGCTCGCCGCGCGCATTCAGCGCCTTGACGAGATTGGCCCCGATGAAGCCGGCCGCACCGGTGACGACGATGTACACGCGGCTCCGCCTACGTGGCCATCGCCGGCGCTGGCGAGCGCGCGGCGTGCGTTTCGTGAATCGCGAACGGAACGCGGGGCGTGACCGCGCACAGCAACTCGTAGCCGACGGTCCCGGCCGCCGTCGCCACTTCGTCGACGGGAAGTCCTTGCCCCCACAGCACGACGTCGCTGCCCACGCCGGCATGCGGAACGGGCGCGAGGTCGACGGTCAGCATGTCCATCGACACGCGGCCCGCCATCGCGCAACGCACGCCGTCGACGAGCACCGGCGTGCCGCTCGGCGCGTGACGCGGATAGCCGTCGGCGTACCCGCAGGCCACGACGCCGATGCGCGTCGCTGCCGGCGCCGTGAACGTGCCGCCGTAACCGACGCGCTCGCCCGCGGCGAGTACCTGCACCGCGATGAGCTTGGCGCGCAGCGTCATGACCGGGGCGAGCCCGAGCGACGCGGCGCTGCGTTGCGCGAACGGCGTTGCGCCGTAGAGCATGATGCCCGGTCGCACGAGCTCACCGCCGATTTCGGCGTAGCGCAGCACGCCCGCCGAATTGGCGAGGCTTCGTGGATATGGCAAGCCCGAACACGCCGCCGCGAAGCGCTGCAGCGCGTCGGGGAGGCCGTCGTCCTCGTCGGCGCGCGCGAAGTGCATGGCGAGGCCGAGCGACGCCACGTTCGGCGAACGGGCCAGGCGATCGGCGAGGCCGCGTACCGCGGCTGGTGCGACGCCGAGGCGATTCATGCCGGTGTTCACTTTCAACCAGACGTCGAGTGGACGCGCGAGGCGGGCGCTCTCGAGCATCGTGATCTGCTCGGCACTGTGCACGACCGCCGACAGGCGATGCTCGGCGAACGTTTGCAGCTCGGCGGCCTCGAAGAATCCTTCGAGGAGCAGGATCGGCCGCGCTTCCCCGTGCTCGCGCAACCGCACGGCGGCATCGATCTCGATCAGCGCGAGTCCGTCGGCTGCGCCGAGCGCTGGCATTACACGCGTCAATCCATGCCCGTACGCATTGGCCTTGACGACGGCGAGAACGCGCGCCCCGGGCGCGCATGCGCGGGCACGCGCGACGTTGCCGGCGAGCGCGTCGAGATCGAGTTGCGCGACGAGCGGCCGGGCCACGGAAAGGGATGGGCGAGCGGGCGGCGCCGTTACGCCGCGCAGGGTGCGCCCGTCCGGCGCGGCAGCGTTCCGAAAGCCGGGGCGATCGTGGTATAAAGCGCGCGCCGCATCGAAGCATTATAACAATCACACTTCGCGGCGAACGCGAGACGCCGGCAAGGCCGCGGCAACTCCAAGGCTCGATGAAACCCGGCTTCTACACGATCATCTCGGCGCAGTTCTTTTCGTCGCTCGCCGACAACGCGCTGCTCATCGCCGCGATCGCGCTGCTGCGCGAGTTGCGCGATCCCGCGTGGATGACGCCGGCGCTGAAGCAGAGCTTCGTCGTCTCGTACGTGGTGCTGGCGCCGCTCGTCGGAGCCTTCGCGGACTCGATGCCGAAGGGCCGAGTGATGCTCATCACGAACGCGGTGAAGATCGCCGGCTGCGGGATGATGCTCGCCGACGTGCATCCGCTGCTGGCGTATGCGATGGTCGGCTTCGGCGCGGCAGCCTATTCCCCGGCGAAATACGGCATTCTCACCGAGCTCCTGCCACCCACCCAGCTCGTCATCGCGAACGGCTGGATGGAAGGCGCGACGGTCTTGTCGATCATTCTCGGCTTCCTGCTCGGCGGCGCGCTGATCACGCCACGCGTGTCGGCGACGCTGCTCGGCCTCGACTTTCCGTTCATCGACTGGCCGATCGACACGCCGCCCGACGCCGCGATCGCGGTCGTCATGGCGGTCTACCTGATTGCGGCGATCATCAACTGGTTCATTCCCGACACCGGCGTCGATCACCGCGTGCCCAGCACGAACCCGCTGTTCCTGATCCGCGAATTCTCGCATTGCGTGAGGCTGCTGTGGCGCGACCGCCTCGGCCAGATCTCGCTCGCGACCACGACGCTCTTCTGGGGTGCGGGCGCGACGCTGCAGTTCATCGTCATCGACTGGGCGGCGCACGCGCTGTCGCTCAACCTGTCGCAGGCGTCGATGCTGCAGGGCGTCGTCGCCATCGGCATCGCGCTCGGCGCGGTGCTCGCCGCGCGCTTCGTCTCGCTGCGCGCGTCGGTCGGCGTGCTGCCCATCGGCGCGGCGATGGGTGTCGTCGTGATGCTCATGGTGCTCGTGCACAACCTCTGGGTCGCGATGGTGCTGATGGTCGCGATCGGTGCCTGCGCGGGCTTCTTCGTCGTGCCCATGAACGCGCTGTTGCAGCATCGCGGGCACGTGCTGATGGGCGCGGGCCACTCGATCGCCGTGCAGAACTTCAACGAGAACATTGGCGTTCTCGTGATGGTCGGCCTCTACGCGCTGATGGTGCGTTCCGGCATGTCGGTGAGCACGGCGATCATCCTGTTCGGCCTGTCGGTCGCCGCGGTGATGCTGCTCGTCATGTGGCGTCACCGCGCCAATCAGCGCGAGTACGACTCGCTGCACCTGATCGGCATCGACAAGATCTAGCGTTCCCCTCGCCCGGCCACTGGTTTGTCAGAAGCGTCAGAGAACGACCGGCTTGTCCGGCAGCTCGTTACGCATGCCCGGGATGCTCGGGTAATGTGCGGCGAGGAGCGCCGAGACTTCGCCGATGCCCTGCACCACGCCGGCTTCGAACCGCCGCCCGGCGAACGCCGCTTCCATGCGTGAGCAGATGACGCGCCATGCCGCGGGATCGACGCGTCGATCGATGCCGCGATCGGCGACGATCTCGACGTCGCGGTCGGCGAGCAGCAGATAAATCAGCACCCCCGCGTTCTCCTCGGTATCCCAAACGCGGAGAAGGCCGAACACTTCGAGCGCGCGCTCGCGCGGCGCGAGGCCGCGCAGCACGCGTAGCGGCGGCAGCGCCGGCTCCACCGCGAAGCACACCTGGCCGCGATGCGTGCGCTCGCCGGCGGCGATCGCCTGCTCGATGTGCGCAAGCGCTTGCGGCGGAAACGCGCGACCTATCGCGAGATGATCGAGGACCGCGTGGCGCAGCATCCGATGCGCCCGTCGCATCACCAGCTCCCCGACGAGCCGCCGCCGCCGAAGCTGCCGCCGCCGCCCGAGAATCCGCCGCCACCTCCCCCGAAACCGCCGCCACCGAACCCGCCACCACCGGGAAACCAGACGCCGCCGCGACCCGACCCCGACCGCATTCCGCCCGGCGCTATCAGGCCGGCGCCGGCCGTAAACAGCAGGAGAAACAGGAACACGAGGATGCCGACGCCCACCCCGATCGCGACGGAGCCCGCAAGCAGCGACGCGGCCGCGCCGAGCACGCCACCCCCGACGCCCGAGCCGAGCACGCGCCCGAAGATGCGCGAAAGGATGCTGCCGATGATCGGCACCGCGACGAAGAGGAAGATCAGGAGCTGGCCGAAATCGAAGCCGCTCGCCGGCGGGCGCGACTGCGATTTCGCCGGCGCGGGCAGCGGCTGACCGCTGCCGACGACCGCGATGATGCGATCGACGCCCGCGTTGATGCCCTCGGCGAAGCGGTTCTGCTTGAATAGCGGTGCGACCGTTTCGTCGAGAATGCGATGCGACGTGACGTCGGTCAGCACGCCTTCGAGCCCGTAGCCCACCTCGATGCGCATCCGATGATCGTCCTTCGCGACGACGAAGATCGCGCCGTTGTCCTGGCCCTTTCGGCCGATCTTCCACGCCTCTGCCACGCGAATCGAATACGACTCGATGGGCTCCGGCTTCGTCGTCGCGACGATCAGCACGACCAGCTGGTTGCCGGTCTTCGCCTCCCAGTCGGCGAGCTTTGTTTCGAGCGCCTGCCGCTCGCTCGCC
This sequence comes from Casimicrobiaceae bacterium, assembly GCA_035718935.1. Classification (GTDB taxonomy): domain Bacteria; phylum Pseudomonadota; class Gammaproteobacteria; order Burkholderiales; family Casimicrobiaceae; genus VBCG01. The sequence continues at coordinate 61,744 of DASTGT010000022.1, forward strand.
GACAGCGTGTTCGTGCGATCGGTAACACGCGCGGAAAGCGCGGGAATCGGTGCGAGTTCGTCGCTCTTCGCCTGCCAGGGCCGATCCTGCGCGAACGCGATGCACGCGACGAAGAGCAGCGCGAGCGCGCTCAGCGCCGCGCTCGCGCGACGCGAGGGCAGAAGGAACGTGGCGATCACGGCCGCAACCGCGCCCGATGCGATCGGTGACGAGTCGAGCAAGCGTGCGTTGCGTCAGCCCTTCGAGCCCGCCGGGGCCGGTGTCGTCCCGGGCGCGGGCGCAGGGGTGTTGCCGCTCGGTACCGGTGGCGTCGCACCGCTCGGCGCCGGCGCAGGCGGCGTCGGGAACGCGGGACCCTTGCCGAAGTCGACTTTCGGCGGTGTCGCGATGGTGCTCTCGTCGGCGACGCTGAAATTGGGCTTCACGTTCATCTTGAAGATCATCGCCGTCAGGTTCGTCGGGAACTGGCGAACGGTGCTGTTGAATTCCTGCACCGATTTGATGTAGCGATTGCGGGACACCGCGATGCGGTTCTCGGTCCCCTCGAGTTGCGACAGGAGATCGCGAAAGATCGCATTCGATTTGAGATCCGGATAGTTCTCGGAGACGGCGATCAGCCGCGACAGCGCACTTTGCAGCTGGTTTTGCGCCTGCACGAATTTCTGGAACGCCTCGGGATCGTTGATGAGCTCGGGGGTGGCCTGAATCGAGCCGACCCGGGCGCGCGCATTCGTCACCTCCGTCAGCACCTGCTGCTCCTGCTGCGCGTAGCCCTTGACCGTGTTGACGAGATTGGGTACGAGGTCGGCTCGCCGCTGGTACTGGTTCAGCACCTCGGACCAGGCCGCCTTCACGCTTTCGTCCTGCCGCTGCAGCTCGTTGTAGCCGCAGCCGGAAAGCGACAGCGTCATCAGGACCGCGAGCACGACGCAAAGCTTGCGCAACATGTTCCTCCTCCGATGAAAGCGTGGGTCGAGACTGCCGGCGCCCGGAATATGCAGGTTGCGGCTGCCCGACGCAAGCGGCCCGGGAACGAAAGCCGATTCGTGAGGCGGCGGCGCCCCGCAGCGCCGTCTACCGCTCAGCTCGGCGCGGCGCGCGCTTGGCGCAACGTCGTCCGCGCGAACAGCAGGTCTTCCCAGGCCTTCGCCTTGTCGGCGGGCGTGCGCAACAAGTAGGCGGGATGATAGGTGACGACGAGCGGGCGCCCGGTGTAGCGATGCACGCGCCGGCGAAGGCTGCCGACGGGCGCTTCGACGCCGAGCAGCGTGCACGCGGCGCTCTTGCCGAGCGCGACGATCACCGACGGCGAGACGAGCTCGATCTGCCGGTCGAGGTAGGGCCGGCATGCGTCCACTTCGGCGGGCGTGGGCGCGCGATTGCCGGGCGGCCGGCACTTCAGCACGTTCGCGATGAACACGTCGTTCTCGCGCGATAGCCCGAGCGCCGCGAGCATGTTGTCGAGAAGTTTTCCCGCGGCGCCGACGAACGGCTCGCCGCGCGCGTCCTCCTCCGCCCCGGGCGCCTCGCCGACGAACATCCACGTCGCACCGAGGGTGCCGACACCGGGCACGGCGCACGTGCGCGATGCACCGAGCGAGCAGGCGCGGCAGCGCTCGATGTCCTCGACGAGACCGTCGAACGGCAGCCGCGCGATGCGCTCCGCGCGCGCGGGCGCGTGCTCGTCGGACGCAACACGCGGCGGTTCCCCGCGACTGCGTTCGGCGTCGTCGAGCGCCGGCGCACCAGGATCGTCACGTGCGCGCAGTCGCCAGCGCGGCGCGAGCCCGAGCTCACGCAGCACGTCGTCGCGCGTCGCCATCAACGGTCCACGATGTGCGGCGCGGCGTGCAGTTCCCGGCGCATGACGAGCGCGTCCTCGCGTACGCCGGTACGCCGATCGGCCGGGTAGTACGCGACGCGGCGCGCGACGCAGACGAACTTTTCGCTTTCGTAGAGCGCGATCGCGCCTACGTTGCCCACCCGCACCTCGAGGAACAGCTGCTCGGCATTGAGCGCTCGCGCGTCGTCGACGAATTGGCGCAACAGCACGCGGCCGAGTCCCTGCCGCCTCGCCTCGGGCACGACGGACAGGTTGAGCAGTTGCGCCTCGCCCGGCGCCAGCATCAGCACGCCGTACGCGATGATCTGCTCGCGGCGCACGCCCACCCGGGCGGAATAGCCGGCGGAGAGCGCATCACGAAAGTTGCGCTCGCTCCACGGCGCCGCGTGGATACGCGCTTCGAGCGCAGCGACGACCGGCAGGTCGTGCGCGGCGAGCGGACGCCAACGGATCTCGGCGAACGGGGAGCGCGATGTGGGCAACGAAGCCATGCGAGCGAATTCAGAGGCGAAGCCCGGCGGCGCGCTCGGCAGACGTCAGCGCGACACGGTGGCGGACGTAGAGCGGTTCAGCGCGCTCGGCGGGCACGCCTTCGCCGGCGACGACCCGCGGCCACGCGCACTCGGCGAGCGACTGCGCGTCCGGAATGAGCGCAGCGTCGCTCGCGACCAGACGGAGGCGCCCCGCGAGTCCGGGATACGCGTCGAAGCCGTCGCCCGCGCCCCACCACTCGCCGCCGTCCGGACGTACGACGTCGTCCGGTTTGACGACGCTCGGCCCGCACACGGTTGCCATGCCATTGTCCCGGCGCTCGCTCGCCGCCACATACACTTCGCGCATGCGCGCATCGAGGCACGCGACGACACGCGGCCAGCGATGATGGCGCCAGCCCGCCTGCGCGAGCGCGTCGAGGGTGGACACGCCGAAAACGGGCAGGTCGGCGCCAAGTGCCAATCCTTGCGCGACTGCGCAGGAAATGCGAACGCCGGTGAACGCGCCCGGTCCCGCTCCGAACACGATCCCGTCCAGGCTCGCGAGCGCCACGTCGGCTTCGGCGAACAGCTCGCGGATGGCCGGCAGCAGGCGCTCCGACGACGCGTTGCCGACCTGTTCGCGAAACGCGATGGCCCGCGTGCCATCGAAGAGCGCGATGGACAACCATTGCGTCGACGTATCGAGTGCGAGAACTTGCATGGCCGAATTCTACCGATCCGCTTCCGCGGCGGCCGACGCGTACAATCCGCGCCTTTTGTCATGACGGCAACGGCCACGAAGAGCGACGACGCGCGCACGGTCTCGATCGAATCGCTCGATCAGGAAGGTCGCGGCGTCGCGCACGTCGACGGCAAGACGACGTTCGTCGAAGGCGCGCTGCCTGGCGAGCGCGTCGCCATCGAAATCCTCAAGCGCAAGCCGAGCTACGCGATCGCGCGGGCGACGCGAATCGAGCGTGCGAGCGCGTCGCGCGTCGCGCCGGCCTGCCCGCATTTCGGTCAGTGCGGCGGCTGCACGCTGCAGCACGCCGACCCCGCACTGCAGCTGGCTGCGAAGCAGCGGGCGCTCGAAGATTCGCTCGCGCGCATCGGGCGCGTGCGTCCCGACGTCCTGTTGCCACCGATCGCCGGGCCCGCGTGGGGCTATCGCTATCGGGCGCGGCTTTCGGTGCGCGATGTCGCGAAGAAGGGCGGGATTCTCGTCGGATTCCACGAGCGGCGATCGAGCTACGTCGCCGACATGCGGGAATGCGCCGTCCTGCCGCCGAAGATCTCGGCGCTGCTGCCGCCGTTGCGCGGACTCGTCGAGTCACTGTCGATCCGCACGCGGCTGCCGCAGATCGAGGTGGCCGTCGGCGAGCGCCTGTCGAAATCAGGGTCGGACTCCATTTTCGCCGGTACGGTGAAAATGGAGTCTGGGCCTCATTCCGAAGTGCGTCTCGTCTACGCGCTGGTGCTGCGCATCCTCGAGGCGCCTACGCGCGCCGACGAGGCCAGGCTCGTTGCGTTCGCCGACACGCACGGCGTCGAAATCTGGCTGCAACCCGGTGGCCCCGACACCGTCGTGCCGTTCCATCCCGCGAACGCGACGCTCGCGTACACGCTGCCCGAGTTCGATGTCGCGCTGCCCTTTGCGCCGACCGATTTCACGCAGGTGAACTTCGCGATCAATCGCGTGCTCGTTCGCCGTGCGGTCGACCTGCTCGCACCGGCGCCGAACGACCGTGTGGCCGATTTCTTCTGCGGGCTCGGCAATTTCACGCTGCCGATCGCGCGTCGCGCCGGATCCGTCGTGGGCTTCGATGGCAGCAAGACGCTGGTGGCCCGGGCAGCCGCGAACGCGAGGCGCAATGGCCTCGAGAGCAAGGCGAGCTTCGTCAGCGCGAATCTCTTCATGGCGACGTCGGAGACGATGACCGCGCACGGTGGATTCGCGCGCGCCCTGATCGATCCACCGCGCGAAGGCGCGGTGGAACTCGCGAAGGCCCTGCCTTCGGCCGACGATGCGCACGCGCTCGCGCGGATCGTCTATGTCTCGTGCAATCCGGGGACGATCGCGCGCGACGCCGCGGTGCTCGTGCACGATCGCGGCTACCGGCTCGCATCGGCGGGCGTCGTCAACATGTTCCCGCACACCGCGCACGTCGAGTCGATCGCGGTCTTCGATAGGCCCCAATGAAAACGGGGCGGTCGCCCGCCCCGTTTCGTCGCCGAACTGCGCTGATCAGTCGCGCTGACCGGCGAAGGCCAGCAGGATGTTCAGCAGGCTGATGAAGATGTTGAATAGATCGAGGAACAGGTTGAGCGTCGCGGTGATGTAGTTCGTCTCACCGCCGCGCACGATGTTGCTCACGTCGTGCAGCAGGTACATCGAGAAGATCAGCACGGCGACCGCGGAAATCGTCAGCGACAGCGCGGGCACCTGGAAGAACAGGTTGGCGAGCGACGCCACGATCAGGATGACGAGGCCGACGAACAGGAATTTCCCGAGGAACGAGAAGTCGCGCTTCGACACCGTGGCGATGCCCGCCATCGCGAAGAAGATCGCTGCCGTCATGCCGCCGGCGAGCCCGATCAACTGGCCGCCGTTACGAAACCCGAGCGCGACAGTCAGGATCGGCGCGAGCATCAGGCCCGCGATGAACGTGAAGCCGAAGAGCGCGGGAACGCCCCAGGCGCTGTTGCGCAGCGCGGTGACGCCGAAAAGCGCCCCGATCATCACGCCGAACATGAGGAGCGGCGCCATGATCGGCGAGCCGGCGAAGAGCGCGAAGAAGTTGAGTTGCATGCCGGCCCATGCGCCGAGCATCGTCGGCAGCATCGACAGCGCAAGCAGCCAGTAGGTGTTGCGAAGCACCCGGTTCTGGCTCTCGGCCGACGCGACCGTCGTCGCCGTCGAGCCGTGGGTGAAAACCGATTGCATCCTGGGATCCATGAAACCTCCGAAGAAGGGCCGCCAGGCCCAAAATGACAACGTCTGCGACCGCAGCGTAGCAGAAATCGGCCGGTAGACCGATCCGGGGAACCCGTACTGCGACGCGATTCCGCGATTGCGAAGATGGCCCCGTTCGCGCGGGGAATCAAGACCGGGCCGCCGACCCCCCCAACGCGGTCATGCGTGACGAGGCGCGGGGACCGATCTGCCGGCCGGCGGAAAAGCTTTGCGAAGGCAATCGCGGTAGAGCAGCATCGCGCGACCGCACAGACCCGGGGTGCCATCTGGCATTGCAGCGGCTGTCGGCCATTGCGAGGGAGATACCATGAAGTCGACAGTTACGCGCAGTCCACGTAGATCGAAAACGCTTTACGCTGCGATCCTTGCAGGATCGATCGCGATCGGGGCGGTGCCCGCCTCCGCCGCCGTCAATGCCTATCTTTATCTCGATGGGATACCCGGTCCGTCGACGTCCAAGGCCGGCTTCATCGACATCCTCAGTTATTCGGTGGGCGTCGCCCTGGCCGATCCCACGAAGACGCAGAAGGCGGTCTGCAGCAATCTCGCGCTCATGAAAGTCGTGGACTTCACGTCACCGAAGCTCTTCCAGGCCGCCCTCGCAGGAAAGCCGCTTGCCACGGCGATGCTCGTCTACGACAAACCGGTCGGCGACCGGCAACAGGATTACTACAGCGTTACGCTTACAAACGTCTACATCACCAGCGTCCAGCAGTCCGGCTCCAACGAGAACCCGACCGAGTCTCTTTCGCTGACGGCCAAGACCGTGACGATTTCCTATCGCCCGCAAAAGGACGACGGCTCGCTCGCCGATCCAATCGTGACGACGTTGACCTGCCCGTAACTGTACCGACGCGGCGAAGCCGCGCACGACGGGCAGTCTCCGGCTCGGAAGCTAAGCATCTTCACCGGGGCGGCGCCTTGCCGCCCCGGTTCGCACCTGATCCTCACTCGCGCTCCGCTCCGACCCGCGATGGTCCCCGAGGATTGGGGCTCTCTGAAAATGAACCGTCGTAGTCTCGGGCACCCCGCGTTGTCCTACACGACTTCGGGCGCCGCGGTACTGACCGCGCGAGCCAACCTCTCGGACACTTGTACAGAAACCAAGTCACGACCGAGGGCACCGCGTGGCGCATGTGCTCGTTGCCGAAGACAACCGCGACGTCGCGGATACGCTCGCCATGCTGCTGCAACTGGACGGGCACGAAGTTCACGTTGTAGACGATGGCGTCAAGGCGCTCAGCGAAGCCGACCGCCGGCTACCCGACGTCGTCATCCTCGACATCGGCCTGCCCTCCCTCGACGGCATTCAGGTCGCGCGCCGATTGCGACAGCGGTATCGCCATGCGTTTCGGCTGATCGCGCACACTGCGTGCGATGATGAGGACTCTCGACGGAAGATCAGGCAGGCGGGGTTCGACGAACTCGTGATCAAACCGGCGCCCATTGCCGAGCTCCTCGACGCCGTCGGTCGCGCGATCCGGTTTCGGCATCCCGTGCGGGATCGACGGAAACGACGCAGACCGTAGGCCGAATTTCTTCCCGTGTACTCGCCGACCATCCGCGAATCTGTCCTGACGTGCCCGCGTTGCGGTTTTGCCGCGCGGGAAGCGATGCCGGCCGACACTTGCCTTTTCTTCTACGAGTGTCGCAACTGCAACGCGCTGCTGCGCCCCAAGCCGGGCCACTGTTGTGTGTTCTGCTCCTACGGCTCGGTGAAATGCCCGCCTGTTCAGGAGCAGCACGGCGGCTGCGGTTGACCGCGGTAGTCACGACGATCCGTTCGACTCGCGCTCACGATGCTTGGTCGACACGCTGGTCGAGACCGAACGCCTGCTGAAGTTGGCGTGAGTCGACCGACGCGACTCTTCCTGTTCTCGGCGGGCATCATTGCAATCGTTATCGCGCCTCACGTGCGCGCAGAGGTGTACCGCTGCACGGTCGACGGAACGGTGACCTACAGCGACGAACCATGTGCCGGCGCCCATGCCGGCCAGGCCGCCAAAGGCCAAGCTACGGTGCCGCTACCCAATCCGGTCGCCACGCCCGCTGGCGCCCCGGCAAACTTCTATGGTGAGTGGACAGGGCAGGCGCAGTATCAGGCCACGACACGAAGCCAGACGATCGAGGCGGCGCACGCGGTCGTCACTCTCACGCTGATCGTTGCTGCTGATGGCAAGCTCACGGGGGAGAGCACGGACAATGGCTGCCGCGCGCTCGGACTCGCATCGCCGCAGACGTCGCAAACGCTCAAGCTGGACGTCACGCTGACCGGTTGCCGCTACGCGGGCTTCAACCGGCGCTATTCGGGCACGTTCGGGTTGCCGCCGGGGAAGGGATACGCCACCGTCAGCCTGCTCGGGTACGACACGCGACCGGGGACGCCTTCCGTCATGTACGACATCACGGCTACGATGCGGCGGTAGTGAAGCGGCCCGGCGTAGACTTCTCGCGCCGCGCCCGGGGAGGCGCGAGGTCGACTCGATGCTCGTTACGCGGCGCGAGTGCCCAACGTTGCAAGCCTGCTCGTCTGACCCATTCAATCGCGGGAGGGTACCTTCGATGAAGCCAGAACTTACGTACCTCGCATTGGTGACGGCGCTCACCGGCCTGATGTGGATTCCGTATGTCCTCAATCGCATCGCTGTATGGGGTGTCCCCGACACCGTTGGCTACCCGCAGACCCCAAAGCCGCAGGCCGCATGGGCGCTTCGAATGAAAGCCGCGCACGCGAATGCGGTCGAAAATCTCGTTGTCTTCGCCGCGCTCGTTCTTGTTGCGAGCATCGCCGGCATCAGCAACGGCGCCACGATGTTCGCAGCCGCGCTCTACTTCTGGTCGCGTCTTGTTCACGTCATCGCCTACACGTTCGCCGTCCCGTGGGTTCGTACGTTGGCTTTCGCCGGCGGCTTCGTGGCGCAAGCAACGTTCGCGTTGCAGATTCTCGTCCGATGAAGTAGCGGCCCGGCGCGGCCGACAGCGCAAGCCACGGGCGTCGCTGGCGAGCTCATGTTCCACCCCTCGATGGAGTTGTTGGTGGGAGGACGGCAAGCCGGATCGCGAGTTGCCGGAGCTACCAAAGGCACGTAGGTTGTTGATGTAGAACAGTGGATGGGTGGCAGAGCGGTTGAATGCACCGGACTTGAAATCCGGCAAGGGTGCAAACCCTTCGTGGGTTCGAATCCCACCCCATCCGCCAATGGCCACTGCTCGGGACTCGGCTCGCCGCGGGCGTCCTCCTACAAAAGAAAAGGAAGGACACCGCTTGCGTCGGCGTTGAGCAGCTGTGCAAGATGCCGCTTTCCCTGGCAGCTTCGCAAAAGCCATGGCCAACGTCCTCGTCGTCGACGACATCCCCGACGTGGCGGATTCGTGCGCAGAAGTGGTGACCTTGTTCGGCGACGCGGTTCGGATCGCCCACAACGGAACTCAGGCGCTGCACGAAATAGAGATTTGCCCGCCCGAGGTCGTGCTCGTCGACCTGAACATGCCGATCCTCGATGGTTTCGAATTGGCGCGAAGGATCCGTGCAAGGTGGGGACGAGAAATACGGCTCGTCGCGCACACCGCCTCTGCACGCGCGGCGGTGATCGACCAGGTGACGGAAGCCGGTTTCGATGCGTTCGTCTCGAAATTGGCGCGGCCCATGGACCTCGCGCTGGCGATCCATGGACGACGAGGCAGTTCGGATCTGCGCGCCGGCGCCCCGGACCGTAGGAACGTGGTCAGATCCGGCGCTTCGCGACGCAGATCGACCGATGCCATCGTGAACGGGGACCGGTCGCTCGAGTCACGCCCCCTGCGCGCGTAACGCGCGACGCCGACTGGATCGCTTGCGCGCCGACTCCATCTGGGCCGGCTCCGCCGCTCGGACGAATTTCCAGACGACGTCGATGATGCGCGCCCGATCGCGCTCGACGGTCTCCGGCGCTGCGAAATCTCGCCGGAAGAGGTACCCGAACGTATGACGGTTCGCGATCTCGAACCAGCCGAGCGCAGCGATCGTCATGTGCACGTCGATGGGGTCGATGTCCGCGCGTACGGAGCCGTCGGTGCGCCCGCGCTGCAGAACCGCCGCGATGGTGTCGACGATTGACGCGTTGAGTCGCCGAATGCGCTGCATCTTCCGGATGTGGCGCCCCCCCGCCTGGTTTTCGGCGACCACCAGCGCCACGAACTCCGGGTGCGTCTGGTAGTAGTCGAACGTGAACGACACGAGATCGGCGACCGCTTCCTTCGTCGACAAGTGCGCGAGATCGAGCGTCTTTTCAGCCTCGCGGATCCCGCGGTACGCCTCCTCGAGCACGGCGCGGTAGAGGCCTTCCTTGCTCTTGAAGTAGTAGTAGATCATCGCTCGCGTCGTGCGCGTGCGCCGCGCGATCGCGTCGACGCGCGCGCCGTCGAGACCGCGTCTGGCGAATTCGTCGGTGGCTGCGCGCAGGATGTCGGCGCGGCTCGCGTCCGGATTCCTCGGCTTGCGCATCGCGGCATTGCCCGCCGTCGTCCTGGCCATCTCGGCACTCCCTTGACCTGCGCGAACGATACCACCGGCTCGACCGACAGTTCTGTCAATTCCGCTTGACATTATTGACAATCCTGTCAATCCTTGCCGGACCGCGCGCCCGTGGAGAGGCGCTGCCCGACCTGACAGGAGGTAACCATGCACTCGAAGTTCGATCGCCGCACATTCCTCACCGCGACCGGCGGACTGCTCGCCGCAGGGGCGCTTCCTCACGCCCGGGCGCAGGGCAAGCCGAAGATGCGCTTTTCCGGGGCGTTCACCGAGCAGGACCTGCGCGCCGAGGCATACAAGAACTTCGCCGCGGAGATGAAGAACGATTTCGACTTCGAGCCGTACTGGAACAACACGCTGTTCAAGCAGGGCACCGAGCTGGTGGCGCTGCAGCGGGGTAACGTCGAAATCGTGAACCTCGCGCCGCAGGACATCGCGAAGCAGCTTCCCGCGTGGTCGCTGATGACGTCCGCGTACCTTTTCCGCGACCCCGATCACATGCGCAAGACGTTCCGCAGCGACGTCGGCAAGCAGTTCATCAAGATGGCCCGCGACGAGCTCGGCATCCAGATCGTCACGCCGGTGTACTTCGGCTCGCGCCACGTCAACCTGAAGCCCGACAAGACGATCCGCACGCCGGCCGACCTCGCAGGGATCAAGCTCCGCATGCCGCCCGGGGAGTTCTGGCAGTTCCTCGGTGAATCGATCGGCGTCAATCCGACGCCGGTCGCGTTCGCAGAGGTGTACACGGCGCTGCAGACCGGCGCGATCGACGGCCAGGACAACCCGCTGCTGCTGTCGAAGCTCATGAAGTTCTACGAGGTGACGTCGCAGTTCGTGCTCACGAGCCACGTCGTGGGCTACGACCTGATGACCGTTTCGAACAAGGCGTGGGACGCGATGCCGCAAGCCGAGCAGGCCAGGTTCCAGGCGGCCGCGGAGAAGGCGATCGACGATTACACGGTGAAGTTCAACGGCCAGGAGAAGGACGTCATCGAGTTCTTCAAGGCTCAGGGCAAGAAGGTCTACACGCCCGACATCGCGGCGTTTCGCACGCACGCGCAGAAGAAGTACGTCGACAAGTACGGCCAGGATTGGCCGAAGGGCGCGCTCGAGAAGATCAACGCGCTGTAATCGCGCTTCGCTGACGCCGCGCGCGGTGTTGCCGCCGGTCGGGGCCGCCATCCCGGCCGGCTGATCGCAACGCTGCCCACGCACCATCATGCGCCGCATCGCGCGCCTGTTCGCCGATCACGTCGCCGTCGGCCTGATGGGGACGATGTTCGCGTCGTTCCTGCTGCAGATCGCCTTCCGTTACGTGCTGAACCGGCCGCTCGGCTGGACGGAGGAAGTCACGGTCATTTGCTGGGTGTGGGTCGTGCTGTGGACGGCGTCGTTCATCCTGACCGACGACGAAGAGGTGCGCTTCGACATCGTCTACGGCGCGGTATCCCCCGGTGTGCGGCGTGCCTTCACGATCGTCACGAGCGTCGCGATCGTCGCGCTGCTCCTGCTGTCGCTGCCCGCCACCTGGCGCTACGTCGTCTTCATGAAGCGCGAGCATTCGGCGTACCTGCACATGCGCTTCGACTTCGTGTATTCGATCTACCTCATGTTCATCCTGGCGGCGGTCGTGCGGCATGGCCGGCTGCTGTGGCGGGCGTGGCATGCGCGAGGCATCGCAGCGCCCGCGGTGGGACCCGACGTCCCATGACGGCCTCGCCGTTCACGATCTGCATCGTCTCGCTGATCGCGCTCGCCTCACTCGGCCTGCCGATCGGCCTGTCGATGATCGGTTCTTCGATTCTCTACCTCGCGATCGCCAATCTCGACCTCGGGACGGCCGCAGAGCAGATCCTGAACGGCCTGTATCACAGCTACGTGCTCCTCGCGGTGCCGCTCTTCATCCTTGCGGCCGACCTGATGAACACGGGCAGCCTCACCGACCGCTTGCTCAAGTTCTGCCTCGTGCTCGTCGGCCGTTTCCGCGGCGGCCTAGGCCACGTGAACGTCGTGTCCAACGTGATCTTCGCCGGCATGTCGGGGTCGGCGATCGCCGACGCGGTGGGCATCGGCCGCGTGATCATCAGCATGATGACGCGCGAGGGGAAGTACCCGGTGTCGTACGCCGCAGCGATCACCGCATCGGCAGCCATCATCGGGCCGATCATCCCGCCGTCGATTCCGATGGTCGTCTACGCGCTCGTCGCGGATACGTCGATCGGCTACCTCTTCCTCGGCGGCGTCGTGCCCGGGCTCATGCTCGGCGTCGCATTCATGATCATGAACTCGATCCTCGCGCGCCGGCGCGACTATCCCGTCGAGGAGGCGGTGCCGCTGCGCGACATCGCGCCGGCCGCGTGGAACGCGCTGCCCGCGCTGCTACTGCCGGTCATCCTGCTCTTCGGTATTTACGGCGGCGTCATGACGCCGACCGAGGGCGCGGCGGCCGCCGCCGCGTATGCGCTGCTCGCCGCGGCGCTCATCTACCGCGCGTTGTCGGCGCGGCAGCTTTACGGCGTGCTGCTGTCGAGCGCGCGCTCGACGGCGGGCGTCGGCATGCTGATCGCGGGCGCCCTCGCCTTCAACTACGTCGTGACGGTGGAGAACATCCCTGCCTCGGTCGCGCATTTCATGGCGGGCTTCCATCTGTCGGCGAACGCGTTCCTGCTGCTCGTGAACGCGATCCTGCTCGTGCTGGGCTGCCTGCTCGAAGGCACGACCATCCTCCTCGTCATCGTGCCGATCATGATTCCGACGGCGCGAACGCTCGGCCTCGACATGGTCCATTTCGGCGTCGTCGTCGTGATCAACGTCATGATCGGCCTCGTGACTCCACCCTTCGGCCTGCTGCTCTTCATCGTCGCCAACATGACGAAGCAGCCGCTCGCTGCCATCGTGCGCGAGTGCGTGCCGTTCATCGTGGCCGCGATCGTCGTGCTCGCGATCGTGACGTTCGTGCCGGACACGATACTGTGGCTGCCGAAGATTTTCGGCTACAAGGGATAGCTCACCCGGAACGCCCATGAATAAGTCGATCCACGTCCTCAACGGACCGAATCTCGACCGCCTCGGCACGCGCGAACCCGCGATCTACGGGACGGCCACGCTGGCCGACGTGGAGGCCGCGTGCCGCGCGGAAGCCGGCGCGGTCGGCATCCTCTTTCGTCAGTCCAACAGCGAGGGGCAGCTCGTCGATTGGCTTCACGAGGCGATCGGCACGGCCCGCGGCATCGTCATCAATCCGGCCGGCTATTCGTTCACCTCGATCGCGATCCTCGATGCGCTGAAGATGTACGACGGGCCGATCGTCGAAGTGCATCTTTCGAACATTCATCGGCGCGAGGCGATCTATCACCGTTCGCTGGTGTCGACGGTGGCGACCGGCGTCATCGCGGGGCTCGGCGTGCTTGGTTACCGGCTGGCGATCCGCGCGATCGTCGAACTCACGCACGACGTACCGCCCGCGCGCCCGTGATCAGCGGAAAGACCGAGCTCGTCGCGCACATCGGTTATCCCACCGAAGCGTTCAAGGCGCCGCTCGTTTACAACCCGTGGTTCGAAAGCCGTGGCATCGATGCGATCGTCGTGCCGATGGGCTGCCGGGCCGACGACTACCCGGCGCTCCTGCGCGCGCTGTTCCGGCTCGCGAACATCCGCGGCGCGCTGGTCACGATGCCGCACAAGGTGACGACCGTCGCCCTGCTCGACGTACGAAACGAAGCGGTCGACGTCGCAGGATCGTGCAATGCGGTGCGCCGCGATCCCGACGGCCGTCTGCGCGGCGACATGTTCGACGGCACCGGCTTCACGCGCGGTGCCAAGCGCAAGGGCGTGGCAGTGCGCGGTGCGACGTGCCTCGTCGTCGGCGCCGGCGGCGTCGGCTCCGCCATCGCGGCGTCGCTCGCGGCCGAGCACGCTTCGTCGGTGGCGATCTGCGACGTGAACGCCGACGCTGCGCATCGCCTCGTCGGCCGGCTGCGTGGCGTCCACCCTCACGTTCACGCCGAGGTGGTGGGCAACGATCCCGCGGGCTACGACGTCGTCGTCAATGCGACGCCGCTCGGCATGCGCGACGACGATCCTCTGCCCATCGACGTGCAACGCCTGTCGCCGCGCACGTTCGTCGGCGAAGTCGTGATGAAGGAGACCATGACACCGCTCCTTCGTGCCGCGGCCGCCCGCGGCTGCCGCTTTCAGGTCGGCACCGACATGCTGTTCGAGATGATCCCCGCGTATCTCGAATTTTTCGGGTTCGGGACGGCGACGCCGGAAGAGTTGCGCGCGGTTGCCGGCATCGTGTAGCCTCATGCCATTGGCATGACGATTGCATTTCGCGACGCGCGATTCGCTCGCTCGCAGGAGATCAACGTGGAAATGTATTGGGTGCCCGTCGGGCTGGCCGTCGTGCTCGTGCTTCTCGTGCTGGTGCTCGCCCGGCTCGTCGGCAACGCGAAGCGCCGCGAGGTCCGCAAGAAACTCGGCCTCCCCGAACGGGCGCGGCTCACGCCCGAGCAGCAGGCGGCCTTCATGGCATTCGAGAACACGGACATGAAGCTCAAGAAGAGCTTTCCGACGATGACCGATACGCAGCGGCAGGCGATGGCGCGCGACGTGCTGCGTGATCGCGGCATGCTGCCGAAGAAGAGCAAGGCACGCTGACGCTTTTCGTCGCATCGCCGCGGAAGCTGCCGCGCGGCGTCGAATCGCCGGCCCCACGCCGGATTGCGCGACGGGCCGCTACGCGAGCGGCGCCACCTTCATCACCTCGTCGGGCGTCGTCATCCCGCCCGCGATCTTCATCGCACCGGAGACGCGCAGCGGCTTCATCCCGTCGCGAAACGCCTGCTCGCGAATCGCGCGGTCGTCGGCGTCGTGCGTGACGAGGCGCCGCAGCGCCGGCGTCATCAGCATGATCTCGTAAAGGCCCACGCGCCCGAGGTACCCGGTCATCCGGCACTCGAGGCACCCGACGACGCCCATCGTCTTCGCCGGCTTCTCGCCGCGCCAGGGTGCGGTGATCGCCTGCCATGCCGCGTCGTCGGGAGGATCGACCGGCGCCTTGCAGTGCGGGCACAACGTGCGCACGAGCCGCTGCGCCATCACGCCGAGCAGCGTCGAGTTGATCAGATACGCGGGAATGCCGAGATCGAGCATCCGGGTGACGGCCGACGGCGCGTCGTTGGTGTGCAGCGTCGACAGCACGAGGTGACCCGTCAGCGCGGCCTGCACCGCCATGTCGCCGGTGTCGCGGTCGCGGATCTCGCCGACCATGATGATGTCGGGATCCTGGCGCAGCAGCGTGCGTACACCGCCGGCGAAATCGACGCCGATCGCTGCCTGAACCTGCATCTGGTTGAACGCCGGCTCGATCATTTCGATCGGATCCTCGATCGTGCAGACATTGACCTCGGGCGTCGCGAGGCCCTTCAGCGTCGAGTAAAGCGTCGTCGTCTTGCCCGACCCGGTGGGACCCGTCACGAGGATGATGCCGTTCGGCTGGCCGGTCATCGCTTCCCAGCGGGCGCGGTCGTCGCTGGTGAAGCCGAGATCGTGGAAATCGCGCACGAGCACTTCGGGGCTGAAGATGCGCATCACGATCTTCTCGCCGAACGCGGTGGGCATCGTCGAGATGCGCAGCTCGATTTCCTGTCCGTCGGGCGCGACGGTCTTGATGCGCCCGTCCTGCGGCCGGCGCTTTTCGACGATCTCCATCCGCGCGAGCAGCTTGATGCGCGACGTCACCGCGTTCAGCACGGCGGTCGGAATCGCGTAGACCTGGTGCAGGACGCCGTCGATGCGAAAGCGGACGAGACCGACGTCGCGGCGCGGCTCGATGTGGATGTCGGACGCGCGCTGGTCGAACGCGTACTGCCACAGCCAGTCGACGATGTGAACGACGTGCTGGTCGTTCGCGTCGAGCTGCCCGTGCCTGCCGAGCTCGACGAGCTGCTCGAAATTGCGCGCGATCGCGAAGTCGCCGCGCGAGCTCTCCTGCGCGCGCTTCATCGAGCGCGCGAGGTTGAAGAACTCGCCGATGTAACGCCGCACGTCGACCGGATTGGCGAACACGAACCGGACGTCGACCTTCAGGATCCGCGCCAGCTCGTCGGCGAAGCTGCGCACGAACGGCTCGCCGGTCGCGACGGTGAGCGTCTGGCGATCCACGGCGACAGGAAGAATGCGGTAGCGCTCGGCGTACGCGTTCGACATCGTCGCCGTCACCGCGCCGAGATCGACCTTCAGCGGATCGACGTGCATGTACGGCACGCCGAGGCGGCCTGCCAGCCATTCGACCAGCGCGTCGAGCGTGAGCACCTTCCCGGGCGGCTTTTGCGAGCGCAGCCGCTGGTCGGCGATCAGTTCGAGCGGATGCTCGAAGCGCTGGGTGCGCGCGTTCGCGAGGCGGTCGGCGTCGGCCTGCGCGATCAGGCCGTCCGCGAGCATGAGCGTCAGGATCTCGTCGAGGCGCAGCCGGCGATCGGCGACGGTCGCCGACCTGGCGGAGCTCGCCGCCGGTGGGTCGGGACGCGCCGCGTCGGTGAGAGGCGTTGCCATCGAAGGCACTTTACACTGTGGTCATGACCTGCGAAGAGCACGATCGATGCCGATGATCGAGGGGACGCGCGTCGAAGCGCGTACGGCCGATATCACGACGCTACACGTCGACGCGATCGTCAATGCGGCCAACAGCTCGTTGCTCGGCGGCGGCGGTGTCGATGGCGCGATCCACCGGGCGGCCGGACCCGAACTGCTCGACGAATGCCGGCGCCTCGGCGGCTGCCCCACCGGCGAAGCGCGCATCACCCGCGGCTATCGCCTCCCGGCGCGTTACGTCATCCACACCGTAGGGCCAATTTGGCGCGGGGGCCGCCAAGGTGAACCCGAACTTCTCGCCGCCTGTTACCGCCGTTCGCTCATGCTCGCGCAATCGGTCGGCGTCACGTCGATCGCCTTTCCGGCGATCAGTTGCGGCGTCTACGGCTATCCCGTGGCGTCCGCCACCGCGATCGCGATCCGGGAAGTCGCGACGGCGGTCAGGTCGATGCCGGCACTCGCGCACGTCGTCTTTGCGTGCTTCGGCGTCGACGTGCTCGCTGCCTACGAGCGTGCGCTAGCGGGACTTTCCGGCGCTGAACCTCGTCCGCCGCCGCCGGCTCAAAGGTAACGTTCACCGTCGCCGCGCATTTCCGTGGGGTTCAGCACTGTCTTGAGGAGACGATGATGAGACTTGCCAAGACCATCGCATTGCTCGTCGTGCTCGCCGGCATCGCCTTGCCCGTGAACGCGCAGCGTTGGGGCGGCTACGACGACGGACGTCGAGACTCCCGGCATGGCGCGTCGCGGAACTACGCGCCCCAAGGCGTCTGGGCGGTGGGGACGTACTACGGCGAGAACAGCGCGAACGGCACGCTGGAGACGATTACGATCCAACCGGACGGTACCGTCGAATTGCGCGCGCGCGGCAAGGCGCCCGAGTACGGGACGTTCGCAGGCGAAACGCTCACGGTCGGCTCGCGCATCAGCAAGGTCGAGCCCGCGCGCGGCGGCATCGTGATCGACGGGTCTTACTATCGCCGCTGAAAACCCGCGGCACGCCCGGGTGCGACGCGAGTTCCGCCGCACGCTGGGTCCGACCCCGACGATCAGGTCTCCGCCGACGCCAGCTTGCCGTTCGTCGCCGGCACCTGGAATACCTGGCGCACGTAAGCGAGGTACGACGGGTCGTAATCCATCGTCTTCGACGGCTCGTCGCTGATTTTCGCCACCGGCTGGCCGTTGCATCGCGTCATCTTGATCACGATCGCGAGGGGCTCGTAGCCGAGGTCGTTGGTGAGATTGGTGCCGATGCCGAACGCGGTCTGGCTGCGGCCGCGGAAGTACTCGAAGAGACGCTGCGCGAGCGGCACGTTCAGGCTGTCCGAGAACACCATGGCCTTCGTGCGCGGATCGATGCGCATCCGCTGGTAGTGCGCGATCAGCTTCTCGCCCCACTCGAACGGATCGCCGGAGTCGTGGCGCACGCCATCGAACAACTTGCAAAAGAAGAGATCGAAGTCGCGCAGGAACGCATCCATGCCGAACACGTCGGACAGCGCGATGCCGAGATCGCCCCGATATTCGCGCGCCCATGTGTTGAACGCGAACACCTGCGAATCGCGAAGCCGGGGACCGACCGCCTGGCACGCCTGCAGGTATTCGTGCGCCATCGTGCCGAGCGGCGTGAGGCCCTGCTCGAGAGCAAACTGCACGTTGCTCGTGCCGACGAACTTTTGGCCGATGCCCGCGTGCAGCTCGGATACGACGCGGCGTTGCCAATCGCGGGAGAAGCGGCGTCGCGTGCCGTAGTCGGCGATGCGGAACGCGGGATCGGGCACGTCATTGAGCTGCTCGATCTTCTTCGCGAGTCGCCGCTCGCCCTCCGCGAAGTCGGGGTGCGGATAAACGTTCCGGTTGTAGACCTCGGAGACGATCGCGAGCACCGGCACTTCGAACATGATCGTGTGCAGCCAAGGCCCCTTGATCGTGATGTCGATCTCGCCCGGGCGTCCCTCGAGCGGACTCACGTGAACGAAGCGCTCGTCGAGCTGGAAGAGGCCCAGCAGATCGACGTAGTCACTCTTGAAGAAGCGCCAGCTGCGCAGGTAATCGAGCTCGCGCCGGGTAAAGCGCAGCCTGCACAGCGCGGCGATCTCGCGCCGGATCTCGCCCACGTACGGCGTGAGGTCGACGCCCCCGTTGCGGCACTTGAATCGATACTCGACCTGCGCGGCCGGAAAGTGATGCAGGACGACCTGCATCATCGTGAACTTGTAGAGGTCGGTGTCGAGCAGGGACTCGATGATCATGCTGCGATCTTACCGCGGCCGCTGCGACGGCCCCCTCGCCTGGCCGGCGGCAGCAGCTATGATGGACGGGTCCCTACGCGGAGAGCGTCCGATGCTCGTCAGCTGCGTCGCCTACGAACACGGTCACAAGATCGCCGACATCCCGCCCGCGGACATCAGCGAGTACGTGCGCCGGCCCAACTGCTTCATCTGGGTCGCGCTCGTCGAGCCGACGCGCGAGGAGCTCGACGAGATGGCGAAGGAGTTCGGCCTGCACGAGCTCGCCGTCGAGGACGCGCGCAAGGGCCACCAGCGGCCGAAGATCGAGGAGTACGGCGATTCGTTGTTCGCCGTGCTGCATCCGGCGGAGATGATCCAGGGCCAGGACGGCCGCGAGGAGCTCAACATCGGCGAAGTCGACATCTTCGTCGGCCGCAACTACGTGCTTACCGTGCGCCACCGCACGAAGGTCGGATTCTCCGGCGTGCGTGCACGCACCGAGCGCGAGCCCGAGCATCTTTCGAGCGGCGCGGGCTTCGTGTTCTACGCGTTGCTCGACAACGTCGTCGACCGCTACTTTCCCGTCCTCGACCAGCTCGAGACGCGCCTCGAGGCCGCGGAGGACCAGCTCTTCATCGGTGCGGCCACGCGCAGCAAGATCGAGGAGCTCTACGGGCTCAAGCGCGAGTTGATGGCGCTGAAGCACGTCGTCGCGCCGCTGATGGAGGCGGTCGGCAAGCTCTTCGGCGGGCGCGTGCCGCAGCTTTGCGGTGGCAGCCAGGAATATTTCCGCGACGTCTACGACCATCTCGCTCGCATCAACGGCACGATCGACAGCACGCGGGAAATGCTCACCACCGCGATCCAGGTGAACCTGGCGCTGATCGGCATCTCGGACAACGAAGTCACGAAGCGGCTCGCCGCGTACGGCGCGCTCATCACGGTACCGACGCTGATCGCCGGCATCTACGGCATGAACTTCAAGAACATGCCGGAGCTGTCGTGGTCGATCGGCTATCCGCTCGCGATCTTCCTCATGGTCGCGATCGACGCGTTCCTGTTCGTGCGCTTCCGCCGCGCGCACTGGATATGACGTGAACTCGGCCAGGTCAAGCCGGTGGTCTCACCCGGCTTGACGATCAGGCGTCGGGCTGCGCCGGCACGATCGGAATGACCCGGCGATCCGCGTATGCGAGCGAAACCGGCCACGACGGCTGCAGCGTCACGTGCTCGATGTGGAAGCGCGAAGCGAGCATCTGGCGCGCCGCATCGAGCACGGGCAGCCATTTGTCGCCGGACTCGACGGTCACGTGCGCCGAGAGCGCCGCGTGGCGCGAGCTCATTTGCCATACGTGCAGGTCGTGCACGCCGATGATGCCCGGGACCTCCGTCAGCGCCTTGCCGATCTGCGCATAATCGAGATGCGCCGGTACGCCTTCCATCAGCACGCCGATGGTCTGCGCGAGCAGGCGCCACGTCGCGCGCAGGATAAGCACCGCCGTGACGAGCGACAGAATCGGGTCGATCGGCGTCCAGCCGGTCGCGAGGATCACCGCGCCGGCGACGATCGCGCCAACCGAGCCGAGCGCATCGGAGAGGACGTGCAGCATCGCGCTCTTCGCCCCATGCGAAGCGGTCGCGCGCGAGAGCACCCACGCGGTCAGCAGGTTGACGGCGAGCCCGACGCTCGCGATCGCGAGCACCGTCGCGCCCGCAACCGGCGCCGGCGTGCGGATGCGCTGAATGGCCTCGAGGACGATGAACCCGACGAGCAGCAACAACGCGATCGCGTTGACGAACGCCGCGAGGACCTCGGCGCGCGCATAGCCGTACGACGCGCGGGGCGACGGCGGGCGGCGCGCGACCCATTGCGCGAACAGCGCGAGACCCAGTGCGGCGGCGTCCGTCGCCATGTGTCCGGCGTCGGACAACAGCGCGAGCGAGCCGGCGATCCAGCCGCCGAGCGCTTCGACGAGCCCGTAGCCGGCGGTGAGCGCGAGCGCCGCGCCGAGCGAGCGGATCGTCGTCGCCTCGAGCGGGATCTCGTGATCGTGTGCGTCGCCGTCGTGTGCGTGCAGCGAAGCCTGATGCGCGTGCGGCCGGCCCATCTTCGTAAAATAGCACCGGCATGGACACGACGGCCGCGGTTGCGGAACGCATCGACGGACTTTTGCCGCAGAACCAGTGCGGGCGCTGCGGCTTCGGTGCGTGCCGGCCCTACGCCGCGGCGATCGCCGCAGGCGAAGCGGACATCGACCGCTGCCCGCCGGGGGGCCCCGCGACCATCGCGCGGCTCGCGAAGCTCCTCGCGCGCGACCCCAAGCCGCTCGATCCATCATGCGGCGAACACTCGCCGCTGCACGTCGCGCGCATCGTGGAAGCCGATTGCATCGGTTGTACGCTGTGCATCACCGCGTGCCCGGTCGACGCGATCATCGGCGCGCAGAAGCGAATGCACGCGGTGTTGCCGACGCTTTGCAGCGGCTGCGAGCTTTGCATTCCGGCATGTCCCGTCGATTGCATCCGGATGGAGCCGGCGAATCGCGAATGGACGCCCGCCGACGCTGATTCCGCCCGCGACCGGCACGCCCGGCGCAATGCGCGTATCGCGAAGGGCAAGGCCGAGCGCGCGCGCGAAGCCGAAGCGAGCTCGCGAAAGGCGGCGATCGACGCGGCGCTCGCGCGGGCACGCCGCCGGCGCGCCGCGCGCGGCGCGGATTGAACGCCGCGCGTCAGAAAAAGAGCGGCCCCAGCAGCTGGTCGAGCACGAACGCCGCCAACAGCGCGGCCCAGCAGGTCCCCACGAACGCCTGCTGCGCAGAAATCCACGGATCGCCGGTTCCCGTCGATCGATTCCGTTTCCAGGTCATCGCATCCTCGTCGCTGTCGATGTCGACGCGGCGATTGTCCGGCGCAAAGGCGCACGCGCCCATTCAACGTTCGGCATAGGGCGTTTACGCCGAATGGGGGATTCACGACCAACCGCGTGCGTTTGCACAATGCACCGACGCGTGACAAGGCGCGTTGCATCGGGAGATCGACATGACGCACCATCAGCAACTGCAGGCCCCCAAATCGCTTCGCGCGGTGATGAGCGTTGCCGCAGCGCTTTGCGTGCTCGGGCTCGCGAGCCTCGTGTTCATTCATGCGCCGGACGTCGCGCTGACCACCGACGACACGCCGGCCACCGCCGCCGCCGATACGAGCCGCGCAAGGCCGCCAGAAACGCCAGGTGGGGCGTGGACGAACAACGTACCGCAGGCCGACACGGTGTTCGGCGGCAAGGGCTATCGCGCACCCGAGGAGCCCATCGCCCAGTTCTGACCGCGGCCAGCGAAGTCTTCCTCCTCCCCGGCCCCGGTCATCCGGTGTGCCGGGGCATTTTTTCTGCAGCGTCCTAATCGAGGAAGCGCTTCGCGGCCAGCACCGCCGACGTCCGGTTACGCACGTCGAGTGTGCGGAACACCGCGAGCAGATGGACCTTGATCGTCCCTTCGCTGACGCCCAGCTCGCGTGCGATCGCCTTGTTCGAAAGTCCGCGCGCGAGCAGGCGCACGACGTCCAACTGGCGCTCGGTGAGGCCGGTCGTTTCGCGTGCCGTTGCCGAGGCCGCCACGCCGTCGACGAGGCCCGGCGGCACGTACACGCCGCCCGCGAGGATCAGGCGTACCGCATTCTCGATCACCGCGGGCTTGTCGGTTTTCGGGATGAATCCCGCGATGCCGAGCGCGAGCAGCGCGCGCACCGCGCCCGGATCGTCTTCCGCGGACACGATCGCGAGCGGCACGTGCGGCGCGCGGGCACGCAGCTCGCGAATCGCCTCGACGCCGCGCGCACCCGGCATGTGCAGATCCATGAGTGCGAGGTCGGGCGCAGGCTCGCGCGTGACGAGCGCGAGGGCTTCCTCGTGACTCGACGCCTGCAGGAATGCGACGCGGGGACCGAGCGGTGCAAGTGCGGTGACGAGCGCCGCGCGCATCAGCGGGTGATCATCCGCGATGACGATCTGCAAAGCGTCATATCCCACTTCGTCGGGCATGGATGACGGGCGGCGTTTGTGCGACGCGCGCATTATAGGCAGAATGCCCGCCCGGGCGCCTCCGCGCACGGCGCGCGGCGAGGTGCCCAACGTGCTCGCTGAGACCCTCCTGGAATGGCAGGCGCAAGCGCTCGACGAGCACCGTTCGCTCGCCCTCGCTAATCGACCCGGCGCTGCGCTCGCATGCGCGGCAGACGCAATCGCACGGCTGCACGCGGAGCTCGGCGCACCACCGGCGATCGATGCGTGGGCCGAATTGCTCGAGGCCGATCGCGCACGCTGCGATCCGGACGACCCGTGGGTCGAAAACGCGATCCTGCGTGCGGCACTCGGGATCCTTGCGCGACGGCCGCGTCATCCCGCGTTGCCGCTGTGGCATGCACGCGCGCTCGCCGTGTTGCGCGATCCCGCGCGGCTCGCCGACGAGGCGATCGGCGCGGCGCATTTCGCCTTCGAATTCGCCGTGCGCAGTGGCAGTTTCGCGCTCGCGCAG
Organism: Casimicrobiaceae bacterium; assembly: GCA_035718935.1. Taxonomy (GTDB): domain Bacteria; phylum Pseudomonadota; class Gammaproteobacteria; order Burkholderiales; family Casimicrobiaceae; genus VBCG01. Next base: position 84,907 of record DASTGT010000022.1, read on the forward strand.
GAGATCGTCGACCGCGTACGAACGCGGATCCCCGTGGCGAGCGTCGCGATTCGCCGCGGGTGGCTCGAGGCCGACGCGCTGGCCGCCTGGCTCGCCGGCGATCATGCGCGCTCGCAACGCTCCGTGCGCGAGGCGATCGCCGACGGTGCGGGCTACGCGGCGTGGGAACAAGGCGCGAGTGCCGCGATCTCCGCAGGCGATCTGCGCGAAGCCGACCGCTGCCTCGGCGCGATGGCGACCACCCTCGATCCGCGCCGCACGCAGGATGTCGCGCACATGCATTTCCTCAACGGGGCGCGGCGGCGTATCGGCGGCGACGATGACGGTGCGGTACGCCACCTCGAGGCGTGTCTCGCCGAGGATCGCACCAACATTCCGGCGTACTTCGTCACGCTGTGGGAGCTCGGCCACGCGCATCTCATGATCGCAGGTGGCCATACGCGCGCGGCCGGCGCCAGGCTCGCCGTCGTGCTCGGCCGCGCGTCCAGTCACTACTGGTCGTTCCTCCGCTTCTCGGCACTCCTTTCGCGCACCTGGCTGCGGCTGCGCGAAGGACGCGCGGTGGAAGCGTCCGAGGATTTGCGTGTCGCGCTTTCGCTCGCGGTGATCGGTCGCTTCCGCAATTGCGACCCGTGGTGGGATCCCGAGGCGATGGTGGAGATCGCGCGCTTCGCACAATCGATTCCGCACGACGCGACGACACTTCGTTCGTTCGTCGCGCGCAACGGCTGATCACATGGCCCGCCCATCGTCGGCCGCTCCGCTGCTTGCATTGATCGTCGCGTGGCTCGTGATCCTCACACTCGTGCCCGCGGCATACGGCGCGACCCCCGTCGAAATCGACGAAGCGTACTTCGCGATCGGCGACATCGACGGTCGCTTCCAGCACGAGTCGCAGCGGCCCGTGAGCCTGCCGCATGCGTGGGCGATCACCGACCCGAAAGCGACCGGCGACGGCTGGTACACGCTGCGCTGGACGCTCGACGAGCTGCCGAATACGCCGCAGGGCATCTGCCTGACCGCGCTCGTCGTCCCCACCGAGGTCTACGTCAATGGCGAGCTGGTCGCGTCGACCGGCTCGCTCGACGGCCGCGCTCCGCGCAGCTACGAGCAGTCGCGCTACGTCGACATTCCCGCCAATCTGTTGCGCCTCGGCACCAACTCCATCGGCGTGCACGTGCGCGCGCAGAAGCCGAGTACCGCGGGGTTGGGCAAGGTGCTGGTGGGCGACGCCACGCCGCTGCGAGCGCGCGCGCGCGAGGTGCTGTTCGTACACACGATCGGTCCGGCCGCCGTGAGCATCGCCACGCTGACCGTCGGCGTGTTCATTTTCGTGCTGTGGCTGCGCCGGCGCGACGCCGGCTACCTCATGTTCGCCGTCGCCGTCGTGCTTTGGAGCCTGCACACGCTCGCGTCGCTTTCACCCGATCCGCTGCTGCCGCAGCCCCATTGGATGATCCTGTGGACGGGAACCTACCTGCTTTTCGTCGCGATGCTGTGCCTGTTCTGCGTTCGCTATGTCGGCGTGCGCTGGCCGCTGTACGAGCGCTTCGTGCTGTTCTACGCGGTGGCGGCCATTCCGATCCTGTACGTCGCCTACGCGTTCGACGTGCTCGCGAAAGCCGGCGCGTGGGAACGCTTCGGCGGGATTCTCATCGTCGTGGCGGCGCTGTGCGGCGTCGCGCGCTACGCGATGCGTCGCTTCGACGCGGAAAGCGCGTTGCTGCTCGCCGCAGGCTCGATCTCCGCCGTGTTCGCCGTACACGACTGGATCGCGTCGCAGGATCCGCTCGCGCTGCGTCCGGTGTGGCTCGTTCCCTATGCGGCACTCGCCTTCCTGACGCTCTTCGGCTATCTCCTCACCGATCGGTTCGTGCGCGCGCTGAACGAGGCCGAGCAACTCAACGTCGACCTCGAGCGCCGAGTCGAGGAGAAGGGTGCCGCGTTGACGGCGCAATTGCGCATGACGCGCGAGGCGCGCGACGCGGCCGAAGCCGCCAACCGCGCCAAGTCGAGCTTCCTCGCCGCGGCAAGCCATGATCTTCGCCAGCCGCTGCATGCGCTCGGCATGTTCTCGCAGGCACTCGCGCTGCACACGCACGACGCGGACGGAAAGCTCCTCGTACAGCGGATCACGGCGTCGGTGTCGGCGCTCGAAACGCTCCTCTCGGCGCTCCTCGACGTCTCGAAGCTCGATGCAGGAGTCGTCGTCGCGCATGCGCGGGACTTCGCGCTGCGTCCGCTCCTCGATCGGCTCGCCGACGAATGCATGCCCGAAGCGCTCGAGCGCGGGTTGTCGCTCGCCGTCGTATGCGGCGACGCCGTCGTGCATTCGGATCCCGTGCTGCTCGAGCGCATTTTGCGCAACCTCGTCACCAACGCGCTCCGCTACACCGAAAAGGGCGGCGTCGTCGTCGGCTGTCGCCGTCGCGGCGCGTGCTGGTCGCTCGAAGTGTGGGACAGCGGCGAAGGGATCGCCGCGAGCGAGCTGCACCGGATCTTCGAGGAGTTCTACCAAGTGGAAACGCGCGCGCACGAGCGCACGCGCGGGCTCGGCCTCGGACTTGCCATCGTGCGGAGGCTGGCGCGGCTGCTGCAGCACGACGTGAGCGTGGCGTCACGGCCCGGACGCGGCTCCGTCTTTCGCGTGCGCGTGCCGCGCGGCGTGCGCACGCCTGCGGCTCTCCCGGAAACGCAGACCGGGCGCGCCCACCCGGCGAGCGGCAAGCGCGTGCTGGTCATCGACGACGAGGCGGAGATTCGCGACGCGACCGCGCGATTGCTCGGTCAATGGGGACTCCACGCCGTGGGCGTCGCCGATTGCGCTTCGGCGCTGCGCGCCTGCCGTGAGGCGCGCCCGGACGCGATGATCGTCGATTTTCGCCTCGCACAAGGGATCGACGGTCTCGATGCGATCAGGCGGCTCCGCGACCGCTTCGGCGCGATTCCCGCGGTGCTCGTATCGGGGGCGAGCAGCGCCGACGACCTTGCGCGGATCGAGGCCTCGGGCGTTCTGCTTCTGCACAAGCCCGTACCACCGGCGCGCCTGCGAAGCGTCATCGCGCACCTGGTGGGCCACGCAGAGATCCATTCGCCGGAAGCGGTGCGCGAAGGCGCGTGACACGGCCCCTCGGGGCCGATCGCGCAGGTCGCGCGCCAAGACGCCTCGTCGTCCGCGAAAGTGGCCGTCGGGTTGTTGCCCGCTCGCGACGCGGCCGAAGCGCCGAATGCGTAGCGGGCGGCAGCCTTAGAATCGAGCGATGAACGCCGAGAAGCGACGACTGATCTTCGAGCGGCTGCGCGCCGCCAACCCGAATCCGCGTAGCGAGCTCGATTACCGGTCGCCCTACGAGCTCCTCGTCGCGGTCGTGCTGTCGGCGCAGGCGACCGACAAGGGCGTGAACAAGGCCACGGCGAAGCTGTTTCCGGTCGCCCGGACGCCCGCCGCGATGGTCGAGCTCGGCGTCGACGGGCTCATTCCCTACATCGGCTCGATCGGCCTCTTCAACATGAAGGCGAAGAACGTCGTCGCGCTGTCGCAACGTCTGCTCGACGCCCACGCGGGCGAAGTGCCGCGCGACCGCGAAGCGCTCGAGAAGCTGCCCGGCGTCGGGCGCAAGAGCGCGAACGTCGTATTGAACGTCGCGTTCGGCGAGCCGACGATCGCGGTGGACACGCACGTGTTTCGCGTCGCCAATCGCACCAAGCTCGCCGTCGGCAAGGACCCCGAAGCGGTCGAGCGCCAACTCCTCAAGGTGACGCCCGACGAATTCCGGCTGAACGCGCACCACTGGCTGATCCTGCACGGACGCTACGTCTGCATTGCGCGCGTGCCACGGTGCCCGGAGTGCGTGATCTCCGACCTGTGCGAGTACAAGGCGAAGACGCGCGCATTGCCAGGCGTCGAGGCGCGCGCGCTGCCGCTCAAGCCGCCGGCGAAGCGCGGCAGCGTTGCGCGAAAGACGGAGCGCTGACGCGATGTTCACGCCGACGCGCGACGAGGCACGGCGTTTTCTCGTCGACGCATGGAGGAAGTATCGCGGCTCGCAGCCACTGTCGGCCCTCGAGCAGAAGGCGGTGGCGCTGATCGCGATTCATCCCGAATACCACGCGCTTCTCGAGGACGGCGACGCGCATCTTGCGCGGGACTACCACCCGGAGCAGGGCGAGATCAATCCGTTCCTGCACCTGTCGCTGCACCTCGCGGTTGCCGAGCAACTCGCCATCGATCAGCCGCCGGGCATCGTCGCGCAGTACGATCGATTGCGCGCAGTGCGCGGGGACGAGCACGCCGCACTGCATGCGATCGTCGAGTGCCTGGGCGAAGTGGTGTGGCAGGCACAGCGAACGGGCAGCGGGCCCGACGCAACGCTCTACCTCGACTGCCTCGCGCGGCGGATATAGGACGCACGAATCGGAGAAGTGAAGCCTGACCCTGTTTCTGCACCCCGATTTCGACGTCAGTAGCGCGGTGCGAGCGCCGCCGGCTGCGACGCGTAGTAGGCCGCGACGTTTTCGATGTCCTTGTCGCTCAGCGTCGCCGCGAAGCCGGCCATGATCGGATTCTTGCGCGCACCGCTCTTGTAGTCGCGCAGCGCCTTCATCAGGTAGTCGGGATACTGGCCGCCGAGCCGCGGGTAATCGGCGACCGTGCTGTTGCCGTCCACCCCGTGGCACGCCTGGCAGACTTCCTTCACCTTCGCCTGGCCGGCGTTGAGATCGGCGGCGACTGCGAAGGCCGGCGCGAGCGCGGCGGCGGCGATCAAAACGGAGATTCCGCGCGTATTCATCATTGCTTCGCCGCCACGGTCGGCGGGACGCCCTGCGCGTAGTACGCGGCGACGTTCGCGATGTCCTGATCGGACAGGCTGCCGGCGATCGCGCGCATCGACGGGTGGCTGCGATCGCCGTTCTTGTATTCGTGCAAGGCCGCCGCGAGGTATTTCGCGTGCTGCCCGCCGATCTTCGGCACGTGATAGACCTCGGGGTACGCCGTGCGCCAGCCCTCGATCCCGTGGCAACCTTCGCACATGCGCGTCAGATCCTTCCCCTTCGCCGGATCGCCCACCGCCTCCGCTGCGGGGGCCGCGGTGGGCGCGCCGGCCTTCGCAGCGGCTTCCGCCGGCGCATTCGCGGGTGGCGTGGCGGGTGCGCTGCCGGGCGGCGCCGGCGCTGCCGGGGGCGTCTGCGCGGCGAGCGCCGCGGAAAACAGCAACGTCAACGTGAAAACCGCGAAAGGTCGGATCATTGGCGAATGTGGGTCGACAGGAGGTCGCGGGCGCTGATCCCGCGTTCAAAACGTTCGATTGTAGAAGGTCGGGCGATTCGCCGCGGCGCGGCACTCGACAGGCCGCTTCAGCGGATCAGCTCGTTGATCTTGCTCGGGACGTCGCGCCACGCGTCGGCGTCGGGCGGCGCGGGCTTGCGCTCGATGATCGGCTTCCACACCTTCGAAAGCTCCGCGTTGAGCGCCTTGAACTGCTGCTGGCCCTCCGGGACGTCGTCCTCCGCGTAGATCGCTTCGACCGGGCATTCGGCCACGCAAAGCGTGCAATCGATGCACTCGTCGGGGTCGATGACGAGGAAATTCGGGCCTTCGCGAAAGCAGTCGACGGGGCACACGTCGACGCAATCGGTGTATTTGCAACGAATGCACGATTCGGTGACGACGTAAGTCATGACGGCGCGGTCGGCGATGCGTTTCAGTGCTCGGGGAGCCTTGAATTTTAGCAGAGCGAGTCCACGTTCATTTCCGGTGCCGGCGACCCGCGGTCGCGCGCTACACTCGCGCGACGTGCATCTTCGGGCAGACGGTTCCCTCAGGGCGGAAAGGAAAACACGATGAGCGATATCAAGCACGTCTCCGACTCGACATTCGAAAAGGAAGTGCTGCAGTCGGATACTCCGGTCCTCGTCGACTTCTGGGCCGAATGGTGCGGACCATGCAAGATGTTCGCGCCGGTGCTCGACGAAGTGGCGAAGGCCTACGACGGCAAGCTGACGGTGGCGAAGCTCGACATCGACGCCAACCCGGCAACGCCGGGCAAGTTCGGCATTCGCGGGATTCCGACGATCATCCTGTACAAGGGCGGCCAGGTGGAGGCGCAAAAGGTGGGTGCGCTGACCAAATCGCAACTGACGGCCTTCCTCGACAGCCATCTCTAGCGACGGTTTCTTGACACACCGGAGCCGCCCCGCTACGCTCCGGACCTGAAGCGACCGGCGACGCATGCCGGTCCGCCGGGCGCTGAGCCCAGCCAAATTTCCCGGGGTCGCCCCTCCGTCGCGACCCCGTTACGAATCCCGATTCTTCCATCCGGCCACGACGGCCGTCCCCTGCCGTTTCCGCACGCCTCATGCACCTGTCCGAACTGAAGACCAAGCACGTATCCGAGCTTCTCGACATCGCGAATTCGCTCGAAATCGACGGGGCGAACCGGATGCGCAAGCACGACCTCATCTTCGCGATGCTGAAGACGCAGGCGAAGAAGGGCGAGAGCATCTACGGCGAAGGCGTCCTCGAGGTGTTGCCGGACGGCTTCGGCTTCTTGCGCTCGCCCGACACGAGCTACCTCGCCGGCACCGACGACATCTACATCTCGCCGTCGCAGATCCGCCGCTTCAACCTGCACACGGGCGACACGATCGAAGGCGAGATCCGCACGCCGAAGGACGGCGAGCGCTACTTCGCGCTCGTCAAGGTCGACAAGGTCAACGGCGAGCCGCCGGAGAACGCCAAGAACAAGATCCTTTTCGAGAACCTGACGCCGCTCTTCCCCGACGAGCCGATGGTGCTCGAGCGCGACATCAAGGCCGAGGAGAACATCACCGGCCGGATCATCGACATCGTCGCGCCGATCGGCAAGGGCCAGCGCGGCCTGCTCGTGTCGTCGCCCAAGTCGGGCAAGACGGTGATGCTGCAGCACGTCGCCCACGCGATCACCGCCAACCACCCCGACGTCATCCTGATCGTGCTGTTGATCGACGAGCGGCCCGAGGAAGTGACGGAGATGCAGCGCACCGTGCGCGGCGAAGTGGTCGCGTCCACGTTCGACGAGCCGGCGACGCGTCACGTGCAGGTCGCCGAAATGGTGATCGAGAAGGCGAAGCGGCTCGTCGAGCACAAGAAGGACGTCGTAATCCTGCTCGACTCGATCACGCGGCTTGCCCGCGCCTACAACACCGTCGTGCCCGCATCGGGCAAGGTGCTGACCGGTGGCGTGGATGCGAACGCATTGCAGCGGCCGAAGCGGTTCTTCGGCGCGGCGCGCAACATCGAGGAAGGCGGGTCGCTGACGATCATCGCCACCGCGCTGATCGACACGGGGTCGCGGATGGACGACGTGATCTACGAGGAATTCAAGGGCACCGGCAACATGGAGATCCACCTCGATCGCCGCATGGCGGAGAAGCGGATCTACCCGGCGATCAACGTGAACCGGTCGGGCACGCGTCGCGAGGAGCTGCTGCTGAAGCCCGACGTGCTGCAGAAGGTGTGGATCCTTCGCAAGTTGCTCTACCCGATGGACGAGCTCGAGGCGATGGAATTCCTGCTCGACAAGGTGAAGGCGACGAAGAACAACGCCGAATTCTTCGAGAGCATGCGGCGAGGTTGAGCGCCTGGTCGAGATGTGCTCGACGGCTGCACGTTCACTTTAACAATCAATGGCTTGCAATCGTACTTGCGTTTCCGCTTTCCGGCCTGCATTTGTCCTGACCGGCGAAATCGGCGATAATCGACGATTCCCCACGGCCGGCCACAGCGAAGGCAGACCCCGATCATGAAGACCGATACGCATCCGAAGTACACCGAGATCAATGTCGCGTGCAGCTGCGGCAACACGTTCACGACGCGTTCGACGATCAACAAGCCGCTGCACGTCGAAGTGTGCTCGGCGTGCCACCCGTTCTACACCGGCAAGCAGAAGATCATGGACACCGCCGGGCGCGTCGAGAAGTTCCGCCAGCGCTATGGCAGCAAGGGTGCGACCCCGTCGGCCTGACGGCCGGTCGAATCGGCTTTCGAGCGCGAAAGGCAGCTTCGGCTGCCTTTTTCGTTGCCGGCGTGCTCCGTAGCCCGGCGCAGCCGGCGATCCGCGCGGAGGCGGACGAAGCGCCGGCCGACCCTTACCGCGCCTGGAAGCAGGCGGGCCTGTTCATGCTCGCCTTCGCGTGGATCGCGCTCGGACTCACGGGGCACGATCCCTGGAAATTCGACGACGCCACGGCGTTCGGCGTCGCCTGGCAGATGGCGCACGACCACGATTACGTCGTGCCGCACCTCGCCGGCGAGCCGTATCTGCGCAACCCGCCGCTCGTCCCCGCCATCGCGTCGGTCACGCAGTCGATCCTCTCGCCGCTCATCGCGCCGTTCGACGCGGCGCGCTGCGCCGCAGGCGTCGCCCTCGCACTCACGCTTCTGCTGACCTCGCTCGCGACGCGCGAGCTCGCCGGTCCCCGCCTGCGCTGGCCGCCCGTCCTGATCCTGATCGGATCCGTCGGCCTGTGGGATCGCGCGCACGTCCTTTCCGGCGAACTCGGTCTCATGCTCGGACTCGCCGGCGCGCTCTACGGCTTCGCCCTCGCACTTCGCCGGCCCGCCGTCGGTGGACTGTGGCTCGGTCTCGGCATCGGGGTGGCGTTCCTGAGCCACGGTTTTACCGGGCCCGGGTGGATCGTCTTGACCGCCCTCGTGCTGGTCGCGGTCGGGGCGGCGTTTCGCACACGCGGCTACGCGGCAACGCTCGGCATCGCGCTCGTCGTCGCGCTCGCGCTCGGCGCGCCGTGGGTCGTCGCGCTCTATCTGCGCGATCCCGCGCTGCTCGACGCGTGGCTCGCGACCGAGGCGCTACCGATGCATCTCGCCCTTTTCGGCGATCCGTCGCTCGACCCGCTCTACCACGCCCGCAACCTGCTGTGGTTCGCGTGGCCGGCGCTCCCGCTCATCGTCTGGACGTTCTGGACGCGCGCGCGCGGCTTCAACGGCGGCCTCGCGCAGCCCGCGGTGCAGGTGCCGACCGTGCTCGCGCTGGTCATCTACGTGAACCTGCTGCTGATCCCGGAACCGAAGCTGATCCAGGCGCTTCCACTGCTCATCCCGTGCGCGATCCTCGCGTCGCTCGAAATCGATTCGCTCGCGCGCGGCTTCTCCGCCGCGCTCGATTGGTTCGGCATCCTCACGTTCGGCCTGATCGCGATCGTCGTCTGGGGCATCTGGGTCGACGCGCGGCTTTCCGGCATGTCGCCTGCGATCGCGGCGCTCTTCCGCGACACCGAAGTCGGCTTCCAGCCGACGTTTCATCTGGGCTCGGTGCTCGTCGCGATCGTGCTGACGCTGCTGTGGTTCGTGCTCGTGCGGCCGGCGCGGCGCAGCAATCGCCGCGCCTTGCTGAACTGGGCGGCCGGCGTGACGCTCGCATGGGGTCTCTATTCGACGATCTGGCTGCCCTACCTCGACTCGCGTCGCTCGTATCGTGCGATGGTCGAGGCGCTCGCCGCGCACCTTCCCGCCGCCGAATGCATCGCGAGCCGCAACCTCGGCGATCCGCAGCGCGCCCTGCTCTACTATTTCGCCGGACTCGAGACGGTGCGTGAGGAGACGAATGCGGATGCCGACGCGCGCTGCGGCGCACTGCTCGTGCAATACGGCACGATCGACCGCGCGCCGGCGCTCGACGGCTATCGCATCGCGTGGCAAGGTGCGCGCCGGGGAGACGCGACCGAGCGCTACGTGCTGTACGTGAAGGAATCGCACGCGTGAAATTCATCGACGAGGCGACGATCGAGGTGATCGCCGGCGACGGCGGCAACGGCGTCGCGTCGTTTCGCCGCGAGAAGTACGTGCCGCGGGGCGGGCCCGACGGCGGCGACGGCGGCCGCGGCGGCAGCATCTACGCCGAGGCCGACCGCAACATCAACACGCTGGTCGATTACCGCTACGCGCGCATCCACCGCGCGCAGCGCGGCGAGAATGGCCACGGCGCCGATCGCTACGGGCGCAGTGGCGAGGACGTCGTGCTGCGCATGCCGGTCGGCACGACGATCGCCGACGCCGACAATGGCGAGATCATCGCCGACCTCGATCACGACGGCGCGCGCGCGCTCGTCGCGAAGGGCGGTCGTGGTGGCCTCGGCAACCTGCATTTCAAATCGAGCACGAATCGCGCGCCACGCCAGGCGACGCCCGGTGAGCCGGGCGAAAAACGCCGACTGCAGCTCGAGCTCAAGGTGCTCGCCGACGTCGGCCTGCTCGGCATGCCGAACGCCGGCAAGTCGACGCTGATTCGCGCGATTTCGGCCGCGCGCCCGAAGGTGGCCGATTACCCGTTCACCACGCTCGCGCCGCAGCTCGGCGTCGTTCGCACGTCCGAGGCGAAGAGCTTCGTCGTCGCCGACATCCCGGGCCTGATCGAAGGCGCCGCGGAAGGCGCAGGGCTCGGCCACCGTTTTCTGCGTCATCTCGCGCGCACGCGATTGCTGCTGCACGTCGTCGACATCGCGCCGTACGATCCCGACGCAGACCCGGTGCGCGACGCCCGCGCGATCGTGCAGGAGCTCGCGAACTACGATCCCGATCTCGCCGCGAAGCCGCGCTGGCTCGTGCTGAACAAGATCGACCTCGTGCCGCATGATGAGCGCGTCGCGCGCAGCGAAGCTTTCGCGCGCGACCTCGCCTGGCAAGGCCCGCTGTTCGCGATTTCGGCGATCGACGGCTCCGGCTGTCGCGAGCTCACGTACGCAGTGCAGGATTGGCTCGACGCGCATCCACCGGCAGCGCCGGAAGCGACTGCCGACGACACGCCGCAAGTCGTCAGGCCGGAGCCGGTGCGCGAGCGCCGTCGGCGGACGAGCGAATCGTGAGCATCGCCGAGGCGCGAAGGCTCGTCGTCAAGGTCGGGTCGAGCCTCGTCACCAACGAAGGCCGCGGCATCGACCACGACGCCGTCGCGCGTTGGGCGCACGAGGTCGCCGCGCTCACGCAGTCGGGCAAATCGGTCGTGCTCGTCTCGTCCGGCGCGATCGCCGAAGGCATGCAACGCCTCGGCTGGACGACGCGGCCGCACGCGATCCACGCATTGCAGGCGGCGGCAGCGGTGGGACAGATGGGTCTCGTCGAGGCCTACGAGCGCGCGTTCGCGCGCTTCGGTCTGCACACGGCGCAAGTGCTGCTGACGCACGAGGATCTCGCCGATCGACGGCGTTACCTGAATGCACGCTCGACGCTGACGACACTGCTGGCATTGCATGTCATTCCGGTCATCAACGAGAACGATACGGTGACGACCGACGAGATACGCTTCGGCGACAACGACACGCTCGGCGCGCTCGTCACGAATCTCGTCGAAGCCGACTTGCTCGTGCTCCTCACCGACCAGCAGGGCCTCTTCACCGCCGATCCACGGCGCGATCCGCGCGCCACGCTGGTGCGCGAGGCGCGTGCAGGCGACTCGGCGCTCGAAGCGATGGCAGGTCGCGCCGGCGGCGTGCTCGGCCGTGGCGGCATGCTGACGAAGGTGCTGGCCGCGAAGCGCGCGGCGCGCTCCGGAGCGTCGACCGTGATCGCGAGCGGCCGCGAGGCCGACGTGTTGACGCGCCTCGCGAACGGTGAATCGATCGGAACGCTGCTCCGCGCGGAACGCAATGCGCTCGCGGCGCGCAAGCAGTGGCTCGCCGACCACGTGCGGCTCGCCGGCCGCGTGCGTCTCGACGAAGGGGCCGTTCGCGCGCTCGTCGACGACGGCAAGAGCCTGCTGCCGATCGGCGTCGTCGAAGTCTCGGGAACCTTCGGCCGTGGCGAGGTGATCGGCTGCTTCGCGCCCGACGGCCGCGAGATCGCGCGGGGGCTCGTCAACTACGGCTCGCAGGAAGCCGCGCGCATCGCGCGGCGGCCGTCATCGGAGATCGAGAGCGTGCTGGGCTACGTGGACGAGCCCGAGCTCATCCACCGGGACAACCTGGTTTTGCTCGGCTGAATGCCGAACAAGAGCAAGTTGCGGGATTCGCCAGGCGAGCGGCGAACGCTTCGATCCCGTTGGTTTGATCTCAGCGTGAAGTCACCGGATTGGCGTACGACGCGGGCATCTCCGGATGCGCCCAGCCGTAAAGTCGCTCACGACGCGTCTGCGGCCGCGTGTGCAGGAAGCGCTCGAGCTCCATCAGCGCGCGGCGATAGACTTCGCGCTTGAAGTCGATCACCGATTCGAGCGGAATCCAGTAGTCGTTCCAGCGCCACGCGTCGAACTCGGGATGATCGGTCGCGCGCAGGCTCACGTCGGTGTCACGCCCGGTCAGGCGCAGCAGATACCAGATCTGCTTCTGCCCGCGGTAGCTGCCGCGCCACTCGCGCTTGATCCAACGCTGCGGAACTTCGTAACGAAGCCAGTCGCGCGTGCGGCCGAGGATCCGGACGTGCTGCGGCATGAGGCCCACTTCCTCGCGCAACTCCCGGTACATCGCCTGTTCCGGCGCTTCACCCGAGTTGATCCCACCTTGCGGAAACTGCCAGGAGTGCTCGCGGACCCTCTTGCCCCAGAAAACCAGATTCCTGCCGTTGACGATGACGATGGCGACGTTCGGGCGGTAGCCGTCACGGTCCAGCATCTTCGGTCACCCTGATGCCAATCGATTGGCTTCATTGTTGCACAGGACCATGGTTGTTGCCTAGCGGCGACACCCGAGCGAGCGAGAACACGGTGATCGCGTCGTCCCGATACACGGGCGCGCCGAATTTCGCTTCGATCGACGGCAGGCAACCGCGCAGGTCCGGCCACGGCTCCTGCGGCGGGTGCCGGTGCACGACGAGATAGTCCGCATCGCCCACGTCGCCGCGCAGCAGCGCCGACAGATGCACCATCTCGCGCATCCGCATGCCGCTGCGCGATTCGGGATATTGTCCCCAGTCGTAAACGCCGCACGTCGGCGTGATCAGCGCGACCTTCACCCGCTGGCGGTGCACCGCCTGAAACCGCGGCAGCGCGTTGAACTGCGATTCGATGCGCCACGGCATCTCGACGAGCGTCACGCTGCCTGGTGCACGCGACGCAAGCGATTGATAGAACGGCGAGATCGGTATCTGCGCGATCGCGTCGACGTACGGGTTGTGCGCGGGATCGTAATCGAACTGGTAGATCATGTGACCCCAGAATTGGTTGGGGTAGCGCCACTCGCGGGGGATCGGTCCGGTCAGCAGCAGCGTAATCACCAGTCCAGCGGCGGCAAGCGGTCGCAGCGGCGCCGACGCAATCGCCACGAGCGCGGCGTAAAGGCCCTCGGCGGCCAGCAGCAGCACGAACGGCAACGCGGGCGTCGCGTAGCGCGCGAGCACCAGCGGGTGCGCGATGAAATAGGCGCCGCTCGCGGCGCAGGCTACGAAGCCGACGACGACGATCGTCGCCAGGTAGCGCGCCAGATCGGCATCGCGCGCATGCAGGCGGATCCAGCCAAAAGCAACGCTCACCCACAGCGCGACGCCGATCGCAGGATGGCCGGTGCCGGCGAGCATGAGCAACGTTCGATAGACGCTGTCGACGGTCACGTGATCGCGCCCCGCCTTCCATGCGAGGACCTCGCGGTCGATGATGACCGGTGGAAGCAGCACCAGCGCGAGCGGCAGCGCCGTCGCCACGCCGATCGCGATCAACCGACGCAACGCGAGCCGCGCCGCCGGGCGATCTGCCATCGATCCCCGCCGCAGTGCGACGACAGCCCGGAGGCCGTAGTAAGCGAGCGGCAAGAGCGCGAACGCCAGCGCGACCAGATGCAGCCACCCGGCGAGAAACGTCGTCACGACGTACGCGATCGCCCACCACCGCCGCCGGCCCTCGCACCACCACACGCGAAACGCGACGATGCCGACGAACGTGAGCACGCTCGTCAGCGCGTAAGGTCGCGCGATCTTGGCGAAATAGACGAAGAGCGGCGAGACGGCGACCAGCGCGAGCCAGATCGCGCGCACCGGCGGCGGCGACCACCGCGCGAGGAGCGCCGGCCCGATCAGCAGCAGCGCGACCGCCGCGACGACGGAAGGCGCGTGCATGCTCCATTCGGAAAGTCCGACGCTCCGCTCGAGCCACTGGTAGTAGAGCGTCAGCGGAATGCTGTAATCCGCATGTCCGAGATGCGTGACGATGTCGAACGCGCTCGCACGCAGCAGCTTGTGGATCGCATGCCATTCGTCCTCGAGCAGGATTTGGATGTCGACCTGCCACACGCGAAGCGCGAACCCCGCGACGAAGGCCGCCACGAGCAGCAGATTCCAGCCTGAAACGACGGGCGACGCGGCTGCGCCAAAACGCCGCGCGGTCGCAGGGCGGCCGGTCACGACGCGAAAACCTCCCCGCCTCCCGCGGGCAGGCGCCACTTCGGCGCGTCGGAAAAGATCGCCGGGCGCGCGAGTCCCAAGCGCCACAGCCGGTACTGCGCCGCCACGCGCAACACGCCGATGCCGTAGACGACCGAGCGGCGGAAGCCGATCTCGCTCGCTTCATCGAAGTAACGCGTCGGGCACGAGATCTCTCCGATCCGCATGCCGAAAGCATGCGCCTGCACGAGCATCTCGTTGTCGAACACGAAGTCTTGCGAGTTCGCGAGAAGCGGCAGTTCCTCCAGCACCCGCCGCGAGAAGGCCCTATACCCGGTATGGAACTCCGAAAGCTTGGTTCCGATGGCGAGGTTCTCCACCGCCGTGAGGGCGCGGTTGGCGACGTACTTCCATGCCGGCATGCCGCCACGCAGCGCGGTGTTGCCCAGGATGCGCGAGCCGATGACGACGTCGTAGACGCCCGACGCGATCATCGCCGCCATCGCGGTGATGAGCCTCGGCTCGTATTGGTAATCGGGGTGCAGCATGACGACGATGTTCGCGCCGGCGTCGAGCGCTGCGCGGTAGCACGTCTTCTGATTCGCGCCGTAGCCGAGGTTCCGCGGGTGGCGCAGCGCGTCGATGCCGAGGTCGCGCGCGACGCGCAGCGTCTCGTCGTCGCTGGCGTCGTCGACGAGCAGCGTGCAGTCGACGATGTCTCGCGGGATCGCCGCGTAGCACGAAGCGAGCGTCTTCGCGGCGCGATAGGCCGGCATCACCACCGCGATCTTCTGCCCGTGCAGCATCCAAGCGTCGTATTCGTCGTCGCCGCGCGATCATACGCGAGCCGGCCTGCGGTCGAACGTGCGCGAGAATGCCATCCACCGCGGGCGGACTACCGGAATACCCACCATCGGTAGACGAGATAGTTGACGAACGTGAGCACGATCGTGGTCGTGACCTGCGCAGGCCACACCTCGACGCCTTCGCGGGTCAACGCGGCGAGCAGCGCGGAGTTCGCGGCGAGCTGGGCGAGAATCGCGACGACGAAGCGCACGCCGGCGACGTCGACGCCCTGCGTCGGTGAGAAGATGTGCGCGTACGAGAAAACGAACCGGGTGAGCGCCCCTGCGCCGAAGCCGACGGCGCTCGCCGGAACCGGCGCGAGGCCAGTGCGCAGCATCGCGTACATGAGCGCGTAATGCGCAGCTACGGCGGCGAACCCCGTCACGACGTGCAGCGAGAAGGTGTGCACCCAGTGACCCATGCCCTGCCCGCTCGGGCGGCGCAGCACACTGCGAAACGCGCGCGCGACGGCGCGCGAGGTCGGGCGGGAATCGGGGTTCAAGCAGGCGCGAGGGGCGGGTAGCCTCGAATCATACCGGCCGCACCCTGCGCCTGAAGCAAGTCGGGCGGGTTTCCCCGCCCGACTTGCTTCCTTGCCGTACGTCTCAGTCGCGATCCCAGCGGCCGCGGTCACGGCGCCAGCGCCCGTGGTCTTCGTACCAGCGCGGTTCGACCCAGTGGCGGCCACGATGCACGCGCTCGCGATGCCCGCGCACCCAGTGATAGCGATGCCCGTTCCAGTCCCAGTATCCCGGGACCCAGACCCAGCCGGAGGGCAGGACCGGCACCACCTCGTAACGCGGCGCCGGCGGCCCGAAGCGGACGAATACGTCGGCGAGCGCCGGCGCAGACGCTAGCGTGGCGGCGGTGCAGGCAGCCAGACCGAGCGCGAGCAGTTTGCGTTTGACGTTCATCGAGACAGACCTCCTCATCGTTTCGGTTCGACAGATTCGCACGCGCAATTCGCGTGAGGGATCGGCGGTTCCCCCGAGAAGCTGTAGGATTTCGCGAAAGCGGCCCTTGGACGTCGCCGGACAACGACGAACGTCGCCGCCGATTCGCCGGTCAATACGCTTCGAACTCCTTCGTGGAGAAGCTCATGCGCCACCTCGTCGTCACGTGCCTCCTACCGCTCGCGCTCGCCGCCTGCGCGACCCCCGAACAACGCGCCGCCGCCGTGCAACGCGACGTCGACGACATGATTCGCGTCTACGGACCGGGCTGCGACCGGCTCGGCTACCAGGCCGACACCGACGAGTGGCGCGCCTGCGTGCTGCGCCTCGCGCATCGCGACGACCTGCAGCGCCGCGCGCTCACGACGACGAACTGCATCGGTCACAGGGGCTTCTTCTCCTGCTCGACCTTCTAAAGCCTGTTCACTGGCCCTAGAACGTGGAGCTTTCGCCGCAACTGCGCCGCATCCGCGACTTCTATTTCAAGGAAGCGCTCGCCGCGCCGCCCGACGTCACGCACGTCCACCGGCCGGGCCTCGTCGCGCCGGACGCGCTGTTCTCGCTCGAGCGCTTGCGCGCGCACCTCAACAATCCGCTGCTCGACGTCTCCTACCTGAACCTGTTCCACGGCGGCAAGACGATCGACCTCGCGGATGCGCGCCTCTACAAGACGGTGCAGCGGCGCAAGATCCCGTTCGTCGACCGCCGCGTGCTGCAGCACCACCTCGAAGCGGGCGCCGCCTGCGTGCTCGAAGGGCTCGACATCCTCGAGCCGAACGTGAACGCACTCGCCGCGGTGCTCGATCGCGCGCACACGGCGACGTTCTGCAACGCGACCGCGTTCTTTTCGCAGACGGGCAGCGAGGCGTATCGCGGCCACGTCGACACCGACGACGTGCTCGTCGTGCACGCGGTCGGGGAAAAGCGCTGGCGCCTGCACAAGCGGCAGAAGCCGCGGCGCGTCCAATTGAGCGAGCTCGGCGACGCGCAGATGGGACCGCTCGCGGCCGAGGTCGTCATGCGGCCGGGCGACGTGCTGTTCCTGCGCAGCTACACGCCGCATCGCGTCGAAACCCTGTCGCCGTGCTCGTTGCACGTCGCGTTCGACCTCTGCGATCGGCAGCCGAGCATCGAAATTGCGCTGCAACTGCTGCTCGCGCATTACGACCGTGACGCGAGTCCGCCGCTGTCGGCCACGCGCGTCACGCTCGACAAGCTGTTCGAGCTCGCGCGCTCGGGCGGCTACGGCGAGGACCTCGCGGCGCTGCTCGCGCGCGAAAAAGCCGGGCAGGCGGAATTCCGCGCGCTCCTCGCGAACAACGGCGTCACGCACCTCGATCGCTTCATCGCGCCCGCCTCGCGCGCGGTGCCCGAAACGGTTAAGCAGTAGCTAAGATTCCAGCCCTATCGTCGCCTCCACGTCAACGACATGGAGGTTCCGATGGTCAAGGCTGCAATCGTCGCGCTCTTCGCCGGAGCGGGGCTCGCCCTCGCGACCGGTGCCGTCGCCGCGCTCACCCCGGGCGATCTGCTGAAAGGCTACGAAGCGTCGGCGCGCCAGGATACTTCGTCGTTCGCCGGCTTTTCCGTCGAGCGGGGCCGCGCGTTCTTCCAATCGACGCACGGCAACGAGTGGAGCTGCGCGTCGTGCCATACGCAAGATCCGGCGGCGAGCGGGCGCCATGCGAAGACCAGCAAGGCGATCGCGCCCCTCGCGCCGGCTGCCAATCCCGAGCGCTTCACGAGCACGGCCGAGGCGGAGAAGTGGTTCAAGCGTAACTGCAACGACGTGCTGGGGCGCGCGTGCACGGCGCAGGAGAAGGGCGACGTCCTCGCTTACCTGATGCAGGTCACGCCAGGAGGCGGACGATGAAAGCGTTCGTCCGTCGCGCACTCGTCTGCACGCTCGCTGTCGCCGGCGTTGCGTTGGCGAGTGCGCCGAGCCATGCCGATTCGGGATCGCGCACACCGCCCGATCCAGCGTTTCTCGCCGAATGCGGCAGCTGTCACGTGCCGTATCCCGCGAGACTGCTGTCCGCGGCGTCGTGGCGCACCGTGATGAACAACCTCGACCGCCACTTCGGCACCGACGCGAGCATCGATCCGGCAACGGCGTCGACGATTCGCGCCTATCTCGAGACCAGCGCCGGCGCCGGCCGCAAGGTCTCCGCGGATC
Source organism: Casimicrobiaceae bacterium (assembly GCA_035718935.1). Taxonomy (GTDB): domain Bacteria; phylum Pseudomonadota; class Gammaproteobacteria; order Burkholderiales; family Casimicrobiaceae; genus VBCG01. Next base: position 103,181 of record DASTGT010000022.1, read on the forward strand.
CGACGCTCGTGCGCGTGACGCAGTCACCGCGCTTCCTGCGCAAGCACGACGAGATCCCGGCGTCGGTGTTTCGCAGCGAGAAGGTGAAAGGTGCCGCGAACTGCGGCGCCTGCCATGCGAGCGCGCCCGACGGCCGGTTCAGCGACCACGACGCGCGCATACCCCGCTGATTCACGAAGCCCATTCCCTCAAGCAACCGTCAAGGAAAACATCATGGCAAGGAAACGCGTTTTCGTCTGGGATCTTCCGGTCCGGCTGTTTCACTGGTCGCTCGCATTGTCGTTTGCCGGCGCCTTCCTCACCGCGGAGTCGGAGCGCTATCGCGACGTCCACGTCGTACTCGGCTACACGGTGCTCGGGCTGGTCGCTTTCCGGCTGCTGTGGGCGTTCGTCGGCACGCGCTACGCGAGGCTGTCGTCGTTCGCCTTCGGGCCGCGCGACGTCGTCGCCTACGTCAAGTCGCTGCTGGCGTTTCGCCCGTTGCATTACGTCGGGCACAATCCCGCCGGCAGCTGGGTGATCTACGGCCTGGTGATGCTTGCGCTCGTCACGGGAGCGGCTGGCTATGCGACGTACAACGACATCGGTGGGCACTGGCTCGAGGAATTCCACGAGGGCGCGGCGAACGTCATGCTGACGCTCGTCTTCGTCCACCTCGCCGGCGTCGTCGTATCGAGCCTCATCCATCGCGAGAACCTGGTGAAGGCGATGGTGACCGGCCACAAGTGGATCACCGGCTCGCGCCGCGCGGACGACCGGGTGTAGCGGATGCGCGTCCTCGTCGTCGAAGACGACCCGCTGCTCGGTGACGGCCTCATGGCCGGATTGCGCCAGCGCGGCTTCGACGTCGATTGGATGCGCGACGGCATCGCCGCGGAGCTCGCGCTTCGCGGCGAGCCGTATGCGGCGGTCGTCCTCGATCTCGGCCTGCCGCGACTCGACGGGCTGGAGTTGCTGAGGCGCGAGCGTGCGAAGGGATCGCGCGCACCGATCCTCGTGCTGACCGCGCGCGACGCGATCGAGGATCGGGTGCGCGGCTTCGACACCGGCGCCGACGACTACGTCGTGAAGCCGGTCGACCTCGACGAGCTCGCGGCACGGCTTCGCGCCTTGATTCGCCGTTCGCGCGGCGAGCCGGCACCCGTGCTCGCACTCGGCACACTGCGCCTCGATCCGGCTGCGCGGACGGTGACGCTGGACGGAAGGCCGGTCGACCTGCAGGCCAAGGAATTCAACCTGCTCCACGAGTTCATGCTGCACGCCGACCGCGTCCTCACGCGCTCGGAGATCGAGAATCGCCTGTACGCGTTCGGCGAGGAAATCGAAAGCAACGCCGTCGAAGTGCACGTGCATCACCTGCGGAGGAAGCTCGCACCGGACCTGATCCGCACCGTGCGCGGCGTCGGCTACGTGATGCCGCGCACGCATGAATAGCGCGCGTCCGTACTCGATGCGCCGGCAGCTGCTGGCGCTGCTCATGGCGGCGGTCGCGGTCATCTGGATCGGCGTCGCGGTGGCGAGCTACATCGATGCGCGCCAGGAGATCGACGAGCTCCTCGACGCGCACCTCGCGCAGGCATCGACGCTCCTGATCGCGCAGGCCGGGCACGATCTCGACGAAATCGACGAGCACGTCCCCGAAGCGGGCCGCTACGCGCGTCGCGTCGCATTCCAGTTCTGGGAAGGCGGTACGCGGCTAACGCTGCGCTCGTCGAATGCGCCGCACGACCGCCTGGCGGCGAGCGACGAGGGCTTCAGCGACGTGCGCATCGACGGGCACCGCTGGCGCGTGTTCAGCGGCTGGGATTCGAGGCACCGCTACCTCGTGCAGGTGGGCGAGCGGCTGGGCGCGCGCGACGAGATCGTCGCGGCGATGGCGCGCAATCTCCTGCTCCCGCTCGTCGTTGCGCTACCGCTCCTCGCGCTTCTCGTCTGGCTGGTGATCGAGCGCGTGCTGCGGCCGCTGCGCGTGCTCAATTGCGAAGTCGCGCATCGCGCGCCCGACCATCTCGCCCCCGTCGACGTCGGTCGCGCGCCGGTCGAGGTCGCCCCGCTCGTCACGAACCTGAACGACTTGTTCGGCCGCGTGCACGCGTCGATCGCCAACGAGCGACGCTTCACGGCCGACGCCGCGCACGAATTGCGCACGCCGCTCGCGGCGCTGCGCGCCCAGGCGCAGGTCGCGCGTGGGGCGACGGACGATCGCGAGCGAATGCGTGCGCTCGACAACGTGCTCGCCGGTTGCGATCGCGCCGCCCACCTCGTCGATCAGCTGTTGACCCTCGCGCGGCTCGATCCGGCCCATGCGCAAAGTGCGCAAACGAACGTCGCGTTGGCGCCGCTCGTCCAGTCCGCCATCGCCGAGGCGATGCCCGCGGCGCTCGACAAGGACATCGAGATCGCGCTGCGCGAAGACGAGCGTGTGCACGTGCACGGCGACGCACGACTGCTCGGCATCCTGCTGCGCAACTTGCTCGACAACGCGATTCGGTACAGTCCGCCGGGCGCCGGCGTCGACGTGCAGGTCGGAAGCGACCATGGCAAGCCGCGCGTGCACGTTCGTGATCACGGGCCCGGCGTTCCCGCCGATGCACGCGCGCAACTCGGGCAGCGGTTCCAGCGGTTCGGCGTATCCGACGTGAGCGGAACGGGTCTCGGGCTTTCGATCGTCTCGCGGGTCGCCGAACTGCACGGCGCGCAGGTCGCGTTCGACGAAGCGCCGGGTGGCGGGCTCGCCGTCACCGTCACGTTTCCCGCCGCCCGGTGATGCGCGTGCCGCACGCACCCGCAATTTCGCGCTGATGCAAGCCCCGACCGATCGCCGCCCCGAACGCTGCGCGCGACACGGTGGCAGAATGCGTGGATGGCGGCCCTCGACATCGAACTCGGGCTCGCGGACGTCGACGATGCGCCGCGCATCGCACACCTCGCGCGCGATCTCGTCGAAGCGGGACTCGGCTGGGCATACCGACCGAATCGCATCCGCGCCCTGATCGGGGAGCCCGAGACCGTCACGCTGGTCGCACGCGTGCGCGGCAGCGTCGCCGGCTTCGCGGTCATGCGCTTCGGCGACGAGCGCGCGCACTTGATTCTGCTCGCCGTCGACTTGCGTCACCAGCGGCGCGGGCTCGCGCGGCGAATGCTCGAATGGCTGATCGCGTCGGCGCGCATCGCAGGCATCGCATCGATGCACGTCGAGCTGCGCGAAAGCAACGTGCCCGCACTCGCCTTCTATCGATCGATGAGCTTCTCGGAGACGTTTCGCGTGTCGGGCTACTACCGAGGGCGTGAAACGGCGGTGCGCATGCTGCGCATGTTGCGGTGACGACGCACATGCGGACGCCGGAGGACATGCGGTGACACCGCCGCGCCCAGCCGAGCCAGGCTATGGCAACGCGTCGCTCCAGCGCGCGGCCGTCGACGCCATGCGCGGTCCGGTCGTGCTCGAGTTCGGCACCGGCTGGTGTGGCGTGTGCCGTGCGACGCAACCGCTGATAGCGGAGGCTTTCGCCGAGCACCGCGCGGTGAAGCACCTCAAAGTCGAGGATGGACCGGGACGTCGCCTCGGTCGCTCGTTTCGCGTCAAACTGTGGCCCACGCTCGTCTTCATGCGGGATGGAATCGAGGTGGCGCGTCTGGTGCGCCCCGGCGATGCGGCGGTAATTGGCGAGGCGCTGCGGGAAATCGACCCCGAGTAGCCGCGTCGGCGAGGTATCGATGTTGCGTCCGACCAACCAGCGGTGGTGTTTGCCGCGCGTCGCGCCGACGCTGCCAAGCAGCGGGGGAGGGTCGGCTCGAGGCGACTGGGAGTGACGGCCTCCGGGCGGCGACGACTCGGGCATTCGTCACGCAGGCATTGTCCGCCGCCCGTGTCGCCGTCGAGCTTACGGACTTGGAGCCTGCGCTCACCCTATCCCGCTCTTTGGCCACGACAGTCTCCTATCATCCGCAGCCTATTTTCTTGCGGAGCCTGTCGAATCCAGCAGCTGATGATCGACAAGAAGGACAGGCGGCGAGCGCAAGACGCCGGCGCCACTCACGACGACATGGAGAGATCGATGCGATTCATGGTGATGGTCAGGGCTACCCCGAACAGCGAGGCCGGCGTGATGCCGAGCGAGGCGATGCTTGCCGCCATGGGGCGGTTCAATCAGGAGCTCGTCGACGCCGGGATCATGCTCGCAGGCGAAGGGCTTCAACCGAGCGCCAGGGGCGCCCGCGTGGAGTTCGCGAACGGCAAGCGCACGGTGGTCGACGGGCCTTTCGCCGAGACGAAGGAGCTGATCGCCGGCTTCTGGATCTGGCAGTGCAAGTCGCTCGCCGAAGCGATCGACTGGGTCAGGCGCTGCCCCGACCCCATGCCCGGCGAGGCCTCGACGATCGAGATCCGGCAGATCTTCGAGGCCGAGGACTTCGGCGAGGCGCTGACCCCCGAGCTCCGCGAGCAGGAGGCGCGGCTGCGCGACCAGGCCAGTCGAAACGCGCGCTAGCCGCGTGAGCGAGACCGCCGACGCGATCGCGCGCCGCGTCGACGCCATTTATCGCACGGAGTCGCGGCGGATCTTCGCGACGCTCGTGCGCCTTCTCGGGGACTTCGACGTCGCCGAGGAGGCGCTGCATGACGCGTTTCGCACCGCGCTCGAGCAATGGCCGCGCGAGGGCGTCCCCGATAACCCGCGCGCCTGGCTCGTCTCGACCGGGCGCTTCAAGGCGATCGACGGCATCCGGAGGCGCGCGCGCTTTCGCCCGCTCGACGATGTCGCCGAGGAGGTCGAGAACATCGCCGACGAGACGGTGCGCTTCGAAGACGACGACCCGCTCGAGGACGACCGGCTCCGCCTCGTCTTCACGTGCTGCCACCCCGCGCTTTCACCCGACGCGCAGGTCGCGATGACGCTGCGCGAAGTGTGCGGCCTGACGACCGAAGCGGTCGCGCAGGCGTTCCTGACGCCGGCGCCGACGCTCGCGCAACGCATCGTGCGGGCGAAGGCCAAGATCCGTGCTGCGCGGATTCCGTACGCCGTTCCGGAAGGCAACGCGTTGCCGGCGCGCCTCGACAGCGTGCTGCGCGTAATCTATCTCGTCTTCAACGAAGGCTATTCGGCATCGTCGGGCGACGTCGTGACACGCGTCGACCTTTCCGCCGAGGCGATACGCCTCGCGCGGCTGCTGGTCGCGCTTCTGCCCGAGCCGGAAGCGGTCGGCCTGCTGGCGCTGATGCTGCTGCACGAATCGCGGCGCACTGCACGCGCGACGCCCGACGGCGACGTCGTTCTGCTCGATGCGCAGGATCGCTCCCGCTGGGATCGCGCGCTGATCGACGAAGGGACGAAGCTCCTCGGCGATGCCCTCGCGTCGCGGCGCATCGGCCCCTACACGCTGCAGGCGGCGATCGCCGCCGTGCACGCGAACGCGGCGCGCAGCGAGGATACGGACTGGCGCGAAATCGTCGCGCTCTACGATCTGCTCGCGCGCGTCGAGCCGTCGCCGATCGTCGAGCTGAACCGCGCCGTCGCCGTCGCCATGCGCGACGGCGCGCACGCGGGGCTCGCCCTCGTCGATGCGATCCTCGCGCGCGGCGAACTGCGGGACTACCACCTGATCCACGCCGCACGCGCCGACCTCGCGCGCCGCGCGGGCGACTTCGCCGCCGCTCGTGAGTCGTACGAACGCGCGCTGGCGCTCGCGAAGCAGCAGCCGGAGCGGCGCTTCCTCGCCAGGCGTCTCGCCGAGCTCGCGCCCCGCGGCGGCGCCTCGTGAATTCTTGCGACGGCGTGTCGATTTCGCGTCGCGCCTTTCGACGAGTAGTATCGGGAAGCACGTCTTTCCGAGCCCGAAATCGATCATCCATGGAGAGGACGGACATGCAATATCTGCTGATGTGCTGCTTCGAGGAAGCACGCTGGGACGCGCTGCCCGAGTCGGAGCGCGATCGCGTGATGCACGAGTACGGCGCGTTCTGCGAATCGCTCGCGAAGAGCGGGCATTACCGGGCGGGCGCGAAGCTCGCGTCGAGCCGCGCGGCGACGACGGTGCGCGATCGCGGCGGGCGCCGCGTGCTGACCGACGGGCCGTTCGCCGAGACCAAGGAGCAGCTCGGTGGTTATCACCTGCTCGAATGCCGCGATCTCGACGAAGCGCTGGCGATCGCGCAGCGCATTCCGACGCTGCGCGTCGGCGGCGTCGTCGAGGTGCGTCCGCTCGTCGAAACGCATGCGTGAGGAGGGCGAGCGATGAAATTCCTGTGCCTCGTGTGCGTCGAGCGCCCGCTGGAGCCCGCACCGCCCGAAGAAGCGGCGCGTGTTTACGCCGAGTACGTCGAGTTCGAACGGAGCATCCGCGAGAGCGGTCATTACGTCGCGTCGAATCGACTGGGCCCGGCGAGCGACGCGGTCACGGTGCGCGTGCGCAACGGCCAGTTGTCGACGACGGACGGCCCGTTCGCCGAGACGAAGGAGCAGATCGGCGGTTACTTCGTGATCGATGCGCACGATCTCAACGATGCCATCCGCATCGCGGCCCGGATTCCGGGCGCGCGACGCGGCTGCGTCGAGGTGCGCCCGGTCGTCGACAATTCCACGGCGCGCCGCGCCGCCTGAACCCTGGGAGATGCCATGAAGGTCGAGTCCTACCTGTTCTTCGACGGTCGCTGCGAGGAAGCGATCGACTACTACAAGCGCGCGCTCGATGCCGAGGTCGTGATGATGATGCGCTTCAAGGACAGCCCCGAGCCACCCCAACCCGGCATGCTCGCGCCGGGCTCGGAGAACAAGATCATGCACGCGACGATGCGCATCGGCGAGACGAACGTCATGGCGTCCGACGGCGATTGCCGCGGCGCGACGAAATTCGATGGCTTCGGCCTCGCACTCGAGGTGCGCGACGCCGCCGAGGCGAAGCGCCGGTTCGACGCCCTCGCCGACGGTGGCCAAACGGTCATGCCGCTCGGCAAGACGTTCTTTTCGCCGTGCTTCGGCATGGTGAAGGACCGCTTCGGCGTGCAGTGGATGGTGCTGGCGGCCGCCTAGGCCGACGGATCAGGGCTTCGGCATCGCGGGCGGCACCTGTCCGCCCGGCGGTTCTTCCGGTGTCGCGCCGCTGCGATGCTCGGAAGGACCGCCGCGCTCGGCGAGGTTGCGCGCGGTGTTGATGAGCGCGACGTGCGTGAGCGCCTGCGGCGTGTTGCCGAGGGCGCGATGGTTGCGCAGGTCGTACTCTTCCGACAACATGCCGACGTCGTTGCGCAGTGCCAGCAGCCGCTCGAACAACGCCTCGGCCTTGTCGCGGCGTCCGGTCAACGCGAAGTTGTCCGCGAGCCAGAACGAGCACGGCAGGAAGTACCCTTCACCCGGCGGCAAGCCGTCGACGTTCCTCTCCGTTCGATAACGGAGCACGAGACCGTCGACGACGAGGTTGCGCTCGATCGCGTCGATCGTGGCGAGCACGCGCGGATCGCTCGGCGCCAGGAAGCCGACGATGGGAATCAGGAGCAGGCTCGCGTCGAGATCCGTCGAGTCGTAGCGCTGCACGAACACGCCGCGCGCGTGATCGACGCCCCGCTCGCACACTTCGGCGTGGATCGCGTCGCGCACGCTGCGCCAGCGCTCGACGGGACCCTCCAGGCCGTAGTTCTCGACCGCCTTCACCGCGCGATCCATCGCGACCCACGCCATCACCTTCGAGTGCGTGAACTGCTGCGGCTCGCCTCGCATTTCCCATATGCCGTTGTCCGGTCGCTGCCAGTTCGACGCGAGGAAGTTGACGAGCGTGCGCTCGAATTTCCACGCCTCGGCGTCGATGTCGAGTCCGGCATCGCGCGCGACGTGCAGCGCGTCCATCAGCTCGCCGTAGATGTCGATCTGCGACTGCACCGCGGCCGCGTTGCCGATGCGCACCGGCGCCGATTTCTCGTAACCGGGCAGCCAGGGCAGCGTGAGCTCGGTCAACTGACGCTCGCCGTCGATGCCGTACAGGATCTGGAGCTCCGCCGGATGTCCGGCCGCCGCGCGCAATAGCCAGGTGCGCCAAGCGCGCGCCTCGTCGTGGTAGCCCGCGAGCAGGAACGCGTAGAGGGTGAACGTCGCATCGCGCACCCAGCAGTAGCGATAGTCCCAGTTGCGCACGCCGCCGATCTCCTCGGGCAACGACGTCGTCGCGGCGGCGACCATGCCGCCGGTGGGCGCGTACGTGAGCGCCTTCAGGATCACGAGCGACGCGCGCACCTCGTCGGACCAGCGACCGTCGTAGCTGCAGTGATCGGCCCACGCGCGCCAGTAACGCTCGGTGGCGCCGAGCGAGGCTTCGGCGTCGATCGGCAGCGGCGCCGACTCGTGCGACGGAAACCAGGTCATGACGAACGGAATGCGCTGGCCTTCGCTGATCACGAATTCGGCGACGGTCCTGAAATCGCGACCTTCGAGCGGGACGGGCGTGCGCAGCTCGAGCGATCCGGGTCCCGATGTCGCCCGCAGCGCGCCCTCGATCCGCCGCACCCACGGCGTGATCGCGCCGTAGCCGAAGCGGATGACGAGCTCCATTCGCATCGGCATCGTGCCGCGCGTGCACGCGACGATGCGCACCAGGTCGGTCCGATCGGGCCATACCGGCATGAAGTCGATCAGCGTGATCGCGCCGTCGGCCGTTTCGAACTCGGTCTCGAGGATCAGCGTCTCTTTCCGATACGCACGACGCACCGCGGCGACGCCGCGCGCCGGCCCGATCTGCCAATGGCCGTTGCCCTGGCTGCCGAGCAGCGCCGCGAAGACCGCGTTCGAGTCGAAGCGCGGCACGCACATCCAATCGATCGACCCGTCCTTGCCGACGAGCGCCGCCGTGCGCGTGTTGCCGACCAGCGCGTAATCTTCGATGCGCAGCGGCATGCCCGGTCGCGCTGCTCCTACTTCGCGAGAAAAGCGCGGATCGCCTCGCCTTGGCGAGCAACCTCGAGCACGCCATCGAGGTGGCCGCCATCACCCTCGATGATGGCCACTTCCGCCGTTCCGCCCTGCGCCTTGTAGCGCGCGGCGGCCCGCATCGACAGGGACGGCGGAAAGATGAGGTCGCTTCGCGCGGGCACGAACAGGATCTTCGCCTTGATCTTCGCGACGTCGTTCTCGAGGTTGTAGAGCTGGTTGGCCTTCGCTGTATAGATCATCGAGTCGGCGTCCGTCGTTGTGGCGCGCGCGCGGCCGGCCTTGTCGAGCGCCTCTTCGATCGCGAATCGATTGCCCATCGCAGCCGAGGGATCGTTGGCGGCATCACCCCACTTGAAACCGAAGGTCTTGTCCGCCCAGCCGTGGGCGCGCGCGGTGATCGTCACGATCTTCAACGCCTGGGCCACGCCATCGACCGGCTCCTCCTTGCCGTAATAGTTCCCGTTGTTCCATCTCGGATCGAGGCGGATCGGCAGCACCCACACGTCGAGCATCTCGAGGACGTAGGGCGAGATGTCGAAGCCCGGTCCGACGACGTGCACGACGCGCTCGACGAAATCGGGATAGCGTGCCGCCCAGATCATCGCCTGGATCGAGCCGCCCGACGCGCCGGCGACCGCGTGCAGCTTCTTGACGCCGAGCGAATCGAGGAGCGCCTTGTGCACGCGGACGCTGTCGTCGTACGCGATCACCGGAAACGTCATGCCGTACGGCTTGCCCGTCGCAGGATCGATGCTCGCCGGCCCGGTTGTCGTGACGTTCGGATCCTTCGTGTTGAGATTGGCGAGCGCGTCGGCGCTGATCACGAAATACTTGTCGGTGTCGATCGGCTTGCCCGCGCCGATGATGGGGTCCCAGTAGCCGGGTGCCGCGTCGGTCGGCTTGTATTTGCCGGCCGCGTGCGAAGTGGCGCTGAAGAAGTGCGGAATGAAGATCGCGTTGTCGCCCGCTGCATCGAGCTTGCCATACGTTTCGTAGCCGACGCGTACGTTGCGCAGCATCGCGTGCCCCACCGTCTCGTACGAGTCGAGCGCGAAAACCTTCTTTTCCACGACGCCGTCGTAACCATGCGCAGTGGTCGTCGCCACGGCGAACGCCGCCAGCAGAATCGTTGCCCAACGCCTGATCGTCATCGTCGTTCGCCCTTGCGTGTCGAATCGCGCGCGAAGATTGTAGCCTTGACGACCTGGCGCCCGTCTGCGCCGTCCGATAGGAGGTCCGATGGTTCATGTGCTGCTGCCCGTCGATGGATCGCAGGGTTCCACCCGCGCGGTCAGGATGGTGATCGCGCTCTACCTGCGCCTCGCGCCGGTGGACATCACGCTGCTGCACGTCGAAGTCGCGGACGGGGTGGCCGACGAGCGCCTCGCGAACGCCGCGACGCCGGCGCGAGGCAACGACGCTCTCGCTTCGGCGAAGGCCTTGCTCGAGCAAGCCGGCCTGCCGTATTCGGCCGAGACCCGCCGGGGGTACGTGGCGTCGTCGATCGTCGATTGCGCGAAGGCCGTCAATTGCGATGCCATCGTGATGGGAACGCGCGGACTGGGCTCGACCGGAGAACTGCTCGGTTCCGTCGCGCGGCAAGTCATCACGCTCGCCGACGTGCCGGTCACGCTGGTGAAATGACGAACTGCAACGGTCCTGCACAAAGGGCCGGCTCGCACACACCTTGACCGTCGCGCTCCGCGCGGCCGACCACGCCTTCGTACATCGTCGCGCCACGCGCGAGTGAGCGGTCAGCTCCAGGGGAACGGGCTGTTCGAGACCGGGTGCAGCCGGCCCTCCGCGTAGCGCGAGAAGCGGAACGGGGCGAGCAGCGCCGAAGCCTCGCCGAGCAGTTCGGAGGCGACGAGTTGACCGACGCCGATCATCTTGAACCCGTGGTTGGAGTCGGCGATCACGTAGACGTTGTCGCGGAAGCGATCGAACACGGGGAAGCTGTCCGGCGTGAAGCAGCCGATGCCCCCTGACGGCTCGTGACGATACACGCCATGCTTGCCCTCGAATCGCTTCTGGCAGAACGCGAGCGCCGAGGTCCACATGTCGGCGAAGTTGTCGGTGACGACGAATTCCGGCGATTCCGGTCCATACGGATCGACGCGGACCGCGTCGGGGTCGACGTCGACGCTGGCGGGCATCGCGCCGCCCTGTACCCCGTGGAAATGGAAATCCGGCTTGTAATAGAGGCCCCAGAGCCGATCGGTGATCAGCTTGCCGTCGCGATCGGAATGAAGCGGTGCGTCGGTATCGACGTGAATGACGGGCGGCATCCGACCGTCGTTGGTCTTCTGATAGTCGGGATCGACGCCGAGCGTGCCTTCCTGCAGCGCCATGTAGCGCCACATGCGCACGCCCTCGTGCACGTTGCCGTCACGTCCCTTGACCGAAATGGCTTTCGGTAACTCGAGCATGTTCCAGACGGCGTTGATCCAGGGGCCGACGGCGACGACGACCTCGTCGCATTCGATCGTCCCGGCGTTCGTGACGACGCTCGTAATCGCCGTGCTCCGGTTACCCGAGCCGAAACCCGTCACCGCGACGCCGGTGTAGATCTCGACGCCGAGTGCCCGCGCCTTGTCCGCGAGCCCGCGCACCGCAGCGATGTTGTTCGCGTATCCCCCGCGCTTCTCGTGGAGCACCGAGGTGATGCCGCGTGCCTGCCAGTCATGCAGCAGTCCGCGCATGTACTCGAGCGATTCGCGCTCGCCTTCGACGAAGACCGATTCGTAACCGATCGCCTTCTGCTGCTCGTAGATCGTGCCGACCTGCTCGTGCATCGATTCCGGGCTGATCTGCATGTAGCCGACGGGGTGATAGCTGTACGCGTTCGGGTCGCTTTCCCATACCGAGACCGAATGCGCCATCAGCTCGCGCATCGCCGGCTGATAATAGTTGTTGCGGACGACGCCGCAGGCGATGCCCGAGGCGCCCGCACCGACGCTCGTCTTGTCGAGCACCACGATGCGCGCGTCCGAGTCGCCGCGCGCCTGCAGGGTCTTGGCGAGGTGCATCGCCGTCGACAAGCCGTGGATGCCCGCCCCTACGATCACGTATCGGGCGTGTTCGGGAAGTGTTGGCATGGTCGAGTATGGATGGTCGTCGTTTAGAAAGGGGCAAGCAATGTATCGAGCAGCGGCGGGAGTGCCGCGGCGTCCGGCAGCGACTGCACGAGGCTGTCGATGCGCGTCGCGCGCGCCTCGCCGAGCGTCGGCACGGCGAGCGCAAAATACTTGTCGCGCAATTCGGCGTCGGTCAGCGTGTCGTCGGGTCCGCCGCGAGCCTGCGTCGGCTCGGAGACGAGCACGCGTCCATCGGCGAGCCCGATGCGCACGCGCGCGACGCGTTCCGCCGGAAAGCGCTGCGAAAAGTTCGGTTCCTCGCATAATCGGATGACGTCGAGCAGACGCGTAACACGCTGATCGCGAACGCGTGCTTCACCGACCTCGTCGGCACCGAGGCGATCGAACACGAGCGCTGCTGCGACCGCGTAGGGCAGGCTGTACTGGGCGTCGTCGGTCGTCGCCGGCGTCGGGCAGCGCGAGCCGAGGTCGATCGCTTCCCGGAAGCTCTCGACGTCGACGCGGGTCACTTCGCATGGATCGACGCGATGCGACCGCTTGAGCGCCAGCGTCGCCTCGATCGCCGGATGCGCCCAGCGGCATACGGGGTATGGCTTGAAATACTGCTCCCGGATGCGCCACCGGCTTCCGAGATCGGCCCACAAGGGCGCTGCCTCCGCGCCCTCGACGGTCACTGCGGGCGCGCCGGTGAAGCCCGTCTGCGCCAGTTCCGCGGCGCATACGCCCGCATGCGCGCCGAAGCTCGAGCCGTCCTTCAGCATGGACGGATTCGCGCATACGCGCAGAATTTGCCCGCGCGGGCCCGCGTATTCGGCGATGCCGAGCGCCTCCCGCGTGGCTCGCGCATCCAACCGCAGCAGGCGCGCAGCGATCGCCGCGCAGGCGAGCGCGTTCCACGCGCCCGAGCAGTGGTAATCGGGGACGCTCGCATGCAGCGCAATGCCCGCGCGTGTGCCGACTTCGTAGCCGAGGACGAGGCACGTCAGGAATTCGGCGCCATCGCACGCGGCACCGGCGTCGGCCATCGCGAGCAGCGTGGGCAAGGCCGCCACGCCGGCGTGGCCTTTCGTCAGCACGTGCCCATCGTGCCCGTCGAGCGCATCGATCGTCGCAGCGCCCGCGAACGCCGCGCCGGCGCGGCTTGCGCGGCGGCCGTCGAAGAGCAGCCGGGCCTGCGTATCGGCGCTGGTCATCTTGGTGGCCGCATAGGTCGCGGCCATGCGGGCGGATGGCAGGCGCGCCGCACCGGCCGCGATGCCGATCAGGTCGCGCAAGCATCGCTTCGCCTGCGCGACGACGTCGTCGGGCATCGCCTCGAATGCCAGGCCGTGAACGAGGGTTGGGACGTCGCGCACGCGCTCAGCCTTCGAGGATGCGCGCGATCTCGCACGAAAGCAGCGGCAGGTTCGCGTCGCGCATCGTCGGCAGGCGATGACGCGCGCGACGAACGTCGGCGAAGTCGACGCGCGCGAGCACCAGCTCCTCGCGGTCGTTGACGGCCTGTGCGACCGTGCGGCCGAATGCGTCGACGATCCGCGAGCCGCCCCAGAACGACAGCTCGCCTTCGCGGCCGACGCGATTCGCCATCGCGATCGGCAGACCGTACGTCAACGCGTGGAATCGCAGCGCCAGGTCCCACCCGCCTGGATTGTCGAAGTCGTCGTCGACCGCCTCGCGCGCCGAGCTCACCGGCGCGAGCAGCAGCGTCGCCGACTGCATGGCGGCGAGATGCACGAGCGGCGGGTTCCAGAGGTCGGCGCAGATCAGCGTGCACGCGCGCCAACCCGGCGCGACGTCGAACGGCGCGACGCGTCGGCCGGCACCGAAATACCTGCCGTCGTCGAGTCGCCCGTACGTTGCGAGGTGCACCTTCCGATGGAGGTCGACGACCGCGCCTTCGCGCACCGCGACCGCCGTGTTGTAGAACTGCGCCGCGGCCGCCTCCTCCACCATGCCGAATACCGTCAACATCGGACCACTCGCCGCGGCAATCTCGGCCACGCACGCATCGTCGCGGAAGCGCGCGATGCGCAATGCGTCGGCACCGCCGCCATGCCCGGTGAGCGACAGCTCGGGAAACACCAGGACGTCGACGCCGCGCAAGCGCGCATCGGCGACGACGTCGAGGTGCTTTCGGACATTGGCGGCGAGCTCGCCCGTCACCGATGCGATTTGAGCGACCGCGACGACGAGCGGCGCCGGCGAAGATGACTGGCGCGTCAAATGAGCCCCTGCTCCTTCAGGAACCCCTGCGCGACGTCCTCGACCGTCTTCTTGTCGACGTCGACGCTCGCGTTGAGCCGGGCCATCGTGGCGTCGTCGAGCTTCGCCGAAAGCGCGTTCAGCAAGTCGGCGAGCTTGGGATTCGCATCGAGCACCTGCTTGCGAACGACGGGCGTCAACGCGTAGTTGGGGAAGAAGTTCCGGTCGTCCTTCAGCATCACGAAGTGGAACGCCGGTATGCGCCCGTCGGTGGCGAATACGAGGCCGACGTCGACCTGATGCTCCTTCAGCGCCTGGTAGACGAGGCCGGTGTCCATCCGCTTCACGTCGTCGCGCGGAAATTCGAACCCGTACGCCTCCTCCATGGGCTTCAGCCCGTCGGGCCGCGCGTAGAACTCGGCATTGCTCGCGAACGTCAGCTTCGTGCCGCCCTTGATCTTCGCCGCGAGGTCGGAAATGCTGGCGATGCCGAGCTTCTTGGCATCGGCCTCGTTCATCGCAAGCCCGTACGTGTTGTTCGCCTTCGATGGATTGAGCCACACGAGGCCCTTCGCCGCGTCGAGCTCCTTCACCTTCTTGTAGGTGTCCGGCGCCGACATCCGGTCCTTGATCTTGTTGTAGGTGATGAGCGACGTACCGGTGTATTCCCAGTAGACGTCGATCTGACCGCTCTCCTGCGCCTGCCGCACCACGGCGCTGCCCATGCCGGCCTTGACGTCGACGTTGAATCCCTTCGCCTTCAGCAGCTGCGCGGTCATCTGCGACATGATTTGCTGCTCGGTGAAGTTCTTGCCGCCGACGACGATGGTCTGCGCCGTCGCGAGCGCCGCGAAGTTCAGAAGCGCTGCGGCCACGACGCCGCCGATCATTGCTCTCGTCTTCATTTGCCACCTCCCGTTCATTGACAATGCGCCACGGCTTCGTGGCATGGTGCCGCACGACGTCACGTCATCGCAGCGGATTCACTCCTCGCGGTACGACCCAGTATGCGAGCATCCCCACCGCGAAGTCGACGAGCACCGCGAGCAG
Organism: Casimicrobiaceae bacterium; assembly: GCA_035718935.1. Classification (GTDB taxonomy): domain Bacteria; phylum Pseudomonadota; class Gammaproteobacteria; order Burkholderiales; family Casimicrobiaceae; genus VBCG01. The sequence goes on from DASTGT010000022.1 coordinate 118,446, forward strand.
CGCCGTCGGGACTGCGCCCGCCAGCATCATCCCCGGCTCGTTCAGGTCGATCCCGGTGAAGATCAGCTCGCCCAAGCCCCCGCCGCCGATCAGGAACGCGAGCGGCGCGGTGCCGACGTTGATCGCGAGCGCGGTGCGAATGCCGGCGAAGGTCACGTAGAGCGCATTGGGCAGCTCGACGCCCGAGAGAATCTGCAGGGGACGCATGCCCATCCCGGTCGCCGCCTCGACGTAGTGCGCCGGAACGCCCAGCATCCCCGCATACGTATTGCGCACGATCGGCAGCAGCGACGAAACCCACAGGCCGAAGATCGCGGGGACTACCCCGATGCCGAGCAGGCTCATCGACAAGGCGAGCACGGCGAGCGTCGGCACCGTGCTCCCGAGATTCAGCACCTGCATGATCGTTTCCGCCGCGCCGCGCATGCGCGGCCGCGACAGCCACAGACCGAGCGGCACGCCGACGGCGATCGCGAGCCCACCCGAGATGGCGACAAGCGCGAGGTGCTGGCGCGTCAGGAATACGATGTCGCCGCGGTACTTGCCGATCTGGTCGACGAGCCCGCCGCGCTGTGCGGCGATGCCGAGCGCAAAGGCCGCGATGAGTGCGAGCCCCGGCAGCCAGCGTTCCGGCAGCGGCGCGGGCGTGCGCATCAGTGCAGGCCCGGGCGCGCATGCGAAAACGAAGCGGCGCGTCGCATGAGCGGCTCAGGATCTTCGCCTAATTCGCAGCCGCGGGCGTGCGGTACGCCTTGCCGAGCAAGCGGGTGATGCCGCGCTGCGTGACGAAGCCCGAGAAGCGGCCCTCGCCGTCGACGCACGCGAGCCAGCGGACGTCGTGCATGAACATCGTCGATACGGCGGCGCGCAGGTCCTCCTCGAGTCGCACGGTCGCAGGCAGCGGCGCACGGTGCTCGCCGACCGCTCCCGAACGATCGCGCACGGCCTCGATGTCGACGTAGCCGTGGGGCCGTCCCGCTTCGTCGACGACGATCATGAACGCGTAACCCTGCTCGTCCATCAGCGCGACCGCCCGCTCGACCGCGTCCGTGGTGAATACGCACGGCGAGGCAGGTTGCACCGCGTCGCGCACCTTGACCAGGCGCAGCCGCTTCAGCGTGCGATCCGTTCCGACGAATTCGGCAATGAAGTCGTTGGCCGGATGGGCGAGGATCACGTCCGGACTGGCGAACTGCTCGAGCTTGCCGGCGCGGAAGATGGCGATCTTGTCGGCCATCTTCACCGCTTCGTCGATGTCGTGGCTGACGAACATCACGGTCTTGCGAAGGCGCCGGTGCATTTTCAGGAACTCGTCCTGGATCACTTCGCGGTTGATCGGGTCGATGGCGCCGAAGGGCTCGTCCATGAGCAGGACCGGCGGGTCCGCGGCAAGTGCACGCGCGACGCCCACCCGCTGTTGCTGCCCGCCCGACAATTCCTTGGGATAGCGCTTCATGAAGACCGCCGGATCGAGGTTGATCGACGCGAGAAGATCGCTCGCCCGCTGGCGCGCCTTGTCGGCGTTCCATCCGAGCAGCTTGGGGACGACGCAGACGTTCTCCTCGACGGTCATGTTGGGGAAAAGTCCGATCTGCTGGATCACGTAGCCGATCGTCCGCCGCAACGCGACGGGATCGATGCGGTCCGTGTCCTTGCCATCGATGTAGATCTTCCCCGAGGTCGGCTCGATCAGGCGGTTGATCATCTTGAGCGTCGTCGTCTTGCCGCAGCCCGACGGACCGAGCAGGACGCAAATCTCGCCATCGGCGACGTCCATCGTCACGTGGTCCGCGGCGACGACGGTGCCGGCGGGCGTCTCGAACGCCTTGGTGAGATTGTCGAGGCGGATCACGCGGCGATCCGCCGTTCGAAAGCGCGACTCCTGCGCTCGGGTCGCAGCCCCACCGGTGTCAGGCGATGTTGCACCCAGAGGAGCGCGTAGTCGGCGGCGATCGCGAGCAGACTGACGGCAAGCGCGCCCGTCACGAGCTGGCGGGAGTCGGTCTGCGTGATGCCCCGACTGATGAAAGCGCCAAGGCCGCCGGCACCGATGTACGTCGCGATCGCCGTGATCCCGATGTTGATGACGACGGCGACGCGCACGCCGGCCATGATCACCGGAAAGGCGACCGGCAGCTCGACGCGGCGCAGCCGCTCGAGCGCCGACATGCCCATGCCACGCGCGGCTTCGCGCAACGCCGGGTCGACGTTGCCGATCGCGGTGTAGGTGTTGCGAATGATCGGCAGTTGCGAATACAGGAGGACCGCGATGACCGCCGGCACGTAGCCGATGCCGTGGCCGATCAGCGAGAGCACCGGAATCATCACGCCGAAGAGCGCGATCGACGGGATCGTCATGATGATCGCCGCGACGTACAGCACGACATCCGCCGCTCGCTTGTTCTGCGTGATCGCGATGCCGATCGGCACGCCCGTGAGGATCGCGAGGGCGACCGCGACGCCGACGATCGAGACGTGCTCCACCGTCCGCTGCCCGATGGCCGGCAGGTTGTCCACGATGAACTTGAGCGTCTCCATCGCCGTTTGCACCAACGCGCTCGCGCGCCAGCGCGAAGAATAATCGGTCGGGGGCGCCACCAGTGTCCAAGATGCGATATCCACGGGCCCGCATCGGACGAACGGCGTCGCCTTCCCCGCGAGACTTCACCTCGTCGACGACGCGCCACGATGTCGCATCGGCGACAGCCGACGTCGCTTCCCGGCGCGTCGGATCCAGGCGAAGCTGCGATAGTCGCCCTACCGTAACGTCCGGAGTCATCGACATGCAATCCAGTGCAACGTCCCAACCCGATCTGCTGTCCCGGCTCGCGACCGGACCCGTCATCTGTGCCGAAGGCTACGTCTTCGAGCTCGAGCGACGCGGCTACCTGCAGGCCGGGGCGTTCGTGCCCGAGGTCGTGCTCGAGCACCCGGAGGCGGTCACGCAATTGCACCGCGATTTCGTGCATGCCGGGTCCGACGTCGTCGAGGCGCTCACCTATTACGCGCACCGCGAGAAGCTTCGCGTCATCGGGCGCGAGGGTGATCTCGAACCGATCAACCGGCGCGCGCTCGAGCTCGCGAAGGCCGTCGCCCGCGAGAGCGACACGCTTTTCGCGGGCGACATCTGCAACACGAACGTCTACGATCCGGCCGACGCAGCCTCGCAGCGCACGGTGCGCGCGATGTTCGAGGAACAGGTCGGCTGGGCGGTCGAGGCGGGCGTCGACTTCGTGATCGGCGAGACGTTCAGCTACGCGCAAGAGGCGTTGATCGCGCTCGACGTGATCAAGCGCGCCGGACAGACCGCGGTCATCACGCTCGCCATGCACCAGGAGAACGTCACGCGCGAGCAATGGAGCGCCGCGGACGCGTGCAGGCGGCTCGCCGACGCCGGGGCGGACGTCGTCGGCCTGAACTGCATCCGCGGGCCGCGGACGATGCTGCCGCTGCTCCGCGAGATCCGCGCCGCGATCGCCACGCCGATGGCCGCCCTGCCCGTCCCGTTTCGCACGAACGAGCAGGCGCCGTCGTTCCAATCGCTGCGCGATCCCGAATGGGACGGGGGACCGGGCAGCCGACCCTTCCCCGTGGCACTCGATCCGTTCACGTGCAACCGGTTCGAGATCGCCGAGTTCGGTCGCGAGGCGCTCGACCTCGGCGTGCGCTATCTCGGGGTGTGCTGCGGCGCAGGACCGCATCACATCCGCGCACTTGCGGAAGCCGTCGGCAAGCATCCGAAGGCGAGCCGGTATTCGGCCGACATGTCGAAGCACGCGTTCCTCGGCACCCACGAACGCATCAAGCAGGTGCAGAAGGATTACGCCGGCAAGCTGTAACGGCGGCGCGCGGAGCGCGAGGGGCGGCGCGGGGCCTCGCCCGACCTCCCCTGGCGCTCGTCGCTCGGTCGGCGACCGTACGCGGCGCGATAGCAGCGGCTGAAGTGCGACGCCGATGCGAATCCGCAACTGACGGCGACGTCGAGAATCGGCTTGGCCGTTTGCAACAGCAGCATGCGCGCGCGGGCGAGGCGCAGCGCGAGGTAATACCGCGCCGGGCGCGCCTCGAGGTATTTCACGAACAGCCGCTCGAGCTGTCGCTGCGACAGGCCCACCGCGGCGGCGATCGCCTGCACGCGATGCGGCTCGTCGCTCGACGACTCCATCATCGCCACTGCGGCCACCAGCTTGTCGTTCGCGACGCCCACGCGCGTCTGTACCGGCATGCGCTGCGGATCGTCGGTGCGGCGAATGCGCGGGTGAATGAACTGTTCCGACACGTCGTTGGCGAGCGCACCGCCCTCGCGCTCGGCAATCAGCGCGAGCATCATGTCGAGCGCCGCGGTGCCGCCCGAGCACGTGCGGCGATCGCCGTCGGCGACGAAGAGATCGGGCGTGGTGCGCACGCGCGGGAACCGCTCGGCGAACGCCGCGAGGCTTTCCCAGTGCAATGCGCAGCGCCGCCCGTCGAGCAGGCCCGCGTGCGCGAGTGCGTAGGAACCGAGCGATACGCCGCCGATCGCGACGCCGCGGCGCGCCTGCGCGCGCAGCCACTTCGCGAGGCCCGCATCTCCCGCGCCGGCGTCGCGGGTGCCGGCGCACACGAGAAGGAGATCGACGAGCGCGTTGTCGCCGATCCCGGCATGCACGGCGATGGCGACACCGTTGCTGGCATGGACCGGTGCACCGTCGCGCGAATACAGTCGCCAGTCGAAGAGCCGTGCGCCGCGCAGGCGATTCGCCGATCGCAACGGCTCGATCGCCGCCGCGAAGGACATCATCGGAAACGAGGGCACGAGGAAGAAGCCGACGACGTACGGCGAACCGCTCGGCGCTTTCTCGCGGTTCTGCGCCGCGATCCACGCCGACGCCTTGCGCTGCTTGCGCTGTCCCTTCACGACGCGGCGTCGTGCGGCGACCACGCGGCGCGCATTTCGGCGACGAGTTCCGCCTCGCGGCCCTCGTAGCGCGGCGAAAAATGGAACGGGCGCACCGCCTTGGCGCCCGCTCGACGCGCGATGCGGCCCGCCTGTCCGGCGGTCAAATGGTTCTTTCGAGCGCCGTGTTCCGCATCCTCGTCGAGGAACACGCACTCGATGAACAGCACGTCGGCACCGCGGAACAGCTCCGCGAGCGTAGCCGCGTTCGCCTCGCTGTAGCGAAGATCGGTGGCGTAGCCGATCTTCTGCCCCTCCACCACCTCGAGGATCAAATGGCGCAGTTCGCCGACGCTGCGCGTCATCGCGTGATCGCCGCTGCGGTCGCGCCACGCGACCTCGATCGGCGTGCCGTCGGGCAGACCGGACAGGACGGCGTGCTTCAGATCGCGCAGCCACGCCCCGCTCGCCACGCCGAGCGCGTCGAGCCGGTCCTTGGCGACGTTCACGTGAGCCTTCTCCTCGATCGCGTACGCCAGGCAGGGAATGTCGTGGTCGACGAAGCGCGCGCGCACGCGAAACGTCGCTTCGTCGTGGATCACGTCGTCGTCCAGCACGAACGACGACGTCGCCTCGCGCACGAAATTCGTCCTCGTCGAGAAGCGCGCCCACTGCCCGCGCAAGTCGGTGTCGATCTCGCAGACGTCGAGCACGAGCTCGTCATAGCGATGGACGACGTTCCACTCGTAGGCGCGAAGTTTATGTTCGACGCGAGCGACGAAGTCGCGACCACCGACGAGCGTCAGGCGCGGCTTGCGCCCGAGAATCACCGCGAGCAGGCGGTCGAAGCCGGCGAAGTGATCCATGTGCGTGTGCGACACGAACACGTGCGACAGCCGCATCAGCTTGCGCGGCGGCAGCGACGCGATGTCGCCGACGTCGAACAGCAAGGCGCGCCGCTCGTCGCGGAAGTCCACGAAAAGCCCCGGATCGCCGAACGCCGCGTTGGTGAGCTGCGGTTCGAAGAGCCAGCGCATCTCGGTTCGCCTGCCGTCAGGCGCGCGGCGCCGGATGCCGCCTACGAAGCGAACGTCTGCACGAGCTCCAGCAGGCGCGGCTTCGCCGCGTCGAGGATCGGGACACCGTCGCCGACGAGCAGCACGTCGAAGTCGAGCTTCGCGAGCTCGACGACGCTTCGCCGCAAACGCGCCGGGTCGTCCATGACCTTCTCGCGCAACAGCGAGCAGCGCCCGGGCGGATTGCCGATGACGACGTCGCCGACGAAGAGAAGACGACGCGCCGGCCAGTAGAACGCCACCTCGCCGGGCGACTTGCCTGCCGCGGAGACCACGGTCAGCGGGCCGATGGCGTCCCCGGGGCTCAACGCACCGTCGATCGTCGTGCCCTGGTCCTTCGCGTGTTGCGCGTCGTCGGGTGCGATCAGTATCGGCGCGCCCGTGCGCTCACGCACGAGATTCGCCGCGCGTGCATGGTTTCGGTTGGTGAGCAGGATCTTGGCAACGCCCAGCCGCTCGATCTGCGACAGAACTTCC
>DASTGT010000023.1:0-14949 GCA_035718935.1 Casimicrobiaceae bacterium
TCGTATGGACATGCGATCGGCGACAAGTTGTTGTGCGAAACGGGCAAACGGCTGACTGCAGCGGTACGTGACTCCGACACCGTGAGTCGCTACGGCGGAGACGAGTTCGTCATTGTTCTTTCGGAACTCCAACATGCCGCGGATGCGGCGCTGCACGCCGAAAAGGTGCACGCAAGACTATCGGTGCCGCATTTCATCGGGAAACGCCAGGTGTGCACGCAAGTGAGCATCGGCATCAGCCTGTTTCCCCGCGACGGGCAGGATGCGGAAACGCTGATCGAATGCGCGGACTTCGCGATGTATCGGGCGAAGGTGGGTGGCCGGCCGATTCAGTTCTTCGAACGGGGCGATGTTTCCGAGCCGGATGGCGTACGCTCCTTGTAGGAGCGGCTCCCCCGGTCCGGTTTTGCGCAGCCATACCGACAATGTGCGGCACCAAAGCCGCGCTTAGGCAATTGAACCGGCCGGACGCCGTGGATACTTTCCAAGCACGTAACGAGAAGCGAAACGCATGAAATCGATCCTGGATCCGTCGTTCCGATATTCGCCAAGCTTCGATACCGACGTGAAGAAAACATTCGCGAGAATCCGCCGAAAGATGCGGCAGGAGCTGGTTGTCACGCAAGCGCCCCTTAACGTGTCGTCAATCGTCAGGAACCGGCCGACAGGGCTGCCCGAGGTCGGCAAATCGACGCTGTGGCGTCCTCGCTGAGCCATCCCATGAACAAGACGTCTCCCGTCCTCGAGCGCGACCCCCTGACGATCGACGTACCGCGCGAATTCCACCGGCGCATGGCCGCGATCATCGACGCGGTGCAGACCGGTATTTGGGAAGCGGGGGTGCACGATCTCCTCGGTTACGCGACCGATTACGCCTTCGGCGACAAAAGAGGTCTGGAAACGCTGGTCTTGAAGAGCAGGCACAGGTCCGCCTATGTGCGCCTGCAATGGGAGACCATCATGCGGGATACGGACGCGGACCGGCGACTCGTGGATACCGCCGTCAAGAATGCGATTCGCGAGCTGACCTAGGCCCGTCGAAGCCGTGCCCCATGGGCGCCTGCCGAATCGGATCGATGATGGACGCGTGCACCGTTATTTCGATCATCGCAGGGCAGTCGGTCCGGCGAAGGGACAAAACGAGGCGTACCGACCTGCCTTCGGCGCGCGCGGCAACCGCTACAGCGCCGGCTTCTCCAAAAGCGCGGCTGACGACACGGCTCGTTTCGAGATCATTCTCGGTACGCGATCCGCGCATCCAAGCGCTTTTAACATGATCTGATGCGTCGCTTGCGTCCATCTCGCTGCGATCGAAGGCAGCGATGAACGCAATGCGTCGATCTCCGCATCCAGATGCGTCGTGTCCGTGCACGTTAACCTCCATGCCGGGAACCACCGTGTTCCGCATGCCGCGTCTTCGGTGCGCATCAACTTTCGATGCCGCTCGTCCTTTTGCAGTCGCAGCCAGAGACGATCGAGGTCGCATTCATGACCTTCGAGAAGACCGATGAAATGGACGCGCGTTGAAAGCAGGATGCCGGAGAGGTCGACGCGTTCGTTGTTGAATCGCCAAGGGGCAGCCATTTCATGAAGGCGTTCCACCGGCAATGGGGCAGAGGAAACGCTCGACCAGGCGAATCGATGTAGCACGATCAGGAGTCGGGGGAGAAGGCGAAGGATCAGCAGCAGGGCGGTTTTTTTTGGAGGCATTCGCTCCGGACGTGCAGCACGGCCTCGGAATTGCCCTAGTGCGCCATCCTCCTCCTTTGGTGTCGGCGCCTCTGTGCGCAACCCAACATAGTGAGGCGTGCTCCACGAACCGGAAGGGCCGTGCGCGCCAGCGTACAGAAGCCATCACTTGCCGGACGCATACTCCGTTGCATGCAACAACCTCGGCGCACGATGGATCGGTTTGGCCCATCAAGACCCGGTAGAACATCGATGGCGGCGACCCGCATTCCCTCTCCAGCCAATCGCTTGCTCGGCGCGCTGCCGAGCATCGACCGGCACCGAGTGCTCGCTCACTGCGACGAGGTCGAGCTGTTGTTCTCCCGCGTGCTCAACCATCCTGGGAACGCCCTCGAGCACGTCTATTTCCCGCTCACCTGCTTTATCTCCGTGATCATGCCAATCGACGACACCTCGCTTGAAGTCGGTCTGATTGGAAGCGAGGGAATGTTCGGGACTCCGCTTGCGCTTCGCGTCAAGGCGTCGCCCATGCTCGCAATCGTCCAAGGCGCCGGATCCGCCTTGCGCATGCGCGCCTCGTCGTTTCGCCGGGAACTCGCGCGCAGCGGCGCGCTGCAACGGGAGATCGATCGCTACGTGTTCGTCCGTGTGAATCAGCTGGCGCAAATGGCCGGCTGTACGCGCTTCCACGTGATCGAAGCGCGGCTCGCCCGGTGGCTTCTCATGACTCAGGATCGAGCGCGTGCCGAAACCTTCCACGTCACGCAGGAATTCCTTGCGGTGATGCTCGGTGTCCGCCGCGTCGGCGTCACCAAGGCGGCCCGTTCACTGCGCGAGCGCAAGTTGATCCGTTACACCCGGGGCGAGCTGACGGTCCTCGATCGCCGCGGGCTCAAAGCCGCTTCGTGCGGTTGCTACGACGAAGATCGCCGGTCATACGAGCGGATCCTCGGGTACTCGTCGGTCACGCCTGTCCGACTTTGACGAGCGACTGCTTTCGACTGCTGTTCGGAGCATCGAGGATCGGATGTGTGGGACAGCGTACATACCGAGCCTGGTATTTCACGTATTAGCTGAAGCAGAACGAGAAATCGCTTCGTTCACGGCCGATGATGCACCTTCCGCCCGACAGCGACGGAGTCTGATCGCGTTGGCCGCCTTCATCCGATTCATTTGAGAGGTCCGTCATGAAGATACCAGTCGAAACGAAGCCCGCCCTTTGGGGAGCAGTCGCTGGAGCGATCGCCTTGGCGGTCGTGGGTTTCTCGTGGGGGGGATGGGTTACGGGCGGTGCGGCGGAAGCGGACGCAACGCAGCGTACCAATGCCGCAGTCGTCGCGGCTCTGGCACCGGTCTGCGTCGAGCGGTTCCAGGGTGCCGCCGACGTTGCCGCGAACCTCGCGGCGCTCAAGAAGGTCGATTCGTGGTCGCAGGGCGACTTCATCGAAAAGGGTGGCTGGGCCAAGCTTCCCGGATCAAAAGCGCCCGATCAACAGTCGGCAGTGGCGAAAGCCTGCGCTTCGCTGCTTGCCCCCGCATGAAACGTTCGTCGCACCGGAAAATCGGATCGCACGACAGCCCGCGACGGTCGACGAGTTTGAAACGCCCGCGCAAGCCCACGGGACCTACTTCGTCCGGTAGGGCAGGAGACGATCGAATTCCTTCTTGACCACCTGGTAGCACTCGCAGGATAGCGCCTCGACACCGGGGCGATCCAGTACCGTGATCCGGCCGCGGCGGTAGCTGATGAGACCGGCGTCCTGCAGCTTTCCAGCTGCCTCGGTAACGCCTTCGCGCCGCACACCGAGCATATTGGCGATCAGCTCCTGTGTCATGGACAGTTGGTTGGTCGACAACCGGTCAAGGCTCAGCAGCAGCCATCGGCACAATTGCTGGTCGACCGAATGATGCCGGTTGCACACCGCGGTCTGCGACATCTGCGTGATCAACGCCTGCGTATATCGGAGAAGCAGGTGCATCATGGGACCGAAGCGCGCGAATTCCTGCTTCAACAAGTGCGCCTTCAGGCGGACGCCATAGCCGGCGCTCTGCACGACAGCGTGGCTCGGGGTCGTCTCGCCCCCCATGAACAACGATATGCCGAGCATGCCTTCGTTGCCCACGACCGCGATTTCCGCGGACGCGCCATCCTCCATGACGTAGAGTAGAGAAACGATAGAGGTGGTAGGAAAATACACGTGCCGCAAACGGGCACCCGGTTCGTAAAGCACCTCGCCCAGCGCCAGGGGTATCACCTCGAGGTGCGATTCGAGGCGGGCGTAGTCGGTTGCCGGCAACGCATCGAGCAGATGATTCTGATGGGCGCTGGGGCGCATCGTCGCGGCCCGCGACCCGTCCTTGACGTGCAACGACGGTACTTTCGCTGCTGCGCCTTTACCCGCTGCCATCGCACCAGTGTAAACCCATTGTTCGATACCGCACATTGGCGATGCCCTTCCGCAGCACCGCGCGATACCTGCGATCGATCCTGATTCCGCAGTGGACCTCTTTGCGCATGCTTTATATCGATCTGGTGAAGCAGGCGTGTGTCGGGTGGATGAACGATCGCGCGCCGACGATGGGCGCCGCTCTCGCGTTCTATAGCGCCTTTGCGATTGCACCGCTGTTGATCATCGTTATCGCGATTGCCGGGGCAATATGGGGCGCCGATGCCGCGCGTGGAGCGATCGTCGGCGAGCTTGCGGGCATGGTCGGTGTGACCGCTGCGGAAGCCATTCAGGGTCTGCTCAAGGCGGCCCAGCAGACGACGACCGGCGTGTACGCGGCGATCGTCGGCATCGCCACGACGCTGGTGGCCGCGACGACACTCGTCGTGGAATTACAGGACGACCTCAACTACATATGGAAGGCGCCGACCAGGCCGGGTAGCGGCTTGGCGTCGCTTATTCGCGCCCGTATCCTGTCGCTCGGCATGATTCTCGCGATTGGCTTTCTTCTTCTGATATCGCTCATCGCAAGCGGTGCACTGGTAGCGTTCGAGACGTATTTCCGATCGTACTTCCCGCGTACCGCGCTGCTGCTTCTACAACTATCGGATGCAATCCTCTCCCTGTCCCTGGAAACGGTGCTCTTCGCAATTCTGTACAAATGGCTGCCCGATGTCCGCATTGCCTGGAAGGACGTTTGGATCGGCGCATTGATCTCGGCGCTTCTGTTCAGCGTCGGGAGAGTCGCGATCGGGCTCTATCTTGGTCGAAGTGCGATCGCATCCGCCTACGGCGCCGCAGGAGCGCTCGCGGTGCTTCTATTGTGGCTCTACTACTCGGCGCAGGTGTTCCTGCTCGGCGCGGAATTCACTTGCATCCATGCAAATTTCCGCCGACGCAGGTTGGCGCGCGCCTTCGAGTTGCAACGCCACGCCATCGAGTAGTCGGCATCGAGCCTGTCGGGCGTCACTGTCGCCTTCCGCTTCGCGAACAGCGCTACGAGGAGATCTTTCCATCCCCGGATTTGGCGCGGGCGCGAACAACATGCCGGCCGATGATCAACGCCGCCGCGATGGCGGGAACGGAGAGGAATATTCCCGGTACACCTGCCACTTCGGCACCGGCCAGCAATCCAAAGAGCACGAGGATCGGATGCACACCGACTCCGGTACCCATCAATCGGGGACCAAGAACGTAATCCTGGAAAATGCGGTAGCCGACGATGAAAAGCAGTATCCAGATCAGGTGCGGATATCCGGCCAAACCTGCGACCAGGATGACGCCGACCGCGGACAGCAGCGGCCCGAACACGGGAATGAACTCGAGGAGCGCCGCCATGGCGGCGAGCAGCAACGCATAAGGTACGCCGATACTGCCGAGGAACACTGCGTAGGCAGCAAACGCCGCGACCGACAGCATTAGGAGCGCCCGAATGTAGCGACCGAGCAGCCGGTCGAGGTCGTCGACGATGCTTTGATCGATCGCCCGGCGCGCTAAAGCCCTTTCCGCCGCCTGGCGGATTGCGGGCCCCGCGAGTGTGAAAAGGAACGCCAGAATCGGGACGAGCACGAGCAACAATAGATCGCCGGCAACCTGCAGCACACCCGTCCCGATGCGCTGCGCCAATGGGAGCGCCGCCGCGGCTCCGCCCTGAAGTTCGGTTCGCATGAATGCCACGATACGGCCGGCGTAAGGCTGAAGAAAAGCCGGCCACCGTTCGGTCGCCATTGCGTCCCCGCGCTGCAACAGTGCAGGTAGCTGTTCGCTCAGGCGGGTCGCTTCGTCCCCTATGGACGGGCCGATCAATATTCCAATCAGTACGACGAGCGACAGCACCACAACCAGTGCGGCCACCGGAGACGCCCACGGCGGCGCACGCCGGGGGCGAAACCGATCGAGCAGCATCACGAGCGGGTAGACCATGTACGCGAAGAAGATGGCAAGCAGGAATACGAACAGCGTTCGCCTGATCACGTACACCCCGTACAACGCCGCAGCGACAATGGCGACCGTCAACGTGATTCGCGCAGCCTTGGCATCCCACACAAGCATGGTCCCTTCTCCTTCGCGAATGCTCCGATGCTAGCCTAATTGGCGAGGCCCCGGCTCCGTCGCAGCCGCGGCAAAGCTCGGCGACCTCTGTGGATCCCATCGAGGGGATCACTCAACATGAGACGGACGATGAAGTGGGCGGGTGTCGCTTTCCTCGGCCTGGCCGCGGTCTCACTCGCCTTTGGCGTGCACACGTGGTACGCGAAGCCGCTGTCGATCGATTGGTTCTACGCGCGCACGTTCCTGCGCTTCGCGCTCGACAACCCGGAGCTCCTCACGCAGATCCGGATTCTCGAACCGTTCGGGCTTCACGCGCACAACGCCAGGTTCGCCGATGGCTCGCTCGCGCACGAGAACGAGGAGTTCGCGCGAATGAAGGCCGATTACGCGACGCTCCATCGCTACGACGCGAGCCGCTACACGGGACAGGATCGCCTGTCGTACGAGATCTTCGACGACTTCGTCGGCACGAACGTGCGCGGCGAGCCCTGGCGCTTTCACGACTATCCCGTCAATCAGCTGTTCGGGGTCCAGAGCGAGCTCCCGAACCTGATGACCCAGCTGCAGCAGGTCAACGACGCGACGGATGCCGAGGACTACGTCGCGCGACTCGGCGAATTTCCGCGCAGGTTCGGCGAGCTGATCGAGAGCATCCGGTTCCGCGAAACCCGGGGTGTGCTGCCGCCGAAGTTCGTCGTCGAAAAAGTGCTCGACCAAATCCATGCGTTCATCGCCACCGGCGCAGCGGGCAATGCTCTCGTCGTCACCTTCAAGGAGAAGCTCGATCGAATTCCGCCCGAGAAGATGGATGCGGCCAAGCGCAGCGCATTCCTCGCGCACGCGACGCGCGCGGTGGAGACGAGCGTCCTTCCGGCCTACGCGAACCTCGCTGCGTATTTCGAGACGCTGCGACCGAAAGCGACGCGCAACGACGGCGTTTGGGCGCTCCCCGACGGCGACCGCTATTACCAGTACCAGGTGGAGCGCAATACGACCACGACCATGACCGCGGACGAAATCCACGCGCTCGGACTCGCCGAGGTGGCACGCATTACGGCGAAGATGCATGGCATCCTCGACGCCGCGGGTTACCGGGACGGAACCGTGGGCGAACGCATGCGTCGGCTCGCGCAATCCCCGACGAACCGTTATCCCGATAGCGACGAAGGGCGCGCGCGGATTCTTACCGATTATCAAGCGATCATCGACGACATGAGCCGCGGCCTCGACCGGTACTTCGTGACGAAGCCGAAAGCCGAGGTCGTTGCGAAGCGCGTGCCGCCGATCGCGGAGACAACCGCGCCCGCGGCCTATTACACCGGTGCTCCACTGGACCAATCGCGTCCCGCGACGTTCTACGTGAATCTTCACGACGTCGGCATGACGCCGAAGTTCGCCATGCGCACGACGGCGTATCACGAGGCGGTTCCCGGTCACCACCTGCAGATTTCGATTGCACAGGAGCTCCAGGGCCTGCCCGTCTTCCGCAAGCTCGTCCCGTTCACGGCGTACAGCGAAGGCTGGGCGCTATACGCCGAGCGCCTCGCTTGGGAGGCCGGCTACGAAAAGGACCCGCTCGACAATCTGGGCCGTCTCCAGTCGGAACTGTTCCGCTCCGTGCGGCTGGTGGTCGACACCGGCCTGCACCGCAAGCGCTGGACGCGCGAGCAGGCGATCGAGTACATGGCGAAGACGACCGGAATGGCCGAAAGCGAAGTCGTCATCGAGGTCGAGCGTTACCTCGTGCAGCCGGGCCAGGCACTCGCGTACAAGGTCGGCATGATGAAGATCCTGGAGCTACGCGACCGCGCGCGTGGCGCGTTGGGAAACAAGTTCGACGTGCGCGCATTCCACGACGTCGTGCTACGCAACGGGGCGATGCCGCTCGAGATCCTCGAACGCATCGTCGACAGCTACATCGCGGAAAGACAAGGCCGTTGACGTGATCGCGCGGCGCGACTGCATTCGCTTCGGCCTGTTCCGTGCCCACTTCCGAACGTATCGTCGCGCTGCAATCGATCAGTCGCCGCCTTCGCCGTCGATCGCGTGGTAGGCGACGGCGATGCGCGCGGCGAGCCGCGCGTTGCTCAAGACCAGTTCGACGTTGCTGCGCACGCTATCGCCGCCGGTCAACGCGTCGACGCGTCTCAGGAGATACGGCGTGACAGCCTTGCCGGTGACCGCCTGCGCGCGCGCTTCCTCGAGCGCCCGCTCGATGGCAGGATCGACGAGGTCGTGGCGCATCTCGAATTCGACCGGAATCGGATTGGCGATCACGATGCCGCCGGTCAATCCAAGCGCCCATTTCGCTCGCATCACGCGCGCGATCCCGTCGGCGTCGTCGATGCGCGCGCCAGCGCCAAAGCCGCTGTCCCGGCTGAAGAACGCCGGAAAGCGATCGGTGCGATAGCCGATCACCGGCACGCCGTGCGTCTCGAGGTACTCGAGCGTGAGCCCGATGTCGAGCACCGATTTCACGCCGGCGCAAACGACGGCGACGGGGCTTCGCGCCAGCTCGTGCAGGTCGGCCGAGATGTCGAAGCTCGTCGCGGCGCCCCGATGCACGCCGCCAATGCCGCCCGTTGCAAATACGCGAATTCCGGCAAGCGCCGCGATGATCATCGTCGCGGCGACGGTCGTCGCACCGCTTCCGCCGTGCGCCGCGACGATCGGGATGTCGGCTCGACTGACTTTCGCGATGCGGTGGCCCGCGCCGCCGATGCGCTTGATTTCATCGCGGCACAGGCCGACCTTCAGGCGCCCGTCGAGAATCGCGATCGTCGCGGGCACTGCGCCTTGCCGCGTGATCTCATCTTCGAGCGCAAGCGCGGTCTCGACGTTCTGCGGCCACGGCATGCCATGCGCGATGATCGTCGATTCCAGCGCGACGATCGCCTGGCGATGCGCGATGGCGTCCGCGACGACGACGCTCAGATCGAGCAGATCGGTCACATTCCCCACAGCGCCTGGCCCTCGATGCCCTGTCCAACGCAAAGCACGGCTTCGACGACCAGCACGACGAACGTCAGCGCCGCACCGGCAATGCGTGCATTGCGCAACTGCCAGGCAAACGAGAGTGCGAGGCCGTGCAGAAGGCGCGCGACGAGCAGGACGATGCCGAGCGCGTGAAGCAGATAGATCGAGTGTCGCCCGACCTCGAGGAAACCCATCAGCAGGAGCGCGAGCGGCACGTACTCAGCGAAGTTCGCCTGCGCGCGAATCACGCGGGTGACCGAGACGTCGCCTCCGTCGCCGAATGGCAGGCGTCGGCGAATGCCGACCACGCGCGCGGAAAGCACGACGAACCACAGCGCGAGCAATCCGGCATACAAAGGCGTCACGAACATAGCCCGTCCTCCGCGCGTGCCGATTCGGAACGGCGCATCATACGCGCTCGCAGGCGTCCGCCGCGGTCGCGGACGCCGCGTCGACAAGGGCATGCGATGAGCCTCCGCGACACCGAATTCGATCTCGCTTCGTTACGCCGCGCCCTCGCCCGCCGCGTCGCGATTCCCACCGAAAGCCAGGACGACGCGCGTCGGCCCGAGCTCCTCCGTTACTTGACCGACGAAATCGCGCCGACGCTGACGCGACTCGGGTTCGCGTGCGTGCTGTGGGACAACCCGGTCGCCGACGCGCCGCCCTTCCTCTTCGCGCAGCGAATCGAGGATCCGAAGCTCGCGAGGGTCCTCATGTACGCCCACGGCGATGTCGTGCGCGGCTACGACGATGAGTGGCGCAAAGCGGCGTCGCCCTGGACGCTGGAGGAGAGGGGCAATCGGTGGTACGGGCGGGGGACGGCCGACAACAAGGGGCAGCATTCGATCAACCTCGCCGCGCTCGAGTACCTGCTTGCGACGCGCGGCGGGCTCGGCTGCAACGTCAAGTGGCTGTTCGAGATGGGCGAGGAGATCGGATCGCCGGGGCTACGCGCGATTTGCGAAAGTCGCGCCGACGCGCTCGCTGCCGACGTCTTCATCGCGAGCGACGGCCCGCGGGTGCGCGCCGATACGCCCACCCTCTTCCTCGGATCGCGAGGCTGCATCAACTTCACGCTCGATTGCGATTTGCGCGCAGGCGGCCATCATTCCGGCAACTGGGGTGGCCTGCTCGCAAATCCCGGAACCATCATGGCGAACGCGATCGCGTCCCTCGTCGATCCCCGGGGCCGGATCCTCGTCGAGGCGCTGCGGCCTCCGGCGGTTCCGGCGAGTGTCCGCCGCTCGCTCGCGTCGATCGAGCCCGGCGAGCCCGGCGAGCCCGATGGACCCGAGATCGACGTCGATTGGGGTGAACCCGGGCTCACCCCCGCGGAGCGCGTGTTCGGGTACAACGCGCTCGAGGTGCTCGCGTTCAAGACCGGGAATCCCGAGCACCCGATCAACGCGATTCCGCCTCGCGCCAGCGCGACGCTGCAGCTGCGCTTCGTCGCCGGTTGCGATCCCGCGGCCATCATCCCGGCGCTGCGCGCGCATCTTGATGCGCACGGGTTCGCAAACGTACGCGTTGCTCGCGATCGCGCCGAAGTGATGCACGCAACCCGGCTCGATCCGGATCATCCGTGGGTACGCTTTGCGGCCGCGAGCATCGAGCGCACGACCGGCATGCGACCGGCCATCCTGCCGAATATCGGCGGCTCGCTGCCCAACGACTGCTTCGCCGAACTGCTCGGTCTGCCGACGCTCTGGGTGCCGCATTCGTACCCGGCGTGCTCGCAGCACGCGCCCGACGAGCATCTGCTCGCGGACGTCGCGGCCGAAGGCGTGAAGATCGTCGTCGGCCTGTTCGAGGATCTCCCTGGCTACGCCGCTTCCGCCTCGCGTGACTTGTTGGCGGCCTGCAATGCGGCGAGCTCCTGATCCTCGCGCTCGCGCTTGCGCTGCAGCGCGAGCTTCTGCTCGGCGATCTTCTCGAGCTCCATCTGGCGCTTCTTCTCCTGCTGCTTCGCAAGCTCCTGCTCGCGTTGCTTCACGAGCGCCTCGCCGCTCAGCTCCTCTTCGGTCGTCCCCTCGTCGATCGCGAGCGTGAAGCCGCTCGACGACGCCGGCTCCCCGCGCGGGCTCTTGAGCTTGATCGCAAGCCGCAGCTCGTTGGCCGAGTCGGCATTGCGGATCGCCTCCTCGTAGCCGATGTGGCCGTCGTTGTAGAGCTCGAAGAGCGCCCAGTCGAACGTGCGCATCCCGAGCTCGCGCGATTTCGCCATGATCGCCTTCAGCTCGTGAAATTCGCCCTTGAAGATCCTGTCGGCGATCGTCGGCGTATTCATCAGGATCTCGATCGCCGCCTTGCGGCCCTCGCCGTCCTGCATGCGAATAAGGCGCTGCGAGATGATGGCGCGCAGGTTCGCCGACAGGTCCATGAGAAGCTGGTTGCGCCGCTCCTCGGGAAAGAAATTGATGATGCGATCGAGCGTCTGATTCGCGTTGTTGGCGTGCAGCGTGCCGAGGCACAAATGGCCGGTTTCCGCGAACGTGATCGCGTTCTCCATCGTCTCGGCGTCGCGGATCTCGCCGATCAGGATGACGTCGGGCGCCTGGCGGAGCGTGTTCTTGAGCGCGTCGCGCCACGAATGCGTGTCGACGCCGACCTCGCGGTGCGTGATCAGCGAGCGTTTCGATGCGTGCACGTACTCGACCGGGTCCTCGACGGTGATGATGTGCCCGGACGACGTCGAATTGCGATGATCGATCATCGCCGCGAGCGACGTCGACTTGCCCGAGCCCGTGGCGCCGACGACGAGCACGAGGCCGCGCTTCGTCATCACGATGTCCTTCAGCGTATCGGGCAGGCCGAGCTTCTCCACCGTGGGAATTTCCGAGGCGATCGTCCGAATCACCATGCCGACCTGCTGCTGCTGCACGAGCACGTTCACGCGAAACCTCGATACCTCGGGTACGGAGATCGCGAAGTTGCATTCGAGGTCGCGCGCGAATTCCTCGCGCTGGCGCTCGTTCATCAGCGAATGCGCGAGCGTGCGCGTCGCCTGGCCTGACAGCTTCTGCTGCGTGAGTGGTTGCATCTGCCCATGCGCCTTCATGCTCGGTGGAAAGTCCGCTGCGATGAAGAGGTCGGAGCCGCCGGCCGCCTTCATGGCGGCGAGCAGCTTGTGCATGTGGGCACGCGCCTGGTCTTCGCTTACGTTCGACATGATCTTCCCTGACGTGCAGCGTGGTTCGATGAATGTTGGGCGGTGCGAGGCGCCATGGACGACTGGCGCCGCGACGAATGCAGGAATTGGGCCATGCGTCGACGCCGTCGCGCGCGAGGCCGACGAGCGAACCCGACGCGGATGAAACGACGCGCACGGCCGGACCGCGACGATATGAACAGTACAGCGTCGAAACACGTGCAGACAGCGGTCAGTCCTCGGCTGGCCGGCACACGTCGGTATGTTTAGTCGGCGACGTCGACGATAGACAGCGGACGCGCGACGTCCTCGAGCGAGCGGCGCTCGGCGGCGACTCCGAGCCACCACGCGACGACCGCCGCCAGCAGCATCAACGCGGCACCCAGCGCGTAGCCCGAGGCGATCGCGGTCGGCTCACCGGTGCCGATCAGTACGCCGAAGAGCCAGGGCGCGCCGATGCCGCCGATGCCCGTGCCGAGCGCGTAGAACAGTGCGATCGACAGCGCGCGCACCTCGATCGGAAAGCTCTCGCTGACGACGAGATACGCGGAGCTCGCCGCCGCGGATGCGAAGAAGAAGACGAGCGTCCACGCGAGCGTCTGCGTCGCGGCGGTCAGCATGCCGGCGACGAAGAGCAGCGCGGTGATGCCGAGCAGCAGTCCCGACAGCGCGTATGTCGCCGCGATCATCGGTCGGCGCCCCCACGTGTCGAAATGACGGCCGAGAACGAGCGGGCCGAGGAAGTTGCTGACGA
This sequence comes from Casimicrobiaceae bacterium, assembly GCA_035718935.1. GTDB lineage: Bacteria > Pseudomonadota > Gammaproteobacteria > Burkholderiales > Casimicrobiaceae > VBCG01. Next base: position 13,070 of record DASTGT010000023.1, read on the forward strand.
CGAACGGCAGCAGGTAGAGCCCGATGTCCTCCGGGGCAACCGCATAGAAGCGGTCGAGGACGAGAGCGTAAGTGAAGAAGATCGCGTTGTAGCAGAACGCCTGGGACATCATCAGCACCAGGCCGAGCACGGCTCGCCGCGGATATCGGCGGAAGAGCGTCACGGCGAGGTCGACGAAGCTCACCGCGCGCGAGCGAATGCGCAATCGGATTCGGGGCAGCGACGCCGTGACCGAGGCGCCGACGCGCCACTCGATGTGCTGCACGATGCTTCGCGCTTCCTCGGGCCGTCCATGCAGCAGCAGCCAGCGCGGACTTTCCGGGAGAAATCGCCGCAGCAGCAAGATGCCGAGGCCGAGCAGCGCGCCAATGCCGAACGCGAGGCGCCATCCGATGTCCGGCGGAAGTCGCCCCGGCTGCAACAGCACACTCGCACCCAAGGCACCGAGCATCGCACCGAGCCAGAAGCTGCCGTTGACGCCGAGGTCGGTGCGCCCGCGGTATCGCGCGGGAACGAGTTCCTGGATCGCCGAATTGATCGCCGAATATTCGCCGCCGATGCCCGCGCCCGTCACGAAGCGACAGAGCGCGAACGTCGCGAAGTCGATGGAGAATGCCGTCGCCGCCGTCCCGACGATGTAGACGGCGAGCGTCGCGAAGAAAAGTCGCTTGCGTCCGTAGCGATCGGTGAGCCACCCGAATACGAGCGCGCCGAGCACGGCACCTGCCAGGTACGCACTCGCCGACAGACCGACCTGCGCGTCGGCGAGCCGCAGCGTCGGGCTCGCCTTCAGCGCACCCGACACGGCCCCGGCGAGCGTCACTTCGAGCCCGTCGAGCACCCAGGTGATCCCGAGCGCGACGATCACCAGCGTGTGAAAGCGCGACCACGACAACGCGTCGAGGCGCGCGGGAACGTCCGTCTCGACGATCGCACCCGCGTTCGGTCGGGTCCGTTCCATTGGGCGGAACGATAGCCGACGCGGCATGCGTCGCGCAAAGCCGAGCGTCGACGTGTGCGGAAATTGACGCAGGCAGCGAACAGGCATAGCGTTGATGAAGATGGCGGCCCGCGCGCATCGCAACGTCGCATCTATACGCGCCGCCGGCATTGCGTTCGCTAAATTCGATCACGACCGGAGGACATTCGCATGCAGTTCGTTTCCCGCGCCCGCGCGCTCCACCCGAAGAAGCTCCTCGCAGTGCTCGTTCCCCTCGTCGTTTCCGTCGTCGCGCTTCCCGCCGAGGGACGCATCACCGATCTGCAGATCACCAAGGTCGACTCGCCCGCGTTCGGCGGTACGTCCTTTGGCAACGCCGGCCAGTACGAGACGCTGACCGGCGTCGCGTACGGCGAGGTCGATCCGAAGGATCCGCGCAATGCGATCATTACCGACATCGCGCTCGCGCCGCGCAACGCGCGCGGCATGGTCGAGTATTCGATGGACGTGGTGATCACGAAGCCGATCGACATGAGCCGCGGCAACGGGACGATCCTGCACGACGTGCCGAACCGCGGGCGCATCCGCAGCCCCGAGATGAACATCGGCGGCAGCGCCACCGCCATCGGCGACGGATTCCTCGAAAAGCAGGGATACACGCTGGTCGACAGCGGATGGGAAATCGACCTGACGAGCGGGCTGCGCATCACGGTACCGGTGGCGCGCAACCGCGACGGGACCGAGATCACCGGGCGCGTACGTTCGGAATACATCCTCGACGCACCCGGGTCGACGCAGGACGTGACGGCCCCGCCGGCGTATGAAGCAGTGAGTACGAGCAACGCCGACGCCGCGCTGACGATGCGCGTCCATCAGGACGACCCGAAGGTGACGATCGCCCGTAGCGACTGGGCCTTCGCCGACTGCACGAGCGTCCCAT